>NZ_JAAXLJ010000015.1 GCF_012641075.1 Secundilactobacillus angelensis | reverse complement strand
GGTTCGAGCCCTGTATCCTCCATTGAGCCGTTAGCTCAGTTGGTAGAGCATCTGACTTTTAATCAGAGGGTCGACAGTTCGAGACTGTCACGGCTCATTGAGTCAATTATCATGTTGACATTAAAAGTTAGATTTGATACTATGTTTATTGTGTTGCCGACTTAGCTCAGTTGGTAGAGCACCTGTCTTGTAAACAGGGGGTCGGAAGTTCGAATCTTCTAGTCGGCATTCAACTTAATATGCGGAAGTAGTTCAGTGGTAGAACATCACCTTGCCATGGTGGGGGTCGCGGGTTCGAATCCCGTCTTCCGCTTATGCCATATACGCCGGGGTGGCGGAATTGGCAGACGCACAGGACTTAAAATCCTGCGGTCAGTGATGACCGTACCGGTTCGATCCCGGTCCTCGGCATTTTTTGTTTTGATAACTTTTGCACCCATAGCGCAACTGGATAGAGTGTCTGACTACGAATCAGAAGGTTGTAGGTTCGACTCCTACTGGGTGCATTTTAACGGGAAGTAGCTCAGCTTGGTAGAGCACCTGGTTTGGGACCAGGGGGTCGCAGGTTCGAATCCTGTCTTCCCGATTTAAATAAAAAGCTTCAAACAGTTTTATTTAAACACCATCGCGGTGTAGCTCAGCTGGCTAGAGCGTCCGGTTCATACCCGGGAGGTCGAGGGTTCGATCCCCCCCGCCGCGATTTGATCTTTGACTCGGACCTTTAGCTCAGTTGGTTAGAGCAGACGGCTCATAACCGTCCGGTCGTAGGTTCGAGTCCTACAAGGTCCATTGGTCCTTAGTTAGTGATCATTATTATAGTTTCATCATGGAGGATTACCCAAGTCTGGCTGAAGGGAACGGTCTTGAAAACCGTCAGGTGGGTCAAACCACGCGAGAGTTCGAATCTCTCATCCTCCTTATTATCGCGGGGTGGAGCAGTCTGGTAGCTCGTCGGGCTCATAACCCGAAGGTCGTTGGTTCAAATCCAGCCCCCGCAATTTGTATGGTCCGTTGGTCTAGCTGGTTAGGACGCCTGCCTGTCACGCAGGAGATCACGAGTTCGAGTCTCGTACGGACCGTTTATATGGCTCGGTAGCTCAGTTGGTAGAGCAACGGATTGAAGCTCCGTGTGTCGGCGGTTCGATTCCGTCCCGCGCCATTGCTCAAAAGATCCATGCGGGTATAGTTTAGTGGTAAAACCACAGCCTTCCAAGCTGTTGTCGCGAGTTCGATTCTCGTTACCCGCTTTTTGGGCCTATAGCTCAGCTGGTTAGAGCGCACGCCTGATAAGCGTGAGGTCGATGGTTCGAGTCCATTTAGGCCCATTGGAGAAATACTCAAGTGGCTGAAGAGGCGCCCCTGCTAAGGGTGTAGGTCGCGTAAGCGGCGCGAGAGTTCGAATCTCTCTTTCTCCGTTGTTTGGTTTTTATATTTTAAAGCTATGACCCGTTGGTCAAGTGGTTAAGACACCGCCCTTTCACGGCGGTAACATGGGTTCGAATCCCGTACGGGTCATCTTCATAACATTTATATTATCGCGGGGTGGAGCAGTCTGGTAGCTCGTCGGGCTCATAACCCGAAGGTCGTTGGTTCAAATCCAGCCCCCGCAATTCGAATGGTCCGTTGGTCTAGCTGGTTAGGACGCCTGCCTGTCACGCAGGAGATCACGAGTTCGAGTCTCGTACGGACCGTCCATTTTCGTTAATCGCCGAAGGGCGATTTTTTAATTTCATCAGAGGTTTAACAACTAAAAAGACATTCGTCAATGCAGACTGAGGAGGCCTGCTTGATGGATGTCCTCTTTTGATTTATATAGAACCATTTAATTTGATGACGTTCACATTGTCTGATATTGCTGGCATAGACGTTGCCGTAAAGCAGGATCATGAGCAAAGAGATATAAACCCTTTACACCACGTTTCATTAACACGTTGATTGCATTCAAGTTCAATTGGACTTTTGCAGCTAATATTTCATGTGGGTCAGACATGTCATCACGTTGTTTGAAAGATTCGCTATCAGTAATTTTACTGGTGTCAATCTCAATTTTTTTACCGTCAGCTGAAAGTGTGACTGGGGGTCCCAGGATGAGGCCAACGTAGTTTAAATCGAAGCCTTGACAAGTATAAATAGAACCCACTTCGTTAATTGTCTCAGGGATCTCTGCCCATGGTGTGGCAGTGAAATTATACTGATCCCATGGCAACTTAAATTTACCTTCAGTGATGTAGTGCTTACCACCATCCAGTGTAGATGGATAACCGGTAGTCGAAACTATTCTTGATAGGCCAACTTTGCAGTTTTGTGTGACGATTGTTTGTCGCATTTTTTCAGCGTCCGAGAAAACCCGGAAATCATAGTGCAAACGAAAACTTTCTTGTAGTGGCAATAGTTGCCTGTCTCCAGTAAAATGATCAATCCACTGAATGAGACTGTCATCTGCATGCATGCGGAATTGTTGATTTAAATGAACCCATTTTTGTGGATAGGGCGATAACAATTCTTTTAGACGGTCAGCTGTCCAGTATGTTTTTAGTCGTAATACTTGATGAGAATCGAAGACGATTACTAAAACATGACATAGTTCTAACAACGACAGTAACTGATTGTGTCCGTAGAAATTATTATAATGGTCTGGCTGGGATAGAAGAAGGTGTGACTCATCTATCACGCCCACATCAAATGTCTTGTGGTCTTTACGCATGCGATTAATCAGCGAGGTCGGTCGCTGAAAACTCTTCTTTAGAACCCCAGGAAGTTCACCAGCAATCTGTCGATAAACCTTCAACAGCTCCGGGTGATTGACCATAAAATAGTTTTGAGTTTGCCATAAAACATTCTTTTCGTCATGAGATGCCTGTTGAAGGCGGTAGAAGAGTTGGCTTAATACCACACTTTTACCCGTACCCGCATCACCGGTTATGACGTATACTGCGGGTGTCTTATCATGAATGTGTTGACTGATGAATCTCTGTGCATCGTTAATTAGGCTTGCCTGTTCCTGAGTTGGTTTTTTAAATGGCGATAATTTTTGTGATGCTTTATTTTGCAAGATAATTCTCCTTTTATGAAAACAGTAAATAATCCATACAGCCGATGACCGTATGGATTAACACAGTAAGAATTACTTGTCTTCAGGTTTGAAAAAATGGTAACTAGCTTCGTGATAATTATTCTGGCTGGATAAGAAATAGTTAAAAGGTGTGAAGGAATCATTCTTTTTCCAGTAGGTGAAGTCATCCGATTTTTCCCAAGTAGTCAATAAAATGTTATTGGAACGATTCTTTTCGTCTTTCATAAAATAAATTGACCGCATTCCTTCGGGCATTGGGTCAGTGGTCAAAAAATGATTAGCTTTCGAGTTGAAAACCTTTTGGTCGTCAGGGGATAAATTATCAATGTAAATAAAATTGATAAATCCCTGCCAGTCGGTTGTCCCACGGTGGCCTTTGATGTCATAATGAATGGGTGAGCTAAACACCGATTCTTGTCCTGAGACGTCTAATAATGCAAGTTGTTCACCAGAAGTTGAAGAATCTAGTAATAACAGTTTTCGATCTGGATAACGGGTTTGAAGCTTTGATAAGACTTGCTTGGTACCATAAGTGATGCTTATTCGAGTAATCATAATTCATTCCTCCTGACTTATCACCATTATTATACAATTAGCCACTCTAAAATGGTAATTAAAGGCGTTGCCTAGACTTGAGCTTAGCGTCATCTAAAATAGTAATTTTGAAAGGGCGTAATAGATTGAAAATAACAGTTCTAGGATATTATGGCGGGTACCCAGCCAACGGTGTGGGTACTAGCAGTTATTTAATCGAGTCAAATGGGTATCATTTGTTGATGGATTGCGGTAGTGGGGCTTTACTGAGTTTAGAGAAGGTTTTGGATCCGCTACAGCTGGATGCAGTAATTCTGTCCCATTACCATCATGATCACGTGGCTGACGTTGGCGTGTTGCAGTATTACTGGCAACTGCATGAGGAACGACCAAATCGAAGAATTCTGCCAATTTACGGTGCCACAGCAGACCCATTGATGTTTGGCAGTTTAACCTGGGATCATGCTTCACAGGGAATGGGTTATGCGCCCACCGATACTTTGCACCTTGGACCGCTGACAATTTCGTTTCTACCGATGAAACATCCTGTTCCAGCATTTGGCATGAGAATAGTTGAAAATGATAATGGAGAAACGCTTGTTTTCACTGCTGATACGGCTTATATTCCCGAGTTGGTGCCGTTTGCAAGCTCAGCTGATTTGCTGATGACTGATACTAACTTCTTTAATGATAAAGTTGGTACCAAATGGCATATGACGGCTGGTGAGTCTGGCCAGTTGGCAGCGGATGCCAAGGTTGGTCAATTGCTGCTGACACACCTTCCCCAAGTTGGTGATTTAACAGCTTTAAAGCAGCAAGCTCAGGATGCGGCCGGCAGAATTCCAGTTAAATTACCCGAAGTAAGAAAGTCATTTCCAGTCAAATTGTGACGAATGCCTGAGATGTTCGTGACCTTTTAGTGAATTCCATTTTCAGTGAACAGGGAGTTTGTTATAGTGGAGATAGCAAATGATTTGATGGTAAGCATCCCTCTAGTTCCCATAGTTTGGAGGCAATTCCTATGACGGTCACATTATTTACTTCACCCAGTTGCACGTCCTGTCGAAAAGCCAAAAAGTGGCTCAAGGCACACGATGTTGACTTTGTTGAGCAAAATATTTTTGTGCAAGCGCCAAATGCCAAACAACTTAGGTTGATCCTACAGCTGACTGAGAACGGTACGGAAGATATTATCTCGAAACGGTCTAAAGATTATAAGCGACTGACAGTGGAAATAGATAATCTTCCAGTGAGCGAATTGATCAACTTAATCACCCAACATCCCGGTTTATTAAGACGGCCGATTCTCTTTGACGAAAAGCGTTTGCAAGTGGGGTTCAATGAGGACGAGATCCGTCGTTTTTTACCAAGGCACATTCGGGTTCTTGAACTGGAAAAAGCGATTAAAGCCGCGGATGCCGGGTAATTTAATGGTCTTGAAGATTGGTTATCAACGAATGGCAGATTGCGCTTTTTAAGTGGCTGAATGCGTGATAATTTCAAAAAAATTAAGCCAGATACTTTACAAACTGCGAAAATTCTATACTATGGAGATAGGTAAATCTTGGTACGGGCAGAAAGAGGTGTTGGGTCATGGAAATGGAAAGAATTAATGAAAATACGATTCGAGTTGTAATTGGAAACGATGATTTAACCCAACGGGGCATTACCGTCCTTGATCTGCTTGGTAACCACAAGCAAATTGAAAGTTTCTTCTACAGTATTCTAGAGGAAGTTGATGTGGATCATCAATTTCAGGAGACGGATGCTGTCACTTTTCAAGTCTTACCTAATCGTAACGGACTTGAGCTGTTTATTAGCAAGGGTGGTGCGGACGATATTCCAACCGATACTGAAGATGAAACGGACTCTCCCGACATTGAAATGGTTAACGAAGATGAAGTACCTGACTTCTTAAAGAAACAGTTGATGCAAACAGACGGTGATACGACTGAAGACAAACAAGAGTCAACGTCAGATCAGCAGACATCACCCGTTACCAAGACTTCGCCACTTCACACGACGGTTTTAAAGTTGCACAACTTTGATGATATGATTGCGATTGCTGGAGCATTGAAGTTATCCGATGCTGCTTCTAATTTATATCATTATAAAACCGACTACTATTTGGAACTGATTTTTAGAGTGAACGAAACCTCACCGGAATCAATTAAAGATGAATTGGCTGTTGCTTACGAGTATGCAGAGAAAACAAAGATTACTGCTGATGTTCTTGACGAGCATGGCAAAAAGATTATGGCGCAGAGTGCATTAGAACTGACCCGCCGTTACTTTTCTGTCAAGTAGTCATTGTTAAAATAAAAAGTGCGTTAAGCTTTGATTTGTTAAGCTTAACGCACTTTTTTGGGTTCTCGTATTATCGCGCTAAACAATTTTCCTGTTAGTTTGCGTAGTTATCTGTAAATATACCAGAAAGCGGGTGTACAGATGCTAACCGCGCAAAATGAACGCAACAATCGGATATGTGCTAACGATGCCCATCGGCAAGCCACTTATTTTTGCCCCAGCTGTCGCGAACAGGTTATTTTGAAGCGTGGAACACGGATGGTGGCCCACTTCGCACACCGCGCTAATTCTCGCTGTCGACCCTTTAGTGAATCTGAAACGCAGGCGCATTTGACTGGGAAGTGGCAGCTGGCAGATTATTTTGGCACGGACAGGATAGAATTAGAGCCGTACATTCAGTCGCTGGCACAGCGCCCCGATTTGCTGATGACGAGAGCGGATCGTAAACTTGCCATCGAGTATCAATGCTCACCAATTTCGGTGACAAAACTGCAGCAGCGTAATCAAGGTTACAGCGGCTATGGTTTGGAAGTCATTTGGATTTTAGGGGCAGATTATCTGCGAAAAACGGCGTCAGTTCGGCATGCTGAAAAATGGCTGCAGTATTCTGAAAAATTAGGGTGGTACATCATTTTTTGGGAGACACAACAGCAGTGCCTAATTATTTGGCACCATTTAACAATTGACGGTATGGGTCTGCTCCAAGGCTGGGCTAAAACGAGTCATGGTACTCAGTATGCGAAGAGAGCACCACTAGCTGTTAAATTAATCCAAAAACAGTTACAGCGCCAAATTCAGATGGGATTGTACTATAAGACGCCGAAGTGGCGGAAGTGGCAGCAATTTTGCTATGAGCACCAGGCATTGCTGCAAGATATTCCTGCTTTGTGTTATGAGTTTACTGATTCGGAACCGTTGATCTGTGAATGTCCAATCATCTGGGCGACGTTAATGACTATCTTATTGCATCAAAGACATATTGGTTCCCTAATTAGTCAGCTTGATTTAGAAAAATGGGCCGCAAAAATCAGTATTCATTTTGAGGGTGCACAGCTTCTTCAATGTACCACCCAGCAGGTCGTTGATAGCTGGGGGCGACAGCTAAGACAGTATGTCGATTTGCTGAAACGGCATGGCATTTTAAAAACACTGGACGAAAAGTCGTGGCAATTGGTTGCATTACCTCAGTAGTCGTGTGGTAAGCTATTGGCAGTAATAAATTTCTGTGAAAAGGATGTGCTGTCTTTGTCAGATATTAAACAATTACCCACTCGTGATCAGGTAGATTCAAAGCTAACTTGGGACCTGACACCAATTTTTAAAGACGATGAGGCTTTTAATGCGGCCTTTGATCGAGTATCAAAAGAGATCGATGCGCTGCCAAAACTTGAAGGCAAATTGGCTGAGAGCGCTAAAAAACTGGTTAGTGTGATTGAATCAATCATGACAACCATTCGGCCAGCAGAAAAATTGTATGTCTTCGCGTCTTTAAAACATGACCAGGATACTGCAAATTCGGAGAATCAGGCGTTAAGCGGCCGGACTCAGAGTATGTTGACGAAGTTAGAAAGTAACATTGCTTGGTTTGAGCCTGAATTGCTAGCCGTAAAACCAAGCACTCTTGACCAATGGATCGAAACAGAGCCATCTCTAAAACCTTATGAACACTATCTGCGGACAATTACTGACGGCCGCGAACACGTCTTGACCCCCGCTGCAGAAAAATTATTGGCTCAGGCAGGAGACGCACTGGGTGCTTCTAGTAATACATTCGGTGTCTTAAACGATGCTGACTTGGAATTTCCAGTCGTTGAGGATGATGATGGGGTCACGGTACAGTTGACGCAAGGTGTTTATGACCAATTGATTCAGTCAACTCAGCCAGAGGTTCGTAAAATGGCGTTTAAGCAACTGTATGCGGTCTACCATCAGTTCCGCCATACCTTGGCCGCAACGCTTTCAGGCAATGTTAAAACCCATAATTTTGAAGCGTCCGTTCACCACTATCAGAATGCCAGGCAAGCAGCGATGAGCAGTAATCATATACCAGTTAGCGTGTTTGACTCACTGGTGACAAGTGTCAACGATCATTTGCCATTGTTGCATCGCTATGTCGCGTTACGTAAGCGGATTTTGAAACTAAAGGAACTACACATGTACGACTTGTACACACCGATCACGGGTGAACCAAAATTGTCGTATACTTTTGAGGAAGCTAAGGCTGAGGCACTCAAAGCATTGGCGGTTTTAGGATCGGATTATCTCAGTCACGTTCAAGAAGCATTTGATTCTCGCTGGATCGATGTGGTCGAGAACAAGGGTAAGCGGTCTGGTGCATACTCGTCTGGCATGTATGATACGGCACCTTATATTTTGCTGAATTGGCAGGACAATCTTGAAAGCTTGTTCACGCTGGTCCATGAAATGGGTCACAGTATGCATAGCTATTACACAACCCATAATCAACCTTACCAGTATGGTGATTATTCAATTTTTGTTGCTGAAATTGCGTCGACCACTAACGAGACACTGCTGACAGATTACTTGCTGAACCAATATTCTGATAAACAGATTCAGGCGTTCATATTAAATCATTATTTGGATGGCTTTAAGGGGACGGTCTTCCGTCAGACACAGTTTGCGGAGTTTGAGCACTTTATTCATGAACAAGATGCTGCTGGTCAACCCTTAACGGCTGAATTCTTGAGCAAATTCTATTTGGATCTGAACAAGAAATACTACGGTGAAGCGGTAATCTCTGATCCTGAGATTGCAGATGAATGGGCTCGGATTCCTCATTTCTATTACAACTATTACGTTTATCAGTACGCTACTGGCTTTGCTGCTGCTAACACATTGGCACAGCGGATTACTAGTGGCGATACTGCTAAGCGGGATGCGTACCTTGATTATTTAAAATCCGGTAGTTCTGATTATCCGATTAACGTGATGCAAAAAGCTGGCGTTGATATGACGCAAACAACGTATCTTGATCAGGCGTTTGCCGAATTTGAAAAACGGTTGGATCAATTTGAGACCTTAGCTGAAACGATGTGAGTTTTGATGCAAAAAAAGAGCGACCTGTATTTTATACAGATCGCTTTTTATGACCACTTACACGTATTAAAGAATATGTAAGTTAGGGGTTGATTTCTTCTGTTCTAACGCCTTTTCAGCGAGCAAACCATTATTCTCACAAATATCATACAGTGCTTGGTAGGTGACGTCCGTCAGCATCAAACCACATTCAGAAACATCAGCATTATATAGAATCGCAGTAGAAGGTTTGGCAACGTTCATCTCTGATGCTAAACGTTGATCCGCTTGAAAAGCACGCCGGGCTAATTCAGACTGACGATCCTCCTTGAACATTTCAAGATCTAGGCGGACATGTTTGGCGATTTCCATCACCAGTCGTTCTGAGTAGGGTTGACCTTGTTCTACCAGTTGATTTTGCAGGTTCAACAAAAACAGTCGGCCTTTTTTCTTTCCCTGAAACAGGGCAGCCTTGTAGTCTAAAATAATTCGATAGTGTAAGTCAAATTGTTCATTTCGTAATTCCAAATTATGACAGTCTTGATTGGTCGCCTTTAAATGCTGATCAATCATTTGCGGATTAAGTAACGGAATAAATTGATAGGAGATATCGCCGAAAATTTGATCGGCGAGACGTAGAATATACTTTTCCGACTTCATACAGCGACTGCCTAATGGGTTGATAAACAGATATACTTCTAGCAAAGTAATTTCCTCCATTAATTAGCCGTTAACTTGTAAACGACCTTCAGTTCAAAAATAATCATAAAGCATTTTGAGCGAAATGCAAGGATTTAGGCTATGTAAATACTGCTAGGAAAGGCTAAACCGGTTTCAAACACCGTTAGAATGGGTAAAACTGTTTTCCACTATTATACAAATAATTGCACTGGCTGACGGACCGATTATTTAAGTAAACAAATTCTTCTTTGCCCAACTAACCCAACTGTGCCAAAAATATGCTAAAATAAAGTCTGTTTGTATAACAAACCACAATCATTTGAAACCAACTCGAGGTGAACAGCTTGATTGAAAATTGGAATCACTTTTTGCTGCCATATAACCAGGCAGTGGATGAGCTAAAAGTTAAATTACGGGGGATGCGTAAGCAATTTCAAAACAAAAATCAGCGTTCACCCATTGAATTTGTTACCGGCAGGGTAAAGCCAGTAGACAGTATTAAAGAAAAAATGAACCGGCGACACGTTTCAGAAGAGCGGCTTGAGCAGGATATGCAAGATATTGCGGGACTGCGAATTATGTGTCAATTCGTCGAAGATATTTATCAGGTCGTTGATTTACTTAGAAAGCGTTCAGACATGACTATTCTGGAAGAACGTGATTATATTCACAATGAAAAGCCCAGCGGTTATCGCTCTTATCATATTGTGATCGAGTATCCCGTTCAAATGGTCACGGGAGAAAAGAAGATTTTGGCTGAAGTGCAAGTCAGGACGCTTGCTATGAACTTTTGGGCGACAATCGAGCATTCATTGAATTACAAATATCAGGGAGAATTTCCGGAAGAATTAAGTGCGAGACTCCAGCGGGCGGGTGAGGCAGCCTTTAAGCTAGATACGGAAATGTCCGAAATACGAGAAGAAATTCAAGAAGCACAGCACTTATTTTCATATGGCAAGGGCTCTGATCCGCAGCCACCAAATAAGAGGGATGATCAGTAATGAAAATCGGGATATTTAGTAATACAGGTCCAGAATCAACACGGGTTTCAAATGCGTTGAAGATGAAAATTAAAAGTGAACATTTAACGTTAGATAACGCACACCCGGATATTTTAATTACTGTTGGCGGCGATGGCACCTTACTGTCGGCTTTTCATCATTACGAAGACCAGCTGGACAACGTTCGGTTTGTAGGGATTCATACTGGGCATTTGGGATTTTATACCGACTGGCGCGACTATGAAGTAGATGAGTTGATTGATAGTCTGGTTCACGATAACGGTCAAAGTGTGAGTTATCCGTTACTAGATATTATGATTGAATACAGCAATGGCAATCATGAAACCATGCTAGCGTTGAACGAATCAACTTTAAAAAAGGTTACTGGGACCATGCTGGCAAACGTCTATATTAAAGACCAGCTCTTTGAACTTTTTCGGGGTGACGGCCTATGCGTTTCCACCCCAACTGGTTCGACGGCCTATAATAAGTCGGCTGGTGGTGCGGTAATCAGTTCAGAGCTAAACGTGGTCCAGGTTTCTGAAATTGCTTCGATCAATAATCGGGTCTTTCGAACGTTGGGTTCGCCAATCATCATTTCACCAAATGAATGGGTGCGTGTAGAGCCGGTGCAGTTAGATGAAAATTTGATGACTTGTGACCAAAAAATGGTTGAGAACCGACAGATTAAATCGGTGACCTACCGAATCTCTAAGCAACGCATCGCTTTTGCACAGTATCGTCATACTCAGTTCTGGAAACGTGTATCCGAATCCTTTATTGGGGTGAAACCGATTGATTGAGTTTGAATGGCAGTATACTGGTGATTCGCCGATTTACGTTCGTACTTTCATGCGACAACAAGGAATCAGTAGAACACTGTTAAAACAAATCAAGTTTTCAGGTGGCAGTATCTGTGTGGATGGCACACAAGTTCGGGTAACCTATAAAATGCGGTCAGGACAGCGATTGAAAGTGACGTTGCCACCAGAAATTCCCAGCGATCATCTACAAGTATCGGATACACCACTAGATATTCTCTATGAGGATGATCATTTTTTGGTGGTGAATAAACCAGCAGAAGTTGCTTCGGTGCCATCACATATCTATGCGGATGATTCCATGGTCAATCGTGTGAAGGGTTACTTAACACGGACCCATGCCGCTAGTCAGGTGACGCACATTGTGACTCGACTCGACCGTGAGACCAGCGGCATCGTCATTTTTGCTAAACACCATTTTGCACATACAGTGTTAGATACTCAACTTAAACAACACAGCTTGAAAAAAACGTATTTATGTGTTGTATCGGGCGTTATGTCACAGCAACACGCTGTTATTGATGCACCAATCGGCAGGCAGCCAGGTTCCTTTATCAAGCGGATGGTTCGCTCAGATGGCCGTTCTGCGCAAACGGAATATTGGGTTGTTAAACGGATGCAAGCAACAACGCTTTTACGAGTTCGGTTGCATACTGGTCGGACGCATCAGATTCGTGTGCATATGGCCAGTCTCGGTCACCCATTAGTAGGAGATTTTTTGTACGGCCAGCAAACGAATCCGTGGATTCACCGGCAGGCATTGCACTGTGCTTCTGTCAGTTTTTACAATCCGTTTGCACAGCAGCAAATTACGTGCTATGCACCGATTCCGGCCGACTTTGCCACTTTGATTGAACACGAAAATCAGCTTTAACGAGCAAAAATCCTGCCGCATCGAATGAGTTCGATGCGGCAGGATTTTTGGGAAAACAGTTAGACTCTCTGAAGGAAGGATGTGAGGTTGAGCTGTTCGTTGAGTTGATTACTGACACTATCACTTTCGCTGAGGACTGTCAGTTGAAGCCCCGCAGCTTGCGCGACATTATTGAGCTTTGACAATTGTGCAATTTCGTTACTGTCAGTTAAGTCCGTGAGTACTTTGTCAACACCGTTATCAGCAAGCCACTTTAGTGATGTCGCCTGATCATTATCAGAGAGCTTGTCGACAGCAGTACTAAAGGTGACTGACATGCCACCCGCAGCAGCAATCAAATTGTTCATGGCTTCAACATCCAACTGTTGGTTGGCGGTGAGCGCACCGATAATCACACCGTCTGCACCGAGTTGCTGAGCTTCCAAAATATCGGCTTCCATAATTTTTAATTCAGGATCACTATAACTCGCTGTGCCTGTGCGTGGTCGAATCAAAACGGTTAGGGATAAATCGTGCTCATGCGCATACAGTACGGCTTCAGCAATTGTTCCTTTGCTAGGTGTTGTACCATTGTTTTCAATCGTGACACGGGTAGTGTGGGGGCTAATTGCTTGTGTGAGTTGGGCGTAATTGTTGATTAATGGTTCGATAAATTTCAAAGTCGGTCTCCTTTTTGACGCAGTTTATAATCAACAGTCATTATAGCAATTTTTGGACCTTAATGCGTGCGGTGAGTTGTGATTTATAAAAATTATGGTTAGAGCAAAACTGCAAGCCATAAAATCCAGTATCATGTTTCTGAGAATTCTTGTGATCACGGCATTTATCTGCGACGAGCCTTGAATCGGTAATCCGCTTGCATTCTTTACTAATTCGCGTTATATTAACTGTTGAGAAATCGTTCGGGAGTGGATGTCGAGAAATCGTCAGCCTCTGTCGAATTTGCACTTCATTAACGCAGTTCCTCGCCGTGCTGACACCGAGGGGTTGCGTTTTTTTATGCGGCGAGCTTTATAATATTTAATAACGAGGAGCCTGATTATGTCCAATCATATTGTCTTATTTGAACCTTTAATGCCAGCTAATACTGGTAACATTGCTAGAACCTGTGCGGGTACGGATACGGTTTTAGACTTAATTGAACCGCTGGGATTTTCCGTTGATGATGCCCATTTGAAACGGGCCGGCTTAGATT
Source organism: Secundilactobacillus angelensis (assembly GCF_012641075.1). Lineage (GTDB taxonomy): Bacteria > Bacillota > Bacilli > Lactobacillales > Lactobacillaceae > Secundilactobacillus > Secundilactobacillus angelensis. The sequence goes on along the minus strand of NZ_JAAXLJ010000015.1, from coordinate 46,775 downwards.
ACTGGGATAAAGTGGATATTCGCTATCACAAAAACCTACAGGAATTTATGACCACTGTCCCAGACATTAAGCGGCTGTTTTTGGTTTCTAAGTTTGCTGAGTTTGCGTATACTCAACACGACTATACCGATGTAAAAAACGGTGATTACTACTTCATGTTTGGTAAGGAAACCACTGGTTTGCCAGAGCCCTTCATGAGAAAACACAGTGAACAAGCTATCCGAATTCCTCAAGATGACACTCATATCCGGGCGTTGAACCTCTCCAATTCAGCGGCAATTGTGATTTACGAAGTTCTTCGTCAGCAAAGTTTTCCAAAATTAGAGCTCAGTCATCGCTATGAAAATGATAAACTTAAATAAGCAAATTTGATTTAGTAGGAGGGGAGATTTTGGCACAAAAACGAAAGACCACGCGACGCCGGAAAGCCAAGACAACCAATCGACGAAAAAAAGGGCGTCAAAGCAGCGCGTCATATACTGCCAATGCGATTGGCCTCATCCTGTTAACTTTGTGCCTCTTAGCGTTTTTCAAGGCTGGATTTGTTGGCAGCCTAATGGCTAATTTAATTCGCTTTGTGGTGGGTGATACATATCCACTAATGAGCTTGTTCGGTGTTGCTGTTGGGTTGGCGTTATTGATTACGGGGCAACTGCCAAAGATTTCGGCCAAATGGTTCTGGAGTATCGGGACGATGTATCTGGGCGTTTTGCTCTGGCTGCACGTTGATTTATTTCTGTCTGAAAATCAGCACACTGGTTTTTTGAGTTACACCTGGCAGCTGCTTAGCGGAGATTTGTTAAATAACAGTGTGAGCACAGCGGTCGGTGGCGGGACAATCGGGGCTGTGTTATTGGCAATCACACAGTTTTTAGTCGCGTTCGGTGGCGCAAAGGTCATTGCCGTATTGCTGGTATTAATCGGTGTGATGATTGCGTTTAACGTATCGGGTACGCAGATTTTAAAGTGGACTCAGATTTGTGCCCACTGGCTGGGGCGAATCGCTAGTCGGATAAGTCATACGTTGGTTACGGTTGCTGCTAAGTTTAAACAGAATAGGTCACAATCAGCTAAACGAGTAGTTAAGCCAAAGCCTGTCAAAGTTGCGCCAGCTGAGGAAAAGGATCTGCCGACACCTGTTGCTGAGCGTCATTCAACGCCAGAACAACCAGAAGACTCTTCGTCGCCGGCAATTCCCATCAGCGTTGCTACTCGTGAGAACGCACCAGAGCGGGTCACTAAAAAAACGCCTGAGAAGCAAGAGGAAGATTCAGAATCAACAATGATTTCGACGGTGGGGGACGATCCCAATTATCAGCTTCCGGGCAATGATCTATTGACGCCAATTCCACAAAAAGATCAGCAGGACGATTACAAAACGATTGAGAAGAATACGAAGATCCTTAAAAAGACACTTGATAGTTTTGGGGTTGATGCTGAAATTAAGCACGTTAATTTAGGCCCATCTGTTACTGAGTATGAACTGCACCCTGCCATTGGGGTAAAGGTGTCACGTATTGTCAATTTAGCGGATGATCTCGCCCTTGCCTTGGCAGCAAAAGAAATTCGAATTGAAGCACCGATACCCGGGAAATCGTTGATTGGTATTGAAGTGCCAAATAAGGAAATCTCAACGGTTTCATTTCGGGATGTCAGTGAGGCCGTTACACATGGTCCCGCTCACCTCTTGGAAGTACCGCTTGGTAGAGACGTTACCGGGAAAGTCATTACGATGGATCTTACCAAGATGCCTCACTTGCTAATTGCTGGGTCAACTGGTAGCGGTAAATCAGTTGCCATTAACGGCATCATTACCAGTATTTTGATGAACGCTAAACCCAGTCAAGTTAAATTAATGCTGATTGATCCCAAAAAGGTAGAACTGAGTGTCTATAATGGTATTCCGCACTTATTAACGCCGGTGGTTTCGGAGCCAAAGAAGGCTGCAAAGGCATTGCATAAGGTCGTTCATGAAATGGAACAGCGGTATGATCTGTTCGCCAAGGTTGGTCAACGTAAGATCTCTGGTTATAATCAATTTGTTCAGACCCAGAATCAAACGACTGACAAACCATTGCCGACCCTGCCATATATTGTTGTTATCGTGGATGAATTGGCTGATTTGATGATGACCGTTTCTAACGAGGTTGAAGATGCCATTATCCGGCTGGCACAAATGGGACGGGCCGCGGGTATTCACATGATTCTGGCAACTCAGCGGCCTTCAGTTGATGTCATTACTGGTTTAATTAAGGCCAACGTGCCATCAAGAATGGCGTTTGCTGTTTCTAGCGGCGTTGACTCGCGAACCATTCTGGATTCTAACGGGGCTGAAAAATTGTTAGGTCGAGGCGACATGCTTTATATGCCAGTCGATCAAAACTCACCAATTAGAATCCAAGGGGCCTTTATCCCTGACAAGGATGTTCAACGGGTAACTGATTTTATCCGCGACCAGCAAACCGCTGAATATGACGAAAGTATGATCGTCAGTGATGAAGAAATTGCTGAAGATGCCACTCAGTCTGATGACGACCTATTCAATGAAGCGCTGGAATTTGTTGTTGAACAGCAAAAGGCCAGTACGTCACTGTTGCAACGTCACTTTCGTATTGGCTATAACCGTGCGGCCAGGCTAATCGATGATTTGGAGCAAGGCGGTTTTATTGGACCACAGGATGGCAGTAAGCCACGCCAAGTTTATAAACAGCCGGACTCGGACGCTTGATTGCAAGTAATGATAAAAACTAAAAGCTCCTGAAATGGTAATGACCACTTCAGGAGCTTTTAGTTTTTTTATTATGGGCTGAGTCCCCACCGATTAAATTAGCCAAACATGCCAAGGGCCTGTAAAGCACTAGCAACTAGTGAACCCAGGGTTGCAACGATCATAATCCAAACGAGGACCATTGTGATTTTCTGGAAGGTTGATTTTTGTTTTTTCTGCATATTCGCACCACTTTTCATAGGTTTACTTCAAATAGTTTAACGTGGACGATTGAGAAATGCAATCAAGTTACGAAACTTTCTTGATTTTAAAGGATAGAATGCGGTAAAATTTCGGTTGTGTGTTAACGATGAAAACAAGATGGATTTGCGAAAGGGCGGACTACGTTGAATCAAATTATTATTCAAATTATTATCTTGATAGCAGTCCTGTTCATCTTAAGGTTGTTTAGAAGCTTGACACCAAAAGACAGCAGACCAAAATTACATCCGATAGACTGTCTGCCACCACTTAGTCTGTGGTTTATCTGGCAGTTGTCTCATCTCTGGGCAGATCCATGGTTTGCTGCCATTGTATTTATCTGGATGATTATTTCGATTGGGTTGACCCTCTGGTGGGGGTTATCAAAAGGTGAGTTGCTGTGGAATAAATTTTTGTTATTTTACTGGCGCCTGACCGATATTATATTATTTTTAGCGTATTTAATGACAGTTGTGAGGGTACTGATTAGGTAGTCCTGCACGTCAGAAGTGAATAGCATCCAAACCTTTCCCCGCTCAAACATTGTTTGGGCGGATTTTTTTTTAAATTTATAGAATTAATCTTTGGGGAGTTGTGGTAGAAAGTGGGGACGTGTGGTAAACTTTATTTAGTTAAAGTTAGTTGATATTTAGGAGGCGATTCGAATGTTCATGGGTGAATTTGAGCATTCGATCGATACTAAGGGGCGACTAATTATTCCAGCCAAGTTTCGTGACCAGCTGGGAGAAGAATTTGTAATCACCCGAGGCATGGATGGCTGCCTGTTTGGCTATCCAATGTCCCAATGGGAGGTTTTACAGAAGCGGTTGAGCGCTTTACCGTTAAACAAACGGGATGCCCGAGCTTTTGTCCGGTTCTTCTACTCAGCTGCAACGACGTGTTCGTTTGACAAACAGGGGCGGGTAAATCTCCCCCAAGCATTGATCAAACATGCGGAACTGGATAAACAATGTGTCATCGTTGGCGTTGCAGAACGATTTGAAATCTGGAGTCAAGAGCGCTGGCAAAACTTTGCGGATAAAGCAGAGGAAAATTTTGATGACATTGCTGAGAATTTGATTGATTTTGATATTTAGGTGAAGGAGAAGACTATGGCAGAGTTTCATCATCGAACAGTATTATTAAATGAAGCCGTCCGTGAACTTAATGTTCAGCCAGACGGTACATATGTAGACTGTACGCTTGGTGGTGGCGGTCATACGCACAAGATCCTCACCGAATTAACGACTGGTCATTTATATTCGTTTGATCAGGACCAAACCGCAATCGCCTATAACGAGGAACAGTTGGCCAGTGAAATTCAGGCTAATCAGTTAACTTTGATTCACGCAAACTTCAGGGACTTGAAAAAATCCTTGGCAGACCAGCAAGTGGATCGAGTGGATGGCATTCTTTACGACTTAGGCGTCTCTTCACCGCAATTTGACGACGCTGATCGGGGATTTAGCTATCGTTACGATGCACCGCTTGATATGAGGATGGACCAAAGTGCACCGCTAACCGCCCGAACGGTAGTCAATGAATGGTCATATCAAGATTTGGTTCGAATCTTTTATCGATATGGTGAAGAAAAATTTGCCAAGTCAATTGCCAGAAGAATTGAAGCCACTCGGGAGGAACATCCAATCGAAACCACTGGCGAACTGGTGGAATTGATTAAGGAAGCCATTCCGGCGGCAGCTCGTCGCCATGGTGGCCATCCTGCAAAAAAGGTTTTTCAAGCCATTCGAATTGCAGTGAATGATGAGCTTTCAGCTCTTGAAGCATCTTTAGAACAAGCACTCACACTATTAAATCCAGGGGGCCGGATTTGTGTGATCACGTTTCAGTCTTTGGAGGATCGGCTGGTTAAAACGATGTTCAAGGAAAAGAGTAGTTTACCTGATTTACCAGCAGGTTTACCAGTCATTCCGGACGACATGCAACCAGATTTTAAACTCGTAACTCGTAAGCCCATTATACCTGCCGAAGATGAATTAGAAGAAAATCATCGTGCGCACAGCGCAAAACTTCGTGTAATTGAGCAAAAATAACGAATTTATGGTTTAATAATAAAAGGGATAGGATGATGATTAAGTATGGCTCAAAATAATTTAGCAACTCAATTTCAACCGCAGGCGTTCCCAGAACAACCGACAGTTCCATTACATAGTCCTTCGACGCAGGTTGTGACAAAACCCAAAGCCTTACCCGTATCAAAATTTGAAAAGTGCTTATGCACGTTGGGCGGGTTAATTCTGCTTGGCATGATGTTAATGCTGGTTAGCACCAAAATCGGGGTTTCCACTACTCAGCAACACTTACAGGATGTGGAAACAAAGATTACCAAGCTGGAGAACCAAAATACCAGTGATCGGCAAACAATTAACGAGTTGATGAACCGTTCCAGACTAGAAAAAGTTGCTAAACAGAACGGCATGACACTTTCAAACAGTAAAGTAAGGAATGTGAATAAATGAAACAATCACCTAAACGAACGGTGACTAGCAAACAAGTGCGACGTAATCAGCGGGTTTTTGGCAGAAGCCTCTTGGTCATTTTCGCTTTCGCACTTGTGCTATTCATTGGTCGTTTTTCTTATATTGCAATTGGCAAGAACGTCCAAAACGTTAATTTGGGCACTCAGGCCAAAAAATTATATACTGCCAATCGTACCTTGAAGGCGCAGCGTGGGACAATTTATGATGCTGATAATCAGCCAATCGCACAGGATACCAGCACTTATTCAATTTATGCGGTTCTAGATAAGAATCAGCATACCGTGTCGGGTAAACCGATGTACGTGACGAATAAAGCCAAAACTGCCAAGGTACTGTCTAAGTATTTGCCACTCAGTAAAAAGAAGGCATTAGCCTATCTTAACCCCAGCGATAAAAAAGTATTTCAAGTCGAATTTGGTGCAGCTGGTCAAAATATTTCACTGACAACCAAACACAAAATTGACCGTGCACACGTCACCGGTCTGACCTTCGTTCAACGTCAAGCAAGATTGTATCCTAACGGTGTGTTTGCTTCCCATTTGATTGGGAATGTGACTGCCACTTCTAAGGGACAATTAGTTGGCACAATGGGGATTGAAGGGGCCGATAATGACTTATTGAAGGGGACGGATGGGTTTAAGAAGATTAGTCAGGACAACAATGGCTATCAAATTCCTGGGTCCAATCAGAAAGCTAAAAAGCCTCGCAATGGTGATAACGTGTACACTACTCTTGATGGTAGATTGCAAACACTATTGGAAACTCAGATGTCGGCTTTACAAAGTAAGACACATTCTAAAACGATGAACGCAGTGCTGATGAATGCTAAAACTGGCGCAATCGTGGCCGCAACACAACGACCAACCTTCGATCCGCAAACGGGTGAAGGCCTTAATTCAGTTTGGCGCAATACGCTCATTCAAGATGCGTACGAACCGGGCTCCACGATGAAGATTTTTACCATGGCAGCTTCGATTGATAGCGGCAATTATAATGGCAACGCGACTTATCAATCTGGTCGCTATGAAATTGGTGGGCGAACGGTGCCAGACTGGAATCCAGGTGGTTGGGGCACAATTACTTACAATAAAGGGTTTGCCCTTTCAAGTAACGTTGCCATGGCCCACTTGGAACAACAGATGGGTGCCACAACTTGGAAAAAATACATTAAAAGATTTAAGTTCTTGCAGTCAACTAACTTTGGGCTACCTGGCGAACAGGCTGGTAATATTGCCTTTAGTCATACGATTGAGCAGGCGAACACAGCGTTTGGACAAGGGATTCAGGTTACCGCAATCCAAATGATGCAGGGGTTATCTGCAATCGCGAATAATGGTAAAATGTTAAAGCCATACCTGGTTCGTAAAGTCGTTGATCCAAACACTGGTAAAGTGGTTAAATCATATGGACCTAAAGTGGTTGGCCAACCGATCTCAGCGACTACGGCGAAAGCAGTTCGTGGTCACATGGAAGACGTTGTCTATAAAAAGTATGGGATCGGATCCGATTACAAGATGAAGGGCATTCGGATTGCTGCCAAAACTGGGACCGCCCAAGTGAGTGATGGGAAGTCAGGTTATTTAAGTGGTGATGATAGTTACCTTTATTCAGTTGCTGGTATGGCACCGGCTAAAAATCCAAAGTATATTATGTATATTACGATGAAACAGCCAACTTTGCCTGGTACTGAGACGGCTACACAGTTAATGGCAGACGTCTTCAAGCCCGTCATGAAGCGGGCTTTGCAGGAAGATAGTTCCGCTGGAAATAATGGTGCTTCGGATAAAATGCTGTCCTATGTCAACCGGTCAGTGTCTGGTGCAAAGAGTGATCTAACTGCTAGAGGGTATAAAGTAACCACTATTGGTAATGGTAATCGAGTATTGAAGCAATCACCAATCTCGGGTCAGGTACTGATGTCTCATCAACGCGTCATATTGATCACCAGTGGGACACAAAGAATGCCAGATTTAACGGGCTGGTCATCCAGTGATGTCTTGCGACTGGGACAAATGCTTGGATTAAACGTTAAAACGACGGGTAATGGATTTGTTACCAAACAAAGTATTGCTGTGGGTAAGCAGGTTGGTCAATCTGACAAGCTGACAGTTCATTTAAAGTAACTCACCTAGTGGGTATAAGAGGAGAAAGTCATGAGTTCGGTTTTATCGTTTTTTATTAGTTTGATAATCACTATAGCCTTTATGCCAGCATTGATTCGTTATTTTCGGGCGAAGCATGAGGGACAGATGATTCGTGAAGAAGGACCTTCGTGGCACGAAAAAAAATCCGGGACACCAACGATGGGTGGTTTAATGTTTATCCTGGCAATTATCGTGGCCACACTCGTTGCTGGTTTAGCATTTGGTCAATTAAGCCCGGTTGTCATTATTTTGCTGTTTATTTTGATTTTGTACGGTTTATTGGGGATGTGGGATGATTCCATCAAACTTTTCCGACGTCAAAATGAAGGTTTAAAAGCCTGGCAAAAATTACTCGGTCAAATTGTGGGTGGCGTTGTTTTCTTTGCAGTTTATCTGCACGAAGGCTTACCCTTATTGCTCAAATTACCTGGTCTAGGCGCCGTTAATTTAGGCTTATTTGGCTACTTCTTGTTTATCCTGTTCTGGCTGGTAGGCTTTTCTAACGCAGTCAACCTGACCGATGGATTAGATGGTCTAGTCGCTGGGGTGGCTTCCATTTCATTCATTGCCTACGGTGTGATTGCACTACACCAGCACCAACCTGATGTGGCGATGTTCTGTCTTGCAGTGGTTGGTGGTTTGCTGGCGTTCTTAATTTTTAACCATAAACCTGCCAAGATTTTCATGGGTGATATGGGTTCTTTGGCGTTAGGTGGTGCTTTAGCCGCCGTTTCAATTTTAGTTCATCACGAAGTATCATTGTTATGGATTGGTTTAATCTATGTGGTTGAAACTGCCAGTGTTATTTTACAAGTACTGTCATTTAAGACGACTGGTAAGCGGATCTTTTTGATGTCGCCGATTCATCATCATTTTGAGATGAAGGGCTGGAGTGAATGGCGAATTGACATCACGTTCTGGTGCATTAGTGTGATTACAGCTATAACTGGTATTTGGGTAATGTGGTAATTTTCTTTCAGTGGGTCATAAAACTTAAATAGGTGGGCGACAAGGTATGAAGCGTATCAAGACGTATGAAGGTAAACGAGTCATTGTTGTAGGGTTAGCGAAAAGTGGTTTAAACGCTGCTCGACTGCTTAAAAAATTAGGTGCTGATGTGACGGTTAGCGATCAGCAGCCCTTAGAAAAAAACTCGGAAGCACAGGAATTACAGACAGAGGGCGGCTACACCATTTTGACGGGTGAGCAAAAGCCCTCTCAACTTGATGCTGGTTTTGACTTAATGGTTAAAAATCCGGGAATACCTTATGATGTTCCGCTGATAAAGGCAGCAACGAAGGCCAATTTACCAATTATTACCGAAATAGAATTAGCAAGTGAAATTGCAGATGCAGAATTGATTGCGGTTACCGGAAGCAACGGTAAAACGACCACAACTACGATGATTACGAAGATGATGAATCAAGAACGGCCAGCGGGTAAGAGTGCATACGCGGGCAACATTGGCGTGCCAGCTTCCCAAGTGGCCCAGCAGCTGACTGATGAAGATACGTTAGTGATGGAAGTATCCAGCTTTATGCTGTTAGGAACCACTCAATTTCACCCGCATATCGCCGTTTTAACCAATATTTTTGCTAACCATCTTGATTACCATAAGACCCGCGAAAATTACGTTCGGGCCAAGATGCGCATTACCCAAAACCAAACGGCTGATGACTATTTTGTGGTCAATTTCGATTCTGATGAATTGGTTGATTTAAGTCAGCAAAGTATGGCGCGGGTCGTGCCTTTTTCGCGTTTAGCCAAAAGTAAGGCTGGTGCCTATGAGTTAGATGGCACGCTTTATTATCAAGACGAACCAATTATGGCCGCTGCGGATGTTAAAGTGCCTGGGGACCATAATATTGAAAATGCGTTGGCAGCCATTGCCGTCGCTAAAATCGAAGGCCGTTCAAGCAAAGCGATTAAACACGTTTTGACGACTTTCAGTGGTGTTCGGCACCGAACCCAGTACGTGCTGACCAGTGAAGGCCGAGAATTCTATAACGACTCAAAAGCCACCGATATCGAAGCGACTGAAATGGCTTTGAAAGGGTTTAAGGCTCCGGTTGTTCTGTTGGCCGGTGGTTTGGACCGCGGCTATACCTTTGAACGGTTGGTGCCTTTCTTTAAGGAACACGTGAAAGCAGTGGTTTTATTCGGTGAAACGAAGGATCTATTAGCTGATGCAGCAAAGAAAGCCGGAATCAAAAACATTAAATTCGTTGAGAATGCTGAGACAGGGGTACCAGTTGCCTATAGTTTCAGTGAACCAGGGGATATTATTTTACTGTCACCAGCCAATGCTAGTTGGGATCAATACCCTAATTTTGAAGTTCGGGGTGACCGATTTATTGAGGCCGTCGAAACGTTAACCGGGAAAAAGGAGGAGAACTAATGCGACTGATGGTTTCCGGTGGCGGTACAGGTGGACATATTTATCCTGCACTAGCCGTCATTAATGAACTGAAACGACAGGATCCAAACGCAGAAGTTCTCTACGTTGGTTCCCACCGTGGTATCGAAAGCACCATTGTGCCTGATTTGGGGATTCCCTTTGAAGCTATGACAATTCAGGGCTTTAAACGGTCATTATCGCTGGAAAACTTTAAAACCATTTACCTGTTTCTGAAGAGTGTCCACCGAGCGAAAAGACTGGTTCGTAACTTCAAACCAGACGTTGTCCTCGGAACTGGCGGCTACGTTTCTGGGGCCGTGTTATATGCGGCAGCTAAGCAACACATTCCAACGGTGATTCATGAACAAAATAGTGTGGTTGGGATGACCAATAAGTTTCTTAGTCGCTACGTGGACAAAATTGCCATCAATTTTGAAGACGCTCGGAGTCAATTCCCAGCTGACAAAGTTGTCATGACTGGGAATCCACGGGCACAGGAAGTGGCCAATATCGACAGTCATTTTAGTTTGACGACGTTTAACTTGAAGGATGACGTCCCCACGATTATGGTTGTGGGTGGTAGCCAAGGTGCCCTGAAACTCAATAAAGTGATGGTTGAGTCATTACCAGAATTAGCAAAAAAGGACTATCAAGTGGTCTTTGTTACGGGTCCTAAGCGATATGATGACGTTATGAAACAAGTGACCCAAATCTCCGCTGCTGATAATATTTCAATTCAATCGTACATTAGCAATATGCCGGAAGTTTTACCAAAATTGGCCGGGGTAGTTGGTCGTTCAGGTGCCACAACGTTAGCTGAATTGACCGCATTGGGCGTGCCGTCCATTTTGATTCCAAGTCCGTATGTCACCGCGGACCATCAGACCAAGAATGCGATGAGTTTGGTCAACGCCAACGCTGCGTTAATGATCAAGGAAACTGATTTATCCAGTAAAACCTTAATTTCAGCTATGGATGAATTGATGACCGACGACTCGAAACGTGCTGCGATGGCAGCTGCTGCGAAGAAACTGGGAAAACCCCAAGCCGCAACGGAGATGCTGGCACTTTTAAAAGCGGTCAGCCAGTCGTAATTTAGGAGTGAGTGCAAGATGAGTTTTAAAATCAACCGAGACAAATCAAAGCGCCGCGTTGCAATCACACCCTGGGAGAAATACCAGTCTGAGGAGCGGCAACGTGCTGCAAAAAAGACTAACCGGGTTCAGCGAATCGGCGCTAAACTGCCCCGGCTGAAACAGCAAAAACACCGTCGTCTTGCACAACGAATGGGTATCTTATTAGGTATTTTTGGACTAATCTTGATTGTGTCGGGTTACTATGTGTCGCCACTGAGTCATATTGGCCGTATTAACGTTTCAGGCAACCACGCGTTGTCTGATCAGCAGGTAGTCAAAATGAGCGGTGTCAGTCACGGTGATTCTATTTATCGAGTGATTGGCAAAGAGCAGCAGTTAGCAAAGCAAGTGAGAAAGAGTCACCCCCGGGTCGACCAAATTTCATTTTCGGTGGCTCATTTCAACCGATTGACGATTCGGGTCAAGGAATATCCCACAGCTGGTTTCGTTCCTGCTAATGGCTATTATCGAGTTGCACTGACGAGCGGGGTAATTTCAAAGGAGCGGCAAAAGCAACCCTCTGGTAGTTACCCGGTTTACGATAAGTTCAAGTCGTCCAAGCAGCTTTCACAAATGATTCGGCAGTATGCTAAATTATCAAAAAAGATTCAAAATGGTATTTCGGAAATTCAATTTTCACCAACGAAAGCCAATCCGGAACGTGTTCACTTGTATATGAACGATGGCAACGAGGTATATGCTTCGATTTCGACTTTTGCTAGTAAAATGGCTTATTATCCTAGTATTGCGGCGAAAATGTCGCATAAGGGAATTGTTAATTTGGAAATTGGCGCCTATTCGTATTCGTTTTAAGGGGTAAAAAATAACCAGACGATTCCAGTGTTGGTGAAAACGGTTTTATAAATTGCGCATTATTGCGCCATATAAGGGCAATAATGCCTTTTTTAACGAGTGGTGTTTGTGGTAAACTGGAAAGTAAATTAAGACTTTTTCATGAGAATTCATTAAATCGAAATCAGAGGAGGTTCCTGCTACTATGGATACTTCAGGCATGTATGTAGGACTTGATATCGGAACAACCTCAATTAAAGTCATCGTGGCAGAGTATTTAGAGGGACAACTGAACGTGCTGGGCGTCGGCAACGAACGCGCAGCCGGTCTGAGCCGTGGCGTGATTGTGGATATTGATAAGGCAAGTGAAGCAATCAAACGCGCAGTAAAGGCTGCTGAAGAAAAGGCCAGCATTCAGATCCACGATGTGATTGTGGGTATTTCGGCAAATATGTTAAAAATCGAACCAGTAACTGGGATGGTTGCCATTGGCGATCAAGCTCGTGAAATTACTGATCAGGATGTTAGGGATGTCGCTGCTGCGGCAATTATTCAAAATCTGCCACCAGAGCGTGAAATTATTAATCTGGTGCCCGACGAATTTATTGTCGATGGTTTTGATGGCATTAAAGATCCGAGATCGATGGTTGGCGTTCGACTCGAAATGAACGGGATGCTCTTTACTGGGCCAAAAACAATCGTACATAACACTAGAAAAGCGGTTGAACAGGCTGGATTGAATGCGCAATTGGCAGTGGTTAGTCCAATCGCCCAAGGCTTAAGCATTCTCAGTGATGGCGAACAGGATTTTGGAACGGTTTTGCTAGATTTGGGCGGTGGTCAAAGTACCGCTGCTGTCATTCATGATCATCGTCTGAAGTTTGCGGAGGTTGATCCTGAGGGCGGCGACTACATCACCAAGGACATTTCAGTGGTTTTGAACACCTCGATTGAAAATGCAGAGAAGTTAAAACGTAATTACGGCTTTGCTGATTCATCTCGTGCTTCGGAAGATAATCAATTTCCGGTGGATGTTGTCGGACAGAGCAGACCCAGTGATATTTCAGAAAAGTATTTAGCTGAGATCATTGAAGCCCGCTTAATGCAGATTCTTGGAAAGTTGAAAACTCAACTGGATGCCACTAACGCCTTATCATTGCCGGGGGGGATCGTACTCACCGGTGGTGTTGCAGCCTTACCAGGGATTACTGATTTAGCTCAGGATGTTTTTGATGTTCCGGTCAGAGTTTCCATTCCTGATCAAATGGGACTTCGACACCCGTCATTCACTCAGGCCTTGTCATTGGTCAATTACCGTGGTCAGATGAGCGAAGTTGCCTTACTGGTACAGTCGGCATTAGCTGGCAATGATCAATTGGCTTCGCAAGTTGAACAACGGCCAGAACCACAGCAGTCTGTCGAGGTGAGCGATACTCGCCATACTCAAACTGTACAAAGTCGTGCAAGCAAAACAAATAAGCCGAAGAAACAACGTGGACAGGGAATTAAGAAATTCTTCACAGATTTCTTTGAATAACCCGATTACTGGAGGGATTTAAAAATGGAATTTTCGTTAGATTCAACACAAAATCGAGGCGCCGATATTAAAGTCATTGGCGTTGGTGGCGGTGGCGGTAATGCCGTTAACCGAATGATTACAGAAGACGTTAAGGGTGTCGAGTTTATTGTCGCTAACACTGATGTTCAAGCTTTGGAGGCTTCCAAGGCAGAGACTAAAATCCAATTAGGACCTAAATTGACGCGCGGATTAGGTGCCGGATCTAATCCAGAAATTGGTGCCAAAGCTGCTCAGGAAAGTGAAGATCAAATCAGCGAAGCATTAGCCGGTGCTGATATGGTATTCGTAACAGCTGGTATGGGTGGTGGAACCGGTAACGGTGCTGCTCCAGTAGTGGCAAAGTTAGCTAAGGAACAGGGTGCCTTGACGGTGGGGGTTGTTACTCGTCCATTCACTTTTGAAGGCCCTAAGCGTTCTCGTTTTGCTGCGGAAGGCGTTGCTGCCATGAAGGAAAACGTCGACACATTGATTGTTATTGCCAACAACCGGTTATTAGAGATTGTTGACAAGAAGACACCAATGATGGAAGCCTTCCAAGAAGCCGATAACGTTCTTCGTCAAGGTGTCCAAGGAATTTCGGACTTGATTACAAGCCCTGGTTACGTGAACTTGGATTTTGCCGATGTTAAAACGGTGATGCAAGATCAAGGTGCTGCTTTAATGGGCGTTGGTTCTGCTAACGGTGAGAACCGGACGGAAGACGCGACCAAGAAAGCCATTTCTTCACCATTGCTTGAGGTTTCTATTGATGGTGCAGAACAAGTTCTGCTGAACATTACTGGTGGCCCAGACTTATCTCTCTTTGAAGCCCAAGCTGCATCAGAAATTGTTTCTCAATCAGCGACTAGTGATGTCAACATCATCTTTGGGACATCCATCGATGAGAATTTAGGTGACGAAGTCAGAGTTACGGTGATTGCCACCGGAATTGATAAGAAGAAAAACGGTGCAAAAAGCCGCACAGCTCGTCGTTTAGCTGACGATTCAACGCCAGTCAACGATGCACATCGTGGAAACACGGAAGGCCAGATGGACAGCTTTAACGCTGGCCAAAGTGGTCAAACCCAAGGGTCTACAGAATCCCGTCGACCAGATTCTAATGAATTCGATGGTGTTTCAAAACCCGATTTTAGTGTCTTTAACAACGATGATTCTTCAACTGCATCGGATGACGATTCTGGTCTTGATACCCCGCCATTTTTCAAACACCGTCGTAAGAATGATTAGCCTTGATAAATAGCGAAAGGAGCGTTTTTTATGGGAAAGTTTAGTATGAGTCGCTTTTTCGGGATGGATGATAATTACGAAGATGATGCTGACGTCTCCCAAGACACTCGGCAACAGCTAGCTGATCAGTCACTCGCACACAATTTGCACCAGCGGCATGATGACAATAAAATTGTGTCGTTAAACGCTTCACGCAACACTGCGAATCCAGCAAGCAAGATTTCCTTGTTTGAACCAAGGTTGTATGCGGATGTTCAAGAAATTGCAAAACAGTTGCTCAATCAGCAAGCTGTAATCGTGAATTTTAGTCGAATTAATGATGCTGATGCTCGCCGGATCGTTGATTTTTTGACGGGTACTGTGTTTGCTATAGATGGTGATATCGAACGAATTGGTGATGCCATCTTTTTGTGCACGCCCAAGAACTTTGAGATCACTGGAGATCTCTCGGCCACTCTAGGCCAGAAATTGAAGTAAGGAGTGAGGATTTGTTCGCATTTGTCTCTTTTGTTTTTTGGTTGTTAGGTAAAGCAATTGATATTTACATGATGGCCATTGTTGTTTACGCGTTATTGAGCTGGTTTCCAGGAGCTTATCAAACCAAATTGGGACAATTATTGGGAGCAATTGTTGAACCCTTTCAACGCTGGTTCAATTTTGCGACAATCGGTATGATCGGTTTTGCACCGCTAGTAGCGATTTTCGTTCTCGGCATTGTTCGCAGCGGATTAGTGTATCTCGAACAGATTATTTTCAGACTTATGGCAATGTAATTAGGAGGAGTTGACTTTGGCTGATCGCATCGCGCAGCATTTTCGAGTAGAAGAAGCACCCTTTATTGAAAGTGCCACGGGTTGGATTCAACAGGCCAGTGATGAGTATCGGCCAATTTTGACCCATTTTTTAAATCCGAGGCAGCAGTATATTTTATCCACGCTAGTTAATAGTGATGCCGAACTGAAGCTTAAGTTTCAGGGAGGTTACCCTCAAGCGGAGATGCAACGTGCCATGATCTATCCCGATTACGTTGAATCCACAGACCTTGATTTTGAAATCAAACTGTTTGAAGTGGATTACCCAAGAAAATTTACACAGCTGCAGCACGGACAGATTCTAGGTTCTGTATTGGGTGCTGGAATTGACCGGGACGTGCTGGGGGACATCATCACTGATGGTGATAGTTGGCAGTTCTTCATCACTGCGGATATGAGTCGCTACGTGGTTTCTCAAGTTGACCGTATGGGCAAGATCAAAGTACGGCTGAATCAATTGGATTTAGCTAATCATTTGGTTCCAATCGATGCTTGGGAGGAGGAAAGTACGACACTTTCTTCGACGCGACTCGATAATGTTGTGGCAACCGGCTTTCACTTATCCAGGCACCACGCTAAAGAGTTAATTGAAGCGGGTCGAATCCAACTGAACTGGAATGACTTCGACCGGCCTGATTACCAATTAGAGCATCAAGACATCATTTCAGTTCGTGGCTTCGGCCGTGTTAGGTTAACCAGTGTTAACGGCGTGACTAAAAAGGATAAACTGAAGGTCACACTGGCAGTGCTGCATAAATAATTGCAATTGGGGAGGAACACACTATGGTACTTAGCCCATTGGACATTCACAATAAAGAATTTTCAACAAAGTTACGGGGATATAACGTTGATGAAGTTAATGATTTCTTAGAGCAAATCATTAAGGACTATCAAATTACTTTGGATCAAAATAAGAAGCTGTCTGAACAGGTGGCTTCTGCTGAAGAGAAGTTGAAGTACTTTAATGATTTGAAAGATTCTTTGAATCAATCGATCATTGTGGCTCAGGAAGCCGCCGACAAGGTGAAGTCTAACTCGCAAAAAGAAGCTGAAATCATTAATCAGGAAGCACAGAAACAGGCTACTGATACGGTAAGCGAAGCAACTGAAAAAGCGAACCAACTGATGTCTGAAGCTTCTAAGCGGGCTCAAAGCTTAGCCGTTGAAACTGATGACTTAAAGAAGAGTACCCGGGTTTTCCGCCAACGCTTGCAAGTGATGCTTGAAAGTCAGTTAGCAGAAATCAAGAGCGACAGTTGGGATAATTTGCTTAAAGACGACGGTTCGTCAACCTATGATGAGATTCAAGAAGCCATTAAGCAGAACAAGCTTGACAACGGGAATGATGATGGCGTAAACTCGTCATCACAGGCTAATGATAAGTCAGATTCATCAGAAGAGATTTATGATGCTGATCAGCCAGTTGATCCCAACAACGATCAACAGACTGAGACAGTTGTTATTTTCCCAGACGATGAAGCTAATGACAGTTCTAACCAGTAGTCTGCAGTTAAACTTTAAAGCGGTATGGAGAACAGAAAGCATAGTAGTAAGTTTCAGCGAGCCGGTGTGATGATGGAAATCCGGTAACCTCTACTGATATGCAGATCATCTTCTAGCTGTCTGACTGAAACGTAAGTCAGAACGGGTCGGCTCCGTTAATGGCTAAGATAAGAGAGTTATTGATTCTAAAATTGGGTGGTACCACGAAGACTTCGTCCCTTGGGTGAGGTCTTTTTTTGTACTATCTGATAATTTGAGGAGGGACCCTAATTGCGGGTAAAAGACACACTGAATTTGGGCAAGACCAAGTTCAAAATGCGCGGTAATTTACCAGTCAAAGAAGCTGAACGTCAAAAGGCTTGGGCTGATAACAAAGTGTATCAATTGAGACAAAAATTAAACGAGGGTAAACCAACCTTTATCTTACATGATGGCCCACCATATGCTAACGGTGATATTCATATGGGTCATGCATTGAACAAGATTTCTAAGGACTTTATCGTGCGTTACAAATCAATGAATGGTTTTCGAGCACCCTATGTTCCTGGCTGGGACACTCATGGTCTGCCAATCGAACAGAAGCTGACGCAACAAGGATACGATCGTAAGAAGATGTCGACGGTTGAATTCCGAAAATTATGTCGTCAGTACGCCTTGGAACAAGTTGATCGTCAACGTGAAGAGTTCAAGCGTTTAGGCGTTGCTGGTGATTGGGACGATCCATACTTGACCTTAAAACCAGAATTCGAAGCGCAAGAAGTTCGTGTTTTTGGGGCCTTCGCAAAACGGGGCTTAATCTTTAAAGGTAAGAAACCAGTCTTTTGGTCATGGTCGTCTGAATCAGCAATGGCCGAAGCCGAAGTTGAATACCACGATGTGACATCACCTTCCGCTTTCTACGGCGAACAAGTCGTCGATGGTAAGGGTGTCCTAGAAAACGGCAATACATACATGGTTGTCTGGACGACGACACCATGGACGATTCCAGCTTCAGAAGGAATCACAGTGGATGCTAACTTTGATTATTCCGTTGTTCAACCTAAGGGCGAGGATCGTAAGTTTGTTTTAGCTACTGAATTAGTTGACGATTGTGCCGAACGATTTGGTTGGGAAGATGTTAAAACACTGAAGACCGTCAAGGGTAAAGAACTTGACCGTGTTCTGACGCAACATCCATTCTATCCTGACCGAAAGTTAGTCACGATGCTTGGCGACTTCGTTACGTTGGATGCAGGTACTGGTCTTGTCCATACTGCTCCTGGTTTTGGTGAAGATGACTTCTACGTCGGTCAAAAATATGATCTACCAATTTTAGTACCAGTTGATGACAAAGGGTACATGACGAGTGAAGCTGGTCCAGATTTTGAAGGTGTCTTCTACGATGATGCTAACAAGATTTCGTTGGATAAATTAAAAGCTGCTAATCTTCTGTTAGACTACATGCCTTATGAACATAGTTATCCATTTGATTGGCGGACTAAGAAGCCGGTTATCTTCCGGGCAACACCACAATGGTTTGCTTCGGTGGATAAGATGCGTGACGAAATTTTGGCTGCCATTGACGACGTTCAATTCTTCCCAGATTGGGGCAAGAAGCGCCTGCACAATATGATTCGTGATCGTGGCGACTGGGTCATTTCACGTCAACGTGTATGGGGCGTTCCGCTTCCAATTTTCTATGGTGAAGATGGTGAGGCCATCATCACGCCAGAAACCACTGAACACGTGGCGCAATTATTTGAGAAGTACGGTTCAGACGTTTGGTTCGATCGTGATGCGAAGGACTTGCTTCCTGAAGGCTTTACTTCACCACACTCGCCAAACGGTCAGTTTACTAAGGAAACCGATATTATGGATGTTTGGTTCGACTCCGGTTCATCTCACCAAGGGGTGTTAGTTGAACGGCCAGAACTCGAATACCCGGCTGATCTCTATCTTGAAGGTTCCGATCAATATCGCGGCTGGTTCAACTCAAGCTTGATTACCAGTGTTGCGGTTTCTGGTCATGCGCCTTATAAGGCAATTCTTTCTCAAGGATTTACTCTTGATGGCGAAGGTCACAAGATGAGTAAGTCGTTGGGCAACACGATTGCACCAGCTGAAGTCATTAAAAAGATGGGGGCTGAAATTGTTCGGCTTTGGGTTGCTTCTGTTGATAGTAGTGCTGACGTCCGGGTCTCAATGGACGCCTTCACAAAGATTTCTGATGCTTATAAGAAGATCAGAAACACCATGCGTTACATGCTGGCCAACACCAGTGACTTTGATCCCGAGACTGACGCAGTGCCAGTTGAAGAGTTAGCTTCCGCTGACAAGTACATGTTGGCGCAATTTAACCAGTTCGTGGAAAGTGTCAAAGGTCACTACGATCAATACGATTTCTTGGATATCTATAAGGAATTAATGAATTTTGTGATTTCTGACCTATCTGCTTTCTACTTGGACTTTGCTAAGGACATCTTGTACATTGATGCTAAGGACAGCCGTTCGCGTCGTTCGATGCAAACCGTACTTTATGACATCGCTGCAGGGATGACGAAGTTGTTAACACCGATTTTGCCACATACGGCAGAAGAAGTTTGGCCATTCTTGAAGGAATCTGAAGATTACGCACAATTAGCTGAAATGCCAACTGTTCAACACTTTAATAATGAAGATCAGCTAGTTGCCAATTGGGACGCCTTCATGGAATTACGGTCCGATGTTTTGAAATCCTTGGAAGAAGCTCGTGATCAGAAATTGATTGGGAAAGCTTCCGAAGCAAAATTGACCTTGTACCTCGATGACAAGCAGACTAAGTTGTTAGATGATCTAGATACCGATGTCCGTCAGGTGCTGTTGGTATCAGGTTTAACGGTTGCCTCAATGGCAGATGCACCAGCCAATGCTGAAAACTTCAATGATGGCGTTGCCATTGTTGTTGCCGAAGCTGATGGTGAAGTTTGCGAACGTTGCCGGATGACCCGCGAAACTGTGGGTGACGACAAAGACTACCCACACTTCTGTGATCGTTGTGCAAAAATTGTGCGCAAAGAGTTCCCAGAAACGGTTGGGGTTGCTTTCGAAGAAAAATAAGATGTAGTGCCATATAAGAGCGAGAGTGAGACGATGCAGTCTCATTCCCGTTCTTATTTTCTACAAACGGGAAAAATTAATTTTACAATTTTTTCTAATTGTTTAGCTTTCACCATGCCGTTGCCTTGATTTAGTGTGACAGGGTAGTTTAAAATAAAAAGCGAGTTATTTCATTGATGAAATCATTTAAATCCACCGGAGATGCTTCACGATGGCTTAGCCGGCGACGAATGAAAAGTGCCACTGTGAGATGAAGATATTCAACAATCAATTGACAATATGAATGGAGTGGCAGGATGATAAAAGGAAAAGTAGAACGCTATAATGAACAAAGCGGTTTTGGCTTTATTAAAAGTGAAGCTGGCGAATCGGTTTTCGTCCACTACACGGGCATTGAAATGGGTGGTTTCAAAAAGTTAACGCCGGGTCAAGAAGTTGAATTCGTGATTGTTGAGGGTCAAAAAGGACCACAGGCAGCGCGGGTGCGCCCAATTCAAGAAGAAAGTAAAGCAGATTCTGAAGACCAGCGATAATGTTGAGGGATGATGGGATGAATTTAGAAGAAAAAGTTGTGGCACATGACGCTATTTACGATGGCGCCATTATTAATGTCGAACGCCAAACCGTTGAACTTCCCAATGGTGAAGAGGCCTACCGTGAAATTGTGCACCACTCAGGTGCAGTTGCTGTCATGGCGATTACGAAAGAAAATAAAATGATTTTAGTTCGCCAATGGCGGTCACCAATTGGTCGTAGCACGCTGGAAATTCCTGCTGGTAAACTGGATGATCGTGACAGTGCAGACCCAAGACACGCTGCTATTCGGGAATTGAACGAAGAAATCCGGCTACATCCAAATCATTTGGAACGGCTGGCAGGCTTTTATTCTTCCGTCGGCTTTTCTGATGAATACATGACGTTATACCTTGCAACGGATTTGCAGCCGGTTAAGTCTGAGTTGCCTCGTGATAAGGGTGAGAATTTGAACGTTCAAGCCTACTCCTTGGACGAACTCAAAACGATGGTAGCAAACGGCGAAATAGAAGATGCTAAAACGGTCATGGCCGTATGGCGCTTTGAAATAATGGCATTAAAAAAGTAGGTGGCGCATATCGCATATCAAAATGATGATCATCGGTCTGATGATGAGCAACAAGCGTTGAGCCGTAGTGCATATCGAGAAGCACAGCGACGCAAACAAGAAGAATTTGATCGCCGTGACCGGGAACGGTTGAAAGCGGAAAAGCGTTACGCTAAAGAGCATAGTGACCCAGAATATGGTCAGCAACAGGAACAAGCGGTAGCCACGGACAAAGTTAATCGGCTTAAGCACCGATTGGATTGGGCAATTCTCTGGCTGGTTCTGGGAATTATCGCGGTCTTTTTGATCCTATTTTTTGTTGAATTTTAACCTAATAAAGTGAGGACAATAATATGAAATATGGTATTTTATGTGCCATGGATGAAGAAATTGAGACGCTGAAAAATGCATTGAAGAATGAAAAGGTGGTCGATATTTCTGGCGTTTCGTTTTACGAAGGCACCATTAGTGATCAGGATGTGGTATTGGTCCGTTCTGGTATTGGTAAAGTTCAAGCTGGTTTGACGACGGCATTGCTGATTACTCAGTTCCACGTGGACGTGGTGATTAATTCTGGTTCTGCAGGTGGTATCGGTGAAGGATTACACGTTGGTGACGTTGTGTTATCGACTCAAACGGCCTACCATGATGCGGATGCTCGCGCTTTTGATTACGTTTACGGACAACTACCAGGCCAGCCAGCACGGTTCGATGCTGACAGCACTTGGGTTGCCAAGTTGGAAAAGGCTGCTGAAGCAACTGGTCTGAACGTTAAAACGGGATTGATCGTCTCTGGTGATCAGTTTATTGCGAGTCACGAAGCAGTTGAAGAGATTCTAAAGCATTTCCCGGATGCGTTATCCAGCGAAATGGAAGGTGCTGCAGTTGGTCAAGTTGCCCACCAATTCAACACGCCATACGTGGTGGTTCGCGCTATGTCTGACGTGGGTGATGAGAATGCTGGCGTCAGCTTTGATGACTTTATTATTGAGGCTGGGAAACGTTCAGCTCAAATGTTATTAGCGTTGTTTGCTGCTTAACGTGTAAAAGGAGTTTTTAAAGTGAAAGAAATTTATTTAGATAACGCAGCGACAACCCCCATTTCAGAAGAAGTTCTCACTGAAATGACGGATAAGCTGCAAAACGTCTATGGTAACGCGTCGACGCTGTATGGTTTAGGTCGTCAGGCACATACGGTGCTGGAAAACAGTCGCCAGATTATTGCCCGGAGTATCAATGCGGATGAAGATGATATTATTTTTACTAGTGGCGGGACCGAAAGCGATAATACAGCTATTATGCAGACGGCTTATGCTCGGCAGTCACTAGGAAAACACATCATTACCACGGCGGTTGAGCATGAGGCTGTTTTAAAGCCATTGCATTTTCTGGAAGAGCAGGGGTTTGAAGTAACGTATCTGCCCGTTGATGAAAATGGTCAAATCAGTATGACAGATTTTAAACAGGCGTTACGAGACGATACCATCCTAGTGACGATTATGATGGGCAATAATGAAGTTGGTACCCACATGCCAATTCACGAAATTGGTGAGTTGTTGAAGGATCATCAGGCTTGGTTCCATACGGATGCTGTTCAAGCATATGGGTTGCTTGATATTGACGTTAAACGCGACCATATCGATATGTTGTCGACGTCAGCCCATAAGATCAATGGTCCTAAAATGGTGGGCTTCCTATACCGTAAGACCGGAATTAACTTTCCCAGTTTTATTAAGGGTGGCGACCAGGAAGAAAAACGGCGTGCTGGAACGGAAAACGTGCCAGGAATCGCTGGAATGGCAGCAGCTGTAAAGACGATCACTACCGAGGAAAAGGCCCATCGGCAAGCGAAGTATTATCAATTTAAGCAAGAAATTGTTCAAGGGTTAACCGATGCCGGTGTTGATTTTGACGTTAACGGCTCATTGGATAAAGACAACTTGCAGCACGTTTTAAATATTTGGGTCAAGGGCATTTCAACATACGTCATGCAGACTAATCTTGATTTGGCTGGGATCGCGGTATCTGGTGGTTCTGCTTGCACGGCGGGTTCAATCGAACCTTCGCACGTGTTAACGGCAATGTTTGGTGAAGATAGTCCACGAATTTCAGAATCGATTCGAATCAGTTTCGGTCGATACACAACTGAAAACGACATCGCGGCTTTGGTAACCAATATTTCAAAAATTGTGTCTCGTGTGAAGACACGCAGTGAGGTGAAGTAAGATGGCATTTAATCAAACAGCTAAACTACAGGGTGATGACCAAGATTATACAATCAGTAAGGGAATCAAAAAATTTTCACTCAGAGATGTCGGCTTTACTGAAAGTAAAAACGGCAGCTTTACACTGAAACGTTCACTGGATCCAACTTCGCCGTACAGCGCCAGCGTGGAGCTGAAGGTCACCGTCAACCCAGACTTAAGCGGTTTTAAGATGGCCGCAGTGGCTGGTAACGGGTTACGTGAAGTCAACATTTTTAAAATGGAACGGACGGATGCCTTTCTCGAACAATTCCATTACATTATGGAAAACCTAGCAGAACGGGAAATCATTGTGCCTGCAGAGCACTAAACGCTTGCAATAGCAGGCATTGGCGTGTATTATCATTTATACTGGATTTTTGCGACCTTCAACTCGTGGATTCTCCAGAATCTGTTATGAAGTGATGGTGATTTTATGCAAGACAACAGCCAAACACGTGTGGTTGTCGGCATGAGCGGCGGGGTTGACTCGTCGGTTGTTGCACTGCGCCTAAAGCAGCAGGGCTATGACGTTGTCGGTGTGTTCATGAAGAATTGGGACGACACTGATGAAAACGGCGTCTGCACAGCTACTGAAGACTACAAAGACGTGGCTAAAGTTGCTGCTAAAATTGGAATTCCGTATTACTCAGTTAATTTCGAAAAGGAGTACTGGGACCGGGTCTTTACTTATTTCTTAGATGAGTACAAGAAGGGCCGGACCCCTAATCCTGATGTGATCTGTAATAAGGAAATCAAGTTTAAGGCGTTTTTAGACTACGCGTTGGATCTTGGCGCCGACTATATTGCAACTGGTCATTACGCCCAGTTAAACCGCGATGCAGATGGTCATATGCACCTAATGCGTTCGGTTGATACAAACAAGGATCAGACGTACTTCCTTAGTCAGCTTTCCACGGAACAGCTGGATCGGGTCATGTTTCCAATTGGCGACATCACTAAGCCAGAAGTTCGTCGAATCGCTGAAGAAGCTGGCTTGGCAACTGCTCACAAGAAGGATTCCGTTGGGATCTGTTTTATTGGTGAGAAGAACTTCAAGGGTTTCCTTGGTCAGTACTTACCAGCTAAACCCGGTAAGATGATGACGATTGACGGTGAAGTTAAGGGCGAACACGCTGGCCTAATGTACTATACAATTGGCCAACGGCGCGGTCTTGGTATCGGTGGTGACGGTGAGGATAACGAGCCTTGGTTCGTTATTGGCAAGGATTTAAAGAAGAACGTTCTTTATGTTGGTAAGGGTTATCATAACCCACATCTTTACGCAACTCATTTAGATGCCTCAGATATTCACTGGGTCAATAACATTGACCGCGGTCAGGACTTCCGGGCAACTGCCAAGTTCCGTTATCGTCAAGTTGACACTGGCGTTACCGTTCATCTTTCAGATGACGGCCAAAAAGTAACGGTAGAATTTGATGATCCTGTCCGTGCAATTACGCCGGGTCAGGCCGTTGTTTTCTACGATGGTCAGGAGTGCTTAGGGAGTGCCATTATTGACGCTGCTTATAGTAAGGAACGTCAGCTTCAATACGTTTAAATTTTGACAAAAGCCAACTCAGGTTCCTCGTGAACTTGGGTTGGTTTTTTGATGTTAACCTGTCATAATAGTACTGATTTATTTTTTTAAAACCATTGGTAGTGAAGAGGGAAGTACAGTGAGATTATTTTTTTTGCGGCACGGTAAAACCGAATGGAACCTTGAATCACGCTACCAGGGAGCTGGTGGCGATTCACCGCTCTTGCCGGAAAGTTATGATGAAATTAAACAGGCGGGGGCTTATTTGAAGCAATTCAAATTTGACCATATCTATGCTAGTCCAATTAAGCGAGCCCGCGATACCGCTAGGACAGTCCGTCAATATTTACCTGGTCGACCGAAACTTAGTCTATTAAGTCGTTTGGAAGAATTCCATCTGGGTAAAATGGAGGGCATGTTGTTCAAAGAGGCTCAGACTCGTTTTCCAGAAGAATTTGACGCTTTCCGTAATGCACCAGCCGACTATCGACCGGTGGAGATCGGTGGGGAAAGTTTCCAGGAACTGATCAATCGAATGACACCCGCGATTTCAATGATCGTCAATAACTATCCGGAGGCTGATCAAAACATCCTCATCGTCAGCCATGGTGCAGCTTTGAACGCCGAAATTAACGCGTTGCTAGGCACACCGTTGGCTCATTTACGGGATCGAGGCGGGTTGAGTAACACGTCTACCACAATATTAGAGACCCTTGATAGAGGTGCGCACTATGACCTCGTCGCATGGAATAAAACCGATTATTTAAAACGTAAACTTGATGCAACAGATACCATTTAGAGAGGCGACAACATGAATAAGTCAGATAACCCAGAAGAAACTGCCAAGAAAAAGGCTGAACGAGAGGCAAAACAGCGAGAATCAGAACAGCTGATGCACCGGCTGATTCAAGAAATTGATGACGACCCTGATAATTATCATACCTACTATGATCTTGGCGCGCTATTGGTCAACCTTAAGAGCTACACGCAAGCTGAAGAGTTGATGGTGAAAGCACTTGGGCTATTTGCTGATAAATCTCGTACAGCTAAGGACACGTTAACTTACGGCTTGGGCAACGTCTACTACGAAGCTGGTGAGTATCAAAAGGCAATTGAACAGTTTAATCAAGTTAAAGACACCAAGCTGAAAAGTGATGCGTACATGATGCTGGCTCAAAGCTATATGGGGAATAATGACCACAAAACGGCTTTGGCTTTTGCGTTGACTGCGGCGGAAAATCATCAACAAGATCCACAAGTCAATCAGTTGATTGCTGATAATCTACTGGCGGTTGGTAGTTTTAAGGACGCGGCGAAGTATTACGACAAGACTTTGGCTAGTGACCCGAAGAACGGTCGGGCACAGTTTGACCGCGGAATTGCTGCCGTTGTGTTGGAAGAAGACGCCAGTGAATATTTCGAGCAAGCCAAACGGTTAGACTCAAAGTATTATGAAAACGGTCAGAAACGCTTGGCGGATATTCAAGCCGCACTGACTCAGAAGAAAGATAATCAATCAAAGGCTTAAGCTGAAAGTGGGATGGACTGAATGGCCAGTGAAAATATAAATTTATTTGGTGAGGAACAACAGCCTCAGCAGTCCTACATTGTTGGTACGGTGGCGGCAACTTTTTTTGAAAGCCCCGATAGTTTCTACAAGGTATTACTGGTGAAAGTTTCTGCTACCAACCTTAATTGGCACGGTGACGAGATCGTTGTTACCGGTAACTTTGCGGATGTCGCTGAGGATATGCCATACCGTTTCTTTGGCAAACTGGTTGACCATCCTAAATATGGTCAGCAATTTCAGGCTGATAATTATCAAAACGAGGTGCCAACGACTAAAGAAGGCATCGTTCAGTATCTTTCTGGGGATGATTTTCCGGGGTTAGGTAAGAAGACGGCCGAAAAAATCGTTGCTTTGCTGGGATTGACCGCCATTGATCAAATTAATCAGGACCCTTCAGTTCTGGATCCGCTTAATTTGAAAACTGAAGTTAAGCAGACGTTGGTCGATAATTTAACCAGTAATAATGGCGTTGAACAAATCATCATTGGGTTGAACGGCTACGGTTTTGGTAGCCGGTTAGCTAGTGCTATTTTTGAACGCTATAAGGAAAAGACGTTACAAGTGATTCAGGAGAATCCTTATCAACTCGTCGAAGATATTAACGGTGTCAGTTTCAAAAGGGCCGATCAGATTGCTGAACAGTTGGGCATCGGTACCCAATCACCACAGCGAATTCAAGCCGGCCTTTTGCAAACCTTAGGTGAACTTGCAATGTCAGATGGCAACACCTTTACTAGTGCTGAGCCGTTACTTAACGGCACTATTCGGTTACTTCAGGAAAGTCGCAACGAATCGGTTGATCCCCAACTGATTGCGGATCAACTAGTGGAGTTGGGCAAGCAACAAAAAGTTGTGGGTGAAGATAACCGAATCTTTCTGAAGAGCCTCTATGATGCCGAATGGCAAGCTGCTGAACATCTTAACCGAATTTTGCAGGCTTCTGATCTAAAAGACTTTGATGACGATAAGCTTGAAAAGCAAATACGCGTCGTTGAGCGAAACTTAGGAATCACTTACGATGACTCACAAGAATCGGCCATTTTATCGGCCATTCAGTCGCATGTATTCCTGTTAACTGGCGGTCCAGGTACAGGGAAAACAACGATTATCAACGGAATTGTTAACTTATATGCTAAATTACATGAATTATCCCTGGATATTAACCAGTATAAGGATAAACCCTTTCCGATATTGTTAGCAGCGCCAACTGGACGAGCTGCCAAACGGATGAGTGAAACAACGGGTCTTCCTGCTAGTACGATTCACCGGTTGTTAGGCCTTACGGGTCGAGAAAACAACGATGACGTTACAGCCAAAGACTTGGAAGGTTCCTTATTGATCGTGGATGAAATGTCGATGGTTGATATTTACTTGTTCCGGACGTTGCTTCGTGCAATTCCAGACTCGATGCAGGTCGTTTTAGTGGGTGATAAGGACCAGCTGCCATCCGTTGGACCTGGGCAAGTTTTCTTTGACCTATTAAGTAGTCACCGAATTAAGGCAATGGAGCTCAACACAATTTATCGTCAAGATGATGATTCATCCATCATTCCATTGGCGCATGACGTCAAGATGGGGCGGCTGCCAGCAGATTTTACGCAAAATAAGTCTGACAAATCGTTCATTCGTTGTAACGCCTATCAGATGCCCTCCGTGATTGAACAAATTGTTGGTAAGGCCAAAGAACGTGGGTTTTCTGCTGATGATTTTCAAGTCCTGGCGCCAATGTACCGTGGGCCGGCTGGCGTTACTCGGCTGAACACACTCATTCAAGATATTATGAACCCACTGAGTGAAACCCGAAAAAAAGAAGTCGAATTTCGGGGTGAAAAATTTCGGATTGGTGACAAAGTACTTCACTTAGTCAATAGTCCGGAAAATAACGTCTTTAATGGCGACATTGGCTCAATCGTGGGGATTACATTTGCGAAGGCCCGTGGTAATTCGGATAAGGTGGACAAACTCACGGTGGCTTTTGACCAAACCGAAGTGACTTACCCGAGAAATGAATGGGACAAATTGACACTTGCCTATTGCACGACGATCCATAAGGCGCAAGGGAGTCAGTTTAAGATGGTCATTTTACCCATGGTGATGCAGTACTCGCGGATGTTGCAGCGAAATCTACTGTATACGGCGATTACCAGGGCCAAGTCGACCCTAATTTTACTGGGCGAACAAGCGGCCTTTGAACAAAGCGTTAAGCGCCAGTCTGTGAACCGTCATACAGCGTTAGTTGATCGATTAACTGCTACGATCAGTGAGACTCAAGAGTCCCTTGTCGAACAGCAGGAAGCCGAAAAATCAGGTGAAAATCCGGCTGAGCCACAGTCCGTAAAACAACCATTAACTGATGATGCAAGCAAGCAACAATCTGAAGCACAACCGGTTATTTTAAATAATGGTATTTTAACCATGTCGTTAGTGAGTGGCGGTCAAATTGATCCGATGATTGGAATGGGAAAAGTCACGCCTAAATCGTTTACTAACAAATAGTGATAGTGTAATATTTGGTGTAAGTAGTTTAATCGATAATATCAATCCTGGAGGAAAAACATGCCAAATCAGAGTGAAACTAAGCATCCGTTGAAGATGTTTGCGTTAAATTCAAATCGGCCATTGGCAGACAAAATTGCTGCCGCAGCTGGTGTTGAACTGGGGAAGGCAACAATTAAGCATTTTAGTGATGGTGAAATTTCAATCACAGTGGATGAAAGTATTCGTGGTGATGATATTTTCTTGATCCAATCTGTTTCGGATCCCGTGAATACTAACCTGAT
The DNA here is from genome assembly GCF_012641075.1 of Secundilactobacillus angelensis. Classification (GTDB taxonomy): domain Bacteria; phylum Bacillota; class Bacilli; order Lactobacillales; family Lactobacillaceae; genus Secundilactobacillus; species Secundilactobacillus angelensis. Next base: position 17,426 of record NZ_JAAXLJ010000015.1, on the reverse strand, counting down.
GGAGTTAATGATCATGGTGGATGCAGTTCGTCGGGCCAGTGCACATTCGATTACCGTGGTGATCCCTTATTATGGTTATTCCCGTGCAGACCGGAAAGCACGTTCTCGTGAACCCATTACGGCCAAATTAATTGCCTCGTTGCTTGAAGATGATGGTGTGAACCGGGTGGTGACCCTTGATTTACATGCGGCTCAACTTCAAGGATTCTTTGATATTCCAATGGATCACCTAGAAGCAACACCGCTGTTGGCAGGGTATTTCATTGACCACGGATTAACCGATAATTTAGTTGTGGTATCGCCCGATCATGCTGGCGTTTCTAAGGCTCGGCGGATGGCGGACCTGCTGCAAGCACCACTCGCCATTATTGATAATCGTGATCCTGATAAATCAACGACTTCTGCGGATGCCGTGATTGGGTCTGTGAAGGGTATGAACGCAATTTTAGTGGATGATATTATTGATACTGCCGTACGAATCTCAATTTCAGCTCAAACTTTAAAAAATGCCGGGGCAAACGATATCTATGCCGTTGCAACTCACCCGGTATTTAGTAAAAACGCAGTCTCACAAATGACAAATTCACCATTGAAAAAAGTGATCGTCACCGATTCCATTCAAATGCCTGATTCAAAACAGTTTGATAAACTGGAAATTATTTCAGTTGGCCATTTAATCGGGCAGGCAATTCGGCGAATCTATTCCGAACAGAGTGTCGGACAATTATTTATCCAATAACAACGTAGTAAAATAAGAAAACGGCGATTAAGTTAATCTATCTGAGACTTAAATAATGATTATTCAGATAGATTTTTTGTTGTTTAGCAAATTTTAAATGAGGACGGAGAATACATCATGACTTTCAAAAAAATCTTGCTTGGAATTGGCAGCATTGCTTTAGTCTTAACGCTGACAGCTTGCGGTTCATCCAAGTCCAGTAGCAGTGGTCAGCAGATGGCTACTAAGCAAGTACTTAATCTCAGCACAACTGATACAATTTCGACGTTGGATAATTCAGCAGCTTCTGAATCTGTGAGTCTGACAGCTCTGTATGCAACCAACGAAGGCTTGTACCGGTTAGGTGAGCACTCAAAGATTGAAAATGCCCTGGCAACTAAAACTCAAGTTTCAAAAGATGGACTCACTTACACGTTTAATATTCGTCAAGATGATAAGTGGAGTGATGGTAAACCAGTAACGGCTCAGGATTTTGTTTATTCATGGCGAAGAACCGCCAATCCTAAAACGGCTGCTAACTATGCCTACTTGTTCGATGGTATTAAGAACTTTAGCGCTATCCAAAAGGGTAAGCTTAGTCCTGATCAATTGGGCGTTGCCGCACCCAGCAAGGATAAATTGGTTGTAACATTGAGTCAGCCAGTGCCTTATTTCAAACTCTTACTCGCATTTCCAACTTTCTTCCCCGAAGAACAGTCAGCCGTCACAAAGTACGGTAAACAGTATGGTAACAACGCACAGAATGTGACTAATAACGGACCGTTTAAAGTCGCTGATTGGAACGGGACGAATAACACTTGGACTTTGAAGAAAAACCCAAATTATTGGGATAAGAAGCACGTCCACTTGAGCCAAATCAATTATCAAGTCGTTAAGAGTCCAAGTACCGGCTTGAATCTGTATAACCAAAATAAGCTTGACGTGACACCATTATCGGGAACTCAAGTGGCTAATTATCAAAGTAATAAGGGCTTCAAGAAGTTTGAAGGTGGTTCAATGATGTATCTACAAATGAACCAAAAGCGGAACAAAGCGTTGAAAAACGTTAAAGTTCGTCAAGCTCTTGCCCAAATTGTGAATAAGCAGACCTTAGCCACCAAGGTGTTACGAGATGGTTCAACCGCGCCTAAGGGGTTCGTTTCAACCAATCTTAGCCGTAATCCCAAGACTAAGGCTGATTTCGCAACAGATGCCTACGTTAAGTCTGGTGTGACATACGATTCTGCCAATGCCAAGAAGCTTTGGGCTGAAGGCATGAAACAAGTTGGCCAGAAGAAGCTCACGTTGACCTTGCTGAGTGATGATACTGACCAAGCTAAGACCACTACACAATATTTGCAGGATCAATTCCAGAAATTACCTGGGCTGAAAGTTAATATTGATAACGTGCCGTACAAGAACCGTCTGGCACGTTCATCCAACGGAAATTTTGATTTGGTTGTGTCGATGTGGGGTGCTGATTTTGCCGACCCAATCAACTTCTTAAGCCTGCAAGAATCGAACAACCCAACTAACAATGGCAAATGGTCGAATAGCGACTATGATAAGCTGATTAAGGCTTCCCAAACGACGGATGCTAATAATCAACAGCGCCGTTATGAGGACTTGGTTAATGCTGAAAAGGTATTGATGAAGGATCAAGGGATTATTCCACTGTACCAGCCGTCAACCACCGAACTTTGGCGGCCAAGCGTCCATGGCTACGTCTGGAATCCAGCTGGTATGAGTCGAGGTTTAAAGAATATCTATATCACCAAATAATCATTTACTGGATCGAAAGCTTCCTGGTTAGTCGAATAAGGCTAATCAGGAAGTTTTTTTAACTGGATTTCAAATTGATTTCAAAACCTAATGAAAATGTTATGGATTTCAATTGAGTTTACTTATAAAATATATGATTTTCAAAAAAACATGAAAAACGCCGTGTTTATGTTGAATTAGTTTGAAATTTTCATTGAAACATGATATACCTGAAGAGTAGGTAATGAAAGCGATAACAAATTAAAGTGTTCTGTTTGCATTCTGAGAACATTTTGTGAAAATGGAGGATTTAACATGAACTTCGAGGATCTATTAACCGAGCAACGAAACCGGCATTCCACTCGTATCGACCAAGTTGGCACAGCAGATATGGTTGAAATTATCAATCGTGAAGACCAACGGGTTGCACGATCGGTTCAAAAGCAGTTGCCACAAGTTTCGCAAGCCATTAACTTGGCCACTAAGCGTTTTGATGCTGGTGGTCGGCTGATTTATATCGGTGCCGGAACTTCTGGTCGGCTAGGCGTCCTAGATGCCACCGAGTTAAGGCCGACGTATGGGCTAGAGGAATCACAAACCTTTGGCATCATTGCAGGCGGGCCTGAAGCCATGTTTCATACCCTAGAAGGAGTGGAAGATTCAGCTGAATTGGCAGAGAATGACCTCAAAAAAGTGAATTTAAATGATAAAGATATCGTGATTGGGATTGCTGCCAGTGGTGCCACTCCATATACAGTAGCGGCTTTACACTATGCTAAACAAGTTGGGGCGCTCGCCATTGCCGTAGCTTGTGTCACCGACAGTCCACTAGAAAAGAACGCTGATGTGGCGATCTGTCCAATTGTGGGCCCGGAAGTGATTACTGGCGCTACCTTGATGAAGGCTGGGACTTCTCAAAAGATGGTCCTTAACATGGTTTCTAGTGGCATCATGATTCGCTCCGGAAAGGTTTATCAAAATCTGATGATCAACGTTGTGCCGACTAATGAAAAGACGAATCGGCGGGCAAAAAGGATTATTGCGGCAGCTACACAGACATCAACGCTGGCTGCTGAGAGAGCCCTGGAACGTGCTGATAATAATGTGCCACTGGCAATTCTATTGATTGAAACTAAGGGAACTATTGCTGAAGCAAAAGCATTATTGAAGCAAGCGGGTGGTCATGTGAGTGATGCTGTCAAATTAAGTTTGAAGTCCTCAGCTCGCTCAGTTTAGAACTGTTGCAACATTCACATGGTTTTCCCCTTGACCGGGTGTCATTCTCCTCTTAAAATTGATATGTACCAATCATAAGAGAAGGAGAATCACTAAATATGTATGCAGCGGATGAAAATCGTTACGACGGCCGGATGCCCGTTCGTCGTGCAGGCAACAAGGGTCTGCAGTTACCTGGAGTATCCTTTGGCTTGTGGCACAGTTTTGGAAATGAAGCCAACTATGCTGACAGTGAAAAAATTATTTTAAAAGCGTTTGATAGCGGTATTTTTAGTTTTGATCTTGCCTATAACTATGGCCCTGGTTCCGGTGCGGCAGAACGGTTATTTGGCCAGATCTATCAGGCCAACTTGAAGGCCTACCGTGATGAATTGGTGATTACAACGAAGGCTGGTTTTCACATGTGGCCGGGACCATACGGTGAAATGAGTTCTCGAAAGACGCTGATTAATGCGCTGGATGGCAGCTTAAAGCGAATGGGTTTAAACTACGTTGACATTTTCTATAGCCATCGTTTTGATCCGAATACAGATTTAGAAGAAACCGCTGTTGCGCTGGATGATATTGTCCGGTCAGGAAAAGCATTGTACGTTGGTATCTCAAATTACAACAACGCCCAAACAAAGGCCATTATCAAAATCTTTAAGGACTTACACACCCCGTTTGTTGTTAACCAACTGTCCTACAATATGTTGAATCGAGAAGTCGAGAATGACGGCGTTTTAGACACGCTCAAAGCCAATAATCTCGGGATGATTGCGTACGGTCCCTTAGCTGAAGGATTATTGACCAACCGTTACTTAGGTGGTATTCCTGAAGATTTCCAGATTCATTGGAGCAGCACGGACGTGATGGATCAGGGTCGTGCAAAACTAACGGAAAAGCTTAATCAACTTAATGACATTGCAATGAACCGTGGCCAAACCATGGCACAAATGTCACTGGCCTGGCTACTAAAGGATCCAGTAGTTGTGAGCGTTGTTACCGGTGCTTCGAAGGCGTCACACTTGGAAGATAATTTGAAGGCCGTTCAAAACATTCGCTTCTCAGCTGATGAACTAGAAAAAATTGATTCAATCATCAAAGGTTAATTAAATAGTTCGACCCCCATTTCAAGTCTGCTTGGAATGGGGGATTTAGTACATAGCGTTTTTGGACAACCTGAGTAAGCTGAGCAACTGCTTTAATTTAACCAGGTTGCAGAAAGGAGGGCATCGTGGCACAGAAAGTGACAATTAGGGACTTAGCCGAAGCAGCTGGGGTATCAGTAACAACGGTTTCACAAGTCTTAAACGGTAAGGGCGAACGATTTAGTAGTGATACAAGAGACCGGGTCTTAAAGTTACAAAAAAAGCTCGGATATGTGCCTGACTATAACGCTCGTAATTTAATCATGGGGTCCACCCAGACAATCGGTGTGCTGGTTCCGAACTTAGCGAATCCCTTTTTTAGCATGTTTATTAAGGGCATTCAACAAACTGCGCAATTACGCCACTTCATCCCAATTATTTTTGATGCCAATCAAAATCAAAAATTGCAAACAATGTATTTGGAGGAATTGATCAAACGCGCTGCTAATGGCCTGATCATTGCTAGTGCGACGTTGAATGCTAATGATATTGACCGAATTTTAACCCGCAATGGGATTCCTTATTTGCTGTTCGATCAAAACGATGCCCAAGTTGGTGACCGGGTCTGGGTGGATGATTATAAGGGGGGGCAGATGGCAGCGAATTACTTACTGTCGCAAGGACACAGACGAATTGCATTGTTAGCGGGTGAGGAGATCACCCATAATATGCAGCAACGAATCAGTGGTTTTCGTGCTGGAATGGCCAAGTACCGTGCTACTTTACCGGATGACATGGTGGTACAGACACCAATGACTAAGTTGGGTGGTTATCAAGCTACCGCAGCTTTGTTGGCAAAAAAGCCATCAGCAGTTTTCTGTATCAATGATGAAACTGCAATCGGGTTGTATCGTGGTGTCCAAGAGCGAGGATTAAGCATCCCTAATGACCTATCAATTATGGGATATGATGATATTGACCTCGCCAATTTTGTCACCCCTAAGCTGACGTCAATTCACCAACCGGCGTTTGAAATGGGACAAGTGGCCACGGAACTGCTGATCGAACGGCTGAATAATCCGCGATTGGCACATCAAGATAAGCAATTGCCGTTAGAATTGATCATCCGGGATAGTGTCAAATTAATTCAGTAATATATACAATAAAAATGTGAAACAAATATGAATTAATGATGATGATATTGCGAATATCATCTACAAAACAGTGATTTAAACAATTTAAAATATTTAATCTAATTTTAATAATCTAATAATATGCAAAAATAGATGTATATTTAAGTCATAGAGACTTAAATGGCGTCTTTTTTGTATATTTTTTTGTAAATTTTCAAGTCCACTTAAAAATGCGAAATTCTTGGCATTCGAACTGTGAAATAGCCGATGAAAGCGATTGCCATAAATCTTATGATTAAAGTGTCCAAAAGAGATAGGAGGTAACTATTATGATCAAACCCATTCATGTGACATCAGAAATTGGTAAGCTTGACGTTGTCATGTTAAAGAGACCAGGAGCCGAAGTTGAAAACTTCACGCCAGAAATGATGCCAAGACTTTTATTTGATGACATTCCTTACCTACCCATTGCTCAAAAAGAACACGATAATTTTGCTGATACACTCAGGGATAACGGCGTAGAGGTGCTATATCTTGAAAAGTTAGTTGTAGAAGCTTTAGATGCTGGCGGATCAGATGTAAAGGCCGCTTTCCTAGACAAAATGTTAGTTGAGTCCGGTTATGCAGCCGGTATGATTCATCACGTATTAGAGGATTATTTAACTAGCATGACAACTACTGAAATGGTGGTTAAAATCATGGCTGGTGTGCGGAAAAATGAGTTAGACTTCGTGCCGCGAGATTTAGTGAGCGCTGCTGAAGAAAAGGATTACCCATTCTTCATGGATCCGATGCCTAACTTGTATTTTACCCGAGATCCAGCTGCTTCGTTAGGCGATGGTCTGAGTATTAACAACATGACTTTCCCAGCTAGGCAACGTGAATCGTTCTTTATGGAAACGATTATCAACTATCATCCAAGATTTGCTAACCAGGGTCTGCACGTTTGGCGTGATCGTGATCAGCCAGGCCGAATCGAAGGTGGCGATGAGTTGGTGCTTAGCGATACTGTAATTGCCATTGGGGTATCGGAACGGACGTCAGCTCACGCGATTGAAGATATTGCCCGCAGATTGTTTGAACACAAGAGCGGCTTTGAAAAGGTGCTGGCGATTCGGATTCCACATAACCACGCGATGATGCATTTGGACACGGTTTTCACAATGATCAATCACGATCAGTTTACAGTTCATCCAGGGATCCTGGGTGAGGGCGGTCAAATTGATACCTGGACCATTACTGAAGATAATGACGGCGAACTGCATGTGGATCATCATTTAGACTTAAAACAGGTATTAAAAGATGTGCTTTCTCTTGATGATATTGATCTCATTCCTACTGGTGGCGGTGATCCGTTGATTGCTGACCGTGAACAGTGGAATGATGGTTCTAACACACTGGCAATTGCACCAGGCGTTGTAGTCACCTATAATAGAAACTACGTATCAAATCAGGTACTTCGTGACCATGGACTCAAAGTTCTAGAAGTTCTCTCCAGCGAACTTTCACGGGGACGTGGCGGTCCAAGATGCATGAGTATGCCGCTGGTACGAGAAGATCTATAACCTAACAAAAGGAGCTATTACTATGACAGACTTTAAAAATAGCGTTTTTCAAGGACGGTCAGTGCTGGCCGAAAAAGATTTTAGTGCCGCTGAATTAAATTATTTAGTTGATTTTGGACTGCATTTGAAAGCCCTTAAAAAAGCGGGCATTCCGCATCATTACCTAGAAGGTAAGAACATTGCTTTACTATTTGAAAAGAATTCGACCCGGACTCGTTCAGCTTTTACTACCGCAGCAATCGATCTTGGTGCCCACCCAGAATTTTTAGGGGCCAACGACATCCAGTTAGGTAAAAAAGAATCGGTTGAGGACACAGCTAAGGTGCTTGGTAGCATGTTTGACGGGATCGAATTCCGTGGTTTCAGCCAACACGTTGTTGAACAGTTAGCTGAATTTTCTGGGGTTCCCGTTTGGAACGGTTTAACCGATGAATGGCACCCAACTCAGATGCTGGCTGACTTCATGACGGTAAAGGAAAACTTTGGCCATCTGAAGGGCTTAACGTTGACTTATATGGGTGACGGCCGTAACAACATGGCTAATTCCTTACTCGTTACCGGAGCGATCCTCGGAGTAAATGTTCACATCGTGGCACCGAATGAATTACATCCAGAGCAGGAGATTCAAGACATTGCTAATGGCTTTGCCAAGGATTCAGGTGCTAAGTTATTGATCACTGATGACCTTGATAAAGGTTTGAAGGGCTCAAATATTGTTTACACTGACGTTTGGGTATCAATGGGTGAGAATAACTGGCAAGAACGAATCAATCTGTTGAAGCCTTATCAAGTGAACATGGCGGCTTTGAAGAAGACGGGCACACCTGATGATCAATTAATCGTGATGCACTGTCTGCCAGCGTTCCATGATACGACCACTGATTACGGTAAAGAGATTGAAGAAAAGTACGGTTTGACTGAAATGGAAATTACTGATGAGGTCTTCCGTAGCAAGTACGCCCGTCAGTTTGAAGAAGCTGAAAACCGGATGCACTCTATCAAAGCAATGATGGCTGCAACGTTGGGTAACTTATTTATTCCAACTGTTTAGTAAATCACTACAGCGTATTTAGGGGGCTTAGGCAAAACACCACTAGGTGTTTTGCTGAGCACCCTTTTTGTTTGTTGATGGCACTCAGCGGAAAGGATGATTCCTATGACAGCACGCAAAATTGTGGTCGCACTTGGTGGCAATGCTATTTTAGCTAATGATGCTAGTGCGGCAGCGCAACAACGCGCTTTAAGAGAAACTGCTAAATACCTCGTTAAATTTATTCAGCAAGGTGATTCGTTGATCATTTCTCATGGAAATGGCCCACAAGTTGGCAATATTTTGTTACAGCAAGCTGCAGGGAGTACACCTGATAACCCTGAAATGCCATTGGATACCGCGGTCGCTATGACTCAGGGGAGTATCGGCTACTGGTTGCAAAACGCAATGGCGGCCGAACTGGCAGCGTTAGGGCTTGAAATGGACGTTGCAACGGTGGTGACACAGGTGGTTGTCGATGAACATGATCCAGCCTTTGACACACCGACCAAACCAATTGGTCCGTTTTACTCTCGTGAAGCGGTGAGTGTGCTAAAATCAGCCAATCCTGGTTTTCACTTCGTTGAAGATGCCGGTCGCGGTTATCGGCGGGTAGTGGCATCTCCACGACCAGTCGACGTGGTTGAAGCTGGAGCAGTCAATCAGCTGGCCAAAGCGGGTGTGATACCAATTGCTGCTGGCGGTGGCGGTATTCCGGTAGTTCGACAGGGGAATCAACTGATTGGCCGTGAAGCGGTCATCGACAAAGATTTTGCTTCAGAAAAATTGGCAGAACGGGTTGGTGCCGATCAGTTGATTATTTTGACGGCCGTGGATCACGTCTACGTGAACTTTAATCAGCCTCAACAGCGGCAACTGACGACAGTTTCTGTCAACGAATTGCGACAGCATATTGCTGATGGCCAATTTGCGGCCGGTAGTATGCTGCCCAAGGTTGAAGCAGCCATTGAATTTGTGACGCACCGACCAGAGGGCCAGGCGGTGATTACATCGTTAAGTAATCTGGGGCAGTTTATTGAATCGGGTTCGGGAACGGTGGTTTCAATGGTGAGTGCGGATGCGAACGTTTAGATGATGTCAAGTCTAGTGTGACTGTGACAATGCTCGGTTGATTCCAGAATGTAATGAGAAAGCACTACTTTGACTTTTCTAGTCGGGGTAGTGTTTTCTCGTTTCGCACACAGATCAAACTTAAATTTGAAATCAATTGGCGTATAATAATAGCCAGATAAGAAGGGAGCTTGTTTCATGCTGCAATCGGACGATACATATCGACATTATTTACGTCAACTACCTGAGTTCTGTGATTTTACTGAGGCTGAGTTTTCAAAATTAACCCATGATTTAAGTGTAAAGACTTATCCTAAAGGGCAGATCTTGTTCGACCATGGCGATCTGCGACAACGTTTTTATTACGTCATAAAAGGGGTTGTCCGTCTGGAACGGCACGATGAAACAGGAAATTTCACGTTCATTAACTACGTGAAAGCAATCAAGGGTTTCCCTTATCGTGGGTTATATACCGACGCGGATTACCCCTATACGGCAACTGCGCTCACGGATATTACGATTGCTTCGGTACCAATGACGACTTTTGAGGCAATTGTTTCGCTTAACCCGCTGGTTACCCGACAAGTGATCAGTCAGATGAGTCACTTGCTTGACCGAATGGAAAATCGATTGCAGAAGTTGGTCACTTCAAGTGCAACTAATAGGGTGATTCAAGCGCTCAGTATTTTTGGTTCCGATATGGGTGAGAAGACTCCCGATGGTGATGTGTTAATTCCTTACCCCATTACTTTGATTGAATTAGCGCGACTGAGTGGGACCACTCGTGAAACCGCCGGGCAAGTTGTCACGAAATTAGAGGTTGCAGGTAAGTTAATCTATAATAAAAAAAGATTCCGGTTTGATCCCAGTGGGCTAACCGGATAAGTACAAACTTTGAATCGAGTATCAATAAGAAGATTAATTACTGAAAGCTGGGGTTTACAATGCCATTAACCATTAAAAAAATTGAAACGTTTCCGATTGCTGTCCCGTTAAAATCACCATTTAAAACGGCGCTAAGGACGGTGACCACTGCTAGTAGTTTGATTGTTCGGCTGACTGATTCGGATGGTGTTACTGGGCTTGGAGAAGCCGCACCTACCGCTCCAATCACGGGTGACACGTCAGCAAGTATTCAGTATGCTGTGGAACAAATCATTGCCCCGAAATTAATTGGACAATCTTTAAATCAGCCTGAACGAATTAAAAAGATCATTGACACGGCCCTAGTTGGCAATCATAGTCCAAAGGCGGCGGTCAACATTGCTGTAAATGATTTGTTGGCCAAGCACTATGGTATTTCCCTATCTGAGTTTCTGGGCGGCTATCAGCAAACCGTTTCAACGGATTATACCGTTAGTGTGGGAACGGCTACAGAAATGGTCAGTCACGCTAAACAACTGGTGAGTGAAGGATTTGACACCCTTAAGGTTAAAGTTGGGAGTCAGTCGCCATTTGAAGATCTGAAGCAAGTTCGAGCCATCCGAAGTGCTGTTGGGACAGATATCAAGATTCGATTGGATGCTAATCAAGGCTGGCATAAAAAGCAGGCGGCTAAAATGATTAATCAAATGGCCGAGGAAGGGCTCGAAATTGAACTAGTGGAGCAACCCGTTCCAGCAGATGATTTTGAGGGCATGGCTTATGTAACGGCCAACACCGAAACACCAATTATGGCAGATGAGAGCATTTTTTCAGTGAAGGATGCGTTAAGACTACTAAAACTAGACGGTTGTGATATTATTAATCTCAAACTAATGAAGGCAGGCGGAATTGATAATGCCTTACAGATCAATTCAATTGCGGAAGCCTTTGGCGTGCCATGCATGGTAGGCAGTATGATTGAATCTCAAGTATCCGTTACAGCAGCAGCCGAAATGGCTGCTGCAAAAGCCAATATCCAATACTATGATCTAGACGCTGCCATGATGTTCAAGACACAGCCATCAACTGGTGGGATCACCCATGCAGGACCAGTAATTACGATTCCGGATGGGATTGGCCTAGGAGTCGATTTTAAAGCAAATTAAGTGGGGGTGAGTGAATGGAAAAAAGACGAATTAGCGTTCCGGTTGCAACACTATGGACTAGTCCCAAAGCGCCACGAGAAAGCGATCAACTCGCTTTGGACGGCGATACAAAACAATGGGTAGCCAACATGACTACCGCTGAAACTATTGATTTGTGTGACTCTAAGCGTTTGGAAACGCAAGCCGTTTTTAATGATGAAGTGATCATTGAAACAATCCAGGATGACTGGGCGAAGGTCTATTTAGTGAGTCAACCAGATGATGCCGATCAGCGGGGATATAGTGGTTGGCTGCCAACCAAATTGCTCTCCAGTGAGTCCGTTACGTACGATCAAAAGGCTGATATAGTTCATGTAGTTGTTCCCTTTACAACCTTGTATGATCGGCAACACCAACCACTGTTTACACTTGTGATGGGAACGGAACTATCTAAATTAGGTGTTGAAGGGCAGTTAATGCAGGTTGATACACCATTAGGCGAGGGATATATTGCAACTGACAGTACAGTTGTTAGCGTGACCGGGACGACTTTAGGCCGACAAATGATTGCGCTAGCTCGTCAATTCTTGGGTTTAAGATACTTATGGGCAGGAATTTCTCCTTATGGTTTTGATTGTTCTGGGTTAATGTACACTTTGCATCGCGTGATGGGAATCCAGATTCCACGAGACGCTGATGACCAGAGAAAGGGTGGCAAATCAGTTGAACCAGAAAACATGCAGCCTGGCGATCTCCTATTCTTTGCCTACGAACATGGCAAAGGTTTTGTCCATCATGTTGGGATGTATATTGGTGATGGCCAGATGATTCAATCACGAACACCAGGTAAGCAAGTGGACATAGCCAAGTTGACCGAGATGCGTTACGCACCTGAATTTGTTGCTGCAAGAAGGTACTGGCAATGAGCTTGAAAACAGACATTGACGAGCTGATTGCATCTTACAATGGGCAAATTGCAATTTGCATGTATGATACAAATAAGCTTATTTACAGTCATCAGGAGCATACTCAGGTACCAGCTGCATCCTTAATCAAATTGGCCATTCTAGCGACCCAGCTGAATCGTGATGAGGATTTGAACCAAGTGATTCAAATTTCTCAGACACCTCAAGTTGATGGTGCAGGTGTGCTTAAGCTATTGAATCAGAGCGAATGGTCGATGAGTGATTTACTTGGACTGATGATTGCTGATTCCGACAATTATGCAGCCAACGTGATGATTGATCATTTAACGATGGCTTCAGTTAACTTGTGGTTGGAGCAAAATGGTTATAAAGAAACGTCACTTCAACGTCGCCTAATGGATACTAATGCACGTGACCACGGTCAGGAAAATTTAACGTCAGCCTTTGAGGCGGTACGCCTATTTAGAGAGTTGATGAACCGGTATTTATTACCGCAAAAGTGGTTTTTAAATCAACAGTTTCGTGGTAAATTGCCTTTAGCGATGGATGAAACTGCTACCGATGTGAAAATTTACAATAAGACTGGTGAGGGCCCGTTGATTGACCATGATGTTGCTCGTTTTTCAAAGCATCAACATGACATCGACGTAGCTGTGTTGACTTGGAACTCTGCTGACAGGTTAGCTGCCATTTCTGTCCTGGCTAAAATTGGCAGGTTGGTTTATACCTCCTTATGAATTTATTAAAAGGGCTGAACAAGTATTCAGCCCTTTTAATTGTCGTGATACACTGGGATTAACCTATATGAAATGAGGATTTCATGATGAAAAAAGCAGTTCGAATCAGTTTAATTAGCGCTGCATTGTTATTAATGTTAGGTGCAACTGGCTCGGTTCACGCGTTGGCAGATACTGGCAGTGACGTGACCTCAAGTTCGGATTCAACTAATACCTCCTCTGGTCAAGCAGTCCAGACAAAAGCCTTGTCGAAGCCTTACGTCGTTTATGGTTCCGGTTTAGCTTCTGAAGATAAGGATGCTGTTTCAAAGGCTTTGGGCGTGCAATCTAATTATCAAAGCTTGACAGTGACTGGAACTGATTATGGGACGTATATTAATTCTGCAGGAACCAGTGATGCTAGTATGATCAGTTCAGTCTCACTAGCCCCCGCTGATCCAGGAACGGGTGTTAAGGTCAATATTGCTGATTACAACGGGCAGAATAATATTACTCAGGTCACTTCTCAGCAATACGCTATGGTTGCCACCATGGCTGGAGTGAAGGATGTTATCATTACGGTAACAGCTGATAAGACGGTTTCCGGCGAGTCAGCTCTAACTGGGGTTTACAAAGCCTTAGCAGCGGACGGACTAACCCTGAATCAGCAAAATACGCAAGCCGCTAATGGTGTTATGGATGCCACTCAGCCGGCAATCAATCAGAATAAAAGTGATAAAAAATACCCAGGGAAATTGATGGCTGCTGTTGGGAACGTTTCATCTCAGTTGGCCAAGCAACGACAGCAAGATAATCAATACGCAACCAAAGATGACATTCGACAAATGTTAAATGACGCTTTAGCAAAACAAGGGATTCAATCTCAAACTTCAACTACCGTTATTAATAACATTGTCATCGCTTTGAGCAACGTTCAAAAAGCGCCCGTTTCTGGCACTTCCAGTTACGTCAACAATGCTAAACAAGTTGCTAGTAACATTGGTAATTCGGTAGGTAACAAAATGGCGCAGTTAAAGGATTTTGCCAGCAATGCTGATACTAGCGGAATTATGGGTGCTTTGAGCAGAATTTGGCAGTCAATTGTCGCTTTCTTTAACAATTTGTTCTAATTATGCGAAGCCTTTTAAGCAAAAAGTAATCGAATAATGATTAAAATATTAACTAGTTGCCATAATCGATGAGAATGGCAACTAGTTTTTTTGTATGCTACAAAGTCTTCTGCAACGTGCTGTGACGCGGATATCTCCAACTCAATTGAATTTCGTTAATTGGCTATCGCAAGAAAATCTTAAACTTTTTTGCTGATTATTTAGAAAGTGTGTTACTATGAACATGTAATTTCTGTAAAGCGTATTCATTAAAGATTAATCAGGAGGGGTGATCTGATTTGGGAAAACAACATACAACGACCAAAGTTATCACCGCTAGTTTTATTGGAGCGGCCGGTTTTATGTTTGCCGGTTCGTTGCAGGCTAGTGCTAAAACGATTACTGTTAAGTCTGGGGACACTGTTTGGAAGCTCGCTAACAAGTATGGGGTATCAGTTGGTTCAATTGAAAAGGCGAACCACTTAAGTAAGGATACGATTTTTGCTGGTCAAAAGATTGTGTTAGGTTCTTCTGCAACCAATCATACTGTGAAGGCTAATGCTTCAGCCAAGCAGGTAAAGGCTAGTTCAAACACACAAGTAACAACTAAGAAAACTGCTGTTTCAAGTCAATCGTCTTCAACCAAGACAACAGCCACAGCCTCTACATACAAAGTTAAGTCGGGGGACACGCTGAGTAAGATTAGTGCCAAATATGGGATTACTGTTAGTCAGCTGCAATCGTTAAACCATTTAAAGGGTGACACGATTTTTACTGGCCAAAAGTTAACTGTAAAAGGGACAGCTTCTAAGGTAAAAGCAACCTCGCCGGTTACTAGCACCGTGAAAAAGACAACAACGGCCAAACGAACAGCAGCTACCACAACGTCTGCTGCTAAGGCTACTACATCAACCTCGACTAAACAGTCGGCTGTTAAGACGCCTAAGGCTAAGAAGACAGTCAAAGCAGATGCTGCTGGCGCTCCTGTAACGTCTGTAACGAGCTATGCTGTTAAGTTAGCCTCTCAAAAGAT
This sequence comes from Secundilactobacillus angelensis, assembly GCF_012641075.1. Taxonomy (GTDB): domain Bacteria; phylum Bacillota; class Bacilli; order Lactobacillales; family Lactobacillaceae; genus Secundilactobacillus; species Secundilactobacillus angelensis. Next base: position 2,049 of record NZ_JAAXLJ010000015.1, on the reverse strand, counting down.
CCCATACGTTTGGGGTGGGTCTTCATTAAGAGGAATGGATTGTTCAGGCTTCACCAGTTACGTATATGCGCACACAGTTGGGACAGCTTTGCCACATAACACGGTTGCTCAAGAAGCACATGTTTCGATGCATGCTGTCAGTCAAGCGGTTCCTGGTGATCTCTTATTCTGGGGACCTAAAGGAGCTAGTTATCATGTTGCAATTTACATTGGTAATAACCAGTACGTTGCTGCACCAGAACCTGGCGAAAACGTTCAGATTCAATCTATGAGCGCCTACTTTAAGCCAAGTTTCGCTGGGACGGTTAAGTAGTTTCTAGTCAATAAAATTGTATTTTATTAGATCCGGACGTCTTTGTTTTCGGGTCTTTTTATTTTGCCGTTATTTTAAAATTTCTTACAAAATCTGGTTCACAAAGTTGGGTTTTGGTGTTATAGTCATTCTTGTTTAAAAATTACTTAAACATTTATTCTGCAATTAAGAAGGCGTATAACTGATGAGTAATCGTTCAGAGATCCTCACCGAATATCGGAAAGCAAATGAACAATTGACTGAATTGAAGGTAACTGAAGCTCGACAGGTTGAACCGTGTCATCATGAGACGATTACGATTGAGCCAAAGTACGGTCGGCAAATGCAAGAACTTTCAGCCAAGTGTGATTATTTAAATATGATTTTGGAAGCTATGGCTGCATCTGAAGACTAGGATTGCCTTTTAGTCTCCCTAAATGTGACACTAAAGAAACAAGAGCAAAAGCTGAGTTAACAGTAACTTACTGTTAGCTCAGCTTTTTTGTGTGATACCTATTAGATAGTTGGATCAATCCAAAAGGGATATTGTTTTGTTTCAAAGTAGGTGTCCCAATATCGACCGCCCATCTCTTCACCATCTATTTGGCCATATTCAATGGAAGGAACAATCAGATGAATTTTGTTTTCATGGTAATGATGCACAGATTTTAACTTTAAGTGTTTCCCCATTGATATCATTAATAGTATAAAGAGCAGCTTAAAAATATTAGCTCGCTCAATAACAACTAAATCAAGGTTGGGGTCTTTGGCAGAAGCCGGTGGTACGATTTTAAAGCCACCACCAAAGTAAGGGTGATTAGTGACAGTCACCAAGTAAGCCCGCGAATAGATATCTCTGTGTTGTCCGATATGGACAGTCAGTGGAAAAGCTTCCTGATTGTAAAAGACGCCTACCAAGGCCGCCAAATAGCTCAATGCGCCAATATGGAATCGATTAAGCAGGCTTTTAGTTTGTGTCCCGTTGGCTGAAGTCACCACTGCAGCGTCAAAACCAATGCCTAAATTGTTTGTAAAGACACCGCTGGTCTGTTTATTGGTGTCAAAGAAAGAACCCACTGTGAGCCAATTTTCAGCGGTACAGTTTAAAATTTGGTTGAGAGCTTTATGCCAGTTGGTCGCCATCTTGATGCCACGGGCAAAATCATTGCCGGATCCTACCGGTAAGTATGCCACGGGAATTGGGTGTTCTAATTTGGCCTCAATTAAGCCAGAAATAGCTTGATGCAAAGTGCCATCACCGCCAATTGCTAACACAACATTCTGGTGTTGGTCAGTCACCGCATCGTCGGCATGAGCCTTAGCGAACTGATTCGCTAGGAGCTGAGTGTGACCAGAATAAGTGGAACGAACAATTTTATAATCAATTTGTCGTTCATCTAGAGCTGCTTTAATTTCAGGCCAAAGATTTTTGACGCTGCCACCGCCGGCATACTCATTTAATATGATGTAGTAACTGACTGACACCTAACTCATCCTCCAATAGCTTTCAAAAATCATACTGTCCTATTATAGCCGACTTTGCCTAGCAGGGCTAGATTGAACTATTCAGAAAGTGTTCATATTTAGTTAGAATGTGATGAGAAAAATTATGAAAACGTTAGAAGTGGTCTCTAAGGTAAATTTTCCGAAGAAAAAGGGGTTCTACAATATCTGTTGTTGGTAATAGATTTTATCTATTACTGATAACAGATTTTTTGTTACACTACTATTTAATAAAAAAACGGGCATTCCCGCCC
>NZ_JAAXLJ010000014.1 GCF_012641075.1 Secundilactobacillus angelensis | reverse complement strand
TTCATAATGCGCGTAGTTTTGAGGGTTATCCTTCGTCAAGATAGAGAAGAAGTTCTCTGGGTCACCGAAATCTGCCAACCATAGCGTTTGATCAAAATCGAATTGACCGCTCGTTTCTTTACTGCTTGCCGCTTTCGATGGTAGGTTCTCGGTGCTGACTTTAACGTTACCTAAGTTCTGTTGCAGCGTTCCTTGAAGATATTGAGCGACGTTCTTATAGGACGTGTCATCAAGGCCAACAAGACTCAAGTTAACCGTGCCCTTTAAGTGAGCTTCCTTCACCCCCTGCTTCCAGAGTTCCTTGGCTTTGGCAACGTTATAGGTTTCCTTAGGTTCCATTTCAGTTGCGAAGTCTTTGCCAGTTGTTGGGTCAGTTGCCAAACCTTGTGCCACGTACGTATAAGCTGGTTTTGAACCATCCGCCAGAACATCCTTCGTCAAATGGTTACGATCAACGGCCAACGAAACAGCTTGACGCAGCTTCTCGTTGTTAAATGGATGTCCAGATTTGTTATTCAACCGTACATAGTAAGTCCCTGCTTTTTGGACGTGTCTTAAGTCCTTATCCTTCTGCAAGCCTTGTGCGGTGACACCTGTAATCGTGGCATCGTCAAGCTGACCTTTGGCAAATAGATTATGGGCCGTGTTAGCATCCTTGACCACTTGCATATCGATTTCCTTTAGATGAACTGCTTTAGAATCATAGTAGTGGCTGTTTCTGACCAGTTTCCAGTTGTCATTAGTCCCGTTCCAACCGGTTACTTTGAATGGGCCATCGGAAGCGAGCCGGTCAGAGTTAGTGCCGTACTTGCTGCCGTACTTCTGAACTACTTTTGTATCCTGCGGGAAGAATGCTGGCAAAATCATCATCTTACTGAAGTATGGCATTGGGTGTTCCAGGTTGACCTGCAAGGTATGGGCATTAACTGCCTTGGCGCCTAACTGAGTGGGTGACATTTTACCATTACTGATTTTATCAGCATTTTGGATACCGGAGAAGATGTAGTTATAGCCCGACTTAGACTTGTCCGAAACTGATCGTTGCCACGACTTAACGAAATCTTCGGCCGTGACATCATCACCATTGCTCCACTTAGCGTTAGTCCGCAGATGGAATGTATAGGTCTTACCATTGTTCGTTGGTTTAACCACTGACTCCGCGATCCCAGGAGCAACTTTGTTATTGCTATCCTGACGGTACAGCCCTTCGAAACTGTTTTCCAAAACGTTCCACATGGTGAGATCCGCGTAGTTCGAATTGTCCAATGAAACCAAATCGCTATTTTGCATCAGTGAAATTTTGTCCGTATTGTTACTGGTACTGCTGTCGCTTGACTTCCCATTTGCGCTAGAACAAGCTGCTAAAACAACTGATAATGTTAATGCTAAACCGCCTAATAAAACTTTATTTTTCCGCATATGTATGGCCCCCTACTTCTTGTGTTTCCTTAAAACTATGTGATTCTACGTCATCCAAAAACTCTCCCAGTGTGTGGAAAAAGGCTTTCGGATTGTCGGTACTGTGACAATGACCAGCATCTGGTGTATAAACTAACCGCGAATTTTCAATTTCTCGATGCATCCGTTCAGCCGCATCCAGCGGCATGGTATCATGATCGCCAAAAGTCAGTAACGTCGGTGTTTTAATCTTATGTGTGTCGGCCCGACGATCCCATTCAGTTAGCTTACCCACCATCACAAACTCGTTGTCACCTTGGAAATAGTTGTAAACCGGTGTCGCCATGGTTTGGACGTTGTGCCGAAAGCCATTTTCGGGATGACGCATGGCAAAATTCCGGTTCAAAACATCAACTAATTCCCGGTACTTAGGATCATCAAAGCGCTTATCCGTTTCAACTTCCTTCATGTACCGAACTTGTCTTGGTGTCAACGTTTCTTCACGTTCACGATTCACGTTGACTATGTATTCATCCAGGTTATCGATCATACTCATGATGACCAACCCTTTTAGGTGTTCTGGATAATGGAGAGCGTATTCCTGTGCTAATAAACCACCCCACGAATGACCCAGCAAGTAAAACTGATCCAAGCCCAATTTTTTTCGGACCTCTTCTAACTCTGACAAATAATAATCGATGGTCAGGTATTTTCGATTCTCAGGCTGCGTATAATCAGGCTGGTCTGAGTAGAACGACCCTAACTGATCATACATGGAAACTCTCACATTGTGATCCTTCAGGTGATCAGCAAAATCCTCGAACTCTTCATGAGTACCACCTGGTCCACCATGCACACACAGCAGATTGACATCCCCTTGTCCCACAGTGCGGGTGAACAAATGAAAACCATTATCCAACGTTACGATTCGACTCCCTTGTTGCATCCAAATCACCTCAAATAAAATTTTTAGTTAAGTTGATTAAATAACAAAAACGCCCTACGGAGAACTAATCTCCATAGGGCGTTTCCGCGGTACCACCTATCATCGCTCAACGTTCACACGTTAAGCCTTTCAATCTACGGCTATACAATAATAGCGATAGACTGGCGCTTTAATGGGCGCCTCCCAGTCTGGACTCAGTTTTAACTTGGCCCCGACCGCTCGAAGATGATAGTCATAGCCTCACTCATGTCTCCATTCCACCTATCAAAGACTCTCTGGTTTGATCACGGTTATGATGTTTCTTGTCATCACGTTTGTTATTTAATTTGCGTTAACTGCTTTCAACGATTTCCAATTTATTTCTCTTTGCCATAAAAGTCAAATGTTTTTTTCATTTAGTTTTAATTTAAAGCAACTAAAAACCGCGTCGGAACAAGCTTTGAAACGAAGAAAATTATTTTTTGCTTACCTTCACGTAACCAATCCGATGGTTATACCAGATCTGGTCGAACAAGTTACCGGTGGTTTCGGCAGTTAAGTGGCCCATGGCATCAGTAGTTTTTATCCCGGCTAATTGATCTGAAATAACGTATTGTTCGCCAGAAACCAAAGTGGCGATTGCAGGCGCACCAAGCTGGGTTGACCCGTACAATGCCAGCGGTTTATCGCCAACCGTTAAAATTGGTCGCTGCACACCGACAACTTGAGATCGTCTCAGCCAAGCTTGTTGACCGTCAAAAATAATGGCGATCCAATCACCTTGTTGAGCCACGCAAACGAACTCTTGCCCATAACTCACACGGTGAGACATTTTGTCAACTCCACTGCCAATCTTCTGACTATTAGTTGACGGTTGTTGCAATAAGTCTGCATAGTTGCTGGTAATTCTAATGCCTTGACCGACTTTCACCGGTGAATAAGGATCAGCTGTAATCCCCAGTTTCAAAAATAATTTTTCCCAGTCAAAGTACCAGCCGGGATCCACATGCATTTGGGCAACGGCTTCTGGGGTTGGCGCGGGAACGTTATCGTGACCAAGTAAATGTGCCCGATTTAATGGGATTTTATAACGCTGCGACCACTCTAAGATTTGAGTGACCAATGCGTCTATCATTGCCGCAGTGTAACTCGCATCATCTTCGACGTAAGCTTCCTGCTCAATTCCTAGTGATCGGCAGTTGATGTCCCAGTTACCCGCGTGCCAAGCAATATTTTCTGGTGCGACCATCTCAGCTCGATGCCCGTCTTGCTGCCGAATAACCGTGTGGGCGCTAACGTGATTGGAACTTTGAAACCGGTCAATCGTCTCTTGATAGGACAGCTCGGTCGCGTGAATAACGATGTAATGAATGTTCACATCAGTTGGCCGGTTAGCAGTCGTATAATTCTCAGCTAAAGCGGGCTGAAATTCAGTCATTTTGATCAGCCAGTGAAATTGACCCTACCAAGGTTGGTGCCACCATTCTGATAACGTAAACTGTCAAGGTAGTTGCACTTGGGTGAGCCTGCTTGATTGCCGCAATATCCAACTGGATTCGACCCGATTCATCTGTTTGAGCGTAATCAAAATGCTGTTGCGCTGTGGTATCATACTGACCGCCGTCATCGACGGTGTAGGCAATTGTTGTTGTATTTTGATCAAACGGTTCAGTTTGATTAATCATTTCCGGAGTAATCGTAATAGTTTCATCTGCCAATTGAAGGCTAAAGGCAGTACGATCGTCGTTAGCGACTAGTGCAACTGACTCTCGATTAGGCTGCATGAGCCGTTCGTAACCTCGGTAATTACCGCCAATCATATAAGCAACGCGAGAATGCCAAGCTTCACTGAATTGTTCAAGGCGGTAGAGTCGCTTGGCGTCTTCGTTACTATCGGCATACGAATCATTAACCGCAACATAATCAACACCATTTAGCGTTGTAAACCCAGTCACGAGTAATAAATGTCCAACGGTATCCCCAAAGGCATTTTCCACGTATGGTAATTCACCGTTGTCTGGATCATTAGTATACTGAACACTGACGCCCACTGGATAACCAGCCAAGATTTGCCGGCGTAACCCATCCAAGTTGGTATAAGCGACGTACGCCCGATAACCCATGCTACCAGCCGCAGCGGTACTAAATGACCAGTTACCAAACCCATCATAGGTTGTGTCTAAATTATGCAAGGCAAGTTCTTCTGGTAAAATATCCGCATTCTGCCGATTAAGCGCCATGGAAATCGTTGTTGGGCTGCAAATACCTGGTGCCAACTTGGGATCTCGAATCTCCTGTGAATACGCTGGTGCAGTGACGACCTTATCCACAGTAACAGCATGTTCATCCACCATTAAATCTTGATGAACCGGTTTAACACTAGCTGCCACTAATTTTAGAACTGGCGTCTGTTGTGGATTTTCAGTGTATAAATGCACCCGCAATTGAGCCTGTGTGCCAACGCCGTCCTTGACCGTCAGCGTATCCGTGTCAATACCAGCCAGCAGATCTTGTTTATCCTGCTTGACACTACCGCTGAGAGACGTTGTTGACCAGTGACCCCAGCTATGCCATGCCGACCAGCGCTCACCCCGACTTATCCGAGCTTCGACTTCCACAGCGGTGCCCATAGGCGTCAGTGCATTCCACGACGCAACCAGGTTTTTAAATTGCGGCAAATCAAACGCCGGTGTCGTCAAACTCCCCTCGTTAACGTACTCATTATCCCGTTGTTCTAATACTAAAGCAGTCTGATCCGCCGCCGCTAAAGTCAGGTGATCCGTAAATTCACCTAAATCAACGGCTGAAAAATCGTCAAACACTTTAGTATTCGGCTTCCTCGTTGGTGCTTGCACAGTTTTGTCCCGTTTATAGTATAAGGCTAACAAACCGGCAGCTAACCCAATTGTTGCCCCAAATAGAAATTTAGAAGGTTTCACAGTTTTATCCCCACTTTGATTGTAAGTTATTTAATAGTTCAATTCTGAATGTGTACAAAGTATACCATACTGTCTAATAGCTGTTTATTAATCCGGCCGTTGAGTTTTTTCAAAAAAAGTTTGAATTCTCTATAACATTAGAGCCACGTGTGGTTATGAGATATTCTTTAATCTTTTTCACATTTTATCGTTGACAACCCCAAAAACTGGGTGTAAATTAATCACAATCATTAAATTCAGATGAAAAGCGCTGACGAGAAACATTAACGTCATTTCGGATATAGAGAGTTGCCGGTCGGTGAAAGGCAATGACGAATGGTGGTAATGATCATCTCCGAGCTGTGTGCCGAATCGACTCAGTCGTAGTAGAACACATTGGGAGCACCCATTATCGTGCCAAACGTATCGCATTTATGCTGTACGTGAAAGGTAATTTCAGTAATGAGATTATAAACTAAGGTGGTACCACGTGAAAGCGTCCTTAATCGCAACCAGATTGCGATTAAGGACGCTTTTTCGTTTCCTGAATTTAAATATAACATTAAAGGTGGTGAGGGCAATTGGAAGTTGGCATTAAGAGTTCAGACGATAGCGACATTCAGATTACACATAAGATTAGCTTTTACAGCGTGAATGAAGTGCAATTTCTCATTGAGCCCACCTATTTAGGGCGGGTCACACATAAGCTTTACTAGATTTCTCAACACATATTGAAACATCGGTTACACATAGTTTTACAACATAGCGTGTCAGCATATAGCATCACCACATATTGTTTCAGCACATAGTTTCAACATCTATCACATATTAAACATAAATTTTGGAGGTCTCGCCCATGAGTGAACAAGTATTAAGCAAACAATCATTATCAGAAAAAGAAGCTAAACTAGCACAGGCTCTATTCGATGCATACACTAGCCACAAGCCACTAACGGAAGCTGACTACACCGGTTATGCCGACAGCGAAGACGCTGCCTATCGCGTACAACGTCAGCTAACTGAAGACAAAAAGGAAGCTGTTGGCGGCTACAAGGTCTCACTAACCAGCAAGCAGACCCAAGACATGTTTGACTCAGACAGCCCACTATATGGTGCCCAAGTGAAGAGTCACTTTGTTAAATCACCTCATACTGTTAATGCCAATGATGTGATGGATCCACTGGCTGAAGTCGAAATGATGTTTACGGCTAAAGAAGACCTTTCAGCAAGCGATTCACTAGAGGATCTCTTCCACAAAACAACCGTTGCCCCCGCCGTTGAAGTACCAGATTCACGGTTCAGCGATTGGTTCCCAAGCCTATCTAAGTATATGGTCATGGCTGATGCAGCCGTTGGTGGTTACGTCGTTTATGGCGAAGAGAATGATACAGATAAGCTTTTCGACAAACCAGACGACCTCGCTAACGTAACTTGCGAACTCTTCCACGATGGCAAAAAGCTTAAGGATGGCCAAGCCTCAGAAGTCCTTGGTAACCCACTAAACTCACTACAATGGCTCGTTAAAAAGCTAGACGAACAAGGCATGCCGATGAAAGCTGGCCAACGGGTATCGAGCGGTACCTTCCTACTACCAGAATCACTGACCAAAGGGGATTGGAAAGCCACATTCGATAAGGGTATGGGCGCCGTGCTACTACACGTGAACCGGTAATAATTTACAAAAAGCTTCTATATTATAGGGAATTGAAATGATTTACAGGGATTAAATACGATGCATGTCAACTGCTGTGACGGTTGGGTGCATCGTATTTTTTTAAACTCAGATTGAAAAACGTGTTCAGCTCGGCACGCCCCGGCCATATAAGATAAAAGAAAGATGCCTCAGGAAAACCGTCTGAGACCGGAAATTGGTTCATTTATCCCATCTAGACTAAACGTGTTCAGCTCGGCACGCCCCGGCCATATAAGATAAAAGAAAGATGCCTCAGGAAAATCGTCTGAGACACCTTTCTTTTATCTTATATTCTGGGACGAAGCGCCTCGCTTCACACTCTGCCTCGCTTCACACTCTCTAAAACAATCCCAGCTCCCCAATCCGTTCACACGCTTCTGTGAACCTTGGCTCGTCAATCAGCAGGCCTACCCGGACGAAACCCTCGCCGCTCTTACCAAAACCAGTACCTGGTGCCACTGCAACGGCTGCTTTATCCAACAGCAGATCTGCGAACTCTTCACTAGTGTATCCCTTGGGTACGGGCATCCAAGCGTAGAAAGCACCACCAGATGGATAAGGTTCCCAACCGATTTTACGAGCTGCGGCATAAAACTCATCACGTCGCTTTTGATAGAGTGCCACCAATGATTTTACTGATGACTGGTCACTATCCAACGCTGCAACAGCAGCATCTTGAATTGCTGGGAACAGTGAGACAAAGAGGTGATCTTGAATAAGATTGATTGCTTCAATCATATCAGAGTTACCCACCGCAAAACCAACCCGCCAGCCAGCCATATTATATGACTTAGAAAGTGTATAGGTTTCAATCCCAACATCTTTAGCACCCGGTGTCTGTAGGAAGCTAATCGGTCGCTTACCATCAAACCCAATGGCACCGTACGCAAAATCCTGTACTACGCCAATGTGATGTTCGTTAGCAAACTTGACCGTATCCTCGTAAAACTCTGATGTGGCAACTGCCCCAGTCGGGTTGTTCGGATAATTGAGATACATGAGCTTTGCCTGTTCAACCACATTCGGGTCTAGTTTCTGATAATCCGGCAAGTAATGCTGATCAGCTGACAGCGACATCAGTTCCAATTTAACCTGTGCCAATGCCACGCCAGATAGATAATCCGGATAACCCGGATCGGGTAACAGCATGGTATCGCCGGGATTCAATAAGGCAAACGGTAATTCAACTAACCCGATCTTGGAACCACCGAGAATGGCCACTTCTTTTTCAGGATCAAGATCGACATCATATTCCCGTTTATAAAAATCAGCGGCAGCCTGCTTAAATCGTGGCATCCCACGAAATAGTGAATACTTATGGTCAGCAGGATCCGCAGTCGCCTCCTGCATTGCTTTCACAATAAAATCAGGGGTGGGCTGATCTGGATTACCTTGTCCCAAATTGATGACGTCGGCTCCAGAAGCCGCCTTAGCGTTAACCTTGGCAACTAAATTAGCAAAAAATTGTTTTGGTAAATGTTGCAATACTTTCGATTCTTCAAACCTCAAACCAAATTCCTCCTCAACGAATACTATGTATAATTTAAAAGCCCTATTAAAATTCAATTAAAACACAATTAATATACGGTTGCAAATGCAGATAAACCACCGGATAACTGGCAAATAGATTCCAATTTGATGGATATGTTAGAAAACATAACCCACATAAAGAGAACATATTTTTTAATATTAGAATTAAATTAGATATTATTAAATTAAATGAGATAATCGTTTTCATCCGTTTTCAATGATCGCTTCAAAATCCCTAAATAATAGGAATATTTATGATTGTGGCGAATATTTACATAATGTTGATTAGTCAACAAATCCCGTTGTATCAGCTTATCCTTTTAGCAATTTCATTTCTCGTGAAATAATCGGTGCGAATTATTTTTCAGAAAATTAAATTTATTTTCAGAAATAGTATTAACATTTCGTTATTTTGTTGTTATGATATTCTCATAATCATATGTTAGATTTTATTACATGTCCTTGAGGAGGAATAATATGAAATATAGACTAAAGTCGATTATGAGTGGTTTAGTCGTTTTGTTTTCCTTTTTTGTAGCCGTCAGTTTTAGTGTCACGCCTGCAAACGCCGAAACAACGTACCAGGTAGCGACCGATTCCACTTTTCCACCCTTTGAGTTTGCTAACAGTCATAACAAGTACGTTGGTATCGATATCGATCTCCTGCACGCAATCGCCAAGGATCAGGGCTTCAAAGTAAACATTAAGCCCACTAGTTTTAACGCCGCGGTCCAAAGTGTTCAGTCTGGGCAAATGGATGGTGTCATTGCTGGGATGTCCATTACTAAGGAACGTGAAGCAACCTTCGATTTTTCAAAAGCTTACTTCATGTCAGGAGTTGTTATGGCAGCTAAGCCCAACGGCAAAATCACCAGTCTCAACCAATTACGTGGTAAACGGGTTGCCGTTAAAACTGGGACTTCCGGTGCGCAGTACGCACAGAGCATGCACAAGAAGTACGGCTTCAGAATTGTGACTTTTGATGAATCTAACGATATGTATCAGGACGTGCTCACTGGCAACTCAGCAGCCTGCTTCGAAGATTCACCCGTTATGAAGTACGCAATTCGACAAGGAACTAAGTTGAAGATCTACACCAAACCCGCATTAAGCGGTCCCTATGGCTTCGCTGTTAAAAAAGGCCACAACCAAAAGTTACTACGAATGTTTAACAATGGTCTTGCCGACTTAAAAGCCAATGGTGAATACGCCCGAATCACAAAACACTACCTTGGTGCGAAGGGCAGTTCAGACACGACTTCAGATCGAACCTTCATCGGGTTACTCAAACAAAACAAAGGTGCGTTGTTAAGCGGATTTAAACAAACGGTTTGGTTAACTATCGTTGCCATCTTCTTTGCTACCCTCTTTGGTGTCATCGTTGGATTATTGGGGGTTGTTCCAAGTAAATTTTGCAACGGTATCTCTACGACGTTAATTTATATTTTCCGTGGTCTGCCTCTACTGGTGTTAGCACTATTCATCTATACCGGGATTCCAAGTTTAACCGGTCAAAAGATTCCCGCCTTCCTCGCTGGTATTATCACCTTAATGTTCAACGAAGGTGCCTATATCGCGGCTTTTGTTAAGGGCGGTATCAACGCGGTTGATGATGGTCAAATGGAAGCTGCACGCAGTTTGGGACTACCATTTGGCAAAGCTATGCGCCGTGTTATTCTTCCTCAAGGTATCCGGATCATGGTGCCATCGTTTATTAACCAATTCATTATTACCTTGAAAGACACTTCGATCCTATCAATTATCGGAATTATTGAATTGACCCAAACCGGTAAGATCATCATTGCCCGTAATCTAGAAGGGTTCAAGGTTTGGACGATTGTCGCCATCATTTATTTGATCGTCATTACCCTGTTAACATGGCTATCTAACTGGGTTCAAAGGAGAGTACGCCTATGAACACAAAAATCAAAGTAAAAGTAAGCAATTTAATTAAAAACTTCGGTGATAATAAAGTCCTCAAAGGGATCAACATGGAAGTCCATGATAATGAAGTTGTTGTGGTGATTGGCCCATCAGGTTCTGGCAAGAGTACTTTTCTCAGAAACCTAAACCGGCTAGAAGCGCCAACCAGCGGCTCAATCGTTATCGATGACACGGATATTGCAGATCCAAAAACGGACATCAACAAGATCCGTGAAAACATCGGGATGGTGTTTCAACACTTCAACCTGTTCAGTAACTTATCCGTTAGTGAAAACATTATGTTGGCCCCCATCGAATTAAAGAAGGCCACCAAGGAAGAAGCAGCCAAGCAAGCCAAAGAGTTATTGGCTCAAGTCGGTCTGGAATCCAAATACAATGCAACTGTTCAATCACTGTCAGGTGGCCAGCAGCAACGGGTGGCCATCGCCCGCGCCTTGGCTATGAACCCTGATGTGATGTTGTTTGACGAACCAACATCCGCTCTCGACCCAGAAATGGTCGGTGACGTGTTGGCAGTCATGAAACAACTGGCCAAACAAGGGATGACCATGATCGTTGTTACCCATGAAATGGGCTTCGCAAAAGAAGTGGCCGACCGTGTTGTCTTTGTTGAAGACGGTAATATTCAAGAGCAAGGAACTCCTGATGAAATCTTCAATCATCCAAAAGATCCACGGCTCCAAAGTTTCCTGGATAAAGTCTTAAACGTCTAGTTAGGGAAAAGTAAAAAGTTAGGTTACCAGTTAAATGACTGATAACCTAACTTTTATTTTGTGCCTTCTAATCATTAATACCGCTTTCAATCTTTAATATTGTTTACTGCTCTTTCTTCTTTTTTAGTCCGAAGAGTCCTAACAGTCCTGTCAATCCAACCATCATTAAGCCTAGTAAACCGACATGGTCAGTTGTTTCACCTGTTTGAGGCAGCATGCTACTTGCCATCTTTTGCGTGTCATCAGGAGTAGCTGAAGTCTCGGCTGCGGTTGGCGTCGTTTGAGCCGCTTTCGCATCAGCAGCTGGCGCAACTACTTGAGTCACTGATCCTGCTGGTGTTGCCGGTGTATGTGCAGAATCTTCAGGTACAGCTGGTGTCACTGGATCAACCTCAGTATCAGGGTCAACATCAGGCGTATGGGCGTCTTCTGGATCTGGATCCGGCGTTGGTGTCGGTGTCGGATCTGGATCTGGAGTAGGCGTTACAATCGGAGGAACAACAATTGGAGGGTTTGGAGGCGTTGGGTCAGTATCCTTTGGTGTCCATTGAACACCGTATTTATCATGCACACCGTACAGGAACTGCGTTGGGATAGTATAGGAAAGAGTTTCATTACTTTCACCATACGTATATTGTTTGACTACTCCGCCTTCTTTATATCCGTATTCATATTTGTCAGCATGATAGTAGTCTGGAATCTGAAGATTAAAGTCAACCTTCAAGTGGGTAATATCATTGCCTCGTTCCAAGTAGAACATCTTCATCGTATGTTCTGATTGTGAGGCATTCCACTCTTTACCCTCTTCGACTTCTACACCTTCAAACGCCTGACTGATAGTTGTTGTTGTTTCTACACCTGTGTTAGTGATATACGTAATCAAATCATTAGCAAAGTCGATTGTGCCGTGACTTGCTTGATGAATACCGCCAATATCTAATACTAACGTACCATCAATGAAGAGCCAAAAGTCATCGTCACCGCTAAAATTGAAGACCATAGGTTCCAGATTACCGTCTTCATCAGTCACCATGCCACCATCTGGATGAATATAACTTGTTTCCATCATCATACCAAAGTAGTGGTTCATGCCTTGATTAAAGCCAGTTACGTAAGCCTTAGGATCGCCGTAACCAGTTTCACTATCTGCATCAGCTTCGAAGAATTCACTGATATGATTCAGTGGGAAAAATTCACCGGTATCTGTAGCAAAGCCGCCATTTGGATTATTTGGTTTGTTATACATCTTCCAGGTACCATTTTCCAAATTAGTATCAGATTCAAAATCAGCATGTTGGGTGTAACTATTGAACATATAACCACCGTTACCATCACTGATAAACATCGGTACTTTTTCATTGTCAATAACAACCTTCTTGTAGGTGCCATCTTGATTATCAAACAGATATTTCAGTGATTCATTAGTATTACCAACTGCTAAGACAGGGAAACCATCCTCATCCAGAGTTTTCTGAACAATACCTTGTGTCATATTGGAAGAATTGTAGTTATTCCAATCGAAAGGAATACCGCTTCCAATCGAGAATTTGAGGTCATGTCCATTATTAATTCCAAGATTACTAATCCCAGTAGGATTCTCATTTTCGCTACCATCCGCATTTTTCAGCACCCAGTAGTCAAATAAACTCACATCTACCCCGGGATTAGTAGCTTGGATTTCTAATAAATCTGTTCCAGCCTGAGTAGGCGTCTTCGTTTCAGTTACCGGTAAGGCATTAGGTTTAAGAATTGAGATATACGCTACTTTAGAGGTATTACCGTCTTCATCGGTTTCGACTGGCACCGCGTCAAGACTGTGTTTCAACTGAATTTGGTAAATGTCGTCACCAATTTTAACGAAGGATTGTTTATTGGTTAAGGCTTGTTGTAACGCCTCGGTTTGACTCGCAGCTAAGTGAGTGTTTTTGACTGCTTGAGCCTGCTTTGCGGCCTGATAACGGGTGATCAAGTCTGATCCTTCTTCAAGTTTGACAAGTCTTACAGTATCTTCTTCAGAATCCTCCTGCTTAATCACTTCAGCTTCAAAGTAATCTTGCCCATCAAAGTAAATAGTGTATTTATTAAAGCCATCGCCCGGTTGCATACTGCCAGGTTGTTTGAACTCTTCATCTACCAAGTCGATTTTCTCCAGATAATAGCTTTCGCCTACGTAACCAGGTAAGGTATTACTTTGAATTATCTTAAACTGGTTGTACGTTTCACCTTGGCTAAGATCATAGTTTTCTAACTCTGCTGTAGTAGCCAATCGGATTTCAAAGTTGTCACCGCCCATAATCTTAGCTAAATCACCGGAGCTGACTTGTTCATGGAAAGGATTTTCAGTAGTTGCAGCATCATACCAGTAGTAATTACCATCAGAGAGTTTCGTAAAAAATCTCTCGGTGGATACAATTGTATTTTCCGGTAAAGTTGTACCGGGTTTGGTGAAATTAGTTTCGAAGTTTGTGAGCACATAAAATCCATCCTCTGGGAAACCATCCGGAAGCCTATCCGACTGAATACCCCAGAATTTCCAGAATTCACCTTCTTGCACGTTAGTAGTTGTCATATAGTCTCGAGTAACCACCCCTGCACGGATAGCTTCCTGAATCTCAGCCAGGTCTTTTTCATCCGTTATTTCCACAAATTCTTTTTCTTCTTCATTGTAACCGTAGTATAGTGGACCATCCTCACCATTTTCAGTGGCAAAAATCCGACCATATTCAATATTCGGCAAAGCTTCATCTGCATCTTTCACTTCATCGTACTTAATATAGCCTTTATCATACTTACTTTCATCAATATCAGCACCCGGATTCACCCAAACATCTTCAATTTCAGTCTCATCATCTGGATCAACCACTTCATCTACTTGGGTACTTTTATCCGCTTGTTGATCTAAGCTAACCTCTTTAGCCGGTTCCGTTGTATTGGCCTTTTTGGTCTCTGCTTTCTTGGTATCAGTTTGCTTATCAGCAGTTCCAGTATCAGATTTCGCTGAGCTACTGGTTGTTGCTGTAGTTGAAGCAGCCTTGGGTGTTTCGGCAGTAGTACCAGACGTAGTGGTTTGAGTTACAGGACTACTTTGTACAGGACTACTTTGGGTGCTAGTTTGAGCACTAGTAGATGGTGTAGTACTTGCTACTGTACTTTCACTCGCCTGAGTAGTTTGCTGTGTAGTTGCCGGCTCCGTACTAGTAGCCACTTCTGGAGTTTGAGTATTTTCAACTGGAGCAGCCTCCGGAGTTGTTGGTGTCGTTTGTGTTGAACTGGCAACCGTATCCGCGCTAGGCGTTGTCGTTTCTGTAGTCGCAGTCGAAGTTGCACTTTGCGTCTGGCTTGTTGGTGGACTACTTTCAGCAGTGGCAGAAGTTTCAGCTCGAGCTGTGATATGACCACCGGCTAATAACGCCACTGAGATAGCACCAGCTACAAGCCATTGTTTTTTGGCTTTGTACATCTTATACCGCACTGCTTGTTCGCCTCTAAGATCTGTCGTGTTTTTCATAATCGTAGCACCTCTTTATATTAGATTGGTGGGTACGGTGAAGGGTGTCGATTATTAATTCTGGCACCGGTCTAAGGTATCCATCTGTTTTTCATGATTTAAATATAGCAAACGCTTATGAAGTAAATTAGAATATTCTTAGTATATTTTCAGAAATGGCACACAAATTACTCACAACACAAAAAAAGACCAGTAAGGACCGGTCTTTCAGTGGTTCATTCAATTAAACACTTACTTGGATGCTACAACAGCTTCTGGATGATCCAAAATTTCAACGTTAGTATCGATGATTCCGGAAGCTGTTTTAAGGGTAATAAGGCCAAACTTGTTTAAATTAAACTCAGTTGCTCCATCAAAATAGTTATCGGCATAGCCTTTAATCAGCACCGAACCCAGGGGACTATCCAACGCTTCATCATAAATGGCATCAACATCATGTTTACTAACAACCAAAAAGCGGAAGCTAACATCTAAGGAGCACACGCCAACCTTCGAATAAGCGCCAACACCATCATCAAAATCGAGAATTAATTGGTCGTTGTCATCCGTCATGTGACGCTTCAATCGTGCCTGAACATCTTGACTCATCTTAAGAGTGATCATCGCAATTTCCTCCTATTAATATAACCATTGTGCCACGAATAGTTTCAAATCACAATTAAATTGCACGCAATCTTTTTTCGCTTCGTAGCCAGTTTAAGTTATAATCAACCAAAAAGACCCTGGAGGCTCAAAATGAAATTTTCTGTCCTTGGCCCAGCTGGCACCTTCGCGGATGCGGCTGCCCAAAAATATCTCAGACTACACCCAATTGAGAATATTGAAATCGATTATCACGATACCTTTGATCAAGTGTACCAAGCTGTTACTCCTGATGGTTTAGGCTTGTTACCCTTAGAAAATCAGTTAGATGGGTTCGTACTAGCAACACTGCAACGACTGCAAGTTGCCAATATTACCGAGGTCGGCGAGGTCACCGTCCCAGTGAACTTCGGCCTGGCGGGCAAAGTTCACAATTTAGCTGAAATTAAACGCATCTACGTCCAATTTAAAACTGAAGGCCAGTGTCAACAATTACTGGCACAATTACCCAATGCCCAAATCATCACCACTTCTAGCAACATGATCTCCGTTGAAAAATTGCGTGATGGTATCGATGGTGATGCGGCCATCATGCCACAGTCGCAACTGGCCGTTGAAGACTTTCCGTTCACAATGGATAACGTTGCCGATCAAGACGCTAACAACACCCGTTTCATTATATTTAAAAAACAGCCGGCCGTGCTGGAATTACCTGCACAACCGGCTGAAGATGAGTCTGCCTCATTCAAATCTGCACTTTTTATTACACCACCAACCGAGGAAGTTGGGGTACTTTACCAAATTCTATCTTACTTTGCCAAAACGCATTTAAACTTAGTCACCATCATGTCCATGCCTACCCGACAAAAGATTGGGATCTACTCTTTCTATATCGAAATCTCGGGTACGCTTAAACAAAAATCGTTGCTTTTTGAAACCCTTCAGCGGATGGCTGACATCTACACGATACATCCACTTGGAGTTTATGCGCTTTGAGCTGCTTTGGCATCGGCCGCTTCAGCTTTAGCTGCATCACGTGCCTTCTTTTCATTTGCCCGGTGATATTCTGCCAAATGAACGAGATTAGTTAAGAAAATGTGGGTTTTAGCTTCATAATGGTGCTCCCAACCTAGTTTAGCGATATAGCCGTTGATATAATCAACTTCTGTTGGGCGATCATGAATCATGTCTTGGTACATGGATGGATAATGTAATGGCATGTCGATTCGAGTGTTAATGTCTAGCGCGTGCATTTCTTCTTCACGAGTCGAAACGAGTGTGATGTCGGCGCGTGCACAAATATCATAGGCTTCGTCAATTAGCTGACGGCCGAGGTCATATGCTTTTTCAAAATTACCAAGTTCACCCATTGGAATTTCAAACATGGTGCACAGTGTGTTAATAACGGAGTTGAAAATAACTTTGGTCATCAAAGTACCCTTGAAGTTAGTTGTTAAGGTCGGGTGCATCTGCGCCTTCTCCAGTTCATCGAATAGCCGGTGTGTCATTTCATCGGGTTTTTCGGTTAAATTAGCCATGTTCATCTTACCAGCACCGCGTTTGCCCATGAAGTCAACGTCACCAGGGCCGTTTAGAACAGTGGCAATGAGTGCCGTACCAGCGATGATCTTGTCATCAGCAAAGTACTGCTGCAGCTTTTCAATATGGCCCATCCCGTTCATGCAGGTAAAGGCGTATTGCTTATCATTGAAGAAATGTTCACAGCGTTCAAGGAAGCCAGCCAACTGCATCTGCTTGGTGAAGAAGATCAGCATGTCGGGATCACCTTGGTAGGTTTCGGGTGTTTCCAATTTAATCGGTACTAAATGGCGATCTTTATGATCACGAGAAACGTATACGCCACCTTGTTCGCGAATCTTATCAATGTGTGGCTGCCACGTATCAATAAACGTAACGTCATTGCCAGCTTCTTGTAGTAATATCCCATAACGTAAACCCATTGCACCTGCACCAATCATTGCGAATTTCATTAAAATCACACTCCAATTTTTTATTTAACAAGAAAAAGCGCCCCTGACCAAGTTCATCACCTGATCAAGGGCGCGTGTGCGCTGTACCACCTTAATTCGTGCTATCTTCGCAGATAAACACCTTTCACGTACAGTCCCGGGACGATACGCTAATCCAGTAAGGCGGATACACCATGGACACTCATTAATCGCATCCATTGCTCAAAGGCTACTTTCACTAAAGGCTCAAACACCCCTTCACACTTTGCGGGGCTCACTTGGCATGCACCAGTAGCTACTCTCCTTATCATCGCATTTGCTTTTCTCATCATTTATTAATATGAATTTAATATATACCCCGTTTTCTCATTCGTCAAGGGGAAATTAAATTAAATATCATGATGTTTTTTGAGATACCAGAGTAACAATCCAATCGGAATAACCGAAATAATAATCGAAAAGACCCAACTCCACGGCTCTTTAGCCAGTGGTAACGGCATGTTCTGACCCCAAAAACTAGAAACAATTGGCGGAATTGCCAGTGCCAAAGACCACACAGTTAAAAGCCTCATCGTGTTGTTAATACTATTGTCCAAAATGTTGCTGTAGGTGCTGACCACTTGATCAGCAATTTCGGCCGCCAGATTAGCAACTTCGCGGCTCTGTTCAACTTCGACTCTTAGATCCTTCAAGTGTTGAACCTCAGAAACCGATAACGTTAACGGATCATCATCCGCATCCGATAACACCTGAAGTTGACGAATCGCAATCACGTTGTTATTTGCAGCTGTCTTTAAATACACCAACCGTTTATCCAAATTAGATAACTGAGTGATTTGTTTATTACTAGGGCGTTTCTGAAATGTTTCCAATGATTCCCGCGCCTTATTCATATCATCAATTCGATCCAGATAATTTTCATTCAATCGAAAAATCAACTTGAAGGCAATCGTCATTAATGTATCGGCGGGCTGTTTGTCATCCTTTTTGGTATCATCAATCACTTCTTTTAGTAAATCAGTGATGTATGTATTTCTCGGGTGGGTGACGGTAATCAAATCTTGACCCTTAATTAGGATACAAAATGGCACTGTTTCCAGGTATTCACCGCTATCTAGTCCTTCTTCACCCTGATTCACAGAGCGAAAAATCAGCAGACTGCACTTAGTTTCTGTATCAAAGTCGAAGCGTGCTCGTTCGCGAATATCACGCATGTAGCCAATGTATTTTTTCTTAATTTGGTAAGTATCCCTTAACCGATTAAAATCATGGGTATCCGGCTGATCCACGGAAACCCAGTTCAAGTCCTGCCATAGCCGATGTTGTTCAATCATATTGCACCTTCATCTGTCGTTTCTTCCTATTCTACAACTTTTCAATTTTCTTTGATGTGATGTCTCTAACAGATATAAGTAAACGAAAAATTATTCATCATCAGGATTTAATTTGCACTTGCATCCAACTTCGTGTAACATTATTCTCATACAAAACTAATAAAAATTAGTGAGGCGTAGCTAACATCAGCCATGATATAACAAGATCGAATATACATATTGCTTATAAAAATGGTCGTTAGTTCAATCCTTGGGGGAGCCCCATTTTTATGTGAAAGGGATTAAAAATTATGAAACGAAAATTAAGTGCGCGTCAGATGCAGATGATTGCGCTCGGCGGAACGATTGGTGTCGGGCTCTTTATGGGCTCAACTTCAACCATTAAGTGGACCGGGCCATCTGTATTGATTGCATATGCCATCGCAGGGATTTTCTTATATCTTATCATGCGGGCGTTGGGGGAAATGTTGTATGTTGATCCAGATACGGGTTCATTCTCAAAGTTTGCTACCGAATATATCAGTCCGTTAGCCGGTTATTTGACCGCTTGGAGTAATATTTTCCAATTCGTGATCGTTGGTATGAGTGAAATGATTGCTATTGGTGGCTACTTCAAGTTCTGGTGGCCAGGTCTACCAGCCTGGGTCCCAGGTATCGTTGCCATTACCTTCCTTTGTTTGGCCAACTTAATTTCAGTTAAGATGTTTGGCGAACTCGAATTTTGGTTTGCACTGATTAAGGTGGTCACCATCATTCTGATGATTATTGTTGGCCTTGGCGTGATCGTTCTTGGGATCGGCAATCACCTCCACCCTATTGGTATTTCCAACATGTGGACTCACGGGTTCTTCACTGGTGGTTTTAAAGGCTTTATTTTTGCCTTATCGATTGTTTTAGCTTCTTATCAAGGAATCGAATTGATTGGGGTTACGGCTGGTGAAGCTGAAAACCCACAGCAAACCCTAGTTAAAGCAATTCGCTCAACTGTCTTTAGAATTTTGATTTTCTACATTGGTGCTATCTTTGTGATCTTGAGTATTTATCCATGGAACCAGTTGAATAACGTTGGCTCGCCATTCGTTGAAACTTTCGCAAAAGTTGGTATCACTTCAGCTGCATCAATCATTAACTTTGTCGTGATTACGGCAGCCTTATCTGGTTCTAACTCTGGTATTTACAGTGCCAGCCGAATGTCATACACCCTAGCGAACAACGGTCAACTACCGCAACGCTTTTTAAAACTAAATCGCCATGGTGTGCCATTCTATTCGGTTATTGCAATTTCGTTCGGGATCTTCTTGGGTGTTGTCCTAGACTTCGTGGCACCATACTTCTTCAAGGACGCCGACAACATATTCGTTATGGTGTACAGCTCTAGTGTCTTGCCCGGGATGATTCCTTGGATTGTTATCTTGATCAGCCAACTGGAATTCAGAAAGCAACATCAAGACTCAATGACTAACCATCCGTTCAAAATGCCACTGTCTCCATGGTCAAATTACGTGACACTCGCTTTCTTATTTGTCACATTAGTCTTTATGTTCTTTAACCCAGAGACTCGGGTGTCAATCATCGTTGGAGTTATCTTCCTAGCAATTATGACACTGCTATACTTTGTTAAATTCCACGGAAAAGTAAAAACATTTTAACCTAAAAGGCGGTTACCAGTGATCTCTCACTCGTAATCGCCTTTTGGTCAATCATTTTGTTCACTATTCCAATTTAACAAGATGTGGTCTACCATAAAAGTAACCTTGCCGATAAGGTAAATCTAGATCATCCAGTAATTGGTCCTCTTCTTCAGTCTCGGTTCCTTCAACCACTAATCTAATCTGATACTTATCGGCAATCATTTTCCAGAATTTGAGTTGACTAACAATTTTGCTTTCTTTATTTTCGTTACGAAAGTTCTGCATGGCAAATTTGATTTCATTCGCATATGCTAAGAGTGGTTTAATGTGTTCGTAAGTATTGCAACCACTCCCAACATCGTCTAAACTAATCTGAACACCTTTTCCCGCATAGCGTTTAGCACTCAATGCAATTTTTTCATCGGGAACTTGTTCCTGCAGGTCGCTTTCTTCCTCGGTTACCTCTATAATCAATTTAACCGGGAAAATTTCACTTTGGACGCCAATCAAGGCTTCCTCCATGTGGGGATCTATGAACCGACGCCGATTGAGATTAAAGGAAATAGAACCAACTTTCAAGCCAATTCGATGGGCAGTTTTCTTCAATAAATCAATCTGTTCATCCACTGGAATGGCAGCAAAGTTTTGCGGGAGACGCCAGTGTTCATCATCGTACTTACGAATTAACATTTCGTAGCCAATCAATGAATTAGTAAATTTATTCAATTGTGGTTGGATAAAGTACCTGTACACGACGTTTCCTCCCTAAGGTTATTTTCAAGTCTGATTATATCATTTATAAAATACTTTTTTATGGATTCATTAAAATTCTGATAGTATTCACTAATTTGTATACGAAATGAGGGTTTGTAAGTATGAAAGTCATTATCATTGGTTGTACTCATGCTGGTACAGTTGCCGCAACGGAAATTATGAAGACCCATCCAGAAACTGACCTCACGATTTATGAACGCACCGATAACTTTTCTTTTCTCTCCTGTGGCATTTCCCTTTATCTTGAGGGTGAAGTCAAACAACTTGAAGATATGTTCTATTCTTCACCCCAGGAACTTAGAGACATGGGTGCGACCGTCCATGACAGACACGATGTCCTTAAGGTTGACGCCAAGGCACATACTATCCAAGTTGCTAATATGGAAACTGGAGAAGTTTTCGAGGATACTTATGATAAATTAATCATGACTACCGGCTCATCCGTTAAGGTCCCCCCTCTTTATGGTATCGATAACACTCGGGTTCTATTATGCAAGAACTATCAGCAGGCCCAAGCCATCTATAAAGCGTCCAAAGAATATCACAACATCGCCATTATTGGAGCTGGTTACTCCGGCGTGGAATTTGCTGAAGCACTTTCCGGAACCGGTCATCATGTGAGTGTTTTTCAAGCTCGCTCTCAAGTCTTGAACAACTATGTCGACGACAGTATGTCCAATTGGGCAGTTAAACTATTAAAGGAACATCATGTGGACGTTCATTTAGACACGCAAGTTAGTGCCTTTACCGGTGATGATAACACTGACCAGATTACGATTGAAACTAACCAAGGCGATTTTAAGACCGATATGGCAATCGTCAGCACCGGTTTTACTCCTAATACTTCACTATTATCAGGACAAGTCAAAATTGAACGACACGGCTCATTTTTAACGAACCGCTTTCTACAAACGTCGGATCCCGATATTTACGCGGCTGGTGACTGTTGCATGGTGCGGTTTAATCCAACGGGTTCATCGGCTTACACACCACTGGCAAGTGTCGCCATCCGGCAAGGAACGTTGGTCGCTCATAATATTTTTGCACACACCCATCCTTACGTTGGCACACAGGCTAGTTCAGCTCTAAAAATCTACGGTAACGCATTAGCAACCACTGGTCTCACACTGACGCATGCACTTAAGCGCGGCATTGATGCAGATAGCGTCACCTTTGATGGAACATGGCGGCCAGACTATATGCCTTCCACCGATCGCCTGGTCATCGTGCTGGTCTATGAGAAGACTACCCGTCGTGTTCTAGGAGCGCAGTTGCTCAGCAAACACGACATTACCCAATCAGCAAATGCGGTCTCAATCGCCATCCAAAATAACAACACCATTGATGATTTAGCATTTGTCGATATGCTGTTCCAACCTAACTTTGACTATCCCTTTAACTATCTGAATCAAGTTGCCCAGCTGGCCGTTGATAAAGAAGCGACTGCTGGTAGAACCATGCCGCGGTTTACTGCGCCAGGTTATGAAAAGGAAGATCAAGAGAATTAAGCCATGCATAACACACAAAAATCACGTTCAGTCCCCAACGACTTGAACGTGATTTTTGATTTCAGATAACAATAGTCAAGTTCAGACTAAACATCATACTCTGTTTCCCGAATGCTTTGCTTCATTAAATCATAGGGACTGTCCATAGTTGATGTGTTCCAACTCGCCATGCCAGCAGTCAATGAGGTATCCAGTTGTTTCAACTGCTCATGACTTTGCAATTCCTGGCAAAAACGCTGCTTAATTTGGTCAACGATTTGTTGTGCTTGTCCTTCATCGGAATGGAGAATCATTCCCCAAGTTGGCTTTTCTGGATCCAGAAAATAAGACAGATCATTGTCGGCTGCCACCGTCGTTAAAGTATCCGAAATCACGCGCAGCAACATTCGATTCTGTTCCTCGCTCAGCATCCGTTGCAGCTCCTGATAATACCGAATTCGGAACACGAGCATTGTGACTGGCAAATGAAAGCGACGATGATTTTCAATATACACTCTCGCATCCGTGGAGAACGCCACTAATGTGCGTAAGTTAGTCTGAACATCAAAAGCACCTCGCTCCGTGAGTTGGTTACGGAGCTTATGATTGTCCAGTTGCAGCAGCTGCTGTTTACTGGTCATCACCGCCAATGCACCACTCAGCAATCCGGGTAAGATCAACCAAAAAGCCATTTTCAACGGGATTGTTTGATGCAGAGAAACGTTAATGTATGCGGTTGAAACAACTTGGCAAAAGATAAAGAGTAAATTGCTTAGCATTCCTGGGATCAGCCCATAAAAGTAGGTAATTAACATCACCACTAATGTGATCCCCAGATAAATCAGATTCCAGATCAGATTGGCTGAAATACCGACTAAAATAGCCGTCAAACTAACCAGAGTGATAAAAACAACCAAGCCAATGTCTGCTTGTAAGCTAGCCCGACCACGATCATCAACGTTCATGCCAATTCCCCTTTCGTTTCAATAAACCATTACGCCATAAGATTGAAGTCACCACGAAACCAAAGAATACGACCGCCAGTAATGACAGTCCCATATACAGCCAAAAATGACCATGTTGCTGAAAGCCAATGCTCAAGGCCTGATCTTTCAATAACTTTTGTTTCTTAAACCGGTAACTATAATGCTGATTATTATCATCCACAACAATGGCATCCGCTTTGCGATACTGCTCTAATTTTACTTGCCGATTAAGCTGAGTCGAAGCTCTGGTAACGGCATCATCATGAGCACCCGTGACAACTAAAAGACCGTGGTGCTGATTGAATGGCGATCGCAATAGCTGTGCCGTGCCAATTCGTTTGGCATATTGGTCTTCTAAACTTAACTTTTCATTGCTTTTAAACCCGGAGAAGTCTGAGTTATATTTAAAGTACAGGTAATGATTCAACTGCTTAATCAGCGGCGTCGTTGCGGGTGTCCCAAAAGTAACGATATTGGATTGCGTCAACTCAGCTGAACTGGGTTTGTCATGATAAACTTCGAATTCACCCGTATTTTGCTTAGCGTAATTACCGATGAGACCAAATAAATTAGTCATGGTCTGAAAGTCATTTTCGGATAATCGGCTAGGTCGTACCAACGCTAACTTGTGAACAGCTTGGCCTTTCATAAATAAGCTGGGATAGTTATCAAAAAGTAAATCTTGATACTGTTTTGATTTAATAACCGCGTAGGAATCAGCTAGCACGGACGCCCATGCGTTTTGGTCTGGCTTAGATTGACCTTCTCCAGGAAGAATCAAATCAAAATCAGCTTGCACGGTAAAAGTACTATTCAACGGCAAATTAGCTGGTAGTTTCACTCGCAACGTATCATCGTTCGCTTGTTGACTACTTAATCGTTGACTACCAATAGCTTGACCGTTCACTTTAATCGTCACTAATGACCGTTTAAAATCTAAGTTTTTAGCGTAGCGCATTCGCAAGTTGATGGTCGATCCCGCCGCGTTCATATGATCGTTGGGCAACTGGACAAAAAACGTCTTGACGTGATGACCAGCTCCCTGAACATGGGCGTCTTTTTCCAATAATGGCTGACGTCCCTGGAATTGCAGTACCGACGTGAAAGTATCGGTTTGCGCACTGATCCATTTAGTTGATCGGTCCGTTTCCCTCATAAGTTCTTCATTAGCAACAAATTGGGCTGCCTTCTCCAATAATTCGTCAGATTGGGAAGTGACCACCATGATCGACTGTTGGCCCGACTTGATCACCTGAATAACCGCGTGATCAGACAATCTTGATTCTGACAGTTTCGCCTGTAAATCCCGAGGTAAATGTTCATACTTAGCAATCACCATTCTAAAATCGGCATGCTTACCATTACCCAGGGGCTTAATGGGCAACTCGCGGTCTTCAGATGTCACAAAGCGGGTCATCCCCGTCAATGCCCGTAAACTGGCTGTTAACTCCGCATCCGTTGCCTGAATCGGTGTTTCCACCACCGACTGATTCTCAGCAATGGTATCCGCCCCAGTCATGTGACCGTAAAAATCGTTGATCTGCTTTGTTGGTTTTTGAATGTTGTAATCAAAATTAACGTTGCTGGTGTCGTTAACCGTTAACCAGTTTGCGGGCGTTTGAATCGTCTTGGCATTTTGATTAAGCAACTGTCCCTCCACCTGCAAATTATTTTGAGATTTAATCAGCTTGGTTGGAATCTGAATTTGTTTTGACTGGATGCCCTTTGTAGCAGTCGGCCGAAACGAATAGAAAGTGACGTCATTAACTGTCACGGTAATGTCGGAGATTTGCCGATCATTTAACTGGGAAACTTGAAAGTTAAGATTCAAGGTTGCTTGTTTCACATTCCAATAGCCCATTTTGACAAAGTACATATTTGACTGAACTGCCTTACCCGATAATGAAGTTGTGTTGTTTTGAAACGGCTGCGTGTACTGCTTTGCGGCTGCCTTCTCGCTGCCACTGAAAAGTAGCAGTATTAATGTCAGTACAACTAAACTGCCATTAATAACGTTTTGTTTTATACCATCTGGCTTGTTGATGAAAAATTTGTTCACGAATATATCCCACCATTCCATAGATTGCCACTGCTAACCACATCTGACTATAAATAAAGTACATCAAACTAATGATGCCTAAATTATCGATAGTCATTTCACCTTTTTCCGTTGTAATTGCCACAAACGTGCTCAAAATAAACAATAGAATTGCCACTAACCAGACCGTACCGCTGTAATCCCGTAACGTAATATGCACCAGATCAGCGACAGATAAAACAAACATCACATCTGAAAAAACCAGCGCAAACATCAGCAGAAAGTACGTACTCATGAAGTAAAGCAGGTCAAACCAGATCACCTTGGCTTCAGTCTGAAAGAGTAAGTTTAAATTTTTTAAAACAACATAGATATTTCCTTTAACCCACCGGGTGCGCTGATGAAACCACACATCGAAAGTTTGCGGTTCCTGTTCCCAGGTGACTGCTAGTGGCTGGAACCCAATTCGTTTACCCTGCCGATAAACTTGGAAACTGATTTCGGTATCTTCAGCCAGTGCCTTCACATCCCAGCCACCGATTTGCTCAAGCACACTGCGATGAATCACATAGTTAGTCCCCGGAATGGTGCAAAGCCTTAGCAATTGCTGCCGGCCCGCTTGCGCCATCCACTGAAAAGCCAACGTTTCGATGTTAATAAATCGGGTGAGCATTGTCGCATTCCGGTTTCGGGTCCGAAATTTACCAATCACGGCTCCTAAATCAGGATTTTGCATTAACGTCGCCACGAGATGTCGCAGCGCACCAGACTCAGGTGTGTTATCAGCATCGTAAACTGAAATAACGGATCCTTTAGCTTTCTTAAGACCAATGTTCAAGGCATTGGACTTACCCTTGCCCCCTGTTTGAGCATCGGTATTGATGATGTGAAAGTTTCGCTCTTGGTAGCCGAACTGCAGTCTAGCGAGGACAGCTGCGGAATCATCATCAGAATTATCATTAATAACAATCAATTCGTACCGTTCTGCCGGATAATCAAACCTGAGTAAGGCTTGAACTGTTTTCTCCAGGACGCGGGCCTCGTTATGCGCGGGAACCAAGATAGAAACAAATGGCACCGTTGAAGGTAGCGTTGGTGTATCTGTTCGCTGCCATTTTAAATAGTAGAAATAACCAGCAATCGTGAGAATTAAATTAACGATTAGGATGCTCCAAATTGCAATTATCGCGATAAACAATAAGCTGTTTAAAATATGAATCACCCCTTTTTCTGTCCACTATTACGGATAAATTTACGTCTATAAATTCGCCAACCCAACACTAACAACCCTGTTAACACAAGCCCAATGCCAGCAAAGAGCCATAATAGCGCATGCGACTGCCACTGAATCACCCGGTTCATCCAAGAATCAGATTCAGCTGGCTTGGCATCAGTAGCGAAATTTTCTATGTCAGCATCTAAATCGAACACAACCTGATGATTCACTAAATATTGGCCTGCTTGGTATTCATATGAAACTGTGCCAATTTTCAGTGATGTCTCTAACTGATCTCGAACAGGATCAAACCACCGCAGTTTGCTCCCCTGCAGCCGTTGCATCAGTCGATTGATTTCAGTAGTGTCAGCTGGCATCTTAACGAGTAAGGCCGTTGATTGGAAAAACTGAATTTTATTCTGGTAAGTGGCGGTTTCAAATGCATCAAAAGGTATCCCAACAATACTTGTTGGAAATACTTGACTATTAGTGACTACAGGTTCAGCTTCAACTGGTTTTTCTTCTAGTTTTAGATGAGTATCAGGTCGCAAGAGCACATGGGAAGCAGGACTTAGAACTGCGGCTTGTCTTCGCTGTGAACGATTCCAATATCCAGGGGCACTGACTCCTATCGGTAATACTCGGTCGGCACCCAGACTGGCAAGTTCAGTTTGAAAAACCGACCTTAACTGAGCTTCATTTAATCGCTGCGTGCCAGTTTCAGTAGAGGGGCTCAAAAAAATAACCCCGCCACTTTTTTCTGCATATCTGAGGATTTTAGTGTACCGATGAAACGCAGCCAGATCAGTATTGCTTTCAACACTTACGATACTAAGCGCAAACGGATAACCCTGTGACGACAAACAATCGATCAGGTGTTTTAAGTGATTCATTTTTGTATAGGGTGTGACACCGGTAATTGTTAGCAAGGGTAACTGCGGTTGACGATCAAGTTTGAATAATTTGGCAATTAATTGGCCAGCAAGATTTATCGATACGCCATCTGTTCCAATCTCCGGTAAAAAGCCAGCATTACCGACCTTCACGCCATACGAGTATGACTCTGCCGGCATATTTTGATTGGTCAACCAGCCAACCGACATTGCGTTGCCAGCACGTTTATCATTCACCAGCAAAGTCTTGTTGGTTGAAAGAAGTTGGTTTGCCTGCCCCTGGTGTACTTTAAGTTGCTGATGTACCAGGGTTTTAAAATGGCCGCCTAAACTTTTACGTTCATCCGTCTGAAGCCCAGATCCAATGTGCAGTTTAACACCCGTAAAACGCGCTCTATCTCGTTCAAATGCTTGGTTACGACTATTTACTTGCGCCCAGTTGACCATCGTAATCACACCTTGACAGTGACTAGTCTCCAATAAATGGGCATGATACTGACTCAGCTGAACCGTCTTCACCGGTAAACCCAGACTAGTCAACAATCGTTGACAGCAGTCCAAATCCAAATCACCGTGTTCAGCAATGTTTTTTGAATCATAAACCAGCATTACGGGGCGCTGATCAGCTGCTTCTGCCTGAATAGTGGATTGCTTAACACCGAGAAGTAGTAATATGATAAGCAAAAATCCCCAAAGATAACCCTTACGCCACATCTTGATTCCTCCATAATCGATGCTGTAAGACATCGCTCATTAAAATCAGCCCGGTCAACGACAAGCAAACTGCCACTGGCAGCGTATGAGTCACAAAGTTAGCGGTTCCGTACAGTACGATTACGGCAGGCGGTACCAAAACAACAACTGACAATAAGCCTAAAACTAGCCAAAAATGATACCTCACCGTTTGATTCGTCTGTTTTAAGCCATGAAGTAAACCACTGCCGTAAATCACCAAGATGGCAAACGCCAACAAACAGTTAAACCCATATGTCTTGGGATAGTAGGTACCGGCTACATAGCTAAATAGCGAAAAATAATGCGTGGTCTGAAACGGTTTATTACCCGCAGTTTTCTCCTGAGTACCAGTTAATTTTGGTCTTAATATCATTGTGTTCTTGGCTGACTTATCCAGTAAGAGATTGAACTGCTGTGGATAAGCTGTGTATTCACGAATCAACCAAGATAGGTCGTAATGCCGACTAAAATGCTGCTGTGTATAATCAGCATCTGGTTTTACAGCAGTATAAGCCGTTGGATAGTAGCTCTGACCTTTCATTAACGCAAACTGCTCATCAATGTGACTCGTTTTTGCAATTTCCTCCGGCTGACTGGTCGCTAATAATTTCCCCTGCGTCACGGCTTGATACTTGTTCATTGCCCGCACTTCCGGTGTTATATTGTTAGCAGAAACCCAACAGCCAAAAAGCAAGGCAACAGTAATGACAGCAACCGACCCGTGGATCCACTGCCGACCTGGTAAAAGCAAAATGCTCATACTCATTATTAAAATGCCAACAATTAGCAAACTAGTTGACTCATGCACCATCAGCAATAGAATGGCCGCTAAATAAAAGCCGACTACCAACCATTTGTTTTCAGCTCTGTAATGGATAATTAACAGCGCAAAACCGACTAGATAAAGTAACAGTATGAAGGTTAGTGCCTGAGGGTAAAAAGAATTAAAGTACAGCGTAAAAGACGAATCTGCTACAAATAAAACAATGATCATGGTCATTAAATAATGCCGGAACTTTCTACCAGTCCCTACTAAGCCCTTCACTAAAACACCCACGCCTCCTAAATAAAGTGAGTAGTAAACCATGCCGAGGAAACGAATGTCAAATTGAGTTTGGCTATTAAATAGCCGATTCAAACCCACCGCAATCTGAATGACCACCGATTGCGCCGTTAAATGATCCAGATGAATTGGGTTGTAGTATTTCATCAATCCATAGTGTTGCACGACGTACCCAGCCTTTGCTTGGTGCAAGCTGTAAATGTCATTGGTCGCCATTAAATATTGAAAATCGCCGTTATCGGAATAGCCGTGAATGGGTGCCATAAAGATCAGCCATCCCACAATCAGCGCGCAAGCCACAACCGCAGTAGTCACTGGGCTGAACTTACTTAGTTGACCTATTTTTTTCAAACCCAGTACCCTCCAGTTAATCGCATGAGTAGTATAGACCATTCAATACTACATGATGCAACTTATTCGTACAATAAAAAATGGCTAATAATTTAAAGTGAAGAAGTGTCTCATTTCTGGGAAAGTTATAAAAATTATATGAAAGATATTGGACGACTTTAGCTGGCGTTACCACTCACTAGTTAATTAGAGCATGCTAAAAGGCTGCCACGTTCCCCATTGAGGAAAGCGTAACAGCCTTAAAATTTCTAAATATCATTTCAAAAGCAATCCCACACCATAGTGAATAATCATCGTAATGATCCCCACAATAATGTTTCGAATAATTGCTGTCCTAACCAAACCATTGCCTAACTTGGCGCTGAGAAAACCGGTAATCCCAACCGAAACACAGACCGCTAAAATAGTGACTGGCCATTGAATCGCCACTGGCGACAGTGTCATGGCCAGTAATGGGAAAATACCACCTGCACCCGCTGAGAACATTGATGAAAATGCCGCGTTCCACGGATTCATATAATGATTTAAAGTGAGGTCGTACTTCACGTTAACCACCGTTTCCAACGGTTTCTTCGCCATTAATTCATCGGCAATCTTGGTCGCCGTTGCCACGGTGACACCACGGTCAGTATAGTGATTGATCACAGCTTGAACTTCTGCTTGATAGTCCGTCTTCAATAAGCGTCTTTCTGTACGAACCGTTGATTCCTCCGTATCTTTTTGGGTACTGACTGATGCATATTCACCAGAGGCCATGGAAAAGGCGCAGGCTAGTAAATCTGACAGCCCAGCGATAAAAATAGTAAATTGATTGGGAGTGGCTACGGCAACACTGAACAGCACACCAACCACCGTTAGAATGCCATCATTGGAGCCTAGCACACCCGCGCGCAAAGTATTTAATTTTTCATCCATCGTTTGGGTAGACTTTTTCCTTTTTTGTTTGATAAGTATCTCACTCATTGAAAGTCCTCCCTAGATATGACCAATTAATGTCCCAATGGCATACGTAACCGCCATTGTCAGCACACCAGACACAATGTTTCTGACCATCCCGTTACCACGCTTGGCATTTCCCAGAGTGGCAGCACTAAAACCGGTGATCGCTAATCCGATGATAACCGCTAAAAAAGTACCCCAAATTCGGACGGCTACCGGTAACATCGTAATTGCCAAGAGTGGTAGAATGGAGCCAATAGGAAACGAAATCATTGAAGCAATTGCTGCCGCGTATGGGCTCGTATATTCACCCACATCAAAGCCATAACGTTCACGAACGGTTGTCACCAACGAATCTTGATCCATCATTTCGTGAGTAGCCTGTTCAGCTAGTTCTGGTGTGATGCCATCATCAACATACTTTTGTTTGACGAAATCGAACTCGTTAGCATAATTATCTGCCAGTGCTTCTTTCTGATTCATGACTGCTCGCCGCTGCGCATCCTTTTGCGTGTTGACTGAAACATATTCGCCCATCGCCATAGACACCGTACCGGCCAGCATTCCTGCAATACCAGAAATAAAGATAGCAAAGTTGCTTGTTGTAGCACCGGCGACACCGATAACGATGCCGGCAACGGACACGATACCATCGTTAGCACCCATTACGGCTGCACGCATAATATTGATCCGTTGTGCAAGAGTTTGCTTCTTCTTCATGAGTATCGACCTTCTTTCTAGTTTAGAATTTTTCTTATCTACAACATCATTCTAGTCCCTCTCGACGCAAAAGTAAAATACTTTTGCAGTTTTTTTCTGTCGATTAAACCTTAATTGGAGGCATATTATGGAAGAAACGCTCGCAAATTATCGTCAATTATACGTTGCAACACGGGATGCAATCCTATTGAGCCCGCTTTCTGACGAACAACGGTCGAACTTTAGAAAACAGTTAAACGAACTCAATTCAAGCTCTTTGAGCGGACTGACCCAAAAGATGAGTCAGGCTTATTCAGACTTAATCCGTGCCAACCTCACTTATGCTTCGCATCAACTATTCTTTGTTTTGAATATTAACCATGATCATTCAACAATTCCTTTACCGATTTCAATGGAACAACTAACGAACTGGCAAAAAACTCATGCACCAGAGTACACTCTTTTTACACGTAATCCTTTTCTGTACAACGGCTTATCGATTGATGAAACTGCCGCTTCCGCAATTTTGTAACATTCTCTTAACATTCCAAACACGATATTAACGAAAACACCGACTTTTTTAAAATTGGAAAAGGTCGGTGTTTTTGATTATTCTTTCTCTTACTCTCCACACTTATACTAAAAAATTAGCCCCCACTGATCCTCATTTTCTAATTTTTCTTTTAGCTTAATGTAACATTTTTGTTATGGGGCGCTTTCATATTTCAGTTTGTTACGTGAATGTTACAAGATTTCAAGGGCGTGACACTTTTGGGATTTAATGTAGTTATTCTGTTACTGAAAAGCGGATTTAGCATGTTATAGTAATACTCGTGGCAAAGATAAATAATACTTTGCTTATAGTTTTATTAACTTAATCCCTATGCTTGATTGCATAATATCGAAAGGTTGGTCATACATTTTATGTTACCAAAATCATTTGTTTCACGTAGTTTACTCATGTTCGGTACTTTAATCGGTCTCGGTTTTACTACTATCTCTGCTTCCGCTAAAGAATACACTGTTAAATCAGGCGACAGCCTATGGGGCATCGCAAAAGACAACAATACCACTACTAAGGCAATTGTTGATGCAAACTCACTGGGTTCTGCAAAAGCTGTTATTTTACCAAACCAAAAGTTAACTATTCCAAACGGCGCTAAGGCTGATAAGAGTTCACGGATTAAACCGCTGACTGAAAACACCTCAAAGAACAGCAGCAAGTCAAAACAATCTTCAACTAAACTAACGACTAAGACTGCTACTAGCGGCTGGACAACTATGGTTGCTACAGCCTACGACCCAGAAGTTGCTGCCGGTGGTCAAGGTACTTCAATTCCAACTGGTACTGGTGTCGCAGCTGCTTTAGACCGTTACCCTAAAGGAACTGAACTTGAAATCAAGTTCCAGGATGGTCACACAGAAACTCGTGTCGTTAACGATACTGGTACCTTTGCGGCCAGCAACCCTAACCAGTTAGATATCTCAATGACTAACGCACAAGCAATGCAATTTGGTCGTCAATCGATCCAAGTTCGCGTTATTGGCTAAGCTTCATTAATCAAAATATCAGTAATGGCTTTCCGCTTTTTGGGAAGGCCATTTTTTTGTTCCAACAGTACTAACCCTGTCTGCGATTTTACTGACACTGCATTTAGCAGCTCCTGTGCTACAATGATGTTAAATAACATCTGGAGGTAATTCAAATGGGAAAATACATCGTACATTCAACCTTAAGACCAGCTGGCACCCAAGTTATGAATCAAACTGGCGGACACTCCTATTTGGCTGATGAACCATTAGTGGCCAAAGGAACCGATGCTGCCCCCAATCCGGTTCAATACTTATTAGGAGCCGTTGGTAGCTGCATGAGCGTAACGGCACGTGATATCGAAAATTCTGAAGACAACTTAACGGTGAAGAAGTTCAAAGTCGACGTCTCTGGCGAAACAACCACCTTTAGTGATGGCAGTTCCAAAGTGACTCATATGACGATTAAAGTCACTGCAGAAACTAATCTGTCACCCGCCGACCACCAATTATTCTTGAACGAAGTGGTCAGAAAGTGTACTGTTCACGAATCGTTAGTTGGCGCAATTCCAATGGACATTACTTTTGAGTAAACTGAAACAGCCATGATACCCGGTTAAATCGAGTATCATGGCTGTTTATTTTTATGGAGAATGGCATTAGCAGATTAAAGCGCCATCTTCAACGTTTCCAAAACACCATTATGGTTGTTATCAAACTGCGTCACGTGGGCAGCGGACTGTTGAATCTTACCCGCAGCGTTTTTCATCGCAAAACTGTGGGGTGTCATGGTCAACATGCTCAAGTCATTTTCGTTATCACCAAAGGTCATTAGCTCATCATCGGCGATTTGGTAGTGATCCTGTAAGATCCGAATGCCCGAGCGCTTAGTGGCATCAACGGAGCCCACTAAGTCGGTATTAAACCCGGAAGTTTCGTTTGTCAGTTTGGCAGGTAACACCTTAGCCAATTTAGCTGAAGCAGAATCAAAATTTATGCCAGGCGTGAAACTAATCGCAAGTTTGGTAAATTGGTCCTTCACTTTGTTACCAGCAATGGTCGCCAGATTATCAACGCCAATCACCGGGCGATAATAGTACTTCACAATTTTTAAAACCTCGGGATCCATATCGCGGTTAACATACGTACCATGTAATCCAGAGACCACTTCTTGATTGATTAAACCGGGTTCAAAGGTTTTCTTTAATAAGTCAATCACACCATGGACTTGTTCGTCGCTAATCGCTTCAATATGCTGAAGTTCGTTACCGCTATGCACAATAGCCCCATTTTGTGAAATGTAATCCATCTGATCAGCAACTTCGGCAAATTCGTGACGTAACCGTTGATACTGCGAACCACTAGCAGCAACGAAATGAATATGACGCGCTTTCATCCGTTTGAATAATGACAGAAATAACTGCTTGTCATATTTGCGCTCGTCATTTAAAAAAGTACCATCCATGTCGACTGCTACCATCTTAATCATTTAATTACCCCACTTTTTGTATTTTCCATAAGGATTATGATAACGGAAAATAGCAAAAACTGCATGTTTATTTTGGCTTTTTAGCAAAAAGTTTACAGTGACTTCATGTACCACGTGTCACAGGCACTATGTTCAGACTGTGGCAATGGTTTTGATAATTGCTTGAAGCCTACCTTTTGATACAGTTCATTAGCCGGTTTCATGGAAGCAAAGGTCTCCAGGTACAGAGATT
Source organism: Secundilactobacillus angelensis (assembly GCF_012641075.1). GTDB lineage: Bacteria > Bacillota > Bacilli > Lactobacillales > Lactobacillaceae > Secundilactobacillus > Secundilactobacillus angelensis. Next base: position 25,741 of record NZ_JAAXLJ010000014.1, on the reverse strand, counting down.
GATAGTGTGCTTTCGCATAATCAAAACAAGCTGGCAGTAACTGACGTGCGGTACCGTGTTGCCGGTATTCTGGGTCTACGTATAGCTTCTGAAGTTCGGCGATTCCCTCCTCGGGTGCGATTGGACCGACGCCGCAACCACCCACTACTCGGTCTGCATCCGTCACGGCTACAAAGTACTTTGCAACAGCTGTCTTCTGATACCATTCACTCAAATGATCAACAAATGGGTCAAAATACGCTGTGCCTGGTAAATTCAAATGTAGCTGTTCTAACGATGACCGCAGAATTTTTGCCATCTGAGCATCATCTGCTGGTTTAATTTCTCGAATCTTCATATGTAGGTCATCTTCCTTATATTTATTTAACACTATGTTTGTTAGCCATTATAACAATTAAAGGAAGATGAGAAAAGTCTAAGCAGACACTTGCCACTTTTGTTGGTCTAAGGCCATTTGCCAAAATGCCAGTTCATAGGCACTACTACGAATAAAAGCCGTCTGCATCAAATCCCGAGTAGCAGGATCTGACTGTGCTGCAGCCTGATTGGTTAGCGCAATCATCTGATCCACGCTGTTAGTATAATCGTCGCTGTCATAGGTCTCAATCCAGCGTTGATACAACTCAACTGGTGATCCCTGGGCTACCAGATGCTGACCGATTTGATTATAGAGCCAGTAGCATGGCAGTAAACCGGCGATGGCTTGCTGGGGCGTACCGCGATAAAGTTCGGCATACATATGGTTCACGTAGTTATAAGCTGTCGGGGCAATCGGTGTGTTAGCAACTTCAGCGGGTGTAATGCCCAGCTGCTCAAAGAAACCTTCCCGGACAGCAATTTCGCCATCTTTTAAACCCTGAGCGCCATCCAACAGGAACTGTTTACCATGAGCATCATCAACTTGTTCCGCCACTAACTCGTGCAACTTACCGAATTCGCTGAGGTAATAACGATCTTGGATCAAATAATACCGGAACACATCTTTAGGTAAGGTTCCCGCTTGTAATTCATGAATGAATGGATGCTCAAAACTCTTTTGCCAAAATGGTGCCGCTGCTTGATGAATTTGATCAGTAAACAATATAATTCCTCCTCAAGCGACGAAAACTGCTGAATAGAAAAAGCCGACCATAAACCCTGGTCGGCAGTTTAATCGCAACATACACGTTAACTTTCCTTCGCGAGGGTTAGCTCACAGGTTCAAAGGGTTCGGTCCGCGACCGTCTCAGCAATTTGCGCCCCTAGTTAATATACGTTGAGTATATCATGTTTTGCCCCTCGACCAACAAAAATAGTTCAAAATTCCTTTTTTAATCCGGGAACTCATGGTACTATTAATTAAACTTTTCAAATTTTTTCTTAATGCATCTTTAACGTTTTGTCGGCGCATTGAAACTTTCATGAAAGTAATGGACAATCCTCCCAGATTTTAGTCCACCTTCCCAGATGTAAACTGCTTTCATGAATGATTCAGCGTACCCAACCTTCCTAATGATTGATTCTAACGTTTTTCCGGAATTAATCCTTTATTGAAAACTATTTCTCATTTTCGCTCAATGCCCTGGAATTTTCATTAGCTGTATTTTGGCTAGTCTTATCGAGTTAAAAAGCCTACTTTAGCAGGCTTTCATTCGAATTAAATTCCATGAAAATGCGGTGAAATCACTGGATATTTTAACTATACCATTTAAGCTTATCGAGTTGACATATCAAGCTAGTTACCGTATATTTCATAGGCATAGGAGCGTGATTAATTTGCAAAATAATAACCTAGACCAAAAATCAATCAACGCACTTCGATTCTTGAGCGTTGATATGATAGAAAAGGCCAATTCTGGCCATCCTGGATTACCCCTTGGTGCTGCACCAATGGCGTACACTCTATGGACTAAACATCTAAACATTAACCCTACTGATCAGCACTGGACCAATCGTGACCGGTTTATTTTATCAGCCGGTCATGGTTCTGCTTTGTTGTACAGCTTATTACACCTTTCAGGCTTCAACTTATCTATTGATGATTTAAAACAATTTCGTCAACTTAACAGTAAAACACCTGGTCACCCAGAATATGGCGTGACAGAAGGTGTTGAAGCAACTACCGGTCCCCTGGGTCAAGGCTTGGGCATGGCGGTGGGTATGGCAATGGCAGAAACCCATCTTGCTGCACAATACAACAAGCCCGGATTTAACATTATTGATCATTTCACCTACGTTATCGCTGGTGATGGAGACTTAATGGAAGGTATCTCCCACGAATCTGCTAGTCTCGCGGGCCACCTTCAATTAGGTAAGCTGATTGTCTTGTACGATGACAACAGTGTCTCGCTTGATGGTCCAACCAATATGGCGTTCACAGATGACACACCTAAGCGCTTTGAAGCGTACAATTGGCAAGTCTTGCACGTTGCAAACGGGAACGACCCCGTTGAAATTAACGCGGCAATTGAAGCTGCTAAACAAAACACCACTCAACCAACTTTGATTGACGTCAAAACGGTGATTGGTTTTGGTGCGCCCAACGCTGGTACTAATGGCGTCCATGGCAAGCCGCTGGGTGATGATAATATGGCCGCCACCCGCGAAAAGCTCGGTTGGGACTATGCGCCATTTGATATTCCAGATGACGTTCGCCAAGATTTCGAAACTAACGTTAAGCAACGCGGAATTGCGAGTGAAGAAAAATGGCAGACCATGTTAGAGGATTACTCGACTAAATATCCCGAACTGGTAGCCCAGTTCTTCCAAGGATTCAAACCAGTTTGCTTAGATTTGGATATGCCTGCAAGTCACGTAGGCGAATCTGAATCAGGGCGGAATACTAGTCAGCGGATTATTTCAACTATTTCCGAACAGTTACCTAGTTTCTGGGGTGGCAGTGCTGACCTATTCTCATCAAATAAAACCAACGTCAAAACTGCAGAAGCCTTCGAACCCGACGATCAATTGGGTAAGAACGTCTGGTTCGGTGTCCGAGAATTTGCGGAGGCGGCTGCTGTCAACGGTATGACGTTACACGGTGGCATTCACGCCTACGCTAGTACCTTCTTTGTGTTCTCTGATTACATGCGGGCTGCGATTCGTTTGGCCGCGATTCAAAGGATTCCGTCAACTTTCGTCTTCACGCATGATTCCATCGCAGTTGGTGAAGATGGTCCTACCCACGAGCCAATCGAACAGTTGATGAGCTTCCGTGCAATGCCAAATATCAATGTGATTCGGCCTGCGGATATCAACGAAGCGATTGAAGCCTGGAGAATTGCCATTGCCGCAACGGAAACACCAAGCATGTTAGTGCTGACTCGGCAAAACCTACCAACCTTACCAGGTACCGATACATTAGCTACAGAAGGTGTTCAACGTGGCGGCTACGTGCTTTCACCTGCCAAGGGCGCAACACCAGAAGGCATTCTTATTGCCACTGGCTCTGAAGTTCAGTTAGCTTTGGCAGCTCAAGCACAGCTTCGTGAAGCTGGCCGGGATGTTTCAGTGGTCTCTCTGCCATCGTTTGAACTATTCGATGCTCAGCCTGCTGAATACCGCGAACAGGTGCTGCCAAGCGCCGTGACTAACCGAGTATCAATCGAAATGGGAACCTCTTATGGTTGGGAACATTACGTTGGTTTACAGGGTAAGGCCATTGGCATTAATAATCACTATGGTGAATCTGGCAAACCGGATGCCATTCTGAAACAATTCGGTTTCACCGCGGATAACGTGGTGGCAACTTATTTGAAAGCATTCAGTAAAACGGACACACTTGCTTAATTTGATGAGGAGAAAATATGATGACGAAACTAACTTTTAAAACTAAGATTTATTCTGATGGCGCTGATTTAGAGGATATGAAGGCCATCAATCAAAACGACTTTGTGACTGGGTTTACAACTAATCCCAGTTTGCTGAAGAAGGCTGGCGTAACCGATTATTTGACGTTTGCCAAAGAAGCAGTGGCTACGTTCCCGGATGAAGCCATTTCATTTGAAGTGTTCAGTAATGATTACGATACTATGCTAAAGGAAGCCAAAATGCTGCACGACCTTGGCCCTCACGTCTACGTTAAAATTCCAATTCGAACCACTAGTGGTGAACCTACCACTAACTTAATTCATGACTTAACGGCAGATGGCGTCAAAGTTAACGTCACCGCCATCGCCACCGTTGGTCAGGTTAAGGAAAGTGTCGACGCCATTGTCCCTGGTACACCAAGTATTGTGTCCATCTTTGTGGGTCGGGTTGCCGATGCCGGTATTGATCCGATTCCGTTCGTTAAAGATAGTGTGGCTTTAACTAAGGATCGTAGTGAAGTCGAACTTCTGTGGGCAAGTACCCGGGAAGTTTATAGCATTATGCAAGCTGAACAATACGGCGTTGATATTATTACCGTACCGCCGACCATTATCGATAAACTAGTTGCTAAAGCTGGTCAAACTGGCGACGATATCACCATGAATACCGTTAAAGGATTCGCGGCGGATATTAAAGCCACTGGCCTTAAGATTTTAGGTTAATTCATCAATAATACGACTAAAGCCTACCTCAACACGATGAGATAGGCTTTTTTGGTGGCTACTACGTTAATAATGCAAACTTTCAAAGATGACTTACTTGTAGAAAACTTGAATATGTCTATAATTATTTTTGCCATGCCGGACTTTTATTTTCTCGTTACTGTCCTCGAGTCAAGTTGGGAATCGAGGACGTGAACTTTAGGAGGAGTTAATCATGACACAAACAGTTGTTGTGACTTGGTGGGCAGCGTTGATTGGGCTAGCTTTAGCCATTGTCCTGATCTTAAAAAAATTAAATGCTGTCTACTCACTGTTATTGGGCGCAATTGTCGGCTGTTTAATTGGCGGCGCAAATTTGCTGCAAACTGTTAATATTTTAATTGCTGGGTCACAAAGTGTGATGGGGACGATTTTAAGGGTTCTGGCTGCCGGAATGTTGGCCGGCGTTATGATGGAATCAGGTTCTGCGGAAACGCTGGCTCGGACAATCGTTTCTAAACTAGGCGATCGACTGGCGATTTTCGCACTGGCATTAGCTACTATGGTTATCACTGCTGTGGGTGTCTTCATTCCTGTGGCGGTATTGATTGTCTCGCCTATCGCCTTAGAGGCGGGCAAAAAGATGCATATTTCTAAATTAGCGCTGTTGGTTGCTCTGTCTGGTGGTGGTAAAGCGGGTAACATTATCTCACCTAACCCCAATACGATTGCGGCGGCTAAGGGGTTCGGTGTTGAATTAAGCCAAGTCATGATTGCCGACTTCATCCCCGCATTATTTGGTCTGGCGATGACTGTGCTCCTTGCCAGTTTACTGAAAAATAAGGGCTCTCAGGTACTCGACGAAGATTTGGCTAACCTCATGGCAACGACTCCTGAAAAGAAGGATTTGCCAAGTTTAGGCAGCTCACTGGTAACACCCGTAGTTGCAATCGTTTTATTATTGCTTAATCCAATTGGCTCCATGCTCAAGATTAAGTTTCTGACCACATTAAATCTGGACGCACTTTACGTGTTACCTATCGCCGCAATTATTGGCGCCCTCGCTATGAAGCAGGGTAAAAAGCTGCGATCCTATGCCGCTTCTGGGATGACCCGGATGACCGATGTTGTGCTTATTTTGATTGGCGCCGGTGCAATTGGTGGCCTCATTACCAATTCGAGCTTACCTGAAGAAGTGATTGCCCTCATCAAGGTTTCCCACCTCTCAGGCACGCTATTAGCCCCAATTTCAGGAATTTTAATGGCGGCGGCTGCAGCTTCAACTTCTACTGGTGTTATCCTAGCTACTGGGTCATTCGGAAAATCCATCCTGGGCTTTGGCGTTGCACCACTAGCAGCGGCAGCTATGGTTCATACTGGTGGTGTCGTGATTGATCACCTGCCTCATGGTAACTACTTCCACGTTACTGCCAACGCCATGCAGATGGACATTTCAGAGCGTTCAAAGGCAATTGTTTACGAATCGATGGTTGGACTCACAACCACCATTGTCGCAACCTTAATGTTTGGCTACATGCATTTTTAGGAGGATTTTAATATGAAATTTGTGCTTGCGCCCGACTCGTTTAAAGGCGGGATGACGGCTAAAGAAGCGGCTAACGCAATGCAGACTGGTTTGGAGAAAATTTTCCCAGCAGCCGAATTTGAAAAGGTACCAATGGCTGATGGCGGTGAAGGAACAGTCCAATCACTCGTGGATGCAACTAATGGCCGCCTGATTGACAACCAAGTCACAGGCCCTTTAGGCACCCCCGTACAAGCTAAATACGGCATACTGGGTAATGGCCAAACCGCAGTCATCGAAATGGCATCGGCCAGTGGTATTCAATTTGTTAATGAGCAAACTCATAATCCCTTAATAACAACAACTTACGGAACTGGTGAATTAATACTGGACGCCATGTCACAGGGAATCAAACAAATTATTATCGGCATTGGCGGGAGTGCGACTAACGACGGCGGTGCTGGTATGGCACAAGCGTTAGGCGCTAAATTATTAGATCAAAACAATCATGAATTACCCTTTGGGGGTGGCCAACTAGGTCAATTAGACCATATCGATGTTTCAGGCCTCAATCCCGCCGTCATGGCGACTAAGATCATCGTCGCGTCTGACGTCACAAATCCGCTGGTGGGTCCCGATGGTGCATCCGCCGTTTTCGGGCCACAGAAAGGTGCCACTCCGGAGATGGTTAAAATCCTAGACGCCAATTTGCAACATTATGCTGACATCATCAACCGTGATTTACACCATGATTTGGCTAACCTGCCAGGAGCTGGGGCCGCTGGCGGCCTTGGTGCTGGATTGCTGGCGTTCACTAACTCGGAAATGCAAAGGGGAATTGACATCGTGATTGAGTATTCCCATTTAAAAGAACGTGCTCAAAACGCCGACTTCGTTTTCACTGGCGAAGGTGGTATCGATTTTCAGACTAAATTTGGCAAAACGCCCTATGGTGTCGCGCAGGCAACCAAGTCGGTTTCACCCAATGCACCAGTAATCGTTTTGGCCGGTAATGTAGGGGCTGGTATTGATAGCTTATACGCTAAAAACGCCATCGATACTATCTTTCCAATAGTCCCCGGCGTGACCACCCTTGACCAGGCAATTGCCGATGGTCCTAAGAATCTCGCACTGTTGGCAGAAAATGTTGGTCGTTTAATCGGCAGTATCCATCATGATTAATGAGTTAAGTAAACTCTCGTTACGCCAATTTCGACGTAGCGAGAGTTTTGGGTTATTTTAAAGTTTTATTTTAACCGCAGTTTGATTGTGGTATTCTATACTAATAGTAACTATTATCATTTACTTGAGGAGGCAGTCTGAACAAATCATGATGTTAAAGCGTTATATTCGAACTTTTGGCACGCTACTAACTCTTGGACTTATTGCCATCCTGTTGGTCGGTTGCTCGTCTAAGACCACCGCAACACGCCATCCTCATCAAATCAACGTGGTGGCCTCCTTAGACTTCTACGGTGAAACCGCTAAAGCCGTCCTGGGTGACAAAGGGACAGTGACTTCAATTATTGATAAGCCAAGCATGGAACCCCATGAATTTGAGCCAACGACTAACACAGCCAAGCAAGTTGCCAATGCCGATGTCATTGTTTATAACGGGTTGGGCTATGATACCTGGATGAATCGCCTTTCTGCAGATAATACGGGCACGACCAAAATCAACGTTGCTCAGGGCCTCATGAACAAGCACAACGGCGAGAACGAACATATCTGGTACGATATGAAAACAATGCCTAAATTAGCTAATGCACTTGCTGCGCAGTTTACTAAACGTCAGCCCCAAAATAAGGCTTATTTCAAACAAAACGCCAAGCGTTACATTCGTTCACTGGAACCGTTAGCTAAAAAAGTCAGCCAGCTTCGGGCGAATAGTCACCATGCAAGCGTTAACGTGAGTGAACCAGTGTTTGATTACACCTTAACCGAAATGGGCTATCATCAAAACAATAATCATTATGCCCAAGCTGTTCAAAATGACACTGATCCGTCACCAAAAGACATCAAACAAATGCAAGCCGACATTCGCCAACGTAAAATTGCCTTTTTTGTGGTGAACACCCAAGAAATGAGTAAGATGACCACCAATCTGGTCTCACTAGCAAAAGACAGCGGTGTGCCAATTGTCCGTGTCACGGAGTCACAACCGGCTGGAACAACCTACAAGACATGGATGATGCGCCAACTGGATCAGGTGCAAAAGGCGCAGGAGTATGAAAGGTAGATTCTATCTATGTAGCCCAAAAACGTCATCCCGATAAGAACTCGAAATGACGTTTTTTGTGGTTTATTTTTGAATCTACCAAGCGGTATCACAGCCTGTTATTTAAGAAAAGTCTTGACCATCTTAATCGTGTCTTCGTTAGTTAACGCGTTACTTAAAACTTGATCAACTAACTGAGCACATTTCTTAGTATTGAGTGAACGCATAGCACTCCGGGTTCGGAGAACTGAACTAGAGCTCATTGAATATTCATCAAGTCCCATCCCCATCAATAGTGGTAGTGCAATCGCATCACCAGCCATTTCACCGCACATGGCAGCAATCTTGCCCTCTTTGTGAGCAGCGTCAATCACGTGTTTAATCAGCTTTAATAACGCCGGGTTGTAGGGCTGATATAAATAGGAAACACACTCATTGCCCCTATCAGCAGCGAAGGTGTACTGAATTAAATCGTTAGTCCCGATACTAAAGAAATCAACTTCTTTGGCAAATCCTTCAGCAAAAATGGCAGCTGCAGGTACTTCAATCATCATCCCTAATTTAATGTCATCACCGATACCTGGATCAGTTGCCTGCAACTTTTGTCTTTCCTCAATAAAAATGGTCTTTGCCTGTCTAAACTCTTCCAAAGTCGCAATCATGGGAAACATGATTCGCAGTTGACCATACTTAGAAGCCCGGATCAAAGCGCGTAACTGAGTTCGGAAAATAGACTGTCGCTGCAATGAAATTCGGATTGCACGATAACCAAGAAACGGGTTCATTTCTTCAGGTAAGTGCAAATAGCTTAACTGTTTGTCACCACCGATATCCATAGTTCTGACGACTACTGGCTTGCCGTTCATTACTTTAACGACTCGCTTATAAGCATTAAACTGCTCTTCTTCAGTCGGTAAATTACTGCTGTCCATATATAGAAACTCTGAACGAAATAAGCCAACAGCATCCGAACCAGCCTTTAAAACATCTGCCATATCAGCTATCGTCCCAATATTTGAAGCAATTTCGAACTGCTTACCATCTGCCGAAACCGATGGCGCATCCACTAACTTTGCCCATTGCGCACGTTGGACTTCAAAATCATCTGCTTGCCGCTGATAATCCTTCATTTCATCAACCGTTGGATTACTAATTGCTTCGCCAGTTAGACCGTCTAAGATAACTGTCTCGTCATTTTGAATTTTTTGAGTGGCATCACTAGTCCCCACGACTGCTGGTATTTCAAGTGTCCGCGACATGATAGCAGAATGACTGGTTCGACCACCCAGGTCAGTAACAATCCCCTTGATATACCGCTGATCCATCTGTGATGTATCCGATGGCGTTATTTCATGGGCGACCAATACAACCGGTGTATTGATTCCACCTAAATCAGGTAATTTTTTCCCTAATAAGTGACTTAGCACACGGTTAGTAACAGCACGGACATCTGCGGCTCGTTCCTGCATGTACTGATTTTCTTTCATTGCCTCAAGTGCATTAATGAAGGTGTCTGTAACTTGCTTCAATGCCTGCTCTGCGTTAATTTTTTTGGTTTGGATCAGCTGTTCAATCTGCTTAATCATTTCCGGGTCGGTTAACAACGCGATATGCGCGTCAAAAATAACCAGTACTTCTTTATCCATATGACCCTCAGCACGATTTTTAATCGTCTTAAAGTCTGTAATTGAGGCATCAAGCGCCTGGTGTAACCGCTCAATTTCAAGATCAGGATCAGCATCAGTCACCTTTTTAAAGCTTAAATCCGGTGTGACTAATAGGTAAGCCTTTGCAATACCGATTCCATCGCTGGCTGCAATTCCCTTGATTTTCACTGACAAATTAGCTACCTCTATTCCTAAAAATTCACTGAAGAAAGCCGTCTTTAATCGATTATCGAATCTAATTGCCGTTAGAGCGCTTTTTAACGGTCACAATATGACTAGCAACCAACACACAGAATACGAATACTAGGATGCCAGTAATAATGCCAACTTGACCCAAACTACCAAGATTACCCAGTAATATTCCGGGAATCAGGTAGTCAGTATCAGCAAATGTCGATGCTGATAACTGGAGTGTACCCAAAACTGGCAAGATAAACAGCGGTAACCAACTGATCAGTAAACTGTTCACAGCTGCACCAATAATGGCACCACGTCGACCACCAGTAGAATTACCATAAATTCCAGCAGCAGCGCCACAGAAAAAGTGGCCAACTACACCCGGAATAATAACGGTTGTTCCCATAGCTATCATTGCAAACATGGACAGTGTCCCAACAATGAAACTAACGAAGAAACCTAGTAACACTGCGTTAGGCGCATAAGGAAAGATGATTGGGACGTCCAACGCTGGTTTTGAATCAGGCACCAGTTTCTGTGCAATCCCCTGGAACGCCGGCACAATTTCAGCCAAGATCATTCGAACCCCTTGTAGCACAACAACGAATCCTGCAGCAAAGGTTCCTGCCTGAACCAGCGCATAAATAATGTAATTTGTGCCGCCACTAAGGTTTTTACCGACGAAGCTTGGTCCTGCAACAATCGCCAAAACAATATAAACAATGCTCATAAGTAACGTAATCGAAACGGTTGAATCGCGGAGAAACCCAAAACTCTTTGGAATGTTCAGGTCTTCCGTACTTTTCTTGGGGTCACCAAACCATTTACCCATCAATCCAGCTGTGGCATAGCCTATGTTACCGGTGTGCCCCATAGCCACGTCATCACCACCGGTAATCCGCCGCATAAATGGCTGGGTCAGAGCCGGTGTAATCGTCAACAACGTCCCTTCAAAAATACCGCCTAAAACGATGGTGATCAGTCCGGTACCTAAATGCGCGCTAACCAAAATAACCGCGGTCATACATGATACGTACAACATTGCCTGACCAGTTAGAAAAATGTACTTAAAGGCTGTAAAACGAGCTAATAAAATATTAACAATCATGCCGACCAGCATAATCAAGGCAGTAGTGCTGCCATATTTCACCAGTGCCATGGCAACCACGGCTTCATTACTGGGAACGACCCCTTGAACGTGCAACGCAAATTTAAACATCTTAGCAAAGGGTTGTAAGGAAGTACTTAAAATTCCAGCACCACCAGTTAGAACTAGAAAACCAACGAACGTTTTGATGGTGCCCTGAATCACTGCAGTCGCCTTCTTCTTTTGAAGGAGAAGACCAAGCATAGCAATCAGAGCAACCAAAATAGCTGGTTGAGAAGCAACGCTGACGAATAAGTTCAAAATAGCTTTCATGCGATAATTCCCTCCATATAAAGATGGTTATTCAGCGGTATACTGAATACCTTCCTTATCGAGAATATCATTGACGTGCGCTTTAGTTTCCTCTTTGTCGATCAATGACTTTAATAGCACGGTGCGGTCCTTAGGTAAACTAGCAACAGCATCAGCTAGTGTGGACTCGACGAAAAAGTAATCAGCCGCATCGGCGGTAGCGCTACCCACGTCAGAGTGGTCAAGTTCAATGCCACTGGTATCTACCTTTTCTGCTTTCAAAATAGCTTGAATATTCATTTGAACCATGAAGCTCGTTCCTAAACCGCTTTGGCATACTGCAAGAATTTTCATTGTTTTTCCTCCTATAATGTAAGCAACTTTATGACTCAATGCTCTTTAATATCATCAGTATTTGATGGACCGTTCTAGCTTCTAACACTTCTTTTACGGCCTCTTTGTTCGTTAAGAGTTCCATTAACTGTTGAATGACGCCCAGGTGACTGTGACTATCAGTAGCAGTTAAAACAAACCAGAGTTTGACGGGGTGTTCTGCATCTACAAAATTAACGGGTGAGTTAGTCTTCAACAACGACAGTCCAATTCCGTGAACAGCGCTACTAGGCCTAGCATGTGCTAAAACAATCAGCGGACCGATATTCATGTAGGTTCCTTTGTCTTTTACAACATCAATAATTGATTCAACATATGCTGGCTCAATCGTTTTTGAATTGACGAGTGGCCGGGCAGCCAATTTAATCGCCGCTTCCCAGCTAAGGCCCAGTCCATCCGCAACCTGCAATGTTTTTGTGTTCAATAAATCCAGCAACACTTACACCCCCGCTTTAACCGTCAACTAATTCCTGACTTGATTATATAAGCTAAGGAACTATTTCACAACTACCCTGCCAACGGTAAATAACGGGCACTGATATAATTGCGACAGCACACTACATTTATTGACACAACTAACTAGACATTTCCCAAGTCCTGCCGATTGTAATTCCCATCCTATGAAGGTATGATTAACTGGTAACTTTACATATGGATTGGAAGGAGTATCAAAAATATCATGACTTCAGATGACATTAAGACCTCATTAACAACTGCTCTCAACGAATACTTTGATCAAGTGAACTTACCCGAAAACGGCTTATTCGTTCTTGGTTTTAGCTCTAGCGAGGTAATGGGCTCTTGGATGGGGCAAAACTCCAATCAAGAAGTTGGCGATACCGTAATTAACACCCTACTGCCAATTTTGAAAGACCATCACCTTAACCTTGCTGTTCAGGGCTGTCAACATATCAATCGAGCACTATTGCTCGAAAGAGAAGTGGCTGATCGCCGCGGCTATGAAATCGTCTCCGTAGTCCCTCAACTGCACGCGGGTGGCGCTGGTCAAGTAGCTGCTTACAAGGCTTTTAAAGATCCCGTTGAAGTTGAACGAGTCGTAGCCGATGGCGGTATGGACATTGGTGACACACAAATTGGCATGCACGTTCGCTGGGTTCAGATTCCGGTAAAGACTTCTGTAAAGGAAATTGGTGCTGCTCACACCACTTTCCTAACATCACGACCAAAGTTGATTGGTGGGCCACGCGCCATTTACGATATGCCAGCGGATCAACGTTAATATTTTTATCAAAATTGAAAGCGGGTATCCCGACTATGGGTGCCCGCTTTTAAGATGCAATGCTAAATAATCAACAATGCTTACTTTTGATGCAACTGATAACTCACCTGATAGGATTCGATGCCGTGTTCTTCAAACGCAGTCTCCAAAATATGAGCAAATTCATTAATATCAACCGATTGTGGCAAGTGGATCAGGACATCATTATTATTTGTCATTATCAGGCACCTCTTCACGTTTATTTATATCCATTATACGAACATACGTTCTAAAATGCAACTACAAAAAAGGATGAAATATTAACCCTTAAAAAAGCGAATTTTATTGCGTGTTTTTTCGCCAAATAGGTGTACAATAGTTCGTTGCATATGTTTTTATACACTCGAAAGGAGATTCTGCAATGCTCAAAATTGCCAAGGGTCGTGTCTCCTATCTAGCCGTTATCGGTGCGATTATATTCATGACCATTCAGGTTATCGCAAACCTGAACCTGCCTAGTTTGACCTCTGACATTGTTAATAACGGGGTTGCAACTGGTAATATCAGCTATATCTGGAAAGTCGGAATGAAAATGGTTGGTTTTTCATTACTTAGTATTGTTGCGGCCATCTGTAACGTTCTCCTAGCTTCCACAACGTCACAAAAGCTCGGCCAAAACTTGCGGAGTGACATTTATCGTAAAGTAATGAACTTTTCAACTGACGAGTACGATCAAATTGAAACTTCTTCATTAATTACTCGAACCACTAACGATGTGGTTCAAATCCAAAACGTCGCTATCATGATGTTAAGAATGATGATTATGGCGCCTATCATGCTGATTGGGGCCAGCCTTTTAGCCTATGGTAAAAACCACACGTTAACCCTAGTTTTCTTGGTTTCGTTACCTTTACTAGCCCTTTTCATGGGTATCATGTTGAAGTTTGCGATGCCAATGTTCCAAGCCATGCAAACGAAGACTGACCGAATCAACCGGATTTTCCGTGAAGGTTTGACCGGTGTCCGGGTCATCCGGGCTTTTCGCCAAGACCAATTTGAACAAGATCGTTTCGAAGACGCTAACGTTGATTACACCAATAATGCCATTAACGTTAACACTTTGTTAGCATTGGCCTTCCCTGTCATGACGCTGATCATGAGTGGGACCAACGTTGCAATCATTTTATTTGGGGCACACTTAATTGGTAACCAAGCCATGCAAGTGGGTAATTTAATTGCCTTCATGACATATGCCATGCAGATTCTAATGAGCTTTATGATGCTGTCCATGGTCTTGATCTTTATTCCACGGGCACAAGCATCTGCCAAGCGAATCCAACAGGTCTTCGACTTACAATCTACCATGAAGGTTGCTGACAACCCGAAAGCGTTAGTTGCAGACGCCGATCACAGTTTGGCATTCGATCACGTTTCGTACCGCTACGTTGGTGCAGAAAAGTCTGCTTTAACAGACATTGATTTCAGCGCTAAAAGTGGGCAAACTGTTGCCATCATTGGCGGTACGGGTTCTGGTAAGTCAACTTTGATTAATCTGATTCCCCGGTTTTATGATCTTGAAAAGGGTCAAATTAAAATCGACGGTGTTGACATCACTCAACTGGCACCAGAAAAGCTTCGTGATGCTGTTTCTTTAGTCCCACAAAAAGCAACGCTATTCACGGGTTCACTAAGAGAAAATATGAAATACGGGAAACCAGACGCTACCGACGATGAAATTTGGCACGCTCTGGACATTGCCCGTGCTCGTGACTTCGTTGAAGAAGATCCTGATGGGCTTGATATGTACGTTGAACAGGGCGGCGGCAACTTCTCCGGTGGTCAACGACAACGATTGGCAATTGCTCGTGCATTAGTGAAGCAGTCAGCCATCTACGTCTTCGATGACTCCTTCTCAGCTCTAGACTTTAAGACTGATGCTGACCTGCGTGCAGCGTTACGTCAGGACAAGCATATTCAGCAAAGCATCACTGTCATCGTTGCCCAACGTATTGCTACCGTAGCAGACGCTGATTTAATTCTGGTACTCGACAACGGTCAACTTGTCGGTAAGGGTACTCATGATGAATTAAGAAAGACTAACGAAGTCTATCAAGAAATTATCAAATCACAAATCAGAGAGGGGGATGCTGAATAATGGCTGATTCAAAATCAAAGCAATCCACTCGTCCTACCAATGTCGGCGGTCCTGGTCATGGTCACGGCCATGGTCTGGTCGAAAAACCCAAGAACTTTTGGGGCACGACTCGCCGATTAATGAGTTACATGTCTGATCGTATTGTCGGCTTGATTCTGGTACTAATTTTTGCCATTACCAGTGTCGTCTTCCAGATTCGAACCCCTAAGATTTTAGGTGAAGCCACTACTGAGATTTTCACTGGTGTGATGAAGGGACAATCCCAACAAAAAGCCGGTTTCAATCTCACTCATCTCCCGATTAATTACGACAAGATCATTCACATCATTATCATCGTGGGTGTCATGTATCTGACTTCTGCCGTTTTCAGTTTCTTACAGCAGTGGATCATGACCCTGATTTCTCAAAAAACGGTTTACAAACTTCGGCGTCGGATGAAGGAAAAAATGCGAATCGTCCCTATCCGCTACTATGATACCCATAGTAACGGTGACATTATGAGCCGTGCGGTTAACGATATGGATAATATTGCTAACACGTTGCAACAAAGTCTGACGCAAGCTGTCACTTCAACCGTCACTTTCATTGGGACACTATGGATGATGCTTACCATCAGTTGGAAGCTAACACTGATTGCGTTGGTGACAATTCCACTGAGTTTAATTATTGTGGGCATTGTGGCACCAAAATCACAAAAATTCTTTGCCAGTCAGCAAAAGAGTTTGGGTTTGATGAACGACCAAGTTGAAGAAAACTATTCAGGTCAGCAAGTTTTAAAGAGTTTCAACAAGGAAAAAGACACCATCGATTCCTTTGAGAAACAAAACAAAGTCTACTATCAATCAGCTTGGAAAGCGCAGTTTATTTCCGGTATCATCATGCCGTTAATGATGTTCTTGAATAACATTGGTTACGTTTTTGTTGCCATTATTGGTGGTATCTCCGTTGCTAACGGTAATATCACTCTTGGTAACGTTCAGGCCTTCCTGCAATATACCAACCAATTCTCACAACCAATTTCACAACTAGCCAACTTGATGAACACGATTCAATCCACCATTGCCTCTGCAGAACGGGTCTTTGACGTTCTAGATCAAGAAGAAATGAAGGATACTTCTAACGATTCACCGGTTAAACAAACCGACAATCTGTTGGAAATGGATCATGTGAAATTCGGTTACGAAGGTGACGACCTATTGATGAAAGACTATAGTCTGACCGTCAAACCAGGGCAGCAAGTCGCTATTGTCGGTCCTACTGGTGCCGGCAAAACAACTATCATCAATTTGCTGGAACGCTTTTACGATGTTAAAGGCGGCGCTATTCTACTGAATGGTCAAGATACCCGTAACATGGACCGAGAAGATTTGCTTTCTCACTTTGCCATGGTACTTCAAGATACTTGGTTATTTACCGGCACAATCTTTGATAACATCAAATATGGCCGTGAAGACGCCACTGAAGAACAAGTCATTAACGCCGCTAAGGCAGCCCACGTGGATGAATTCGTACGACGATTGCCAGATGGTTACAACACCATTCTAAACGAGGATGCTTCCAACATTTCTCAAGGTCAGCGACAGTTGATTACCATCGCCAGAGCCTTTGTTGCCAATCCGGAAATTCTGATTTTGGATGAAGCGACTAGTTCTGTTGATACACGTACCGAGGTTCAGATTCAACACGCCATGAGGCTGTTACTCAAAGATCGGACCAGTTTCGTTGTGGCTCACCGGCTGTCAACGATTCAAAATGCTGACAACATCATTGTGATGAACCATGGTTCAATCGTTGAAACTGGTACTCATGATGCCTTGCTCAAGCAGAATGGCTTCTATGCGGATCTGTATAACAGTCAATTCACTGACGGCATTTCATTCGGTTAGGAGGACGTGTAATGAAAAGATTTAGTTTAATTTTATCTGCCGCCCTACTTAGCCTGGTGCTGGCAGGATGCGGCAAACCGTCATTATCAGTAGGTCATAAAAGTTATGAACCTAGTGGAATGACTGCCGTAATTAAGGGTCACAGTAACCAAAAGACAGTTACGTACCAGATCAACAATGGTTCACCCAAGAAACAGGCAGTGCTGAATGGTGGGTATGCCATTACTTTACCCGCCAAGCCATATCAACAAACAGTTAAGCTCACTGCTGGTGGTCAACGGACCTCTACCGTCATTCAAAAGAGTCCAGCCATCATGAGTTACAGTAAATTTAAAACAACTTACAACCAAGCTTTGCTGGCAACTGCCTTGTCCAAAAAAGATCAGGCAACAGCGATGCAGCTCCAAAAACAAGGCGCTCAATTGCAGCAGCAAAGTGCCAAGCTCAAGGCTGAGTCAAAAACCGCTCAAGCTAAGTTGAAGTCTGGCGATACGTCAGCCCAAGCTACTTTAGCCTCCCTATCTAAACAGGGACAGCAGCTGCAGGCACAAGGCGCTAAGTTAAAACAAACCCAGGCTGCCTTAGCTCCAGCCCTCGCCAATGCTAAAAAGCAAGTCGCTGGCGACACCATTACCGCTAAGGCGCAGACCGGTGTTTACACCCTGAAGAAAACCGCTAATGCCACCGTTCGTGGAAACGTTGATGGCGGCAAACTTATCGGCGCAACTTTAATGGTGCCAACATCGTCACTCAAATCAAAAGCCGCTGCCAAAACCTTTATGACAGAACTGGCTGTGTTAACTGGCAGTACGGGTGCCAACACCCAAAAGGTACTCAAGGGCTTTGAAAATAAAGCCAACAAGAAGAATAGCAGTCAAACAACAACCAGCACCATTCATTCAAAGGGCATTGATTTTGACCTTGGTTATTCGAAATCGACGCTTTATATTTATGTGACGCATCATTAATTGAATCGTCTATTTAAGGATTCCATACCGACTAAATATCGGCATGGAATCCTTTTTTCTTAGGAATATTTAATATTTCTAAATGTCATATTTTCTCTTTGATAGTTGCTCAGTCAACACTATCTCAACAATAATAGATACGCTCATTTCCTGATATATCAGTCATTATGGTAAATGTTTATTAGTAAACTTAAATATTCCGAAAATGGATAAAATCCTGAAATAGCTAAAATTTTAAATATTTATTTACTTCCAAGTATTGCCAGAAAATTAAAATTAGAATATCATTAGAATAATTCTCATAACCTTGATGACCTTTCCTTACAATTTTAGAAGTAGGTGACAGTCTTTGAAAACTCTGAATCACGATGCAAATCTGATGTACGATCCGAAATTTGAACATGCTGCTTGCGGAATGGGTTTTATCACTCAAATTGACGGTCATGCAGACCACGAATTAGTTGAAAAAGCACTCACTATGCTGGAACGCATGAATCACCGTGGGGGAACTGGTGCTGAACCGGATACCGGCGATGGTGCTGGTATCCTCATGGCAATGCCGGATAAATTTTTCCGTCAGCAAATGGCCAATGCCAACTTAGAACTGCCGGATAAAGGTGATTATGCTGTTGCGCAACTATTTTTACCCCATGAAGGGCAAAAACGGGATGCCATGTTGACGGCTGTGACGGCACAAATCGATCAAGCCGGGTTCCCCGTGCTATGGACTCGTCTGGTTCCCTTTGTTTACGAAAATTGTGGTCCTGGCGCTCAGAAATCGATGCCAGGATTCGTTCAAATTATTGTTCAACGACCTGCCGATGTTGCAGCTGGCCGTCCTTTTGAAGACGGCCTATATACGCTGAGGCGACAACTGGAACACGTTTTTGAACATCAGTCGCTGGCCATTTGTTCACTTTCAAGTCAAACCATCGTTTATAAAGGTATGCTGCACGCTTATCAGGTTGGTCGCTTTTATCCTGATCTGCACGACCCAACAATGGAAAGTGCGATTTGTCTCATCCATTCCCGCTTCTCCACCAACACTTTTCCAAGCTGGTCACGGGCTCAACCCTTTCGCTTTCTTGCCCATAACGGTGAAATAAACACGTTAAAGGGCGCAGAAAATTGGATGACCAGTCACGGCATCGACATTTACGATGAGGAGGATTCCGATTCTGCTAAATTGGAAAACTGCATGGAGTACCTTTATCGTCAGGGACGCTCAATTCCCAAAGCACTCATGATGATGATCCCAGAAGCTTGGGGTTCTGGTGTTGCGATGTCAAAAGAGCAACGCGCATTTGATGAATACAATGCCACCTTCATGGCACCCTGGGATGGTCCAGCGGCGCTATGTTTTACTGATGGTATCCAAGTTGGCGCCTTTCTTGACCGTAACGGGCTGCGACCATCACGTTATACCCTGACTAAAGACCGCGTATTAGTCGTGGCTTCTGAATCAGGTGTTGTGGACGTGTTGCCAACCGATATCGTTAAAAAGGGTATTTTAGGCCCTGCTCAAATGATTGTGGTTGATACTCAATCAGGTAAAATTTATCAATCAGATGAAATTAAGCAAGCTTTCGCCAATGAACATCCCTATCAGCAATGGCTGACGGCTAACCGAATTTCACTGAACAAGTTACCAGAAGTCAAAACGGAGACAACCATTTCAGACACTGAATTAAAACGACTCTGGCTGCAAAATGGCTATACTCATGAAGTCATTGAAACGGCTTTGATTCCGATGGCTGAAAATAGTGGTGAACCCGTGGTTGCCATGGGATTTGACTCACCATTAGCGGTCCTCTCACATCAATCAGAAAATCTCTTTACTTATTTCAAACAAGCTTTCGCGCAAGTGACCAACCCACCGATTGATCCCCTCCGCGAAAAAATCGTCATTAGCACGACACTCTACTTGGGACGGGACGCAGATATCACCACTGATACGGCTGAGAACTGTCATAAAGTTTGCATTGAAAGTCCCATCTTAAGTGATCAGGATTACGCCAAGATTGAAGCACTGGATTTACCAGGACTTAAAGTGGCTAAATTGAGCTTAGCTTATGATTTAATTGAGCGACCTAATCGCTTGTTCCATGCACTGGATGATCTATTTAAACGAGCTGAAAACGCCATTGATCAAGGGGCCTCAATCCTGATTCTTTCGGATCGTGAAACTGGTAAACACCAACTCACTATTCCCGTCTTGCTGGCGGTTTCTGGTTTGCATAACTACCTTGTTCAGCAAGGCAAGAGTACTGACGCGTCCATTGTAGTGGATACGGCAGAAGCCTGTGAGCTGCACCATTTTGCGTGTCTCGTGGGCTACGGCGCGACGGCTATCCACCCTTATGGCGCCTATGCCACACTGGCTTCACGCGGATACGAAACTAAATTAGCCAACTACCGACTGGCCGCTACTAACGGCATTATCAAAATTATGAGCCGGATGGGGATTTCAACCATTGCTGGTTATCAAGGGGCACAACTATTCGAAGCGGTTGGTCTCTCAACCGAAGTGGTGGATCAGTATTTCACTGGTACTCCCAGCCGAATTGGCGGCTTAACACTCAACCAAATTGAAGACGAATACGCGGTAAAATACCATGCTGCTTACAATGCCCACAACATCGATGATTTACCATCAGGCGGTAGCTTCCAATTCAAGTCAGATGGTGAGCATCACCTCTATAACCCTGAATCAATCTATCAATTCCAAAAGGCCGTCCGCTCAGGCAGCTACGCAGAATATCAAAAATACGCTGCACAAATGAATCAAGAAGCCGTTAATAACCCGGTTACCTTACGTTCAATGTGGGAAATCAAATCGAAAGACCGCTCTAGCGTTCCAATTAATGAAGTAGAACCAGTCAGTTCAATTGTCAAACGCTTCAAATCCGGTGCCATGAGTTTCGGTGCCCTTTCAGAAGAAGCTCACGAGACAATTGCGATTGCCATGAACAAGCTAGGTGCCCGCAGTAATTCCGGCGAAGGTGGCGAAAATCGTAACCGATTCAAAGTGGGGGCTGACGGATTAAACCGCAACAGCCGAATTAAACAAGTTTCCACTGCCCGGTTCGGTGTTAACGCTGAATACCTTGAAAGTGCTGACGAAATTCAAATTAAAATGGCTCAGGGCGCTAAGCCAGGTGAAGGCGGTCAACTACCTGCCGGCAAAGCCTACCCGTGGGTTGCAAGTATTCGTGGGTCCATTGCCGGTGTCCAATTAATTTCACCGCCGCCTCACCACGATATCTACTCGATTGAAGACCTTGCTCAATTGATCTATGACTTAAAACAAGTGAACCCTTACGCGATTATCAACGTTAAGCTTGTATCTTCAACCGGCGTTGGCACGATTGCAGCTGGTGTGGTTAAAGCCGGTGCTAACACGGTTGTAATCGCTGGCTACGACGGTGGTACCGGTGCCGCTCCAAGAAACTCTACTCGTGATTGTGGACTTCCATGGGAGATGGGCTTAGCCGACGCTCACCAAACGCTAGCGCTTAATCATTTACGTCAACGAACAACTCTCGAAGTGGATGGCAAACTGCTAACTGGCCGTGATATTGCCGTGGCCATTATGCTGGGTGCTGAAGAATTCAGTTTTGCTACCCTGACCATGGTGGCGATCGGCTGTATCATGATGCGGAAATGTAACCTTAATACATGCCCCATTGGCATTACCACTCAAGACCCTGAGTTACGCCGCTTATTTGCTGGCAAGCCGGAATACGTTATCAACATGATGCACTTTCTGGCACAGGATCTGCGTGAACAAATGGCTCAATTAGGTTATCGAACCGTGGACGAAATGGTCGGCCATGGTGAACATCTAACGCCGCGTTACGTCCCAGCTGGTAAAGCTAAATCGCTCAACTACGATAAAATGATTGGTAAAACCATTACCATCCAACGAAAGGCCAAGGATCCGTTCCGTGCTAAATACATGTGGCCTGATCTCAACGTCATTACTGAAGCCAGTCTAAAAAATGGGTCCACTACAGTCATCAATCAACCCATCAACAACACCAATCGAGCTGCTGGGACTCGCCTCGGTGGCTGGATTGCGGCACGATTTGGCAACCATGGCCTCAAACCGGGTGCCCTGCAACTTAACTATACCGGAACTGCCGGACAAAGCTTCGGTGCCTTTATTACCCAGGGACTTGAGCTTAAGTTACGAGGAGAAGCCAATGATTACGTTGGTAAAGGGCTTTCTGGTGGGCGACTGATTGTTGCTTCACCGGAGGGTGCCGAGAACATCTACGCTCATGCCCCAATTATTGGCAACGTGGCCTGCTTTGGTGCCACTAGTGGTGAAGCTTTCTTCAACGGCCGTGCTGGTGAACGTTTCTGCGTCCGTAATTCTGGCGCAAACGTTGTGGTTGAAGGTATTGGTAACAACGGCTGTGAATATATGACTGGTGGCGTCGCAGTCATTTTAGGTCAAACGGGCCGCAACTTTGCTGCTGGGATGTCTGGCGGTATCGCCTACGTTTATGATTGGAAGCACAACTTTAAACAACGGTGCAATACCGAACTCGTCGATCTATATGATCTAGGCGAATCAGGTGACGACAGCATTTTAAAAACACTGATTGAAAAACACTATTACTACACCAAGTCGTCACAGGCCAAGAAGATTCTTGATAACTGGGAAGACGCAAAACGACTATTCGTTAAGGTTTACCCAAGGGATTATCACCGGATGCACAACTTGATTCACAAGTTTGAACAAGCTGGTATTCCTAAGGATCAAGTGATTCAAAAAGCCTTCGATGTCGCCACACAAACGGGAAAGGAGTGATTGAGTATGGGAGATCCAAGAGGATTTATCAAACACGATCGAAAAAGCAATCCTATGCGGCCAATCACACAACGGATCAAAGATTTCAACATCATGGAAATTGACCTGGATGACGCTGATCGACGGATCCAAGCCAGCCGCTGTATGAATTGTGGTATTCCCTTCTGTCATCACGGTATTTTTTATGGCGGTAAACGTGGTGTGAGTGGCTGCCCCAACGATAATTTGATTCCTGAGTGGAACGATTTAGTCTATAAACAGCGGGACAAGGCAGCCTTTGAACGCTTAACGCGAACTAACTACCTACCGGATATGACCGGCCGAGTTTGTCCAGCACCCTGTGAGGTGGCTTGTGTCAACGCCCTGAACGGTCCAGGAATCACCATTCGTAACAACGAAAAATTCATTATTGAACAGGCCTTCAAAAATGGCTGGGTAGTTGATTCGGGTAAACCTGCTCACCGAACCGGTAAAAAAATTGCGGTGATTGGTAGTGGTCCCGCCGGTATCTCTGCTGCCTGGCGTTTAAACCAGCTGGGTCACTCCGTTACTGTTTACGAACGGGCCGATCGGTTTGGCGGCTTGTTGATGTACGGCATTCCCAACATGAAGCTGCCTAAAGAAATTGTTGAGCGGCGGATTCAAGCAATGCGCGATGTGGGCATTGAACTGATTGCTAATACTGAAATTGGTCGAGATATTGACGTTGATACCTTAAAGGCTAAGTATGACCGCATCGTCATCTGTACTGGTGCTCGCCAGGCACGTGATTTAGACGTTCCCGGCAGACAGCTGAAAGGCGTGATGAAGGCTGTCGATTTCCTGACTGAAGCCACGAAATCAGTAATCAAAAATGGGACCGCAGCTACTGATGCACTAAAGGGCAAGCATGTAGTAGTCCTAGGCGGCGGTGATACGGGTAATGACTGTATCGGTACTGCTATTCGTCAAGGTTGCACTGGTATTACTCAGCTGGAAATTAATCCAGCATTGCCAAAAGAGCGCACGTTAGACAATCAATGGCCCGAGTGGCCGATGGTGCTGAAAGATGGCTATGGTCAATTGGAAGCACAACGGTTGTTTGGCGAGATCACCACCTACACAGCAACGGCTACTGGCTTCTTCGGTGAGGACGGTCAGTTATCTGAAGTTGAGGTTAGTCGAACTGATCACTATCAGCCAATTGCAGGCAGTCAAAAGCGCATCAAGGCTGATTTAGTTCTTTTAGCTATGGGCTTTACTGGTGCGGAGCAATGGTTATTTGATGCATTTGGCATTACTAAGGTGAACGCCAATTACAGCACCAATGATAGTCAAGTTTTTGTAGCCGGTGACAGTCACCGTGGTCAAAGTTTAGTCATCTGGGCGATTTACGAAGGCCGGATGTGTGCCGAAAAGATCAATGCTTCATTTGAAGTGTTGTCAGCAAAAGTTTGAGGTTGTGACACAAAGAACGCCATATCGGTATTTGCCGATATGGCGTTCTTTTGAATCTAATAGCCACGTAAATAATGATTACTTCTCATCTTCACGTTTCTTCTGTTTAGTAAAACCTAACAAACTCAACATACTCATCAAGCCAAGTCCAAGCAAAGCCCAAAAACTAGAATTTTGTTCACTGGTTTGTGGCAAGCTTGCTGATTTGTCGCCCGCGACGCCAGAGTTGCTTGTTTGCTGTGATTGAGTCACCGCAGCACGACTTTCTTGATAAGCAAGCTCACTTTGCGCATCACTGTGACTTGTTTGATTTGACCTAGCTGACTGGTTAGTAGCATTCTGACCCTGATTTGTAGCAACTGTATTGTTATCAGGGTTCCCAGCTGTAATGTGATTGTCAACAGAATCACTCGGTGTCACAGTATTGTGATCCGCACCATCCGTGTTAACATCATCATCGTCAGTTGGTGTGGTCGTATCAGTTTCAGGATTGTCAGGTGTGACGTCAGTGCTTCCACCACCGGATGGCCCTACTGGTACTACAACCATCACATTAATTGGTTGAGCCGGATTTTGGTCATTAGGAATTTTGACAATGCCTTCACCTGTATTGACCAACTGGTAACCGTTCGGCACGTTACCTGCTACATTAAAGTTATTGCCTGGATTACCAACCACACTTGTTGTACCAACAACTGTTCCGCTAGGCGTGACAAAGTTAACCGTGTATTGATTAGCGAAAGGTACGTTATCAGTTGGTACCTTATCAATTTCAACACCCTCAACATGACTCAACTCAACGATATACGTTGGCGTTTTGCCATACTGATTGAAGGTCTTAGATGCGCTGACCAAGCCATTATTGTCGCCTTTGCTTGGTGTGTATCCTTGATTAAGCAATTCTTGTTCCTTCGCAAAAGCACCGCTGTAATCAACATTAGCATCTGAGACGCCACTTAAAGTAACTGCACCCAAATCAGTGCCTTTATCATCCACAAATTGAACTTTAATGCTTTGTGGATTTGGTGTGTAGACCACGTTAACGGTATCGTCACGATTTGCTGGAATCGTCACAGTGTCAGTCGTCGCAGTGTAACCAGGAATTGTAGGAACCGTAACAATTGTGCCAGGATAATCACTAACAGTGGTTGAAGGCTTGTTTGGAATTGCATTACCTTGGTCGTCAGTAGGAATTAACGTTGTCGGTACCTTAACATTTTTGATCTTACTCAGGACAACCACGTAAGTTGGGGTGGCTGCATCGCCATGGTCATAAGTTGTCTTAGCATTGGCCAAACCGTTATTGTTGCCCTTCTTCAAGGTATAGCCCTGATTCAAGAGGTCTTGTTGCGCTTCAAATGCTGGCTGGTAATCCACCGTTCCGTCGG
>NZ_JAAXLJ010000139.1 GCF_012641075.1 Secundilactobacillus angelensis | reverse complement strand
TGGGGCAGATGATTAGGGTGAAGTCGTAACAAGGTAGCCGTAGGAGAACCTGCGGCTGGATCACCTCCTTTCTAAGGAATAATACGGAAACCTGCACAGAGACAAAACTTTGTTTAGTTTTGAGAGGTCTACTCTCAGATTAATAACGCTTTTTGGGCCTATAGCTCAGCTGGTTAGAGCGCACGCCTGATAAGCGTGAG
>NZ_JAAXLJ010000138.1 GCF_012641075.1 Secundilactobacillus angelensis | reverse complement strand
TGCTGTCATTGCTCAAGGCATTCGACTTCGCGGTCGTTTGATCACCGGCCAACTTATTTGAGTCACTCTTGTAATTAGTAACATCGCTAGTCAACTCCGCTTTGTCACTAGTCAAGGCCTTAGTCTGATCCGAGGTTCCGTTGGAACCAAGGTCGCTGGAATCCTTCGTGACATCACTAGTTAACTGCTTATTATCATCA
>NZ_JAAXLJ010000137.1 GCF_012641075.1 Secundilactobacillus angelensis | reverse complement strand
TTATGAATTATAATACTACGAAGTTGTTGCTAGGCATAGATGATAAACATGTAAAAATTAAAGGTGGTACTGAACGGGCTGATGGGGTTATCCAGGTTAACGGCAAATTGACCTATCGGCCAAAAGCCTGTCCGCATTGTGGAGTGGTTAATGATCATAAAATCATTAACTATGGCTGGCGAGAAACTAATGTCCGCTTT
>NZ_JAAXLJ010000136.1 GCF_012641075.1 Secundilactobacillus angelensis | reverse complement strand
AGAGTGATACGAGCGCAACAGCGAGTGATTACACGAAGGATTCGGGTGAATACAGTGATGATGTCACTACGGCCTCAGCTGCTAAGTCGGATACTTTGAGTAATGACCAAAGTGCTATCAACAGTGATCAGACGAAGATCAACAGCGATTCCAACCAGTTCTCTGACGATCAAAGTACCGTGGCCTCAGATTTGAGCGAT
>NZ_JAAXLJ010000135.1 GCF_012641075.1 Secundilactobacillus angelensis | reverse complement strand
AGCTTGCCAGCAGTCACAGTCAACCCAGGCGAAACGGTCAAGACGGGTAAGACGACCGTTACGAACGATAACCCAGGCGTGACGATGACGCATGACACGACGGATAACACACCAGGACTCGGCGAACATGTCGAAGGCGATGGGACGGTTTCCTACTTCAAGTCAGCCAACGGCGAAGGGACGTCAGTGGATCCAAAGGATT
>NZ_JAAXLJ010000134.1 GCF_012641075.1 Secundilactobacillus angelensis | reverse complement strand
CTACCAACTGAGCTAACGGCTCAATGGAGGATACAGGGCTCGAACCTGTGACCCTCTGCTTGTAAGGCAGACGCTCTCCCAACTGAGCTAATCCTCCATAAAATCGCGTGGCAACGTCCTACCCTCGCAGGGGGCGATCCCCCAACTACTCTTGGCGTGCTGAAGCTTAACTACTGTGTTCGGCATGGGAACAGGTGTATCCTT
>NZ_JAAXLJ010000133.1 GCF_012641075.1 Secundilactobacillus angelensis | reverse complement strand
GGTTCTACAATATCTGTTGTTGGTAATAGATTTTATCTATTACTGATAACAGATTTTTTGTTACACTACTATTTAATAAAAAAACGGGCATTCCCGCCCATTCATTAAAATCAACCACGACGAAGATTTCTAGAAAGAAGGAATACCCTTATGAATTATAATACTACGAAGTTGTTGCTAGGCATAGATGATAAACATGTAAAA
>NZ_JAAXLJ010000132.1 GCF_012641075.1 Secundilactobacillus angelensis | reverse complement strand
CAAGTCAGCCAACGGCGAAGGGACGTCAGTGGATCCAAAGGATTACTACAACGTCACTACGACGACTGATCCAGAAGGCGGGACTACCGATACCAAAGTTGATGGCAGCGGAGCCGTTACTGAAGTTACCAAGAACTGGTCCGACGGCGACAAGACGGTAGCCGTTATCGAAACGACACCAACGACTGATGGGACAGGCACAACG
>NZ_JAAXLJ010000131.1 GCF_012641075.1 Secundilactobacillus angelensis | reverse complement strand
CCGTCGCTTTGGCGACATTGCTGAAACGTGTTACATCAGGCAGAGACTTGCATCTAAGGGCTAAGCAACACAAATCCAAGCCCGGGATTTCCGTTTCTTGGGCAACACTGCTGAAACGTGCTCAAACAAGCAGAGAGTTGCAAATAAGGCACAGCCAACAGAAATCCAAAACCGGGATTTCCGTCGCTTTGGCGACATTGCTGAAACGTGT
>NZ_JAAXLJ010000130.1 GCF_012641075.1 Secundilactobacillus angelensis | reverse complement strand
ATGAGTATGGGATTATTTGAAGATTATTACGATGAGCATGACTTAGATAAAAATAGTGAATACAGCCATATGAGTAAAAAAGAGTTAGTGATTGAAGCTGAATATTTACATAATTCTTTGTGGAATATTTTGAAATATGTTGATAACGGCGGTACAGATATGGATGTTGTTAAAGCGGAAGTCTATGACGGCATATACGAAAGTCGGATATAAACATTGCA
>NZ_JAAXLJ010000013.1 GCF_012641075.1 Secundilactobacillus angelensis | reverse complement strand
TAGCGAAATTGACTTCGCAAATTACATTTGATATCAGCCGAAGCTGATATACCCTGCACATTTGTGAAACAAAACTTTGTTCAGTTTTCAAAGGTCTACTTTGATTACTAGTTGCCTTTCGACAACTATTAAATCATATCATGTTGACGTAATTCTTGTCAACGCTTTTTTATAACTTTTTTGAATAGTTATTCAAGAAAAGTCAGCTGTCAGAGCTGTTATCTCTTTGACAACGATAACTACTATACCAGCTATCTAAAACAAGGTCAACACCCAAAAGCAACTTTTTCAAAAAATACGTTTAGTTTTGTCAAAACGCCACTTTTGAGCTCTATCATTCTATTTTACATAGGTTCACCCATGTGATGCAACTATATTTTCCTTACAGCTGATTCTCGCGTAAGAAACACAGCCAACCCTATGCATTTATATAGAAAGTCTCAATCCATTTTATACTGAAAAGCATGAATTCTGCCTGCTTCAAACTGCAGGATCAACTTTCACACAAAACAAAAACGGTCAGATCACAATCCCAATGGACTGATAATCTAACCGTCTTTTTATCTATACTATTTCATTCAATACTGCCAATTATTCTTCTGGACGCATTGTTGGGAACAATAACACATCCCGAATTGATTCAGCATCCGTTAACAGCATAACCAAGCGGTCAATTCCGATACCGAGTCCACCGGTTGGCGGCATCCCGTATTCCAAAGCTTCAATGAAGTCTTCATCAATACCTTCAGCCTCATCGTTACCTTCAGCACGTTCCTCAACCTGTGCTTCAAAACGCTGACGCTGATCAATAGGATCATTCAGCTCAGTAAAGGCATTCGCAAATTCATTACCAACAATGTACAACTCGAAACGATCGGTAAATCGTGGGTCGTCAGGGTTCTTCTTGGCCAATGGTGAAATTTCAACTGGGTGACCATACACAAAGGTAGGCTGATCCAGCTTAGGCTGTACCAGTTCCTCAAAGAAGGCATTGATAATATGACCAACTGCCCAGTAATTCTCATAATGAATACCATGGTCCTCAGCCAATTTACGAGCATCTTCAACACTCATCTTAGGCCAGAAGTCCACACCAGTATATTGCTTAATCGCATCTACCATATGAATCCGAGCGAAATCCTTCTTCAAGTCAATTTCATTGCCCTGATAGCTAATGACACCATCTTCAGTCACTGCTTTGGCAGCTGCTTTAATAATGCCTTCAGTTTCATTCATCACGTCATGGAAATCGAAATAGGCCACATACGTTTCAAGCATGGTAAATTCAGGGTTATGCCGTGTATCCATTCCTTCGTTCCGGAAAACTCGACCAATCTCATAAACACGTTCCATCCCACCAACAATCAGACGCTTCAAATGAAGTTCCAAAGCAATCCGTAAGTATAAATCGATGTCCAACGCATTATGATGTGTAATAAATGGCCGTGCATTAGCACCACCAGCTTGATTATGGAGCACTGGTGTTTCCACTTCAAGAAAGTCATTGCCATCCAAATAACTGCGAACAGCCGTAATAATCTTGCTGCGCTTCTTAAACCGATCAAAGCTTTCTGGATTAGAAATTAAATCCAGGTAACGTTGCCGATAGATTTGTTCCTTGTTCTGCAAACCATGGAATTTATCAGGTAATGGCCGTAGTGCCTTTGAAAGGAACGTTAACTTAGTTGCCCGAATAGTCAGTTCGCCCATGTCAGTCTTAATGATGTCCCCTTCAATACCAAGGTGGTCACCAATATCTGAGCGTTTGAAGATATGGTAAACTTCATCACCCAAAATATCTTTCCGGACATAAATCTGTATTTTACCGGTGCGGTCTTGTAGATCAGCAAAACCAACTTTACCTTTACCACGTTTAGAAACCATCCGACCCGCAATCACTGCGGTCTTATGCATGTCATTGAGCTCATCCTTATCATCATCACTGAATTGCTTATGCAGTTGTGCTGCTAAGTATGTTCTTTCAAACCGATGACCAAAGGGATCAATTCCTTCTTCGCGCAGTTCGTTCATCTTCTCGCGACGAACTCGTAGTTGGTCATTCATTTCTTTATCTTTTCCAGCCACACTAATACCTCCATCTTATAATAACTAGTCCGTTGTTAATTTTGACAACCCTCAATAAAAAAAGCAAGCTCTTTTGCCTGCTTTTTTAAAATTATCGGCCGTTAACTAATAGAGCTGACAATTTTTCAAGGAATGCATCAAAAATATCGTTCATTTCCTGTTCTGACTCAGCGTTATTCAAGGCTGCCTTAGTCCGAGCAGAATGTGAAATACCTTTTAAATAATAAGCGGCTTGGCCACGGAACTCACGTGGGCCAACGTAATCACCCTTTAATTCAACTAACCGGTGTAAATGTTCCTTAGCGGTTTGAATCTTCTTTTCTGGTGTTGGTTCTGGTAACAATTCACCTGTCGCCAAATAGTGCTCAGTTTGTCGAAGCATCCAAGGATTACCCATAGCAGCACGACCAATCATGACAGCATCTGCACCGGTATGGTCCAGCATCCGTTTAGCATCTTCAGCTGAGCGAACGTCACCATTGCCCATGAACGGAATGGTCAACTGATCAGCAACTTCCTTTAAAATATCCCAGTCAGCGTGACCCGTATACAACTGTTTACGAGTCCGACCATGCATCGCCAACGCTGATGCGCCCGCGCGTTGTGCCGCTAGAGCATTCTCTACGGCATAGATGTGCTTGTCATCCCAACCAGTTCGCATTTTAACCGTTACTGGTTTCTTCACGGCGTCCGTAACGTATGACACCATCTCATACACTTTGTTTGGATCCAGCAACCACTTGGCACCTGCATCAGTCTTAACGACTTTATTGACTGGGCAACCCATGTTGATATCAATAATATCCGCTGCGGTATTTTGATCAACGAATTTTGCTGCTTGAACAAGTGTTTCCTTTGTACCGCCAAAAATTTGAATACTCATTGGGTGTTCGCTAGCATCCACAAACATCATATCTAACGTTTTTTGATTGTGATACATGATCCCGCGATCAGAAATCATCTCACACACCACGAGTCCCGCACCAAATTCCTTACAAATGACGCGAAAAGCGGAGTTGGTCACCCCTGCCATCGGCGCGACAACGACTTGGTTGGCTATTTTAACGTCGCCAATTTGCCATTCCATATGCTCACCTCTTAAAATTTTTTCTCTAACTTAATTTCTGCGTTAGCTATCATAGCACATTCTGGTAATCCCTGGCTACCAGCATGAGGTGAATTACATGGAAGCTAAAATTGCCTTCAGCTCATCTTCACTAAATTCATACTTATTTTTGCAGAAATTGCAGACCGTCTCTGCATGATGATCTTCATCAATAATCTGTTGCAGCTGGTTTTTAGAAATGCTTGCCAGTGCTTTGCTAAACTGTTCTTTTGAGCAATCACACTTAAAGGAGACTGGCATATTGTCCAGAATCTTGACGTTCTTTTCGCCAAACAATAAATTAAGCATATCTTCAGGTTTCTGACCATCAAGAAGCAATTCTGAAACCATCGGCACTTCCTTCAAGCGTTTCTCCAAATGACTAATGGCTTCATCCTTTGCACCTGGCATAACTTGTACCAGAAAACCACCTGCAACCTGAATACTATTGTCATCGTTAACAAAGACCGACACCCCAACTGCAGATGGAATTTGCTCTGATTGCGCCAAGTAATAGGTAAAGTCGTCTCCAATTTCACCAGAAGCTAGTGGCACTTGGCCAGTATACGGCTTGTCTAACCCAAGATCCTTGGTAACTGAAAGTGACCCTTCAACACCAACTGCTTTTGCGACATCGATCTTGTGACGTTTATTAAGTGGCAAATTAACGTGAGGGTTTTGTAAATATCCCTTAACCGTTCCATTGGCGTTCCCATCAACAACGATACCGCCAACGGGACCACCGCCGTTAATCCGGACGGTCAAAGTATCATCGCCCTTTAGCACTGAAGACGACAGCATCAAAGTGGCAATGAGCGTCCGGCCAAGAGCAGCTGAAGCAGCGGACCAAGTATCGTGGCGCTGCTGAGCTTCGCGGACTAATTCGGTTGCGTCAACGGCATAAGCGCGAAATTGACCGTCATCAACAACGCTTTTAAGTAAATAGTCTGACATAATTTCCTCCTAAAAGAATTTCTAGAGTAGTATAACACAAGGTGTGAAAGCTGACGATTAGAGAGCGGAGTGTAAGACGCTTTGGGCAAAAATCCCGGACTTGGATTTATGCCGGAAGTGCCTTGCATGCAGTTCTCTGTCAGCTGAAACCCGATTAAACAAGGTGCGCCTAGAAAGCGGAGTGGAGTGGTGAAATCGGAGAAATCCCGGGTTTGGTTTTATACGGTTTTACGACTCCATGAAGCTCTCTGTCAGCCGTAACCTAATTAGGCTCTGTTCCATCAAAATCCCAACCCCACAAAAAAGCGCAAGCCCAAGGCCTGCGCTTTTCATCAATTCTAAACTTCGCTGTCATCCGAATGATCAGATTGATCATCAGCATGCGGTTGGTTTGAATCACCTGAGTCGGAATCAATTGACTCTGAAGTTTGATCACTATCTGAATCAGACTGAGGTGCATCTGAAGATTCAGTAGTATCTGCTTTATTCTCATTCTTAGCTAAAATTTTGGCTTGTCGTTCAGCTTCACGCCGTTCGAGTTCACGCTTGGATTGTTCAAAGGTAGCAGCTTTTTCGCTTGGAAATTCACTGTCACTCTTTGTATCAGGCATTTTCCCAGTATTATAAAGACTGAGAATTTGCTTTTCATCCAAGGTTTCGTACTTCAGCAGTGCTTCAGCGATAATCTTATGTTGTTCACGGTGTTCAGAAAGAATCTTCTTGGCAGTCTCATGAGCCTCATTGGTCAAGCGACGAACTTCCTCGTCAATGGCCGCAGCGGTCTCCTGTGAATAAATTGGTGCTTGTCCATAGGCGGCTGCCTGTTGACTGTTAGCACTTTCCAATGCAACCGTGCCAAGCTTCTCACTCATTCCGTACTGGGTAACCATCGCCCGTGCGATTTGAGTTGCCTGCTCGAAGTCATTTGATGCGCCAGATGATTCGGAGTGGAAGATCAACTCTTCAGCTGTTCGACCACCCATCAGGCCTGCCATTTGCTCCTCAGCATCCTTCTTACTCATCAGCATCTGATCTTCACGAGGTAGCATAATAGCGTACCCGCCTGCACGACCACGAGGTACAATCGTTACTTTATGAACGACTCGTGCATCGTTTAAGACCAAACCAACTATCGTATGGCCGGCTTCATGATAAGCAACGGTTTCCCGTTCCTTCTTACTGATAACTCGGTTACGTTTAGCAGGTCCAGCAATGACACGATCTTCAGCTTCATCGATATCAGAGGCATCAATCTGTGTCTTATTTCGACGAGCAGCCAGCAGTGCACCTTCGTTTAACAGGTTTTCAAGATCGGCACCGACAAACCCTGGAGTTTGCTTGGCGATTTCCTTTAAGTCGACATCACTGGCTAATGGCTTGTTACGTGAGTGAACCTTCAAAATAGCTTCACGGCCGTTAACATCTGGACGGCCAACCAAAATCTTCCGGTCGAAACGACCCGGACGAAGCAAGGCTGGATCCAAAACATCTGAACGGTTGGTAGCCGCCATAACAATGACACCTTCGTTACCAGTAAAACCGTCCATTTCAACCAGCAATTGGTTCAGGGTTTGTTCACGTTCATCATGACCGCCACCCATACCAGCACCACGTTGACGACCCACGGCATCGATTTCATCAATGAAGATAATGGAAGGCGCGTTCTTCTTAGCTTGATCAAACAAGTCACGAACACGGCTAGCACCAACCCCAACAAACATTTCAACGAAATCTGAACCGGAGATTGAGTAGAACGGTACACCAGCTTCACCGGCAACCGCCTTAGCAAGTAAGGTTTTACCAGTACCAGGAGGCCCCTCTAGTAACACACCAGATGGTATCCGAGCGCCTAATGAAACGAACTTGCGCGGATCTTTCAAGAACTCGACAACTTCGACCAGTTCTTGTTTCTCCTCTTCCTCACCAGCAACATCAGTAAAGCGAACTTTGTTTTCTTTACTGTCCGTTGGCTTTGCTTTGGATTTACCAAAGTTCATGACCTTGCCATTCCCGCCACCTTGGCCGGCCTGACCCATCATCATGTAGAAGAAGAAAATGAACGCGAGAAGAGGCAAGACGTAAACTAATAAGTTTACCCAAAAGCCGCTGGACTCCTCAGGCTTCGTATTCATCTTAACGTTATGATCCCTTGCATAACGCGTTACTTCAGTGACACTGGAGTTGTTTTGCAACATCGCGGTGGTGAAGTTTGTCACCTTAGAGCTGGTATTGCCACCTAGGGTAAAACCAGTCTGGGTCTTAGCCTTTTGAGCTGTCCGATACTCACCGGTAACTTTGTATACGCCACCAGAAGGTTGAACGGAGAAGTTCTTTACGTTGTTATCTTTCAGTTGTTGGATAAACTCGCTGGATTGAATTTCTTGGGACTGCGAGCTTGAGTTATTTCCTTGAAAGAAGTAAATAACACCCATGACCAACAAGAAGATCACAATGTAGAAAAGACTATTTCGAAAAAGCCCATTTCTTCGATTGTTCATTTAGTGCCTCCTTACTTCGATTCCCGATTAATTGGGAACGAAACTGAGGGACGATTCCCCCCGTTGATAAAAATCATATTATCACATTTGACCTTATTTGACTAATGTTTTATTCGAAAATTTGACCTTTTTTGACCAATTCTCTAATTGGCATAAACTTCGGGTTTTAAAACACCAACATACGGCAAATTTCGGTAGTATTCAATGTAGTCCAGTCCGTAGCCAACCAGGAACTCATTGGGAACGTTAAAGCCCACATAATCCGCTTTAGCTTCAACTACTCGGCCTTCAGGTTTATCGAGCAGCGTGCAAACCTTCAATGACTTAGGATTTCGCTCTGATAAACGATCCCGCAAGTACGCCAGTGTCCGACCGCTATCTAAAATATCTTCAACCACAATGACGTCCCGACCACTGATATCAGTATCAATATCGTGAACTAAAGTGATTTCACCGGTTGAAGAGGTGCCACCATGGTAACTGGAAACGTCGATGAAATCGATGTCAGCCAGAAAATCCAGCTCGCGCAAAAGGTCGGTCATGAAGAAGATAACGCCCTTTAATACACCGATGAACAGCGGATTTTTGCCCGCATAGTCCCGGGTAATATCAGCTCCCAAACGTTGACAAGCAGCCTTAATGTCGTCTTGGCTGTACAAAACACGCTCGATATCGTTATTCATTCAAATTCTCCTCTAATCAGATTGTTTTAAAACAAGTTCGTAGTTTGGTTCAGTATAATCACGAGCACTACGCTGCAGTCCTATCAACCACAGGACCTCGCCATTGGCGGTCACGACCACAGATTGCTGTTGTCGCTTTGACACCGGTATTTTATGATCGATCAAAATTCGCCTGATGGTCTTATGGCCGCCGCCAACAAGTTTAATCCGGTCATTCGGTTGTGCGGTTCTGACCCGCAACGGCATCTCAAACGGCTGCAACTGAAGTAACATGTGTCCCGCAGCGTTTTTGTTAACGGTTTTCACTGGTACAAGACGTGCTTGTAACCCCCGTGATAACTGAACCCACTGGTTAGATATTACCACAATTCTATCCGCCGGTTGGCTAAATGGGGGAACTTTTAATTCCGATTTAATCGAAAAGCGATCATAGGCTTTTTCGAGGTGTTTAGATGCCGCTAAATTAAGCTCAGCGGTTGGCTTTTTTTGATTATTCAGCAACTGACTCGTTTCATCCAAATAGGAATCAGTAACAGGTAACTCTGCGTCTTGAAAAATCATGCTGAGAACTGCCCGTTTTTGCACAGCGGTGAGTCCCTGCCAGAGACTGACACTGTATGACTCGTCATCTCTCCGGATTTGCGTAAGTAGTTCTACCGTCCGTTCGTTGGCCAACTGTAGTGCTGCAATCAACTGCGTCGAATAGTTCTGAACGTGCTTCAGAAAAGCGGGATTTTCTTGTTTGAGTGCAGGCATCAGCTGGTGCCTAATCCGATTCCGGAAGATGTCGTCTACCTGATTAGTTTCATCTTCATACCATTGTAAATGGCTAGTCTCAGCATAGGCTCTGATTGCCTGTTTGCTAAAGGGTAATAAGGGTCGAATAAGCAGGCCATTCTCAAAGGGTTGCTCGGGCAAAATACCCTCCAGTTGCGATAATTGCCCACCCCGAACGAGCTTCATTAAAACCGTCTCCGCCTGATCGTCTGCGTGGTGAGCAGTCAGCAAAATTTCGGCATGGTATTTTCGCATCACATCAGCAAAAAAGTCATATCGAAATTGCCGAGCTGCCGCCTCTATTCCCGTTTGTGGGTGTTCCTCAACTGACCAACGGGTAACGGCTAATTGAATCTGGTGTTTCGAACAGTATTCTCTAATAAACTGCTCTTCAACTCGACTTTGCGCTCGTAGCTGATGGTTCACGTGTGCAACCACCAGTTTGGGTCGTACACTATCAGGTAACTGCTCCATCAAAGTCAACAAGAGCATGGAATCGACCCCAGTAGAGACAGCCACAATCACAGTTTTGCCAGCATCAAAGCACCCAGTCGACGCCAATCGTGATTTAAATTGTTTCGCAATGTTCATCTTGTATCCCTCTTCAATAAAAAAGAAGTGTCCTTTACAAAACGGCTATTTTGCAAACGGACACTTCGGTTTAATTATTATCGAATTTATTAGCTTCGACGGCCGCCACGACCACCGCGTTTACCTTCAGTATTACGCTTAAGTGTTGCTAACCGGTCTTCACTTTCCTTAAGAAAGCCAGACATTAAGTCATCGAAACTCTCCTTATGGTTTGAATTCGAGTGGTTACTATTGTTTCGGGGGTGTCCACCACCGTTGTTGTTGCTGCTACGATAATGGCTATTACCGCCACTGTGGTGATTACTATTACTTTCGTGACGCTCATGATCATGATGCTCGTGTTCAGAGTGGCCTTCAGGTTTATCCTGAGCCTTACGGATCGATAATGCTATCTTACCATCATCACCGATGTTTAGAACCTTTACTGTCACCTCGTCGCCGATACTCAAGACATCATGAATATCCTTTACGAAGCCATCTGAGACTTCACTGATGTGCACCAATCCGGTCTTATGATCGCCTAAATCAATGAACGCACCAAAATTCGTGATACCTGAAACTTTACCAGCAACTTTTGCTCCAACCTCGATTGCCATAAACAAGAATTTCCTCCTTAAATTTGTAATAATAGTATAGCACATTTCTTGTCAAACAAGCCTGAACATAGCGCGAATATTTAATCAAAATCTCATCTCAAACATAAAAATGAAGCTGGACACAAGTTCACACTTGAAACCAGCTTCATTTTAGTTCTCAACTGACCTCTACTTCGCCGTCACATCATTTGCCTTATCATTAGGAAGACTATAAATCGTTTCTCCTGACTTGGCATAATAGTACTTTGAACGAATGAGATTTTCTAAATAATTCTTATTATTCAAAAGTTTCACATGTTCATTCAGATTCTGATGGGTTTGCTTCACCCGCGTCAGTTTTTGCTGTTGACGTGTAATTTGGACGTTAGTTTGGCTCATTGTATTTTTAGCCTGTACAATCTTAAAACCTAACACGAAAAACGCCAAACAAAAGCCGCTAATAATGATCAAAGCACGTTTTTTGCGCTGTTTGCTCAACACTGCTCGGTGCGTGCTTTTATTCACTTCTCTTGTGTATTGATTATCAAGCTGCGTAATATTCGATTGTTTTGCCATTTTAACGCCCCCCACGCCAATATCCTCATATTAAAAGTATATCAACGTTCAATGGGGTTGTCTATGAGATTTAAAGCGGATTCACCGAATGTCACATAACTGTAACAGTACAAAACTGAAACTAAGCGGTTAAAACGCAGAACGTAACAAATGACTCATTTACCTTCATTCGTTACGGTAATCCTTCTCGTAATCCTCACTGACGATCTTAAACATGTTTTCAGCATCCTGCTTTTTGGTTGTCTCTAATAACTGCAGCACCTGAACAGTGAGTGTTTTGTTACCGAATTTAATGACCAGGACGTCATTGGGCGACACATCGGTGGACGATTTAGCCACCCGGTCGTTAATCGTGATTCGGCCCTGATCAGCAATCTCTTTAGCAACGGTGCGTCTTTTAATAATGCGTGATACCTTCAAAAATTTATCTAGTCTCATTTTGAGCCTCCAGAATTTACTTATTTAACCAACGTAACAGGTGTTCGGCGTGGGGAAGCAGCAGCCACTCACGCAGCGATAGTAATTTTAATTTTAACGCTAATGATACGAAGATGACTACGCCAACGAGAATCCCTAAGGCTGCATCGGCCAACGCCGTCATCCGTGGTGACCAGGCAGCTGTCAGCCAGTTACCCACCGGGATAATCAATCGAACTGCTATGAGCATGACTAGCGAAATTAAAACCAGTTTCGGCAAAAAGCCGTGCTTAAGAGCTCTCAACTGTTCTTTTCGTAACTGTCGCATCAAAAAACCGGTCATGAGTAATAATGCCAACACCGTTATCCAACTAGCGCCAATGGCTCCAAAATGAATCACCGCCCACTGATTCAAAAGCACTTTAACAACTAATCCCAGCGTTAATCCCGCAATTGTGACGGCAAATTGATTCAAACTCTGTAGAATACTGTTATCAATCATAATCAAAGTTGCAAAAATAATGCTCAGAACATACACCGATAACACCGCATTACCTTGCTGATTACCAAATAATAACACGTTGACCTCTGGCATCAACGCGATCAAGCCAACAGCAGCGGCGGTAGCAATAGCCAGACTCATTCTGATCACCGTATTGGCTTGCCGAACAAACTGCCGATGCGTCCCGTGTACGAGTGATTCTGTCAGTGAAGGTAACAGTGAGGAAGAAAATGAAGTGGCAACCACGAGACCTAATTGCACGAGTGGTTGTCCCCGGTCATAGACCCCTTTAATGGACTTGGCGATTAACGGTGGCGTGCCTTGCATCATCAATCCTCGCATCACCGTAAATGAATCCACTAGCTGCAACAAGACCATCATGGACGCGAACAAACTGATCGTCCCGCCTTCAATTAACAACCGCTTGACCAACACACCATAACTAGTGTCCGACGTCACGAGTTGTGCAGACGGCTTCAAAAATTTCAACTGATGCTGCCAAACATAATATAGCATGACTGCTGAGGCAAAGATTGCCGCAATGGGCGCACTGCTCATAGCCCATTTACCCATTTGATAAACGTTCCAGTGATGTTTCATCGCCCAGTAGGCCACGCACAGAATCACGCCTACCCGGATAGCTTGCTCAACCAGCTGGGATAAAGCCGTGGGTCGCATCTCGTATTGGCCCTGAAAATAACCACGGCTCACGGCCAAAAATGGTGAAAACAAAAATAACCAACTCACGGATCGAATAATCGGGGTTAAGCCGGGATCACCCATTGCCCCAGCAATAGGTAACGCAAAGACTTGCAGTCCCAAAAACACCACTAATGAGAAACCAGCTAAAATAATGAAGATTCTGGAAATCAACGACCGCTTAACTTCACCGCTATCACTTTCGGCCACCAATTTAGAAATAAACATTGGTAGGCCACTCAGCGCGAAGGTCATCCCGATTCCATAAATAGGATAAATTTGTTGATACACGTAAAAACCGGTGTTGCCGACCATGTTCTGGAAGGGAACCCGATATATTGCACTCAAAATTTTTGCAATCAACGATGCCACCGAAAGTAAAAGTGCACCTTGCATCACTGTTTTCATCGTTTTACGTTGCATAATCCACCTATTTTGTCGTTGCCTCAGCAGCCATTTCACTTAGTGCCTTCACAAATTGATCCAGTTCATCCATCCAATTCTTAGGCGTCATCTTAGGCTGAATGACCAACTTAACAACTAATTTATCATTAGACAAGCCCACACTTGCCTTCAACTTGGTATCGGATAGCGCCTTAAACACGTTTTCACCGCTGAACCGTTCCGTTCCCTTACTTGAGAAGGTGACTTCAATCTGGTCTTTAATGCGGTGAATCTTTTCAATCAATGCGTCATCCGCTTGAAGTTTCACCTGACTGATTGCCAATAAGTTTGTCACTTCAATTGGATATTCACCAAACCGATCAATTAAGTCATCCTGAACTTCAGTGATGTCATCTGGTCCTTCAATCTGGCGAATTCGCTTATACATTTCGATTTTTTGCTGCTGATCACCAATGTACGTATCTGGGAGGTAAGCTTCTAGGCCAAGTTCAACTGTCGTGTCAGTCTTTGGCTTAGCCTTTTTACCCTGCTTCTTCGAGACTGCCTCTGTCAGCATTTGAGTATACAAATCATACCCCACCGAATCAATAAAGCCACTTTGCTGCTTACCCAGCAAGTTACCTGCCCCACGAATTGACAGGTCTCGCATGGCAATTTTGAACCCAGAACCTAATTCGGTAAAGTCTTTGATGGCCTCCAACCGTTTTTCACTCACTTCTGTCAGCACCTTGTTCGGCTGATACATAAAGTAGGCGTAAGCCACCCGGTTGCTTCGGCCAATTCGACCACGCAACTGATAGAGCTGTGACAATCCCATATGATCAGCATCTTCAACAAACAGCGTATTGGCGTTTGGAATATCCATCCCGGTTTCAATAATCGTCGTGGTTACCAGCACATCGTATTCACCACGAATGAAGTCGTATAAAATACCTTCCAGCTGCGCTTCAGTCATCTGTCCGTGAATATAGGCCACTTCAGCATCCGGCACTAGCGCTTTGATCTGACTGACCGTCTCTTCAATGTCGCCAACCCGATTATGCAGGTAAAAGACTTGACCACCACGCTGCATTTCACGCCGAATACCATCCTGAAGCGCGCCGGCGTTTTGTTCCATCACATAGGTCTGAATAGGAAACCGGTTTGCTGGTGGGGTTTCAATAACGGAAAGGTCTCGAACACCAAGCATTGACATGTGCAACGTTCTTGGAATTGGCGTGGCAGTTAACGTCAAAACATCCACTTGTGACTTCATCTGCTTCAGCTTCTCCTTATGCTTTACACCAAACCGTTGCTCCTCGTCGACTAACAAAAGGCCAAGATCTTTAAACTTCACGTCTTTAGATAATAAACGATGTGTGCCAACGACCACGTCAATACTGCCGTCCTCTAGGCCATGGATAATCTGATGAACTTCTTTAGTCGTCTGGAACCGTGACAGGATTGCTACATTGACGGGGAAACCTTCGAAACGGTTGGTCATGGTATCGTAGTGTTGTTGTGCCAAAATCGTCGTGGGCACCAAGAAAGCAACTTGCTTACCAGCTTCAATTGCCTTAAAAGCGGCTCGTAATGCCACTTCGGTTTTACCGTAGCCAACGTCACCAACTAACAGGCGATCCATTGGTTTGTTTTTTTCCATGTCATGCTTTATTTCTTCAATACTGCGTAATTGGTCGGGTGTTTCGGAATACGGAAACTCATCATCGAACTCTTTTTGATAGCTGTCATCACGAGGGAAAGCATAACCCTTTTCTGAATCCCGCTTAGCATAGAGTTCAATCAAGTCGTCAGCGATATCTTCAATCTTAGCGGCGACCTTCTTCTTCGTCTTGGCCCAGTCGGCACCACCAAGTTTGTTAATATGCGGTTTCTTATCTTCTGACGAAACGTATTTTTGAATCAGGTTGAGTTGCGTCACCGGAATGAAAAGTTTGGCATCACTCTGATAAGCAATTGTCATGTAGTCTTGGTGAACACCGTCCACTTCTAGCGTCTGCATCCCCTCAAAGCGACCGATCCCGTGGTTAACGTGAACCACGTAGTCACCTGGTTTCAAGTCTGTATACGACTTTAACCGTTCAGCGTTTTGCATCGTTTGCCGACGACGATGATGTTTCGTCACCTGCTTGAACATTTCCGATTCGGTAATGATCACTAATTTAGCATCCGGTAACTCGAAGCCGCTTTGACTAGAATCCGGAATAATTTGGACCACGCCGGGTTGGATATCACTGGCTTTTGTCATCACGGCATTGATACCGAAATCATCCAGCGTCTGTGACACCTTGTTCAATCGTTCCTCGTTTGCCATCATCATCACGACGGTTTGCTTAGATGCCTGCCAGCGGTTGATTTCCTGCTTCAATAAAGGCATCTGGCCAAAGAACTGTTGCATCGCTCGCGTTTTGATTTCAACCAATTGATCAAAACGCATGTTACCCATGCCCTTTTGGAAGAGCGCAAAGAACACCTCAGCGTGCTGGTCGCGTTTCAGTACGTCTTGAAAATGCAAGCCAAATTGCTGGTCACTAAAAACTTGATGAGCTCTTAGCTTATCAACCATCCAGTTTGCTTCATCCGTTTCCAGCTGCTTATTGGCATCCCGCAATCTCGGGTAATCATCAATCAGCAACAACCCGTTGTCGCTTAAATAGTCCAAGAGGTTCGTTTTGCCAAAAAAGTCGTTGGCAAACAATCTCAATTCAGCTGAAACATCCCCCTTGGTTAAAGATTCAATCAGGGGGGTGATGCTATTGGCTAATAAATCGCCATCATCATCGGATAGTTTTTTTCGTTCCTTGGCTAACTTCTTATTTAATTCGTCGGCCGCTGTTTGACGTTGTTCTGGTGTCATTAACATGTCGCTAACGGGATGAATGGTGACGGAATCCACATTTTCAACGCTTCGCTGCGTGCTGGCATCAAAATAACGTAATGAATCGATTTCAGTATCAAATAAGTCCACTCGAACGGGGTATTCTGTATCCAACGGGTAAATGTCGATAATCGACCCTCGAATGGCAAAATCGCCCGGAGCGTCAACCAGCTTTTGCCGGACATAACCCATCCGCTGCAGCCTTGCAGCAAGGTCTTCTAGGTCAACTTCACCATCGGTCTTTAGTGGGATTTGCGCCTGACTAAATAACTCAGGTTGAGGCAACTGTCGGCGCAAACCGGAAACTGACGTCACAATGACCGCTGGCTTTTGTTGCGTCAATGCACTTAACGCCTGAATCCGCTGACTTTGAAAATCGGGCGAACTGGTGGCAATTTCCGCTGCTAATAGCTCCTCAACTGGAAATTCATACAACTGATCATCAGTCAGTTGCCCGCTTAATTCGTCGGTCAGCTGATCGGCATGATACATCGTGTCAGTCACAAAAATCATCGGCCTTTGTTCCTTTTGCAACAGGGTCGAAATTAGCAGTGATCGAGCTGAGCCCGCAATGCCAGTCAATAGTGACCGGTGTGACCCATCAAAACCAGCAACTATTTTCTGATACTGTGGCATATTTGCAAAAAAATCTGCAAGTTGCACTTAACCTCACTCCTTAATTGTATTGATTCTCTAAATCGGGAATTGATTTCCCATCGACCCAAT
Organism: Secundilactobacillus angelensis; assembly: GCF_012641075.1. GTDB lineage: Bacteria > Bacillota > Bacilli > Lactobacillales > Lactobacillaceae > Secundilactobacillus > Secundilactobacillus angelensis. The sequence continues at coordinate 53,566 of NZ_JAAXLJ010000013.1, read as the reverse complement.
CAAATAATGCAGCAACCGCGTGGTCAGCTGCAACGTTGAAGTCGACTTGCTGTTCCTCCGTGAATTTGCCCAGAACGTAGTTGACCACCGTACTCTTTTGAGGGTGTTGAATGCCCACCTTAATCCGGTTAAATTCACTTGTTCCTAATGCTGCAATAATGCTTTTAATGCCATTGTGACCACCAGCAGAACCCTTTGGCCGAATCCGGATCTTTCCTAACGGCATGTCCATATCATCGTGAACCACGATTAAATCATCAATATCCAGTTTGTAAAAGTGCATCAATGCACCAACTGCCCGACCGGATTCATTCATAAACGTCGTGGGCTCAACGAGCATGACTTTTTCACCATTCACTTGGCCAGTCGCCAGTTTCGCTTCCATCTTCCGACTAGTAAACTCGAGCCCGGCCTTCTGTGCAAACTGCTCTACGACCATAAACCCAGTATTATGCCGGGTTTTCTTATATTGTGGCCCAATATTTCCAAGGCCAACGATCATCTTCATCTCTAAATTCGCTCCCTATTTCTCTTCGTCTATACATTAAAACATGCAAAATAGCTGAACGGTAGTCTCAACCGTTCAGCGTAAAAAATTCTTACGAACTAATTTATCACTCAATATCATGTCAAAGTATAGCATATGTCCCTCGCGGATGCATGCCATCTTACTCTGAAAGAAGTGGGTTAAGTTCAGCCATGTATTTGATCAGCCTTATTATAATCAGCTTATTATGAGTTTGTGCAATGAAAATTAACTAGTTGGTCTATCCTTTTAATAGTAGCAGTTCCGTACCACACCTGCTTTCACAAATCAGCCCAATGAAAGTTCCAATTTCATAATGTTAAACAGTTGTAAGCGCTTCCCATTTCATGATAAACTATCTTATGGTAACAGTTTAATATTCTGAAAGAGGTGGGTACTAATGACAAAGAGTCATCAAAAGGTTGTTCTTGTTGGCGACGGTGCCGTAGGATCGGCATACGCTTTTGCATTAATGCAACAAGGATTAGCTGAAGAACTGGTTGTTGTCGATGTCATCAAGGAACGAACCCGTGGGGATGCGCTTGATCTTGAAGATGCACAAGCATTTACAGCGCCCAAAAAAGTCTATTCAGGCGAATACAGCGACGCAAAGGATGCAGACCTGGTTGTCATCACGGCTGGCGCACCACAAAAACCTGGTGAAACCCGACTTGACCTCGTCGACAAAAACCTGAAAATTCTAAGCTCGATTGTCAAACCAATTGTGGATTCTGGTTTTAACGGGATTTTCTTAGTTGCTGCTAATCCAGTAGATATCCTGACATATGCTACCTGGAAATTCTCAGGTTTCCCAAAGAACCGTGTCATTGGTTCCGGAACTTCTCTCGATACTTCTCGTTTACGGGTTGCTATCGGTAAAAAACTCAACTTAGACCCACGTAGCATTGACGCCTACATTTTGGGTGAACACGGTGATACCGAATTTGCTGCTTATGATGAAGCGACAATTGGTTCGAAACCGCTTCGCCAAGTTGCAAAGGAAAATGGGATCACTGATGCAGATCTTGACGAAATTGAAGATCAAACCATGCATAAGGCATACGAAATTATTAACTCCAAGGGCGCGACCTATTATGGTGTTGCTACCAGCCTGATGCGGATCACAAAAGCAATCTTCCATGATGAAAATGCGATTCTGCCAGTTGGTGCAGCCTTAGATGGTGAATATGGTCTTGATGACATCTTCATTGGAACACCAGGAATTATTAACGCATCTGGCCTAGCTGGCGTCATTGAAGTACCACTAAGCGAAGCAGAACAAGCAAAGATGAAAGCATCTGCAGAGACTTTAAAGAAAGTTACGAAAGATGGTTTGGCAGCTCTCAATAACTGATAGCTCGCTAAAACACGCAGCATCAAGTCTGGCGCCTCCTATTTAGGGGGTGCTTTTTTGACTAAGATAAATTGAGTTTTGGCCGAATATGCCTTATCCTTATAGATGACCATAAGGAGGATCAGAACATGACACATCGTTCACGTTGGGTCTCCGCGGGCTTAACTGTAATTGCAATTCTTGCGATTGGTTACGGTTGGCGAACGGCCCATTATAATAGTCACTTCTTGAGCGACACCCAAATTGGTGGCATTCAAGTTGGTGGCCAGACCGCTGAACAAGCAGCCCAAACATTAAAAACAAAACTGTCTAATCAAACTTATACAGTCAAGGAACATTCAAAATCACTAGCTCAATTTACTTCACGTGAAGCCGGTGTGAAGGCTTATTCGACAACTCAGCTTAAACAAATGATTGCCAAGCAAAATGCGTTTAGTTGGCCAGCCCATATCATCAGCGCTTCAGCTGATGATAAACGACTGAGCGCTAGTGCACTAAACGATGCCGATTTAACCACTTTGGCAACTCGAATCGTGCAAACTGCGGGCACAAATCGGACGTCAACTCATAACGCCAAGCTGGCTTACAAAGGTCATCAATTTACCATTCAAAAACCAGTTTATGGGACTGAAGTTTCGCAAGCATCTGTTAAGTCTGCACTTGCAGATGCCATTGAAAAACACCAATCAACCATCAACTTGGCTCGGGCTTACGTCAAACCAACTGTAACTGAGAAGAGTAAGGCACTGGTCAAAGCGAAAAATCAGGCAGAAAAATTAGCTAAAAATCAGATCACCTATCACATTACCAACCACTCTATCAAAGTTCCAAGCGACACAATTGCCAGTTGGTTAACCAGCAAAAATGGCAAGATTGCTGCTTCAAATAGTAAAATTGAAGCCTATTTAACCAAACTAAGTTATCAGTATGGCACCATTCACAAGACTCGTCATTTTAAAGCTCACGATGGTAAAACAGTAAAAGTGCCAGCCGGTATCTATGGCTGGAGCATTAAAGTTGCCTCTGAAACGCCGATCCTTGCTAAAGCAGTTTTGGCTGGCAAGTCAATGACGCGAACACCAGTCATTCAAGGCACGGGCTACCACAAAGATGGTTCCGACCTTGGCAGTACCTACATCGAAGTTTCGAAGTCTGCTCAGCACATGTGGGTTCATAAGAACGGCAAAGTCATTATCTCCACGGCTGTTGTCACCGGTAAACCGGTTTCTGGAACTACGCCATCAGGGGTCTTTGACGTTTGGAGTAAGCAGCGAAATGCCACCTTGCGTGGAAAAAACGATGATGGTTCCAACTATGCATCACCAGTGAAATACTGGATGCCTATTGACAACACGGGTGTCGGCATTCACGATTCACCATGGCAACCTCGCTACGGTGGTAACTGGTATTTAACTCATGGCTCACATGGTTGTGTGAATACCCCGCCTTCTGTTGTTAGCAAAGTGTTTGCTGCGGTACCATTACACACACCGGTTGTCATTTATTAGTGATCCTGTAACAAACAGTATTTAAAACAAAACATGCCTATTTCAACGATCTTTGTTGGGATAGGCATGTTTACGTTAAACGACTGGAATTCGTGTTTGGACGCCCAATTTCTAGCAAAAGGCCAGTTCCTCGGCGGTTAAAGATAAGTAGTTCTCCATCGCCATTAACTTGTTATGCTGACCAGCAAAAATTCGGCGGATTTTAATTTACCAAATTGTTGTTTTTCCTTAATAACTCGGTATTCATATTGTTTATCGGGTAAATTTTATGTTATGATATTTTTAGTTTATTAGAGAGTTCTAATTATTAGGAGGTTACACTCAATGTTGTTGAAATCCTTGATTAAGCCCAAAGAGCGATTGGTGACAGTCCAAGAAAACGTCACTTTAGAAGAAGCTCTGAAGGTGCTTGAAGATTCCGGTTATCGCTGTGTACCAATTTTAGATGAAACCGGGACGATTTTCCGGGGTAATATCTATAAGATGCACATTTATCGACACAAATCTCGTGGTGGTGATATGCAACTGCCAGTGACGACGTTATTGAAAAACGCCACCAAGTTCATCAAAATCGACGCCGCGTTTTTCAACGTCTTTTTCTCAATCAAGGATCTTCCGTATATCGCGGTCCTGGATGCAGAAAATAAATTTTACGGTATCTTAACCCACACTCGATTAATGGATATGCTTTCGCAATCATGGAACGTCAACATTGGTTCCTACGTGTTAACCGTTGTTTCACCAGGTACTCGTGGCGACTTAGTTGGTATCGCTAAGATCATCACCAAGTACACCAACATCGCCAGCGTTATCAGCCTTGATGCCCAGGATGGTGAACTCGTTCATCGGATCATGTTCACCCTACCTGCTGATGTGGACAAGAATAAACTCGATCGCATTGTTCATGCATTAGAACGAAAAGAATTTAGAGTGCCAGAAATTGAAAATTTAAACAATGAAATCTAGTTGTTAAACGTCAACTTAGTATAAATAAACGAGTCTCATTCCGAATGCTAATCGGAACGAGGCTCGTTTGTTTTGGTTAAAAGTAATAGAATCAGTCGTACTCTAAATTATGTAAGTTAACAAAAATTAAGCTCGTTTATGCTGCTTATGGTCATTTTTCTTAGTTAAACCGATGCTCACTTCTAATGCGTGATCAACCTGTTGCATGGTTGCATCGTCTAACTGCGCCACGTGATCCTTCAATCGCTGCTTATCGATTGTGCGAACCTGCTCCAACAGAATCACCGAATCTTTTTCGATGCCTGTATGATGGGCTTTAATCGGCACGTGAGTTGGCATTTTGGGCTTAGATATTCTGGCCGTTATCGCAGCCACAATCACTGTAGGACTGTAATGATTACCAATATTGTTCTGAACGATCAATACCGGCCGGACACCACCCTGTTCCGACCCAACCACTGGGGATAAATCGGCATAGTAAATATCTCCCCGTTTGATCTCGTCATTCGCCATCCATTCATCCCCTGTCATTCGTCACTATCAGTTATGAATCCTCCTACTATAGCTGAGTGGCTTATTATTCGTAGCCGGTGATCAAAGATTCCGTCAGATCCGTTAAGCCGATAACAATCGGTACTTGAAAAGTTAATACTTAGACAACTTTCCCACTAATTATACTTAGTAAGTTATAACTTTCCTTGATAGACTCCTATTTCTCCGTTACTCATTCTTATAATTCTACCATTGCAATCATAAAAAAAGAACCCCTTGCCCGGTTTTGGTCAGGCAAAAGATTCGTACGAGTTACTTATAAGTTCGCTTCAAACGCTGTGTGAAACCGCAGGCAATTTCATAATGAATCGTACTGCAATAGTCTGCCACGTCCTGCAAACTAATTGTTTTTCCATGATTCTCACCAACTAATGTCACTATGGTTCCTACCGGATATTCGTGAGGTAATCGAATCATCATCTGATCCATGCAGACCCGGCCAATGATTTCGCAATACTCGCCGTTAACGAGCACATGAAAGCCTTGCAATCGTCTCTCATAGCCGTCTGCATAACCAATTGGTAACGTGCCTACCCACTCATCTTGTTGTGCAGTGTAGGTCGCACCGTAACTCACAGAATAACCTTTGGGCAACTCTTTGACAAACGTCATTTTGGTGGTCAAGCTCATGGCCGGTTTCAAATCAAATGGGACGGTCAATTCAGTGCCTGAAGGATTCAACCCATACGCCGCCACTCCGTAGCGAATCATATTGCCATTGCAAGCGTCGTGCCAAAGACTAGTGGCTGAGTTAGACACGTGAACATATTTTGGCCGGGTAGGTAAAACGGCCATGAAAGCTTCCCACCGGCCAATCTGCTGCTGAAAATAAGCGGTATCCGCAGAGTCGGCTTTGGAAAAATGGGTAAAGATCCCCTCGAAATCAAACTGGTTCTTGCCCTCAAGGTACTCAACGGCTTGGCTTAACTCTGCAGGGTGCTGAAATCCAATCCGTCCCATACCAGTATCTAGGGCTAAATGAACGGCTAATTGATGTGCATCAGCCAAATACCTTGTTGCTTCTTCCAACCACTGAATTGACCCAACAGTGGCCGAAATATGCTGAGCTGCCATTATATCGGCATACTGTGGTTCCATAATGCCCAATACTAAAATTGGCTGCATAAAACCAGCCTCTCGCAGCGTTAATGCCTCGTCTAAAATGGCAACACAAAAACCAGTGGCACCAGCTTTTTCCGCTACTCTGGCAACTTGGATGATGCCGTGACCATAACCATTAGCTTTAACAACTTGAAACAGCTCAACCCCGGGCTTTAGCCGGGACTTTTCAGTGGCAATATTTTGAAAAATAGCTGACTGATCAATGACCAACTGAGTCGGCCGATGAATACCAATTGTCATTTCACTGCATCTCCTTCTAGCAGAACTTGAGCCATCACTAATTCACGAGTGTGCGAGATTGAGACGAAGCCATGGCCATTAAATGGGTGTTTAACTAGTTCTGGCTTACCCGTAGCATCATCTAATATCTCCACATCTTGAAACGAAACCGCCACACCAATACCAGTTCCCAATGCCTTACTATAGGCTTCCTTAGCAGACCAACGACCAGCAAGAAATTCTGCGGCATGCTTTCCGCTTAAAGTCTGATACACCGCAGTCTCTTTTGGGGTCAGTACCTTCTTTACGAACCGTTCTTGATCGGATACCTCACAAATCCGGCTAATTTCTTCAATATCTACTCCAATTCCGTATATCAAGCCGTGGCCTCACTTTCGCACTGTTTTCGTGCTCTAATTTTAACACATTCACTTAGCTGGTAACATGATACCTACTCACGCTGAGTTGATGCATTTTCACTCGCTAATTTTTAATAAAAAAGACCAAAAAAAGATTCTTCAGCTCACTGACTGAAGAATCTCCATTTGTTTTAAAATTAGTCTTTTTTACGGATCGTAAAGCCGTGCTTGGTACCTGAACCAGCGCTGCTCTTACGACGATCACGACTACCACCATGATCCCGATGATCCTTGTTAGAACCACCAAAGCGACGGTGATTGTCATTACTCTTGCCGTAACGACGGTTGTTACCGCCACGACCATGGCCACCGCCATGACCGCCACGATAGTTCCGGTTACCGCCGCCACCCTTGTGACGAGGTAATGGCCGTTCTGGCGTAATCTTAACGGGTACTTGATTAGAGTTATCCTTGGTTAAGTCGTTCAAGAGTGCAGCAACTAAGTCCACTGCTTCGTACTGATCAAGCAGCTTCGAAGCAACGTCAGCGTACTTTTCAGTATCAGTCTTTTCAACCAAGTTCTTAACAGTCTCTTCAGCATTGCTTAATTGACCGTTAAAAGCTTCGGCTTCCGAAGGTGGCTTCAATGGCAACATCCGCACCTTAGTTAACTTCTCGATCTCACGCAAGTAATCCATTTCGTTTGGTGTCACGAATGTTAATGAAACACCATGGTGTCCGGCACGGCCAGTACGACCGACACGGTGCACGTAACTATCTGGATCTTGAGGAATATCGTAGTTAAAGACATGTGTCACATCTTCAACATCGATCCCACGAGCGGCAACATCGGTTGCTACTAAGATATCTAACTTACCGTGCTTGAAACGGTTTAAGATTTGTGAACGACTCTTTTGAGTCAAGTCACCATGAATTCCAGCAGCATTATAACCACGGGCTTCAAGGCCACGAGTAATCTCATCTACCCGACGTTTTGTCCGGGTGAAAACAATACTCAGGTCAGGTGCTTGGACATCAAACATCCGAGTCATGACATCAAACTTTTCGTAGTCCTTAGCACGGACGTAATATTGTTCAATTAAGTCAGTCGTTAATTCTTTTGCTTTGATCTTCACGTGAGTAGGATCGTGCATAAACTGCACACCAACACGCTTGATCTCTGGTGGCATTGTCGCCGAGAACAGCATGGTTTGCCGTTCAGTTGGCGTTGCCTTGATAATAGATTCAATATCGTCCAAGAATCCCATGTTTAACATCTCATCGGCTTCATCTAAGACCAGCATCTTAATGTGGTCTAACTTCACCGTCCGACGGTTCATGTGATCCAACAGACGGCCTGGTGTTCCGACTAAGACTTGGGGATGGTTCTTCAAGCTGTTGATTTGACGACGAATATCGGCACCACCGTAGACAACCTGAACCTTAGCATGTTCTTCTCGACCCAATTGGAAAATCTGTTCCTGGGTTTGAATCGCCAATTCACGAGTTGGTGAAATGACTAATGCTTGAACGTTGGGATCATCCCGGTCGATGTTTTGCAAAATTGGTAATGCGAAGGCCGCAGTCTTCCCAGTTCCTGTTTGTGCCTGACCGATAACGTCTTTACCTTCCAATACCATTGGAATGGTTTCTGCTTGAATGGGGGTTGCCTCCTCGTACCCGTTTCGTTCAACGGCTTCGAGTAAAGCTTTTGTTAACCCGAGTTCTGAAAACTTCAAATAAGTATCCTCCTAATAGGCTTTTACAAAGGAAATAAGACTATGAGAAATCCGTCTCGTGTTGCGTCTTATTTCCCGTTTTAACAAACGATAGTTCAAAAGAAATACAACTAAAGTATCATACATCACACGACCAATAAAAGCAACAATTATTATCTTAGCGGTGAAGTCATCACTTTCTATTTACTGTAAAGCTGCCAAAACATTCTCAAGATGAATGCCGTGACTGCCCTTGATCAGCACAATATCTTCTGGTGTCAGATCGCTTTTTAGCTGGGTAATCAATTTGGCCTGTTCATCTGTACCGTACAGGTGGAGATGAGCCTGATCAAATCTGTCCAGCAACGCCGTATACAGGGCCTTCATGTGGGGGCCAACCAAATAAACGTCGCTCACGAGCTTTGAATCAAATACTGTTTCAAGGCTTGCGTGTAGGCTATCAGACTGGTCACCTAATTCCAGCATGTCTCCCAGTACCACCCGCCGCTTACCGTTAGTAGCAACTGCAGAGAAAGCTGCCATGACTTCTTTGACCGCGGTTGGATTGGAATTATAAACATCACTTAAAATTCGTTCTCCAGCACTGCCTTGAACCCACTCCGCCCGATTTTCTGTCAAATTAAGGTTAGTGAAGGCACCAGCTGAGGCTTGAGGGGCAATTCGGTAGAGCTTGGCAACACTCAGTGCAGCTAAGGCATTATTGACGTTATAGTCACCAATCATTGGAACAGTCATCTCTTGATCTGGCCACTCATTAGCGAAAAACGTTGTCTGAGTATCTGTTCCCTTCACGTTTAAAGCATACATATCATCGCTTTCCTGCCGGCCAAACGTTAATTGGCGCTGGGAAACCTGCTTTGCGCGCTCAACGAGTAATGGCTCATCACCATCATAAATAAACGTGCCGTCCTCTTTCAAGCCGTGCGTAATTTCCAGCTTGGCATCAGCAATCTTATCCCGTGTCCCAAAGAACTCGATGTGGGCTTCTCCGATCATTGTGATAATAGCAACGTCAGGCTCAACCAGGCGACTTAAGAAGTCCAACTGTCCTGGCCGATCCATCCCCATTTCAATCACTAACACCTCGGTATTAGGTTCCATTGACAAAATAGTCACGGGAACACCGATTTCATTATTAAAGTTATCCATTGTTTTTGTCACGTTAAAATGAGTTGCAAGGATAGCGGCCACCATGTCTTTAGTCGTGGTCTTCCCATTAGAGCCAGTTACTGCCACCACTTTAGGGTTGATTTTAAGCAGATAATGCTGACTAAGTGCTTGTAGGGCAGCTAATGGGTCATCTACAACCAGCACTGGCAAGTCAGCAGGTGCTTCTCCGTGATCCGCTTTCCAGAGTGTGGCAACTGCACCGTTTTTACCTGCGTTTTGAACGAATTCATGTCCGTCCCGCTCTCCTTCTAGAGGGACAAACAACGCCCCAGCGGAGAGATGACGACTATCAAAAGCGACACTTGAAACCTCAATCTCGTTCCAGGCACTTGTATCATTTTGAGCAGAAACCGCACTGGCGATTTCACCAAGTTGCATCTTCATTGAACACAATCTCCTATTTTGTCTCTTTTTTATTTCACGCCGAATATTATACCACGGTCACATCTGAAAAAGGCGAGGATCTCTCAAGCATTCACTTGAGAGATTCCGCCTATAAATCCATTTCGTTTCCTGTAAAGGGGGATTCATCGGTGATTTCAATCCCCCACTGTTTTTGTTCCACATCGTAACTCAGCGTGCCAACTTGACGGGTCGTTTCGTACACGTCCATCCGGTCGCGCCACCAGTTTTGCCGTTCTGGGTGTTCCTGAAGCCGCAAAGGAATCAAATATCGCCGGCGTCGTTCAACGGCTTGATCAAACGCAAAGACCAATCCTTCCGAAAAAGCCGTTCGCACCTTTTGAATGATTTCCACTGGCACATCACTAACTGAGAATGGCCGGTTAAACATCATCCAACGGTTACTGTGCAACAGCCTTAAATGACGTTTTAATGAAACATCCAAAATGTGTTCAAACGTTTCCATCTCACGGTAGTAAACTTTCACGAAGCCAGTATGAGTGCTTAAATAAGCATACGCATTTTGTAATTTCGAGTAGAGCGGGAGGTGATAGTGCGTACCCATATGTGCCATGTATAAGAGCTCAGCAATCTCGCTAGGCATCATTAAATCAAGGTCATCACCTTCATGATAATCTAACCACATCTTGGGTGACTCAGTCCGTGATAGTAAAAATTCCCGGACCGCATTCTGACCAGTTACCGTCTGAAAACGGGTGTGATTATTGACCTGGTTTCCTTCAAGCTGGCCGTCAATCAGAACGATTCGTTGGGGAACATCTGGTATGCCGTTCACAAAATCAGCTGAAGAAATCCCGTACGAAATCACGAGATTGTTCACCTGCTCCCAATTGATATAGACAAAATTCCCTTGCATCACTTTTCCCACACTCTCTCAATTATAGACATTTTTATTGTACTACGAATTTCATCTGAAAAGGACGTTAAACGATTAATCGGCTAAAATTTATTATGCCGGTCACGTCTCTTGACGGGTTGCTGATTATCAAATAATATGGGGGAAATACTCAAAAGGAGTTTCCATTATGACGAACGTACTCTTTGTCTGCTTAGGCAATATTTGCCGATCACCAATGGCTGAGGCAATTTTTAAAAACTTGGTTGCAAAAGCTGGTCTGCAGGACCAAATTCAAGTGGACTCTTGCGCCACTAGTAGCGAAGAAGAGGGAAACCCACCCCATCCAGGCGCCCGTAAAGTAATGGCTGCCCATGGCCTAGACTACAGCTATATGCACTCTCGCCCCATCACCGAACAAGATTTCAACTGGGCTGATTACATCATCACCATGGATAATCAAAACGTTTTTAACCTGACGCAGATGGCCCCAGCAGCTGATCGGAACAAGATTCACCTCTGTTTGGATATCTTGCCAGACAACCGTGGTCAAGAAATTCCCGACCCTTGGTATACTCACCGTTTTGAGTATACCTACCAGGTGTTACAATCCGCCCTGCCCGCCTGGTTGGACAAAATTACTGGCTAACTTTGACATACTAAAAAGCCGCATGACCGGTCCTTTGAGGCCAGTCATGCGACTTTTTCGATACTCGACTACTTGTTATTGAATTTCGCGGCAAATTCTCTTTGGACTTTAACCGGTGTATCTGAATATTTTGCAGTTTGTGTCAGCCGACCACGAATCATTAACCGACGAGCACCCGTTGCATCACAAGTGATCAACGTAATGATGTTTGACTTGGTCTGGTTCACCACGTCGATTCGAGTGGCATCAATGAACTCACGCCGGTAAACTTTAAAGGTATAAACCTTTTTCATATCAGTGGTGTAAATCGTGTCACCCACTCTGGTTTTAAAATACAGTGGTGAGAACAGGATATCTTTTCGCACCATGTGGTGACCAGCCAAGGGGTAGTTACCGTGGCCCATCTTTTGATCAGACCGCATTGTCCCGGCAGCAAGTGCTAACGTGGTGTTGGCAACCCCTTTGGCAATTGGTAAATGGACGTCGGACTTTGGGACTAAGATCTGTCCAACCGGCAGAATCTTTTTCGCATTCATCCGTGCTTTCGCCACGGTCGAAAAATTCAGGGACTTGGCGTTCTTAAAGTTAAAATTAGCTTTCTTTTGATCATTATTTGCGGCTGACTTCGCCGTAATTTTTGGCTGGTATGAACTCACCATGTAATTTTTGATCTGTTGATTGAATATCAGTCCCAGTGAAACTAGTAACAGCAGCACTAAAACAATTCGGTACAACCATTTTGAAAATTGGTTACGGCTTTTATTTTTCATTTTATCTCCCCATTATCCCTATTGAATCACTGATGAAAGCGGTCCAACGCATTTAGCACGTCATTGGTATACCCTTGGTTACAAAAGGAAAACGTGCTACCCTTAATATTACTGCTATATTTTACTCGATTGAAGGCATTTTTAAAAGAAAGAAGATTGATATTCATTGACTGAACCAGAACCCGCTGCCACCAAACCTACTCGGCCCGTCTGGCGCCGCAACTTATTCGTCCTGTGGTTCGGTACTTTCATGGCTGGCCTTGCTTTTAGTGAAATCATGCCATTTTTATCCCTTTACGTGGATACACTTGGTAACTTCACCAAGGATCAGCTTAACTTGTATTCAGGGATCACCTTTTCAGCCACCTACCTCGTCACCGCGGTTGCCAGTCCTTTGTGGGGCCGGTTAGCTGATCGGAAGGGACGCAAGCTGATGCTGATACGAGCCTCGCTGGGGATGGCAGTTGTCCTCGGTCTGATGGGTGCCGTAACAAACGTGTGGGAATTAATGGCATTACGCTTTATCCAAGGTATTTTCTCAGGTTATATTAGTAACGCCAACGCATTAATGGCGACCCAAGCACCAAAGAGCAAAAGCGGTCAGGCACTAGGCACTTTATCTACCGGCTACGTCGCTGGCTCACTATTTGGCCCGCTAGTCGGCGGTATTTTAGCCGAAGTATTCTCATACAGAGTCACTTTTTTCATTACTGGTGCACTCTTACTATCCGTCTTTTTCGTCAGCTACTTCTTCGTCACAGAATCGTTTACTCCCGTAAAAAAGGAAAACATGTTGTCTAGTAAAGAAGTCCTGGGTGTCATTCATCATCCCAAATTAATTCTAGGGATGTTCATTACTACATTGATAATCCAAGCTTCTAACATGTCTATTTCACCCATTCTATCACTGTACGTGCGAGAAATTATGCCGAAGGGCTCCGCAATCACGTTATTTAGCGGTGTCGTTGCAGCTATTCCAGGGGTTGCTACCCTCTTCGCGGCTCCTCAATTAGGCCGCCTAGGTGACCGAGTCGGCACCGAATTAATCCTGTCGATTGGCTTTATCTTCGCTATTATAGTCTACCTACCAATGGCGTTCGTCACAAATGTTTGGCAGCTGATGTTCTTACGATTCCTGATTGGCGTTTCAAACGCGACGATGCTTCCGGCTGTGCAAACAATTCTCTCGAAGAATACGCCCCCAGAAGTTACGGGTCGCATTTTCAGTTGGAATCAGTCTTTCCAAGCGGTCGGCAGCGTGTTAGGCCCAATGATTGGCTCGGTAGTATCCACAATATTCGATTATTCAGGGGTCTTCATCTCAACATCGATTCTAGTCCTGATGAACTTCCTGCTAGTGTGGCATAATACCGCTAGTTTGAGGAGAAAACATTTAAATAGCTAGAGTGCGAAGGCAAGCGGTTAGGGAGCGGAGTGCAGGGGACTTATGGTATAAATCCCGAACTTGGATTTGTGCCGTAAGTCCCCTGCATGCAGCTCCCTGCATGCCTGAGCACGTTTACTCAATAAAAAAGCAGAGCGCCACGTCCAGTATGACTGGACGTGGCGCTTTTAATCTCCCCTGAAAATTAAAAAAACCACCTATCCCAAAAAAGATAAGTGGTTCACTGATTAATTTTGGTCGTTTTTTAAACCGTACTTCTTGTTGAAACGATCCACAGCACCATCTGCTTGGGCAAACTTTTGCTTACCAGTGTAGAAAGGATGTGAGTCAGAAGAAATTTCAACACGAATCAATGGATAAGTGTTGCCATCTTCCCAGTCGATTGTTTCTGCAGAAGTTGCAGTTGAACCTGACAAAAATTTGTAACCGGTACTTGAGTCTTGGAATACCACTTGGTGGTAATCTGGATGAATTCCTTTTTTCATAATGTTTCGCTCCTTTGCCCTGAATCATATACTGAAACAGAGATTGATTGTTATCGTCAACCTAAATAGAATATCATAAGAATTGGTCTAATTCAAGTCAACTCTTATAATTCCTCTACGCGATCGCTGCTTTCAATTCTCACGTCAGCATTTAGCGCTGTGAGTTTATCAACAATACTGCCATAGCCGCGTAAAATGTTTTCTGCGCTGGTAATCGTTGTGGTACCTTCAGCCATCAATGCTGCAATCATTAACGAAGCCCCAGCACGAATTTCACCCGCGTCCACGGTTGCCCCAGCCAGATGTTCAGTGTGATCAACGACGATCATGTCTTTTTCCGGTCGTATCTTTGCGCCCATTTTTTTCAGTTCAGGCACGTGCTTCAACCGTTGAGGATAAATGGTATCCACAATGATACTGCTCCCTGAGGCCTTCAGTAACAAGGGTGTAATGGGTTGTTGCAAGTCCGTGGCAAAGCCTGGAAACGGCATCGTTTTAACTTGAATGGCCTTTAAATTACGAGATTCACCAACGTATGCTGAATCTTCGCCAATCTGTAGGTCAACACCCATTTCAATCAGTTTAGCTGTAAAGGACTCCAAATGCTCAGGAATAATGTTATGAATCGCCACACCATCTCCCATTGCAGCGGCCATTGCCAAAAAAGTACCGGCTTCAATCCGATCGGGAATGATGGTATGAACATTGGTGGCACGCAAGACGGGCACCCCTTCGATTCGAATAACATCCGTTCCGGCGCCACGAACATGCGCACCCATATTATTTAAGAAGGTTGCGATATCAATAATCTCAGGTTCCTTGGCCGCATTTTCAATGGTGGTCAGACCGTCAGCCTTCACCGCTGCCAAAATTGTATTGATCGTGGCGCCAACTGAAACAACGTCCAAGAAAATTCTGGCACCGTGTAATCCCTTATCCCCCGTGGTAATACGGACGGTTCCATGATTATCTTCAACCTCAGCACCAAGCGCTTTAAACGCCTTAATGTGCTGGTCGATCGGTCGTGGCCCAATGTTATCACCGCCAGGAAAAGTTAGCGTGGCACGACCAAATCGGCCAAGTAGCGCACCCATAAAGTAATAAGAAGCCCGTAAGCTTTTAATCGCTTTACTGGGCATAGGTGCCTCCACGATTTCAGTGGGATCAATGGTTAATACACCATCAGCAAATCTGGAGTGCACGTTCATGGACTCCAAAATCAGCATCAGATTATGAACATCTAAAATATCTGGTACCATATCAAATTTAACTGGTGTATCTGCCAGGATTGCCGCTGGTATGAGTGCGACCGTGCTATTTTTAGCACCACCGATGTTGACGCTGCCTGACAGGCGCTGTCCACCGTGGATTATCATTTTTTTCATGACGTCATTTTCCTCTACTATAAAGTCGTGCGTGATGCAGTCTTAACTTATGATAAATAATGAACAGTTAAAATACAATAGTTTAACGTCGATTCTCTTAAATTGTAATATTTGAGGGTTAAGCTAACCTTAATTGAAAAGGATATCTGTCTCAACAAAAAAAGCCACCCGATCGCAATGACCGCGTGGCTTCAATGCTATTTAAATTACTTTTCGTCGTGTTGGTGGTTTGCAGCTGCGACAAAAGCTTTGAATAACCCTTCAGGACGGTTAGGCCGTGAGAGGAATTCTGGATGATATTGTGCCGCAACAAAGAACTTATTAGTTGGCAACTCGATCACCTCAACCAAGTGATCATCAGGAGAAGTTCCCGCAAAAACCAACCCTTTTTCAGTCATCTCTTTACGGTAAGCATTATTAAACTCGTAACGGTGACGGTGCCGTTCCGAAATTTCAGTTTGATTGCCATAAGCTGCAGCTGCAACGGTGTTAGGCTTCAGTTTGCAAGGATAAGCACCCAACCGTTGAGTACCACCCATATCCTCAACATCGGTTTGATCGGCCATGAGGTCAATCACCTTATGAGTCGTGTTTGGATCCATTTCAGTCGAGTTGGCATCCGTATAGCCCAGCACGTGGCGGGCAAATTCAACACTGGCCATTTGCATCCCTAAGCAAATCCCTAGGAATGGCAAATTGTTCTCACGCGCATATTGGATAGCCGTGATCATCCCTTCAATTCCTCGATCACCAAAACCGCCTGGCACTAGTAAACCATCAGCATCTTTCAGCGTTTCGGCGACGTTTTCTGGAGTGACCTTTTCAGCGTCGATCAGTTGTAGATCAACTTTAGCATCCAATGGATAGCCCGCATGTTTTAAGGCTTCTGCCACGGAAATGTAAGCATCTTGGAGGCTAACATATTTACCAACCAAAGCAATCGTAATCGTCTTCTTCAGGTTGTCGATCTTGTTGATCATGGTCGACCAATCAGCCATGTCGGCTGCCGGTGCATCCAAGTGGAAATGGTCTAGTACGAGTTGATCCATCCCCTGTTTTTGTAGTCGCAACGGGATTTCATAAATCGTATCGACATCCATCGATTCCACAACCGCTTCAGGCTTAACATCACAGAATAAAGCGATCTTATTACGCATGGATTCAGTAATTGGCTTTTCAGTTCTTACCACTAAGATATTAGGTTGAATCCCCAATCCTCTTAATTCACGCACACTGTGTTGGGTTGGCTTAGTCTTCATTTCGCCAGCTGCATGTAAGTAAGGAATCAACGTGGTGTGAATGTAAATCACGTTTTCGTCGCCTACTTCAGCCTTCATCTGTCGAATGGCTTCAAGGAACGGTTGTGATTCAATATCACCAACGGTCCCACCAATTTCAGTGATGACGATATCCGCGTTCAATGTTTTCCCAGCTCGCATAATCTTTTCCTTGATCATGCCAGTAATATGCGGAATCACTTGAACGGTTGCGCCAAGGTAATCACCATGACGTTCTTTTTCCAGTACTTCTGAATAAATCTTACCAGTCGTGACGTTAGAATACTTATTGAGGTCATTGTCAATGAACCGTTCGTAGTGGCCAAGATCCAAATCGGTTTCGGTCCCATCATTCGTAACGAAGACTTCACCGTGTTGATATGGGCTCATAGTACCGGGATCGACGTTAATGTAAGGATCAAATTTTTGAATGGTCACATTTAACCCACGGTTCTTAAGCAAGCGTCCAAGAGATGCCGCAACAATTCCTTTACCAAGTGAAGAAACCACACCGCCAGTTACAAAAATATATTTGGTCATTGTATAACTCCTCATAGATTAGTTTTGGGAAAACAGACGTAAACCAATAAAAAGCTCCCTATTCATGACGAATAGGGAGCGGTTATTCCGAACGTTGACCTCACGATTCCTCGTAAGGTGCCCAAAAAACATAATAACAAGTTGTTTCAGTTGCGTCAAGCCCGAGTACTCAGATTGAACCTAAGAGCTTAATATCCCACAAACGAAGGCACAAAAAAACTCAGCTAACAGCTGAGTTATCTCTACTACTTATCTGATTTTTCGTCGTCATCATCGTCGTCGAAATCATCATCATCTTCGTTAAACTCTGATAATTGACCTTCAATACCATCTGGCATGTTGTCGTCATCATCATCGTCATCACCGTCATCGATATCAGCTAAATCATTCTTGTACTTACCAAGTTCTTTAGTGCTATCATCGGTTTCGTCGTCATCATCTTCATCATAATCAGCGTCAAGATCATCGTCATCTACATCAACGTCGTCTTGATCTTCAGGATCATCGTCATCATAATCGATAACGTCATCGTCATCGGCCGAATCAGCTAAGAAAGCATTAACCTTCTTATGCTTCTTCTTTGGATGTTCCTCATCCTCTTCGGCACCAACAGTAGCTTCATCAATTGATTCGAAAGGATACCAGGTCCGTAAACCCCAGACGTTGTCACCTAACGAAATGAAACTGCCATCAATGTTCAAATCAGTATAGAATTGAGAAAGCCGCTCGCGAATTTCCTTATCCGAGTCGCCCAGGTATGTCTGTACCTCATTGGCTAAGTCAACAAACGGCATGGCATCCCCGCGCTCAGATAAAATGGCGTGAGCTACTTCAATCATCGATAATTCGTTTTTGTTTTGGCCTTCTAAGACTTTTAATTCCAAACTGGTGCACGTCCCTTCCACAGTCTACGAATCACTATACTAGATTAAACCGTAAATTGCAATCTAATCTCGTAATTTCCTAACAATTGTTCCCCAGCATAAAGTAGGTAGTCAATTGATGCCGAACCACCAAATGGTCTTTCGTGGAAACCTACCCGCAGTTGCGGTGTTACCGTTTCAACTGGCACTAAACCATAGGGTGTGCGATACGTTGCACGAATTCGCTTGCCGGCACTAAAATGCATCCGTAACCGATTAGTCCCGCTGCGAGTCAATGTCACGTCTCCGTTAGGCAAAAATTTTATCGTCACCGGCACGTTGCCGTCCTCTTCGTCAGATTCTGGTTCCTGGTATCGTAAATAAATTGTCTCACCGATTTGAACAATCTGGCCTTCAACATCAATTGCATAATCAGAAGCTTGACCATCTTGTACGGTATGAGTCGTCAAGTGAATGCCAACTGGAATGCTGGTTGACAAGTCATCCATAGCAACCCTTCCTTTCCATTTTTAGTACGCTGTGTTTATTATAACGCTTTTATTCGTGAATTTGCACGATTAACCTCTGGCTGAATCTCGCGTAAAAATGAAACAATTCGACGCTCAAAATCCCATTGTGAGCCGCTTTTTCTGCTAAAATAATGGGCTAGTCCAAAATTAGTGACGGCTGGCTTGATTTCCGTTATAATGAACAAAGAATTGTTCTTAGATCAACGAGGGATATTATGAAAAGACAACCATTGTTTTCATCTTTGCAAGTCATTGACACACCTTTGACTCGGGACAACCAATTGGCAGCATTTGGGATGACCAATGCCCTACTGGATCTCTGTGGTAGTACCAACCGTGCACTATTGCACTTTTGGACGTTGCCACCAACTTTGATTCTTGGCTTAAAAGACCGCCATTTACCGGAACTAGAGGCGGCCTTAGCCACGGTCACTGATAACGGGTATGCTCATTTCATCCGTAATTCCGGTGGCTTGGCGGTTGTGAGTGATGGCGGTGTACTGAACGTGTCACTATTCATTCCGCAAACCGCCTCGCGCCACCTTTCCGTAGATAATGGGTATGAGCTCATGAAACAGTTACTTCAGCAGACTTTTCCTAATCTGACGATTGAAAGCTATGAAATCACCCACTCCTATTGTCCTGGCGATTATGACCTCAGCTTTAATGGAAAAAAGTTTGCGGGAATTTCACAACGGCGTAGCACCAATGCACTGGTGGTCATGGCATATATCAGCATTTTAGGCGATCAGACTTTTCGTGGCACTTTAGTTCGTGATTTTTATGATGCAGGCTTGGCTGGGCATCAAAACGAGCTTGGTTTCCCCGACGTTTGGCCTGACACGATGATCAACGTTGCCGATGCTATGCAACAGCCACTCACCATTACCGAAGTAAAAAGTGCCATTTTAGCTTCGTATCAGCAACAAGATGTGCAACTTGATTTGACCACATTGATGTCTAGTACCCAGTCACCTGAATTTCAGGAAATCTATAATAAAGAACTCGCTAAGATGCAAAAAAGACAGCTTGGTATTTAACCTTAAAGGAGGCAGTTTAAAAATTGCCATATTCAGCAGAACGGCTTCCCCGCGAAAAAGTTTTTCGTGATCCCGTTCATAACTATATTTATATTCAACACCGGATCATTTTAGATTTAATCAACACCAAAGAATTTCAACGGTTACGGCGAATCAAACAGCTGGGAACGGCCTCATTAGTCTTTCACGGTGCCGAACACACCCGTTTCACCCACTCACTAGGCGTATACGAGATTACGCGACGGATCTGTGACAATTTTCAACGTAACTTCCCTACTCAAACTCCAGGCGACGGTCTCTGGGACGACAACGAGCGACTGGTCGCATTGTGTGCAGCGTTGTTGCACGATATCGGCCACGGACCATACAGTCACACTTTCGAACACATCTTTCAGACTGATCATGAAGCGATTACGGTAGCCATTTTAACTTCGCCCACAACGGAAGTTAATCAAGTCCTACGTAGCGTTAGTCCTGAATTTCCAGAGCAGGTCGCTTCCGTCATTAAAAAAACTTATCCCAATCCACAAGTGGTTCAGATGATTTCTAGCCAAATCGACGCTGACCGAATGGATTATCTGTTACGAGACGCGTATCACACCGGCACCAAGTACGGTACCTTTGACCTAACCCGGATTTTAAGGGTGATGCGGCCCTATAAGGATGGTATTTGCTTTGAAGTGAGCGGGATGCATGCCGTGGAGGATTACATCGTCAGTCGATTCCAAATGTATCAACAGATTTATTTTCACCCGGTCTCCCGTTCTATGGAAGTCATCTTAAACCATCTCTTAAAACGGGCAAAAGAGGATTATGAAAAAACCAGCAACAAAAACGAAGCTGCCGCACCGTATCTCTTGTTCCCCTTCTTTGACCATGAGTTTAATCTGGATGACTACCTATTACTAGATGATGGTACATTGACGACCTACTTTGCCCACTGGCGGCAGTCTAGTGACCCTATCCTCGCTGATCTCGCACACCGCTTTTTGGATCGGAAACCACTAAAGTCCGTGAAATTTGATGAGCAAACTAAGGCAGAAATACCTGAACTCAAGCAACTTATCGAGAAAGCAGGTTTCAATTCAACCTACTACACGGACACGAACAACAGCTACGATCTGCCATACGATGCATACGATCCCAATATGAAGAATCCCATGACTCAAATCGAACTCATGCAGTCTGATGGTCATCTGATCGAACTCTCCACCGTGAGCGCTTTGGTCAGTGCCATCACAGGGAAATTCTCCGGGGATCAGCGCTTCTTCTTCCCAAAGGAAATGCTCGCTTCAACAGACGGTAACGTTGAACTGTTCGACCCCGTTTATAAAGCTTTTCAAGCCCATTTACACAACGACTACATCATTTAATTAAGGAGCTTACACATGGCAATCAAACTTATCGCCATCGATATCGATGGCACTTTAGTTACCGACAATAAAGAACTCACACAACATACGATTGACACCATCACCAAGGCACGTCAAAAGGGCATCAAAGTTGTCCTGTGCACCGGCCGACCAATTACGGGCGTGCAACAGTACTTAAACCCCTTGGACATTAGTGGTGATGACGAATACGTTGTCACGTTCAACGGTAGCCTGGCTCAGACGATTGCTGGTACCCCAATCGTTAGCCATAACATCACTTTAGAAGACTACATTGACTTAGAAACGCTTGCACGTAAATCTAACATCCACTTCCATATGGAAACCCTGGATCATATTTACACTGCCAACCGTGATATTAGTCCATACACAATTGCTGAATCATTTATTGTTCGGATGCCAATTCGCTATCGAACACCCGAAGAAATTACGGACGAATTAACGATTTCCAAGGGTATGTTTATCGATGAACCCCAAAAATTGTCCGCCTTCATCGAAAGTTTCCCTGCAGATCTAAAAGAACGTTTCTACGTTGTACAAAGTGAACCTTACTTCTTTGAAGCAATGAACAAGAAAGCCAGCAAAGGTAATGCCATTGCAGAATTAGCAACCAAACTTGGCTTTACGGCAGATGAAGTGATGGCACTTGGTGATCAGGGCAATGACCTGACCATGGTAAAGTACGCCGGTACTGGTGTGGCAATGGGTAATGCAATTGATGAGGTGAAAGCCGCTGCTCAATTTATTACTCAAACTAATGAAGAAGATGGCGTAGCATATGCCATCGAGAAATTCGCGCTTTAATCAATCAAAAAACAGGCTAGCGCTTAGTTACTACAACTAAGCGTTAGCCTGTTTTTTTACGTCATTCACACGGTAAAAATAATCCCCAACGCAATCAAGCCGATGGCGTTGATCAAACAAAACCAGGCGTACTTGTTTACCACAATTGGCGCGTTCTTAAGCCGCCCAACTTCTCGTGCGGGTACTTTTTCTTCGGGCAACGGTTCCTCACCTTTGTGCCGTCGTCTACGCCAGCCAGCAAATAGATGCCCTTTTTCCAAGATGAAAAACGCAGCACCCATTAAAAAGACCAATCCCAGCATAAACCAAAAGTTAGCCACAACCATGATTGATTGCCATGGTAGGGTCAGTAGGCCCGCAATAACAATGACTGCCAGTGTCAGTAACGCCCAGCGATTCTGTTTTATATTTTTCAATTCAACTCACCTATTCAACTCTTGATGTGCTCAAGCATAGTTGGAATTTCACTTCAGTGCAAGTACTCTTCAGTCTGCGGGGTTAAAAAGCACCCCCACCGGAGCCACCACCGAAGCCACCGGAATTACCGCCGCTAAAGCCACCGGAGCCACCGCTGCCTGATGAAAAATCAGAACTGTCACTAGTGCTCGTATCGGCACTAGCCGCAGTGAAAGTTGATGTGAAAGCAGTACTGAAATCAGCACCCGAATATTGATCATCCAAGTACATTGGGTAATAGCTCTGGAAAAATGGCGTTAATTCAGCAGCGCTAAAGTTAGCCGCCATTGCCTTCAACACCCGTTTAGCAAGCCCGAATGCAACCGCGTATGGTAGCATCCGTTCCCACAAAATCAAATCACCAACTTGTGAACGATCAAATTCCCCAATATCATGCAACATACTACGGAAATTACGAATTTGACCAGCTGCGTCCTCGCCAGCTTGCGTGTAATGCGACAAATGACGCATGTACTTAATTGCCACTGCAATACTGGTAACGATATAGCCAACACTTACGATCACACCTGCGACACGTAAAACGGGAAGTGTCAAGAAGATAGCAGCCACGGAACTGAAGCCGCCAAGAATCACACTAAACACGATTAACAGCCAACCCTTAGTTCCAACATCATCAGTCTGATGATTGAAAAGCCCTAGTGCATCCGTTTCCTCGTAAGATGTCTTTCGCCAAGCCGTGAATTTTTGGTTCAACGTCAATGAATTAGGATGATTGAGGTTATAATCATGAATTTCACTTAAAGTAAACGTACGGTCAGGCTTATTCCCTTTGCCCACTGTGTTAAATAAGAATGCCAATAATGGATTGTTTTGATGTTCCACCTTCATCTTGGGCGTTTCTGTAATCCGGTAAGTGGTCGAAAAACGATCCTTATCTGGTTTAATAGTCAATTCGCCATCGGCAGCTAATTCCATGAGCCAAGCTGTAAAGGCCTTGGCATCTGGTTGACTCTCAGTCAAGATACTTTGACTGGTCACAGCCGAATAACTGGGAATTTCAAAGTTATGAACCTTTGGTGTTTCTTTGACCGGCGAACCAACGTGCTTTTTGAACCAGCGCAATCTGCTTAGCAGATAGAAAATGCCGATTCCGAGTAAAACCACCATCACACCAAGTGGTATCAGCAGCGCCTGAAGCCGTTTCAGATTAGCTTGCTTGGCTAGCTTCGCTTCTTGTTTTTGAACTGTTGCTAAACGTTTTTTATCAGAAGTCCTCGTATTAGTTGATATGACTGTGGTTGGAAAAACCATGTGGCTTTCAACAAAGGTTTTCGCTGGTACTTTAGCGACAGTCATCGTCACTTTACCAGCTGCTCGATTGACCTGAGTGTGACCACTCAAGGGACCATGTGTCCAAGCCTGCAACTGCTTCACGTTTTTCTCCGGTAGTTGAACCGCAATTTGAACGTGATTCAATGGCACCGTCCAGCCTCGACCAATAATTTTCCAATTGAGTTCAGCTGTATCGGCATAGTTGACAGCCACGTTGCGAATCCGATACTTGTATACGTAAGTCACGGTCTCGTCAGATGCCAAATGATAGACCTTAATTTGGTAAATTTTACCCGAATCTGAAGTTTCATAAGTGTCAGATTCACCTGAATTTTCTGGCTTAACGGCAGTCTCATGACCGTGGGTTAAAATTGACACAGTCGGCTTACCTGCAATGCCACCGGTTCCCGCATAATCCTGTTTCAGGAAAACCCCGTGAAATAAATCATCAAAGTGATACTTGATCCGTTGTGTGACATCCGCGTCACCATTCTTTTGGATATCGACGTTGATGTGATAGCGGTCAATACTATAACCTGCTGCACTCGCTGTACTATTCCCCCATCCCCAAAATAGCACAGTAAAAATCACCGTACATAAAAATAACAGTCGCTTTTTCAAAATGACGTCCCCTCCTTAATCATTCATTATTTTACCAGACTATTCCCTAACTTACCGCTGTATTTTGAGATAAGTTCATTGCCGTAAATCATAAAACTGGCAGACACTTAGATATACTAAGCATCCGTCAGCTTTCGTCAACACTATTCAACTGAATTAGTTATTCGCTTCTTAAGGCCGTTGCTGCATCCTTCTTGGAAGCCATCCGGGCTGGGATGTGCCCGCCAATGATGGTCAGCACCGTACTGATAATGATCAGAATCACTGCAGCTACCAGACTCAGCTGAGCAACGTTATTGAGATTAGTTAAATTCTTAATAACCGCGTTGATTGGGAAGGTTGCTAACCAAGCAATGACAATCCCGATTACACCTGAAGCAACACCCAGGATGGCTGTTTCGGCATCGAAGACCCGTGTGATGTCCTTTTTACGCGCACCTAAGGCCTTTAACACCCCAATTTCTTTGGTCCGTTCAAGGACAGAGGTGTACGTGATGATACTGATCATAATCATACTGGTTATCAGCGAGATTGCGGCAAAGGCAATCAAAACGTAGGTAATCGCGTTCATCAAGCCACCGGTCAACTTAGAAACTGACCCCGCCATATCAGTATAAATAATCTTATCAGCCTTGGACTTGCCCTTATTATAACCATCCAGATAGCTCAGCACTTTGTCCTTGTTTTGGAAAGTATTCGGGTAAATCATAATGCTGGCAGGCATCTTAGAACCGCCTAAAGCGTTGATAACTTGGTCTTTAGCCGTACTACCAGTTAAAGTCTGTCCCGTTAGAACGTTGCGTGAACTAGCTTTTTGGGCCTTCACAATTTTAGAATCGGCGTTTTGATCAACCATTTCCTTGGTCAGGCGGTCACTGTAAACAAAGCCAGGTGCTAGGATGTTTTCCTCATTAGCTGACTTGACCCGCAGTACGCCGGCAACGCGGAGGGTCTTATTACTGCTATTATCGTACATTGACTTGTAATTGTTGCTTGGTAAATACATGCCCATCCTTTGCGTGTAATACGTATCATTATTAACTGCTTTAACGGTGGTACCAACGATTTTATTGAAATTGATTTTTTGGCCGTTTTTAACGTCAAAGCCTAAGTTCTTCAATCCGTTGATGTTTGTCGAGTTGTCCTTATTGATCACAAGTACGACATCCGTTGGCTTACTTGGAAATTGACCAGCCATCACCTTATAATGTTTATGCAGAAAACTGACTTTACCGTTATTATCAGTCGGATATGACGAAACACCTACTCCAACTGAATTGGCCATCATACTGGAAACATCAGGCCCATTGGCGTTCTTCTGGTTTTGGTTGGAGAACTGAACTGGTTTGACCTTACCATTCACATGACGTAGCAAATTCATGCCAGTGGTATAGGTGTAGCCAATATTTTTACTGTATTTCGGATTTAATTTTTTAACATAGTTAACGTATTTTTGGGAGATCTTATTCGTGTGCTGCGCTTTGTCTGCCTCACTTGTTTCGGCAGTTACAGCCTTATCCTTAGAAAAATGCTCTTTCTTTTGACCGCTATCAGCACCGTTTTGAGACGATGCCATTTGCGAAATCGTTACTGGGTATTGTGCCAGCGTATTAGACTGAGTTTTATCGATCTGCTTTTGAAACCCGTTGGAAAGTGCCAAAACAATGGCAATCCCAATGATCCCAATACTTGAAGCAAAGGCCGTTAGAAATGTTCGACCCTTCTTGGTACGAATATTGGTGAACGATAACTTCAATGCGGTCCAGTAGGTCATCTTCGTTTTCTTCAACGAAAAAGTCTGATTTTCTTCCTGTTCATCGTAGGCATCAGTATCAGACTGAATCTTTCCGTCAGCAAAGCGGATAATCCGGTCAGCGTACTGGTCAGCCAGTTCCGGGTTATGGGTGACCATAATAACTAGCCGTTCCTTAGACAGGTCTTTGATGATCTGCATAATTTCCTGGCTGGTTTCAGTATCCAGTGCACCCGTTGGTTCATCACACAGCAGGATTTCTGGATCATTCGCAATCGCACGAGCGATAGCCACCCGTTGCATTTGCCCACCAGAGAGCTGGTTGGTCTTCTTATACATATGTTCTTCCAGACCAACCCGTTTTAAGGCAGTAATAGCGCGTTCCTTTTTTTCTGAAGTAGAAACACCACTCAGTGTCATCCCTAATTCAACGTTATCAATGATCCCTAAATGACCAATTAAATTATAACTTTGAAAAATGAAGCCGACAGAGTTATTCCGGTAAGCGTCCCAGTCTGATGCTTTAAATTCCTTGGTAGATTTTCCCTTAATGATCAAGTCGCCAGAATCATAAACGTCTAAGCCACCAATATTATTTAACAGCGTTGTTTTCCCGGAACCACTAGGACCTAGGATTGCAACGAATTCTTGCTTTCGAAAAGCCACTGAAACATCATCCAGTGCCTTGGTAATCGTGTCACCGACATGATAATACTTTTTTAAATGTTTAAGTTCTAGCATTCTTGAGACCTCCATAGTATAAAGGCGATTATAGACTAAAATTGATAGAGTCAACTATTGATTAATATTTAATAATTGTCCTTCGACTTCGCCTAGATGACTGATGAGCAACTTTGCCCATTATGCGCTTTTATTTCAGATTCTTCTTCTTTCTCAGTTACATTTTATCAGAGTCTGTCTTCTTTTACTGCTAAAATCTGATTGGTAGCAATCAATTGATACTCAAAAGATTTAATGCAAAGTAAAAACAACACTATTTTGACCAAATTAACGGCCATTAAATAGTGTTGTTTTCTAGAATTAGACTATTGGACGCGTTAAGCTCTCACGCCACCATCGACTGTAAATTCACCACCGATAGCATACTTGGATTCATCACTGCCAAGATAGACACAAATTTCACCAATATCCTTCGGTTCGCCAAGGTGACCAGCAGGAATCGTCTGAATAATCTGAGTCTTAGCGTCTTCCGGTACAATATTCGTATCAATCCAGCCAGGGTGAACTGAATTAACCCGGATTTTGATGCCGCGACGTGCCAGTGAAGAAGCAGCCGCACGAGTCAGCATCCGGCTACCGCCTTTGCTGGCAGAATAATCAGGTGCCATTGGCAACCCAACCAATCCCGCAACAGAGGAAACATTGATAATGGATCCGGTAGCATTATTCGTCTTCTTCATGGCGTTAATGCCGGCTTTCATACCAAGAAAGTTACCGGTTAAGTTGATATCAATCACTTGCTGCCAGTCAGCTAATGGCTTATCTTCGATTGGCTTGCCATCCCCACCAACACCAGCATTGTTAACCAAAATATCGAGTTTCCCAAATTTAGAGATAGTCGCATCAATGACCTTTTGCCAATCAGCCTCTTGAGAGACGTCTTGTTGCACAAATAACGCCCGGTCATCACCAAACTTTGCCACCGCTTTTTTGCCGCCTTCAACGTTGTGATTGGCGGTGAGTACTACGTTAGCACCTTCTTCGATGTAACATTCGGCAATTCCCAAACCAATACCTGCAACGCCACCTGTAATGATAGCAACTTTATTCTTCAAACGATCAGTCAATACGACCACTCCTTAACCTTATTTTTTAAACTTAACTTATTGTACAATTTCACACAATCATTCACAAACTTTACGCTTTCTGATAAATGATATTAGTCATTCCGGCAAAATAAAAGCCACAATCATCAAAAGACGATTGTGGCTTAACGTTCAATTATTCTGCGCCGTGAAAACGGTTGTGGAACAGTGGACTAACTGGTCGATTTTCGTGAATGCGAATGATAGCATCGCCAATTAGCGGTCCAACAGAAATCTGTTTAATTTTATCTATTTGTTTTTCCTTCGGTAACTGAATCGAATCAGTCACAATCAATTGCTTGATAGCGGAATTCGAAATTCGGTCAATGGCTGGTCCGGAAAGTACTGGGTGGGTTGCACTGGCATAGACTTCAGTAGCGCCAGCATCGATTAAAGCTTGCGCACCAAGAGTAATGGTCCCTGCCGTATCAATCATATCATCAATCATGATGGCACGCTTGCCCTTAACGTCACCAATAATGTTCATGATCTCAGCAACGTTGGCTTTTGGCCGTCGTTTATCAATGATGGCAATCGGTGCCTTCAAAAACTCAGCCAATGCACGAGCACGGGTAACACCCCCATGGTCAGGAGAGACCACGACCGCATTATCTGCAATACCATGATTAATAAAATAATCCGCTAACAAGGGGGCACCCATCAAATGGTCAACTGGCACATCAAAGAATCCTTGAATTTGGGCGGCATGCAAGTCTAGCGCAACAACTCGACTGATACCAGCCTTTTCCAACATATTGGCAACCAGCTTGGCCGTAATTGGTTCACGAGAACGTGCTTTACGGTCTTGTCGGGCATAGCCGTAATATGGGATAACCACATTAATCGTCGCTGCACTAGCGCGACGAAGTGCATCAACCATAATCAACAGTTCCATCAAATTGTCATTAACGGGTGCGGAAGTCGATTGAATAACAAAAACGTGGCAACCACGAATACTCTCTTCAATGTTGATCCGGATCTCACCGTCACTAAAACGGTCAACTGACGTTTTTCCAAGACTAACACCAACTTCATCAGCAATCCGCTGGGCAAGTGGCTTGTTGGAATTTAACGCAAAGATTTTCAACTTTGGGTCATTATATTTCTCTGACATGGGATCCTCCAATGGCTTAATTCTAGATACATTCTACACTAACTAACAAATTCAGTACATTACTTTTCTGGGTCATACGGTAACTTTTTGAAATACCCAGGTTTGTTGGTTTGCCGAGAACGGGCAATAGCCATGTCGTACTGGCTCACTTCGTCGGTAATGGTTGAACCCGCGGCAATAAAGGAATGATCTGCCACCGTTAATGGTGCAATCAAGTTAGAATTACTGCCAATAAAGGCGTCATCGCCAACCGTGGTTTCATGCTTGTGGGCGCCATCATAGTTAACAAAGACCACACCACAGCCAACGTTGATCCGTTTGCCTAAGTGCGCATTACCAACATAGGTCAAGTGTCCTACCTTAGTACCCTCATCAATCGTCGCCTTTTTAACTTCAACAAAATTACCCAAATGAACGTGTTTACCAATATGTGAATCTGGCCGTAAGTGACTCATTGGGCCAATATTGCTGCCATCTTCCATCTCAGAATCTTCCAAATAAGAAGATGTCACCGTCACATTATCATGTAAAACAGTATCATGCAACTCAGAATGCGCGCCAATGTGACAATTTTCGCCGATCACTGTTTGACCCTTTAAAAGTACACCCGGTTCAATGATTGTATCAGCGCCAATCTTGATGTCAACATCGATATAAGTATCTTCAGGATTGATCAAAGTCACACCGTTATTCATATGGTACTCGTTTATCCGACGTTGCATAACTTTAGTAGCTTTGGACAGCGCAACCCGGTCATTAACACCCATTGACTCCTCAAACGATGGCATCCGATAAGCAGCCACAATATCGCCCTGCTCCTTCAAAATCTGAATCACGTCCGTGAGGTAATACTCACCCTGAGCGTTGTGATTAGAAGTTTTATGAAGCGCAGCAAAAAGCGCCTTGTTATCAAAAACGTACACACCAGTATTGATCTCGTTGATCTCTTGTTCTTGCTTGGTGGCATCTTTTTGCTCGACGATTTTTTCAACAATGCCAATGTCGTTGCGAACGATTCGACCATAGCCGGTTGGATCCGGTGCTTGAGACGTTAAAATGGTTGCAACGGCCTTCTTGGCTTCGTGATATTGAAATAATTTTTCGAAGGTTTCCGCCCGAAATAATGGGGTGTCACCACTCACCACTAGAGTAGTCCCATCCTGATCCTTTAACAGCGGTTCGGTCTGCAAAACTGCGTGACCCGTCCCAAGCTGTTCCTTTTGCAGGACGTACTTGGTACGCTTACCTAAGGTTTCTTCAACCTGTTCTGCACCATACCCAACCACCGTTACGATTTGATCCATGTGGGTCTTTTCCACTTGGGTCAATACGTGATCAACCATTGAGCGACCACAAACTTGATGTAAAACTTTATACAGTTTCGATTTCATTCTTGTTCCCTTGCCAGCAGCAAGAATAATCGTATTTCTAGTACTCATTTAGACAAACTCCTTAACGTTTTATTCGAACCCATAAAATTTAAAATTGTGCCAATCGCTCTGGCGTATAGATTTGTTCAACAAAGTTCCCTGCAGTCACATCAACGTGGTCATTAGTTGCATGAATGTTGAGTAATGACGTGTACTTAGGCACCTTTCTTTCACCTTCAAAAGTGCCTTCTGCAAATACGGCAACACCGGCAACTTCCGCGTCAAATTCCTTAACTAACGACTGCATACCGCCGACAGTTCCGCCGCCCTTCATGTAGTCATCGACGATTAGAACACGAGAACCGGGGGTGAGGCTCCGCTTTGACAGTGCCATTTTTTCAATTCGACTGCTTGAGCCAGAGACGTAGTTGACACTAACAGTAGATCCTTCAGTAATCTGAGAATCATGCCGAGCAATCACAAACGGCACGTTTAAATAGTCCGAAATACTTTGGGCAATCGGAATTCCTTTGGTTGCAACGGTTAACACCGTATCAACTTCATCTTCTAAGTACTGAGTGGCCACTAAGCGACCGACTTGCCGTAAAACGTTTGGTCGACCAAGTAAATCTGACATGTAGACGTAACCGCCGGGTAAAAATCGCTCAGATTCCGATAACGATTCAATCACACCATCGACGAAGTCCGTCGCCTCTTGTTGAGGAATATACGGAATAAACTGTGCACCGCCAGCTGCACCAGGAACCGTTTCTAACAAACCCGTCCCCCGAGCTTTAAGCGTTCGTTTTAAAATCGTCAAATCTTCACTGATCGAAGATTTTGCTGATCCATATCGCTCAGAAAAAAAGGTCAACGACACTAATTGATGGGGCCGCTCCAATAAATACCGGGTCATATCAATTAGCCGGTCGCTTCTTCTTACTTTCACTTTGGTTTCCTCCATGTCACATAACTTCAGATTTAATATTATTATTTTAGCATAAATGTTCGGGTTTAAGGGCTAGTTTCTTTGAATCTCATAGTTTTATTAAGAAACATCTGAAGTTTACTCGTTTTACCTCTTGTTAAATTCTCGAGATATACGGATAAGGTCACGAAAAAAGCCACGGTGCAGATTGCCGTGGCTTGCCTT
Organism: Secundilactobacillus angelensis; assembly: GCF_012641075.1. GTDB lineage: Bacteria > Bacillota > Bacilli > Lactobacillales > Lactobacillaceae > Secundilactobacillus > Secundilactobacillus angelensis. Next base: position 22,068 of record NZ_JAAXLJ010000013.1, on the reverse strand, counting down.
ACTTTGTTTTACTGGCACATACGCTGATAAATCAGCGCGCTAAAGTAAAAGATCACTTCAATGACAGCAATGAAGAAACTGACGGGCCAGTTTGTCATGTAACTGAGGTAAAGCCCCAACCAAACGCCAATTAATGAAAAAGCTACTGCTACGCTGATCATCATGCCAACAGTATGAGCAAAATACTTCGCCGCAGCTGCCGGTAATGTCAGCAGAATAAAAATCAATAACGAGCCCACGATTTGAGCAGCCACGCTAACTGAAAAGGCCAGCAGAACCAAAAAGACGACTGACAAAGTTCGGGTCCACAATCCCTTAACTTGGGCGCCAATTGGATCAAAGGAATCAAACTTCAAGTAACGGTAGATCACCATAACAATGACCAAAACCGAAATGGATAGGATCATCATTTGAATCACGTTTGCGCGACTAATACCAATCACGCTACCAAATAAAATTCCCGTAGCGTAACTGGCATTACTGTCAGCTAAGGATAGAAAAAGGATGCCTAAACCGATTGCTAAAGCTGAAATCGCCGTAATGGAATTCTCTCTCCTGGAGGATTTTGCTCCAAGCTCACCAACGCCAATTGAACTGACTGTGGTGAATAACAACATCCCATTTAACGGCTGCCACCCCATAAAAATACCAAAAGCAGCTCCCGCAAAGCCAATTTCAGACAAGGTATGCGTTAAAAAGGACATATTCCGCGCAATCACAAAGACACCCATGATCCCTGAAATAATTGCGATTAATGTACCGGCCATGTAGGCATTTTGCATAAAAGGATAACTAAGCATTATTCATCGCGCCTACTTTCTCGTTAGTCAGTTCTGCGATATTACCAGCCTCATAGTGTCCTGGTGTCAAGAACAGGTAATGGTCGGCATATCGGCGAGCTAGGGGAATATCATGAGTCACAAAAATCACCGTTAGCTGCTGGTTTTCATTAATTTGTTTGACCAAATCAAGCAGCTCAGTTTTAGCCACTGGATCCAGGCTAGCCGTCGACTCATCCAAAATCAGCAAACTGGGCTGGTCTAACAAGGCTTGGGCTAAATAAGCCTTCTGTTTTTCACCGCCTGAAGCCTGTCCCATCGGTCGTCTCCGGATATCATACAGTTTGGTCTCATGTAAGATTTCATTGACCCTTGCACGTTCTTTGGCAGTTAACCAAGGCAGCCCTACTTTGGCGAAATTCAAACCGACAAAATCCTGAATACTCAGTGGGTATTCCACGTCAATATTGCGAAATTGTGGCACGTAGCCGACTGGCACAGCTTGTCGGTTAGGTAAAAATTCTAGACTGCCACTGGTCGGCTTCAGCTCTTGTAAGATCAACCGCATCAACGTCGTCTTTCCGACACCATTTTCACCAACAATGCTTAAAAAGTCACCACGTTTTAAGTCATAGTTCAAATCGGTCAGAACTTTCTTATCGGGAAAAGAGAAGGATAATTGTTTTAATTGTAGTATCGATTCAGTCATAGAAGCTCCTCAATAAAAAAAGCACATGATGTGCTTTTTAGTTTACTGCAAACAGTAATGATTACTATTTTATTGTAAAGGTTTCTATGGAGAAGTCAATCTCTTTTAAACATATTGCGATAAAAAGTCGCTTAGTACTTGCTGATAGTGTTCAGGATCATGGGCATACGCCTGAATATGTTTTGCGTGCGGCACGATATAGGCTTTTTTAGGTCCCTTAATAGCCTCATACAAAACTTTGGCGTGCTTGACTGGTACCACTTGGTCGTCCTCTCCGTGAATAATCAGCACCGGTACCATTGCACGCTTGAGTTGGTCATCCACCCGCTCCTGGCTTAACCGGGAACCAGTCCGAAAACGGGCCAACCAGTCGGCAATCGGCACAATTGGATTCGCCGGCAAATGAAAATCACGACGTAAGGTAGTTTTAGCCATTTGATAAATTGAGGCGAACCCGGAGTCAGCAACTACCGCTTTGACGTTTTGCGGCAAATGTTCACCGGCAGTTGCTAACACGGTAGCAGCTCCCATACTCAATCCCATCAAAACAATTTTGACGTTATCCCCTAATTCACTAATCACTTTTTCAATCCAGCCAAGGTAATCTTTCCGATCTGGCCAACCGAAGCCGATTCGATGACCGTCGCTTTGACCCTGCGCCCGTGCGTCAGGCATCAAAACGTTGTAACCATGATCATGAAATAATTTTGCCAGTGGAATCATCTGTTCACGAGCATGATTAATGCTATGAGCCAGGATCACCACCCGCAGACTTTTACCCGCTGCTGGGATATAGCTGGCACGCAAAGTCAGACCATCCGGTGTGGTTTGCCGCCACTCTTGAATGGGCTGTTTTAGATACCAGACATTATCGGCAGCCGTGTTCTCTGACACTGCTTTGTGATGGCCCTTTTCTTTTTCCGAATCGCTGATATGGGTCAAATTATGATAAACTGCGACACTTGCTGCCACCGCGGCTGTCACGCCAGTCGCTACTGTAGCAGCCGAAATTTTAAGCCATTTGGACAAATCAATCACTCCTTATAATGAGCGGACAAGATAAGCTTCGGGACAAAAGCCCCGAATACTATTAAACACCCGTTGAGCCCGGGATTCTTTATTAAAAACTGAAAATACAGTCGGTCCAGTGCCACTCATCACAGCACTCTGCGCGCTAAAGCCTTGCATGCGTTCTTTGATCTGTTGAATCTCTGGATAGCGGTGAACTGAAATTGGTTCCAGTGCATTACCCATGTTCGTCACCAGCTGTTGGTGGTCACCTGTGGCAATGGCGTCTAGTACACCTTGAATATTGGGATGAGCCAGTGCATCATAATCAATCTGACGCAAAATACTAGGGGTGGACACACTGACATTAGGCTTAGCCAAGACGATCCAAACCGGTTTTAACGCCGGTTTCAGTACCTCAATCTGCTCGCCCAGTCCGGTCACATGAGCGGTTTTACTATACACACAATAAGGTACGTCTGAATCTACCTTCAAACTTAACTTAGCTAATTCTGCGATTGGTAAATTAAGCTCCCATAGTTGATTCAAAGCGCGCAAAACCGCGGCGGCGTCAGATGAACCACCACCCAAACCAGCTGCTACTGGAATGTTTTTTTGGATCTTAATATGGGCACCATGTTTAACTTTAAACGTGCGCTGCAGCAAAGAAGCTGCTTGAAACGCCAGGTTACGCTGATCATTCGGCAAAAATCCCGAGTTGGAAGAAACGACGATCGTACTCGAGCCGGTGGAACGGACCTCCACGTAGTCAGCAAGGTCAATGGATGTCATCACCATGTCCCATTCGGGCTGACCATCAGCGTGGCGAAACGGTGTATCTAAACCAAGGTTGACCTTGGCCGCTGCCTTTTCCACTACTATCAAATTTTGATCACCTACACTTCAATTGAGAATCGTTTTCTTATACTTACTGCTCCCTCAAGTTTTGTTATTAGGGATATTATACTCGAAATAAACAAGCTGTTAAAGAGGCTTAAAAAAGCACTCACCAGTTTTTCCTGATGAGCGCTTCATACTTTAAAGGCTATAAAATTTTAAATTTTGCAAATGTGCGATAAATTTCACCTGACCGCAGAACCTTTATACTTTGGAAAGTGATAGAACCTGGTCATTGTTTCATAGCGACTAGAACCCGTCTTTACCTTAAACTTAGTTGAACTCAATTTTTTAATCGTAAAATACTGGCTTCCCCAAGCATTTTTAGTCCGAATGGTGTAGGTTGAACCTGACTTTTTATACGACGCACTCCCGCCGCTACCATCGGCTTGAGCAACTTTATAGATAAAGGATTTTTTGGAGCCATAAACATAGTTAAACTGTGGAACACCAGCGTAACCATGCTTAATCGATGTCCGATAGTATTTGTGAATCAAAAAACTGGGTGTGCCCTTATGCCATGAACTGGCAGATGCTGTTGTACTGGTGAGCCCTAATGCAGCTGCAAAACCAAATACCAGCAGCAGTCTAAATATGGTTGATTTTTTCAACGTCTCAATTTCCTCCCAGACAAGTGATTAATAAGCCGTCGTGCTTCGCAGAATTTCGGGGTCCCGGTTACTTAACAGCATCCCGTGACCGCTGTTATCAAAGTTTAGAGATTCAAATTCACGATGAGAATTAAATTTGGAATACTTAAAGTCACTGGCTTTCAATGAACCATTGCCGTTCAGCTTCTTAGCTGGAAAACTCGTGATAGAATCGTCGGCAACCAGATACAGCCGGCCATTGTGACCGTTATAGCCCATTGCTTGTTCATGGGTGCCTGGACGGTGGTCAAACAGCTGCTTAGTTAAACGGAAATGAACTGACTTAGATCCAATCGTCCCTTTATAAACTTTGACTTTGGAGCCAGAAACGGTCCAGTAATAAGCGTTACCACTGTGGTCAAAGGTTAAATCGTGGCCACCAGGCACGTTAGCACCATGATTGGTCATGTGGAAGGTAATGGCTTTATTAGGCTTCAATGAAGAGGTGCTAATTCGTTGCAACGTCGAGGTCCGAGTGGCCCCTAGCGTGGTATCACGCCACATATAAAGTGAATGATGCTTTTTATCGTAGGCTAATGATTGACCGTGACCGGTGGTAAAGATCCCACCGACTTTAACAGCGGAACTACCAGATTTACCGTTCATTAAGGATTGCTGTTTAGCGTGTGACATCCCCTTGAGCTTGTTAAGGTCATACCGGGCAACAAACCCCTTGTTAGTCATTCCCTTGGTGTAGTGTGGCTGATAGACGACGTACAGATAGTGACCACCATCATAAGCAGCTGATTGCGGATTAGTCATATCGTACTTAGAACTTCCCTTAGCAGTATGCGTATTGGGCAACTGGTAAGCTGTTTTTAATGTCCATTTTTGATTGCCACTAACACTTGCAATCGTATTGCTGCCACCAGGATTCTTGGCAAACGAGTAGGAACCAGCCTTAACAAACCCAGTTGCTTTATTGTTGACCGTCCGTAAACTACCTGAAGAATATTGCGAAATGGCATTACTCTTTTGCGTATACGAAGCAGCATTAGCAGTTCCCACAAAACCAAACAGTGCCACTGTCCCAGCAATGGCGCTTGTCATCAAACTTATACGTTTCATCTAAAAATCTCCCCAGAATTTAGTAGTCGTACTTTCTCTCCCTCGCAGCTGATAGTGTAACCCGAAAAACTTCAAAAAGCTGTTCAAAATTGATGTACGTTATCATAGTATCACAAATGTCATGGGTCAATTCAATACAAATAAAGCGCACCAGACTCTGTCAGCTATGAACAGAAACTGGTGCGCTTCAAAATAATCCAATAAAAAAAGGCCTTACCGACCTATTTTTTATTGATTGTCATCCTCATTATTGTTGCCAAAGTCAATCTGAATATTTTGTGTCAAAATATCAGTATAACTGTAGGAAACACGTTCGAATGAATTTTCATCTTGGTCCAGATCCACAACGAAAACAGCAGGATACGTTTCTTTAAGAATTCCGTGCCGTTCAGTTGTTTTTTTGCGCCCTGCCTGGGCGACTACCATAAGTTCCTGCCCAATATGCGTTGAAAGCCGGTCCTTAATAGTTGCTAAACTTGTTGGCATGACCTCACCCCTTGTGTGAAACATTTTATCACGGTTTCACAGGAAAGTCAAGATTATACCACAACCATTAATTTACAACAAGTATTTTGTCATGAAAAAATAGATAAAAATCCTTTCATGATAGGATTTAAGCTATATTGTGACCAGCTCTCCAACACGGTAAACTGATTGTTGAATTAGCTAGAGTTAAAATAGTTTTCTCTAAAGTAAACCTTCCACGTGCAAAGCGTTCGTCAATTCAATAAACTGTTCAATTGTCAGCTTCTCAGCCCTAATCTGTGGGGAAATTCTGACCTTACCAAGGACGTTAGTGATGCGATCTTTGATATCCTGATCCTTACCGAATATCGCGCAGAGGTTATTCCAATAGCTCTTACGCCGATGCAGGAAACTGCCTTTAACAAATTTTGAAAAGACCTTTTCATCAAAAGGCGCTGGATCAAACGGTGCGCGCTTCTCCATGGTAACAATGGCTGAATCCACGTTAGGTTGCGGAATAAACGCAGTTCGTGGCACTGTAAACGCCACCTGAGCATCCGTTTGATACTGAACGGCAATCGACAAAGAACCATAGGCTTTCGTTCCTGGAACAGCCACTAACCGATCAGCCACTTCTTTTTGCATCATAACGGTGATCGATTCAAACTGAATGCCACTTTGTAAAACGTTCATCAGGATTGGTGTCGTAATGTAGTACGGCAGATTTGCGACCAGTTTTAGCGGCCGGTCAGTATCAAAGTTTTCTTTGATCACCTGGGGCAAATTAGCCTTCAAAATATCTTGATTCAGAATCGTAATGTTGTCGTACTGTGACAGGGTTTCGCCTAGGATGGGAACCAATTGTTCATCAATTTCAAACGCTAAGACGTGATGGCTGTTTTGAGCTAAAAATTCGGTTAAACCGCCGATTCCAGGACCAATTTCAATGACATTATCCTTCTCGGAAAGGTCAGCTGCCTGAACAATGTGTTCCAAAATATTAATATCAGTCAAAAAGTTTTGTCCGAGACTTTTTTTAACGTTCAACCCATATCGGTTAATAATCGCCTGTGTTCTTGCGGGACTAGCAATCAATGGTGTACTCATTGGCGTTCACTCTCCTCTTGGTCGATCAGTTGAATCGCCTGCCAAAATGTTTCTTGATTGATTTGAAACATCTGCAGCCGTTTCTTAAGCTGTTTACCATTCACATAGCCGATTCGCAATTGTTCACCTAAAGCTTCGCGGCGAGTCTTTGCCTCTGGCGTACCCACTAATCGAGCTTTGATTAAATCAGCCTGTGTAATTTGCTCAACGGTTGAATCACCTTCAGTATACACGTGAGCTAACGCTTCGCGAATTGCTTCTGGACTAGCGTGTTCCACGCCTAAGGATCCACCAGTCTTGGTCGGAACCCCCTCAGCTTTTGGTAAAAAAGCATGTTTGGCATTGGGAACCACTTCGGAGACAATTTTGCGAATTTTTTCCCCCGAAAAATCGGGATCGGTAAAAATGATGATACCGCGTTTTTTGGCCACTTCTTCAATTAAATCAAGCGTTTCTTCTGGGACGGCCGATCCACGAGTTTCAATCGTATCGGCGTTCACGGCTTTAGCAATTTGTTTCGTATCATCCTTGCCCTCAACCACGATGACTTCTTTAATGGTTTTCAATCTAGGACTCCTTAATCTTAAAAAATCGGTGTGCGTTTTGCCACGTTGCTGCAGCAATTGCTTCTGGCGTCGTTTCCCGTTCTTTAGCTATAGCTTCTACGGTATACCGGGTGAACCCGGGCTCATTCTGTTCTCCTCGATGAGGCTCTGGCGTCAAATAAGGTGCATCCGTCTCAACCATCATCCGGTCCAGCGGCGTTGCCCGAACGGAATCGTGAACCTCGTGGGCATTTTTAAAACTTGCCACCCCGGAATACGAAATCATCATACCCAGGTCCAGAAATTTCTGCAACCATTCTGGATCACCGTTAAAGCTGTGCATAACACCGCCTGTTTCTTGAATGCCCACTGACTTAATGATGTTATACGTGTCCTCGAAAGCATCCCGGTTGTGGACCACAATTGGCAACCCATGGTCCTTGGCAATCTCAATCTGGCGTTTAAACACCCGTCGCTGTACATCCTGAGGAGAACTATCCCAGTGATAGTCCAACCCGATTTCACCCAACGCAACGACTCGGTCTTCTTCTAGTTGTTGTTCCAACACCTTTTCTTTATCAGCATCATAGAACTTGGAATCTTCCGGATGCCAACCAACCGCCGCGTGAAGTTGAGGATATTCCTGAGCTAAACGAACCGCTTGTTTGTTTAACTCAGTGTTAGACCCAACAATGGTCATTTCCACTACGTCTAAATCAGCTGCCCGAGCAATATAGCGCGGAACATCATTAATAAATTCTTCGCTATTTAAATGAGTGTGTGAATCAAAAATTTTCATAACCTTTATTCTCCTACATTGAAACAAAAATCCGAATATTCAACAACTGAATATTCGGATTTCGCCTTCCGCTCATCGCGGAATTTCAGTAACTATTCGACTGTTGACCCGTTGGCAATACTTTCAGGCACCGTCACGAGTTGGACCTTACCATCAGAATCCTCAGAGGATAAAAGCATGCCTTGACTCACTTGTCCGCGCATCTTACGCGGTTTCAAGTTGGCTACAATAATGACTTTTTTCCCAATCAGATTTTTAGGTTCTGGGTAGTATTCAGCAATCCCAGATAAAATTTGGCGATCATCAGAATCACCAGCGTCCAAGCGGAACTGCAATAGCTTATCAGCACCTTGAACCTGTTGAACATCAATGATTTCAGCAACCTTCAGTTCAATCTTTTCGAAGGCATCAAACCGAACCTCTTTTTTGTCGCTCTTCAATTCTGTGTTTTCAGGATTCCAGACACCGGAATTAGCTGCCTCCTTAGCAGCTTCCATGGCAGCCCGACCTTTTTTCTTATCGGACTTGGTCATTTGAGCGGCGATAAAGGCCACTTCTTCGTCAGCATCGCGGCGAGGAAAGATTGGTGTTCCTTTACCAACTACCCGACTATTCTTAGGGAGACCTGCCATTGTCAATTCTTTCAAATTAACCTCATCGTCAAATGCCAACCCCAATTGAGCCAAAATTTGCTTTGGCGCGTGAGTCATAACTGGACTTAAGAAGTAAGCGATGATTCTTAGACTTGCTGACAAATGTGCCATCACAGCGGCTAACTTCCGCTTACTGTCATCATCGTCGTTTTTTGCTAAGATCCACGGTTCAGTTTCATCGATATACTTGTTTGTCCGGGCAATCAACTTCCAAATTTCAGCTAAGGCATCTGAAAAATGCAGATCATCCATTAACTTGTGGTAGTTGGCCATGGTGGTTTCGGCCACTTCTTCCAAGGAAGCATCAAAATCCGTCACGCCGGCTTCATAAGCTGGAATAACACCACCCTCATACTTGTTGATCATGGCAACGGTCCGGTTAAGCAAGTTGCCTAAATCGTTAGCGAGATCATAGTTTAAACGGTCAACGAAGTCTTCTGGCGTAAAGGTACCGTCATTACCATAAGGCATCGCCCGGATGAGATAGTAACGAACTGAGTCCAAGCCGTATCGATCAACTAAGGTCTCTGGGTAAATCACGTTACCCTTAGACTTAGACATTTTACCGTCCTTCATCAATAACCAGTTGTGGCCGAAGACGGTCTTAGGCAGCGGCAGGCCAAGGGCATGCAGCATAATTGGCCAGTAAATGGTGTGGAAACGAACGATTTCCTTACCCACCATTTGCACATTAGCAGGCCAGAACTTCTTAAATAAGCTGTCATCTTCACCATCATAACCAAGTGCCGTAATATAGTTGGTCAAGGCATCAAGCCAAACGTACACAACGTGCTTAGGATTAGACTTAACTGGGATCCCCCAATTAAACGTGGTCCGGGATACCGCCAAATCTTCCAAACCGGGCTTGATGAAGTTATTGATCATTTCGTTCATGCGGCTTGCTGGTTGGATGAATTCTGGGTGTTGCTTGTAATAATCTAACAGCCAATCGGCATACTTCCCCATCTTAAAGAAATATGATTCTTCCTTAACGAGTTCAACTTCATGACCACTAGGCGCCTTACCACCAATGACCTTACCGTTATCATCACGATATACTTCAGCTAGTTGCGTTTCGGTGAAGTACTCTTCATCGTCGACTGAGTACCAACCTTCATACTCACCCAGGTAAATGTCACCTTGATCTTGCAGTTGTTGAAACATCTTTTGGACGGCCTTTTCGTGATAATCATCCGTCGTTCGAATAAACTTATCGTTGGAAATTTCTAGCGTCTTCCACAGTTTCTTGATACCGGCAGCCATCTCATCCACATAACTCTTAGGATCGGTTCCAAGCTGTTCAGCCTTTTCTTCGATCTTAAGTCCATGTTCGTCAGTTCCAGTCAAAAAGAAGACATCGTTGCCGGTTTCTCGCTTGTAGCGGGCTAAAGCATCACAGGCAATCGTGGTGTATGAGTTTCCAATGTGTAATTTCCCAGATGGGTAGTAGATTGGTGTCGTTATGTAATACGTAGGTTTGGTTTCTGTCATGTTAATCAACAGGCCCCTTTCAATTAGGTTTATTTTTTAATTTTCATTCAGTTTTGCTTCTAGAAAGTCTTCAACATTATAGCATATCTGACCCGCCGGAGAAATAACTCTCAGACATCAACGGCCGGTTTTTGAGCTAATTTTCAGCCAATTCAGCTCAGCTATTAAAATAAGCTCATCTGCTGAGGACCTAATCCCTGCCAGGATAAATGCAGTAGATCTCTTAATGCCAGAGCGTTGGGAGCGGCATCTCGGCCAGAATTATTATTAAAAATAACGCAGACTTCCTGCACCTGATCAGATAAACTGGAAACCGTTTTGGCAAACCCAGTTAGTTCGTCGTCGTTGTATTGATACAGCGTCCGAACGCCACGCCAATCTTTGCCTTGATTAAACCAGCCCTGCTCGTTGCGCCCGTGTAGTCGTAATAATGCCAGTCGATCATCTGCCACTTCTGCCACGAAGGGCACCCCATCGTTTAAACGATGAGGTTCATCCACAATGACATGTGTCATATGAAGCCCCTTTAAGTAGCGCATCAAGTCCTCCGTTAAGTCAGGATCGTACCAGCTAGGGTTACGAAACTCGACTGCAATCGGCAAATCAGCCATCTGATCGCGAATTTCAAATAACCATTGAAGATTCTCTGTGGTTCGCTGAAAAAAAGGAGGAAATTGGAATAGCACCGTTTTTAACTGGTGGGATTTAACCAACGGCCGCACCATTCTACGATATTCAGTAAAGGCCTGCTGCCGCTCTTCATCGCTGGCTTCTTCTTTGCCAAAATCGTGTTTGGTCATGAGTTTGTTTGCTTTAAGGATAAACTGGAACGTGGCCGGTACTTGTTTTTGCCAATTAGCGACCGTGGAAGCTCTCGGAATACCATAAAACGGCGTGTCTAACTCAACGACGGGCAAAATTGCGGCGTACTCTGGTAAAGTCACATCCCGTTGTTGATCTTGTATTAAAGCTGGATGCTCTTTCCAGGTTGTTAAACCAATCGTAATCATCAAAACACACCTCGCTTACTTTTTTAACGATTGCTGCCGACTCTTTTTCATTAAATAACGGTCAACCCGGTGATCTGGAATAATCCAGGGAATCAGTGAACCGAAACAGAGAATTGCAGAAGCTGGTGGCCAGACAGACGATAACGCAATGCCAATCAGAACCATTAACATTGAATACCAGGACTTCCGCTGACCCTTACCAAAGAACTTCGTAAACACCGAATCAGGCTCATGAGCAGCTAAAAGGCTTTTAACTAAAACGTAAAAACTAATATTGACCGCTAAAAAAATAATTCCCATCGTCGCCTCTGGTGCTGTGTATTCAGTATGGCTGCCCGCCCAGGCCGTCGCAATCGGCATTAAACTGATGGTTAGCAAAAATAAATTATTTGCCCATAGCACTGACCCGCTGACTGTTTCGGTAATCTGGAACAAGTGATGGTGATTGTTCCAGTAGACTGCCACCGTTAAAAAACTCAGTAAGTAAAGAATCAACTTATAACGTAACGGCCATAAAGCAGCAAAAGTTGTGCCGTCTGGTTCTGGAATCTCCAGCACTAAAATCGTGACGATAATGGCCATGACGCCATCGGTAAATGCTTCCAACCGCGATTTACTCATTGACGGTTCCCCCTATATTTATGTACTGACCGGATGAACCGGTCAAAAGTGATTAGTGATACTCAGATTTTCAGTTGATCATAAAACGTAGCCGCATCTTCTTGAACCATTTCAAAGTTAAATGAAAAGGACAATGGTTCGTTATTAACAACAATAACTGGCGCCGTAGGATTGCGATAGTCCAATAACCCGGCAAAGGGATACACGCGCATGGAAGTACCGGTAATCACGATTAAATCCGCGTTTGCCATGGCATTGACCGCGTTCGAGATATTGGTTTCGTTTAAACCCTCTTCGTACAGCACAACATCAGGTCGTAATTGGCCACCGCACCCTTCATGTACCGGACTTTTCAGGTAGTCGTGCCAGTCTACTGGCTGATGACATTTTTGGCAATAAACCCGGTAGAGGTTGCCGTGAAATTCAACCAAGTGCTTGGCTCCTGCTACCCGGTACAAGTTATCGATGTTTTGGGTCACGATCGTTGCTCGGTCCTGTTGGGTCAGCGCAGCTTGTTTTTCATGAATCACGTTGGGTTTAGCGTCTGGCTTGTACAAGTTCGTCTTGACGTAATCATAGAACACATCTGGCTCCTGAGTTAAACACGTGTGACTCAAATAATATTCTGCGTTCTTATGATGGGTATATAACCCATTATTTGAGCGGTAATCTGGTATGCCAGAAGGTGTCGAAACACCAGCCCCCGTTAGGAAAACGATGTGCTTAGATTGTTCAAACGCCCGTTGAATTGTTTCATCCATTGTAAGACCCCCTCATCACCCGTATTAACGTAAAATATACGGCATTTCCAGTTTCTTAAATAGTGCTTCAACTGATAACGAATAAATGGCTTTATAGTACTCGGGATTATCGTTGGCTTTGGTTGGCGCAGAAATCACAAATGAGTTCTGCCCGTCAGCTCGGTTAATGCCAACGTATGCTCGCCGCTTGCTCTTAATATCAACCATATCAGAATGGTACAGTTCAAACATTTGACGAACCTCCAAGCGCAATTGCCGCTCAGACACCACATTGGAAACGGTGGCAAATTCAGTCATGTTAATTGGCGGCAACCCCCAGGCTTTCAACTGTTCATCAAATGCCTTAAAGAGTTTCACAATATTACGGCGAAGGGTAAATGGTGAGTCTACAGGTTTTTCAGTAATCAGCGCGTATAATTTTTTGGCAGCTGCAAACGAATTTGGATAATCCTTTGCAAGCTGATCGTTAACTTTTTTATTCCCGTCACCGAAAAAGACGAGTGCATCCGTCAGTGTCAACAACCGTAACGTCATTTTATCATCGACTGGTGTTGGTTCAGGCTGAATCGTGGCTTGCACACCTTTCAGATACATCTGTTCGATTTCATCAGTGATTAGTCCGTGCTTGCGTTGCTCACTGACCACTACGATGTGTGAAACGGTGTCATAGAGTTCTGTACCAAGCATCATTAACTGCTGGTCCAGCTGTTCTTCGCCAGTGGAGATGGCAAAGAAAATTTGTGGGAAACCACGCAGCGTCATTAAGAGGTGCAAGAGCTCATGGGAGGCCGTGTAATCCGGTGCTGAAAGATCACTGATTTGAACCATAATATTATCCTTGTCCTGAACGGCCTGAGCCTGATCATGACGGACGTAGCCGTTTTGCAGCTTCCCGATGAACTGTAATTCTACTTTTCCAGGGAAAATTTTATTGACTGCATCTAATAAAGATTGCGTTTCCGGATTGATCTCTACGTTTTGCATCATTCATGTCTCCTTGTTATTTCTAATTTGTTCCAATAAGCGTCTAGCACTAGCTTCATTCGGATCACTGGCTTTTATTAACTGGTTCACCAGAGCTGGCACTTCCACCGCACTTGCGCCCACAGACATGGCCAAAGAGCGCAGTTGCATCTTCATATGCCCCTGTTGAATACCGCTGGTCACCAGCGCCTTAAGTGCAGCAAAGTTTTGGGCAAGCCCCACTGAAACAATCACCATCATGAGTTCCTCTGGCGAATCGATACTGGCAATCTTTTGATTAATGCCGACTAGTGGTAAAACCTTTGTTGCACCGCCGACCGTTCCAATCGGCATCGGCAAGGTCAAGGTTCCCGTTAACTGGTCATCCTCAAGCTGCCACTGACTCAACCCGCGATATTGCCCATCTACTGCTGCATAAGCATGAGACGCACTCTCGATTGCCCGCCAGTCATTCCCCATTGCAAGGACCACCGCGTCGACACCATTCATGATCCCCTTATTGTGAGTAACTGCCCTCATAGGGTCTAGTTGCGCAATGCGACTAGCCTGTGCGATTCGAGTTGCAACTTGTTGGGCTTTTTGTTGTTCATCAGCCAATTGAGCAACTGGGACTGATACCGTTGCCGTTGTGAGGCTCTGATCACCAGCATTTGATAGGATACTAAATAAGGTCGTGTGGTGCAGTTTATTTTGTACAACATCCGCAACTGCTTCCAACATCGTGTTCATCATATTGGCGCCCATCGCGGCTTTCACGTCAACGACTAGGTCAATTGAAACAAACCCTTCACCTAAATCACGCGTTCGAATTGATTTTGGACCACCACCACGCTTAACGATAGAAGGATGTGCCTGTCTTGCAGCATCCAGTAATTCATTTTGGTGCAATGCCACCCAGTCATCGATAGAAGCAAACACTTTCACATCACTGAGAACCACTTGACCCGTCAGCAAGCGGGAATTGACTGTAGCCTTAATTCCCCCCGCCTTCGCTAACTGTTTAGCGCCGTTGCTAGCTGCCGCAATCACACTTGGTTCTTCTGTGACCATTGGTACCACGTAATCGTGATCATTCACGCGAAAATTTACCGCGATGCCCTCTGGTAACTGATACGTTGTCAAGTAATTTTCAACCAGTAACGATAAATCATCAGCTGTTGCATGCTGCTTAAGCACTTGTTGCTCAGGCTTAGACAACCCCAGCTGATCTGCTATTATCGCTAACCGCTCCTCCGGTGTCCGCTTGTAAAACTGTGAATACCCCGCTTCCATGTTCACCTATCCTTGCTCTCTTAATTATAGTCGTGATTGAGATATGCGTGTATGATACCTTCCCGCACACCGCTTTCCGAGAATATCACTCGGTCTGAATCTAACATTTGCAATAATAATACCAAAGGCATAATACCACCAACGATGATGTCAGCCCGATCCGGTTCAAGGCCAGATATTTCCTGTCGTTCAGCCAGACTCTTGCTTAATAACATGCTAAAAAGTCTGAAAACTTCTGGACTGGTCAGCTGGTAGCCGTGAATTTGTTCAACGTGCAGAATTTGCTGCTGACGCCGACTCATCCGTGCCAGCGAACGATTAGCACCGCCCAGCAAAATTAAGGGCTTGTTCTGTGCTTCGTGCAACCACCAAATATCTCGCAGTCGTTTTCTAAGAAAAATTGACGCGTTAAAAAAGTCAGCTGCGAACACTTTATCTGCCAAATGAAACTGTTCGGACAAGTTAACGGCTCCAAAGGGGATACTGATCAGGTTGCTTTCTTTACCGGATTGAATATGCACCATTTCTAGGCTAGCGCCACCCACATCAAGCATGAGTGCATCTGCCACCCGCAAACGATTCTTAACCCCCAAATAATCGTAATAAGCCTCATCATCACCAGATAAAACGTCCAATTTCAGGCCAACTGCCTGTTCAACTCTTTTTAGAAATTCCGCCTGGTTGCGTGCCTGGCGCACGGCTGCCGTGGTAATTGCTTTAACCGTTAAATGAGGGAGTGCTTCATAATAAGTTTTAAATTTACGAAGCGCGTCTAATGTCCGTTGAATGGCCGGTTCTTGCAGCTCTTTTTCATCGCCCATTCCCTCAGATATCCGCGAATCTTCCTTATAACGGGCCACTTCTCGAAAGGTTTTATCCGGCCGAATTTCATTAATCGTCATCCGGACTGAATTAGAACCCAAATCAACGATCACTAAATTATCCATCACCCGACACCCCTTATTGTATCAACCAAATTTTAACCGAAGTAGTTTAGTCCCATTTTTTCGACAACTTCTTTTAACGTCTGGTTGGCCACTACATTCGCTTTTTCACTGCCGTCCTGCAAAATCTGGTAAACACCAGGAATGTCTTGTGCATACTGTTCACGACGAGTTCGAATTGGCTCTAGGACTGCTTGTAAAACATCGTTTAAATACCGTTTAATCTTAACATCTCCAAGGCCACCATGTTGATATTGTGCCTTCAAATCGGCAACTTTCTGTTTATCATCGTCAAAGATGTCAAGGTAAGTAAACACGGTGTTCCCTTCGACATGACCCGGATCCTCAACGTGCACGTGAGTCGGATCGGTGTACATTGACATCACCTTTTTTTGTACCGTATCAGCATCATCAGACAGATAAATAGCGTTGTTCAACGATTTACTCATCTTAGCGTTACCATCTAGGCCAGGAATTCGGCCTTCGCCTTCTGGTGGGAAGTAGCCCTCAGGTTCAACCAAAACTTCACCATAGATACTGTTAAAGCTCCGCACGATCTCACGAGTTTGTTCCAGCATTGGTTCTTGGTCTTCGCCAACCGGGACAGTAGTTGCTTTAAAGGCAGTAATGTCAGCAGCTTGACTAACCGGATAGATGAAGAAGCCGGCAGGAACACTTTGACCAAATTCTTTTTGCTTAATTTCGGTCTTCACGGTAGGATTCCGTTCCAAACGCGAAACCGTCACCAAGTTCAAGTAGTGCATCGTCAACTCACTCAGTGCTGGAATCTGTGATTGCACAAGGATCGTTGACTTCTTAGGGTCAATTCCCACGGCCAAATAATCTAATGCAACTTGAATCAGGCTATTACGAATCTTTTCGGGATCACGGGCGTTATCTGTCAGTGCCTGTTGGTCTGCAATCATAATATAGGATTCATAATCACCGGAATTTTGTAGTTTAACCCGGTTTTGCAAAGAGCCTACATAGTGGCCAATGTGAAGCTTGCCAGTTGGTCTGTCACCAGTTAAAATAATTTTCTTATCGCTCATGTTATTAATCTCCCTTTCAATTGATGTCCCTATTATTGGTGCCATGATACCTCATAAAAAAGACGCCCCATTGCGCATGCAAAAGGACGTCAACCGCGGTACCACCTAAATTTGTGACCAAAAGTCACCACTCTCACCGATAAGGAGGCACCCTAAAATTCACTTGTCAGCTCCAAAGTGATCATTGCGACCATTTTCAGCAAACATGGTCTCTCTGTAATGATGATCTAACGCACTGACGAATTCTATCTATATAATGGTTTCTATTTTAAGCATTTTAACGGTTGTTGTCAAAGTTGGCATGTGCTGAGCTTTTCCAATTGACACAACCACCTAATCACACTAGAATGGTTCAAGCACATTAAACGAAAGAGGCGTTTTTTTGGAATCACGGGAACAAAAAGTTGAACAGCAGCGCGTTGATTCGGTGATCAATCAAATTACCGCAAAAATCAAGTCAGTCTCGCTGGAGTACAGTAAGGCTCACGCGGAAATGAAGTCGGTTCAGCAAAATTACAGCGCTAACACTTCTGTTAACTACGTAGAAGTTGATGATCGGATTGATACTTCTGCCGAACTGCAACAGCAACGGGCCTTAGCATCTCGGCTGATTGAAAACGAACAGATTATCTCGAATCAGTTACACGTCTACAAAGACCTGGAACAATCACCATACTTCGGCCGAATTGATATTCAAGACCCTGGTGAAGCTGAGCAAGAGAAACTCTATATTGGCACGGCTTCGTTTACCGACGATGAGTCTAACTTTTTAGTCTATGACTGGCGGGCACCCATCTCAGCCATTTACTATAACGGGACTTTAGGCGATGTGACCTACGACACTCCCGCTGGGAAACAGCTCACTACACTGACTAAAAAACGTCAATTTTTGATTCAGAACGGCAAGATTGAATCTATGTTTGATACTAACGAAACCGTTGGTGACGAAATGCTGCAACATGTTTTGGGTCAACAAAACGATGAGACCATGCAAAATATCGTGGCGACAATTCAGCGTGAGCAAAATGACATCATTCGCGACACTCGTTCTGACCTCCTAGTGGTTCAAGGGGTCGCTGGTTCTGGTAAGACTTCTGCCATTTTACAGCGGATCGCTTTTTTGCTCTACCATAGTCGCCGGGAATTACAAGCAGACCAGATTGTTCTTTTCTCACCCAACAAACTGTTTAGCCACTACATTTCAGATGTTCTGCCAAGTTTAGGCGAACGAAACATGCGGCAAGTCACTTTGGCGGATTTTCTTACTCAACGGCTTCAGGGCCTGAATGTGGAATCACTATTCGATCATTACGAAAAGGATGTTGATTTATCTGCTGACCAACAAGCGTTAGTTGATTACAAATCATCTTCACAGTACATGCATCAAATCGCGGACTATTGTCAAAATTTGGAGCCAACTCATTTTAAGTTCAACCATATTTATTTTGACGGCCGAATTTTCTTCAATAAGGCGGCTATCGAAAAAATTTATCAAGGGTTGCCACACTTACAGCCAGCTGAACGGTTCTTAAGAACCAAAAACATCCTCATTAAGCAATTAAAACGCCGAATTAACCAGGAAGCTAAATCAGACTGGGTAGCTGAAGAAATCGATCAATTATCTGATGAAGAATATCATAACCTACTAGGTTCAAAACGCCTGCACGATTTTCAGGAAGTCGATGCTGAAACCAATTACATTGCACGCAAAATTGTGACTCGGCGACTACGAAAAGTTTACGATGCCATTTACAACAACTACTTCTTAGATATCTACAGCCAGTACGCGGACTTTATGGACACGGTTGCGATTCCTGATAACCTGCCTGCAACCGTGATGGCTGCAAGTAAGAAAGCCTTTTTACACGATATTGAATTTCACAAATGCGAATTAGTGGACGCTGCCCCGTTGCTTTATATCCGTGACATTCTCACTGGTGGCGGTCAGAATCACGCCATGCATCATTTATTTGTGGATGAGATGCAAGACTATTCGATTGCGCAACTACAGTATCTACACCACGCGTTTCCAAAGGCTCATATGACTTTCCTGGGCGATGCTGAACAAGCCCTGTTCAAAGCAGTACAGACTCCTGAAGGCTTACTAAACAGTCTGCGTGATGCCTTCCACGTTCATCATCCTCGTTTGTTGAAGCTCAATCGTTCTTACCGATCGACTTTACCAATAACGACCTTCGCTAAGGCACTGCTGCCAGACGGTGACCAGATTGAAGCATTTAATCGTCCTGGCCAACTGCCGCGACTAGTCATTCGTTACGACACCGAAAGTTGCTATGAGGCATTGGAGGATGAGGTCACCAGCTTACGATCTGGTAATGGCACCGTAGCTATTCTGACCAAGAATCTCGAACAAGCACACGAGGTTTATCAAAAATTACATCACGAGAACAACGATGTGACTTTAATGACCGATGCCGACTTATCGTTACCCAAGGGAACCCTTGTAATGCCGATCTACCTGGCTAAGGGATTGGAATTTGATGCGGTGATTGCTTGGAACGTTTCTGCCGCTAACTTTCCCGATGACCGGTTCACTGGCACCTTATACACAATTGCTACGCGGGCAATGCATCAACTGGTGCTCATAAGCTTGGGACCAGTATCCCCCTTAATTGCGTCGAATAAAATGCCAAAATCAGTCTTGCAGATTGAACATGAATTAACGAATTAATTGAACCTCAAAAACACCAGCATCATCACTCGCAAATCGACTGATGATGCTGGTGTTTTAAATTATGGTTTATCACTGACTGGATTTGGTTCCTGCTTATTTGGCTTCAACGCTTGCTTCAGCATAAACGGTGCAATGATGGTTGCCAGAATAATCACCAACACCATTTTAGAATAAGTCGCATTCGATAGTAGCCCCGCCTGTAACCCAATTTGAACGGTAATCATTCCCATCTCGCCACGAGAAATCATTCCTGTTCCAACCACGTAGCTGCTGTGCCAACTAAAACCGGTGAGTCGAGCGCCCAACCCGCAACCCAATAATTTAGTCAAGCAGGCTAATAGTGTCATCACAATGATCAGGCCAAGAGATTGGCCCAAATACTTAAAGGACATACTTAGCCCAATACCAACAAAAAACAGCGGAACAAAAGCCGCATACCCAATCGGTTCCGTATGGGCTTCAACGACTTCCCGATAAGGCGTATGAGCAACTGCGATTCCTGCGAAAAAGGCACCTACCGCACCACTCAAGCCGACTGCATCTGCAACCCAGGCCATTCCTAAACAAATCACCATGGACATGATGGTGACACTGGAGTTCATCAATAGTTTTTCGCTGATTCCCATTAAATAGGGTGCAATCCATCGAACGACCAAATAAGTCCCACCGAAAAAAGCCATTTGTTCCAGTAAAATCAGAATAATATTTGTATTTTGCCCACTAGTCTTCAACCCCTGTGTACCCATCAAACTGATCATGACTGACAATAAAATCACACCCACGATATCGTCTGCCACCGCTGCACCAAGAATTGTCGCCCCTTCAGAAGTATCGAGAGCATGGTATTCACGTAACACTGCCACGGATATGGAAACCGATGTAGCACTAAAAATAACTCCTATGTAGGTTGCCTCAAAGGCGGAAAAATGAAAGGCCATGGCAGTGCCACCCATTAGTGCTACGGGCATGATGACACCACACAGTGCAACGACAATTGCTGGCTTAAAAAAGCGGCGTAGGAGAGCGAGATTACTCTCTAATCCACCGATAAACATCAGCAGAATAACGCCTATGTCTGAGAAAACGTTCAATAACTGATTGGGTTGAACCCAGTTAAACATAGCTGGTCCAACTACGATTCCCACTAATATTTGACCAATAACGGATGGAATCCCCATTCGGTTTGAGAAGTGTCCGGCAAAGGTCGTCAAAACTAGCAGGAGGCATAAAGTTCCGATAAAATTCACACTAACCACCTCTTGTAGTAAAATAGTGCTGCATAATCCAGCACTAACTAAAATATAACACTAACCAGAAGGGAAATCTTGTCCATGTTTAAAAATTGGCATCAAGCTGGTCACATCAAAAAACAAACGAAGCAGTATCAGGGACCCGTCTTTTCAGTCATGCAATGTGAAATCGATACGCCGGATGGCCTTTCGGTTGAGCGAGATTTAATCCATACCGCCCCAACGATTACTATTTTGGCGCTAACCGATGATGATCAAGTAGCACTAACAAGTGAGTACCGCGTTGGCATCAACGCTGATTCAGTTTCTTTACCCGCTGGCATTATTAATCCAGGAGAAACACCAGAAGCAGCAGCCAGGCGTGAATTTCAAGAAGAAACTGGTTATGTTGCTAAGTCAGTTCAGGTCATGACAACCGTTACCTCTTCCGAAGGATTCATGGATCAAACTGCAGCCTTAGTTTTATTGCGGTTTGATCCGACAAAACGGACTGCTACTCATTTCGATCCGGATGAGTTTGTTTCGGTTCAACTATTTGGGTTAAACCAGGTGATTGAATGGATCAGAATGGGGAGAATAAATACAGCACAGGCATTAGCCGCAATTGGTTTCTACCAGCTTTACCTGGCTTAATCGTAAAAAAAAGCAACCTGCTATAAAAAGCAGGCTGCTTCTTGGTGTTTTGATACCGGAGGTGGGGTTCGAACCCACACGTCCTCAACGGACACTGGATTTTGAGTCCAGCGCGTCTGCCAGTTCCGCCACTCCGGCATGTTCATGAAAAAATGTAGCACTTCATATCTATCCAAGATAATTGATTGCTATCGGGAAGACAGGATTCGAACCTGCGACCCCCTGGTCCCAAACCAGGTGCTCTACCAAGCTGAGCTACTTCCCGATGTCGTTTTATAAATTACCAACTATATTAGTATACTACTCCGAATTAATTATTACTAGTAAATTTTGAGGTCAATTTTGTCGCCATGAAACTTTCCAAGAAGCCTAAAGGATGTAGTATAATATGAGTTGCCGCTGTAGCTCAGAAGGTAGAGCACTTCCATGGTAAGGAAGAGGTCATCGGTTCAAATCCGATAAGCGGCTTTCTTTCAAAACGATAGACAGCATTCCATGAGTCAATGTAATAAATGGATTGTTTTATATCTTCAAACGAAAAAAGCAGCCACCGATTACACGATGACTGCTTTATTTGCGTGGCAACGTCCTACCCTCGCAGGGGGCGATCCCCCAACTACTCTTGGCGTGCTGAAGCTTAACTACTGTGTTCGGCATGGGAACAGGTGTATCCTT
>NZ_JAAXLJ010000129.1 GCF_012641075.1 Secundilactobacillus angelensis | reverse complement strand
TTGAGCAATGACAGCAATAGTTTGAGTAATGACCTGAGTGACTTTAGTGACCAACAGAGTGATTTCAATTCTGAGCAAACGAAGTTTACAAGTGACGTTGCCGTTTCCACGACAACATCGGGGACCATCTCAAACGAATTGAGTAACTTGAGTAGTGATCTTGGTGGACTGAGTGATGATCAAGTTGCCATCGATAGTGATGTGACGAAGGAAACTAGCGAC
>NZ_JAAXLJ010000128.1 GCF_012641075.1 Secundilactobacillus angelensis | reverse complement strand
GACGCCAACGACTGATGGGACAGGCACAACGAGCGTTGTGACCGTCACTGAAACGCCAAAGGATCAACCAAGCCTGCCAGCAGTCACAGTCAACCCAGGTGAAACGGTCAAGACTGGTAAGACGACAGTTACGAACGATAATCCAGGTGTGACGATGACGCATGACACGACTGGGACGGATACCAACACCACTCCAGGCCTTGGTGAACATGTCACAGGCGATGG
>NZ_JAAXLJ010000127.1 GCF_012641075.1 Secundilactobacillus angelensis | reverse complement strand
CATTAAGGGGACCGACCCAGCTGAAACAGGTTACAGTGCCAGCGTGGATCAGGCGGTCAGTTATACGGCCACTGAGTACACGACGACTAAGCCAGGTGATCCTACTAAGGGTGATCCAGAAGGTACGCAAGCTAAGTATCTGGAAGGTACCATTACAGTCACAACGACTTACACGGGTGGTCCAGATAAGGCAACCAAGACGGCCAACGTGGCGGTTACTCGGACT
>NZ_JAAXLJ010000126.1 GCF_012641075.1 Secundilactobacillus angelensis | reverse complement strand
GTTGGCTGACTTGAAGTAGGAAACTGTTCCATCGCCTGTGACATGCTCACCAAGGCCTGGAGTGGTGTTGGTATCCGTCCCAGTCGTGTCATGCGTCATCGTCACACCTGGATTATCGTTCGTAACGGTTGTCTTACCAGTCTTGACCGTTTCGCCTGGGTTGACTGTGACTGCTGGCAAGCTTGGTTGATCCTTTGGCGTTTCAGTGACGGTCACAACGCTCGTTGTG
>NZ_JAAXLJ010000125.1 GCF_012641075.1 Secundilactobacillus angelensis | reverse complement strand
CGTCACTGAAACGCCAAAGGATCAACCAAGCTTGCCAGCAGTCACAGTCAACCCAGGCGAAACGGTCAAGACGGGTAAGACGACCGTTACGAACGATAATCCAGGCGTGACAATGACGCATGACACGACGAATAACACACCAGGACTCGGCGAACATGTCGAAGGCGATGGGACGGTTTCCTACTTCAAGTCAGCCAACGGCGAAGGGACGTCAGTGGATCCAAAGGATT
>NZ_JAAXLJ010000124.1 GCF_012641075.1 Secundilactobacillus angelensis | reverse complement strand
CTGCAGCTTGAAAATTGATCGGAATGGCAGTAAGTCGATAAATTCGTGTGTGTCGGCATCCATCATTTCAAAACTCATGGTCTCATCAGCGTTGTTAGTAGTTTTAATCTCATCCAGCAAAAGTACTTCTGGTAAGTGCTGCCAATTGGGTTCGAAGTAGGTTTCAGATTGCATCAACATGCGGGCAACAAAGCTAGCAGAAGTCGCCAATTCGTTAGCGATATGTTTTAGTGAG
>NZ_JAAXLJ010000123.1 GCF_012641075.1 Secundilactobacillus angelensis | reverse complement strand
CTGCAGCTTGAAAATTGATCGGAATGGCAGTAAGTCGATAAATTCGTGTGTGTCGGCATCCATCATTTCAAAACTCATGGTCTCATCAGCGTTGTTAGTGGTTTTAATCTCATCCAGCAAAAGTACTTCTGGTAAATGCTGCCAATTGGGTTCGAAGTAGGTTTCAGATTGCATCAACATGCGGGCAACAAAGCTAGCAGAAGTCGCCAATTCGTTAGCGATATGTTTTAGTGAG
>NZ_JAAXLJ010000122.1 GCF_012641075.1 Secundilactobacillus angelensis | reverse complement strand
TAAAATCAACCACGACGAAGATTTCTAGAAAGAAGGAATACCCTTATGAATTATAATACTACGAAGTTGTTGCTAGGCATAGATGATAAACATGTAAAAGTTAAAGGTGGTACTGAACGGGCTGATGGGGTTATCCAGGTTAATGGCAAATTGACCTATCGGCCAAAAGCCTGTCCGCATTGTGGAGTGGTTAATGATCATAAAATCATTAACTATGGCTGGCGAGAAACTAATGTCCGCTTT
>NZ_JAAXLJ010000121.1 GCF_012641075.1 Secundilactobacillus angelensis | reverse complement strand
CGTAAACTGGTACGTGCCGCTGGCCGCTTGCCCTTTAGCTAAGACATACTTAGCAGGCACATTATCCGCCGTCCAGGCGGCACTGCCGAAAGTCTGACCATTCAACGTCGTTGGCGTACCAACAACTGCACCGTTATTCTCATCATCGACATATTCAACTGTCGCCGTTTGCGTACCTGGATGATACGTAACTGTCACATCATCAGCGCTGGCCTTTGGCAAGTCTGCACCTGCCACACTGCCA
>NZ_JAAXLJ010000120.1 GCF_012641075.1 Secundilactobacillus angelensis | reverse complement strand
GTTGGCTGACTTGAAGTAGGAAACTGTTCCATCGCCTGTGACATGCTCACCAAGGCCTGGAGTGGTGTTGGTATCCGTCCCAGTCGTGTCATGCGTCATTGTCACACCTGGGTTATCGTTCGTAACTGTCGTCTTACCCGTCTTGACCGTTTCGCCTGGGTTGACTGTGACTGCTGGCAGGCTTGGTTGATCCTTTGGCGTTTCAGTGACGGTCACAACGCTCGTTGTGCCTGTCCCATCAGTCGTTGGCGTC
>NZ_JAAXLJ010000012.1 GCF_012641075.1 Secundilactobacillus angelensis | reverse complement strand
TAATCGTAACATGTGAGGACTTCGTGTCCTTTAATAATTTCCTAAGGCCAATAAAAAACTGGCATTGGCTATTCACCAATACCAGAAATTGTAGACCCAAAACTTTTCCCCATTCACGAGGAAAAGTTTTTTATTTAGCATTATTTTGAGGTGTTAGGACATTTTTGACAATACCTAATCCATACAAAATTACTGCTAACCAGGGTAAAAACGGCATGATAAAAGCGCCAATGGTACTGACAATTTGCCCAGCAGAAGTCATTACTGCGGCGTTTTGATACATGACTACCGCCAGAAGAATCGTGAACCCAGCGGTCACAATTCCCCACCGCTTGAACCGTTGACCACCGACCCAATGATGAGTAACTGATTTCACCAAACCGCCAACAATCATGGCAGCAGCAATCCCTAAAATGCCTAATCCAATGCAGTATACGTAAACTGTTACCCCCAACCCTGTTTGGTTTAAGATTTGATTAATCTGAACATCATGTGCCTTGATGACCTGTCTAGCCACTATGTAGCAGATCAAACTTGGTAGTAACATCCATGTTCCAATCCTCAACTCCGGATTGTTCATTAAGTGAAGGCGACTGTTTTTTCCCGATCGGCGAAGTTGCGATTGTTGCGTGCGCCCATTATTCTCCGGCTGAGACATCGGTTCTGATTGTCTCACTTGTGATTCGGATTGTTCAAAACTGCGCGGCGCCTGAACTTTTTGTAGAAATGAATCCTTACCTGTCAATAATGGATACAAATAACTGACCAGGATAAACAAAGTAAAAATTTCCCAGCGCCAATCATTTAACAATAAACTGACAAGGTAAACCACCAACAAAAACCAGCTATTTGTCAGCATAAACCGACCAACCAGCTTAAGGTGAGCAATATTAGGCATAAGACGTTTTTGCCATGTATCTACCGCTCGCCTCTGACGTCTCATTGGTTTTTCAGTTTTCTCTTGGGATAGATTAAACCCGCATTCTGCACAATAACCTGACCCTGAAGGAATCTTACACCCACAGTTTGGGCATATCGTTGTTGCCATTTTTGTCACTCCGATCTACGAATAGGTCCTTGAATCTAAAATAACTATACGCAATATTCAGACGACAAACAGGCCAAAAGACAAATATTAACGGAATCGAAAGAGTTTCATTTCAAAAAAGCAGGACTCAATCCCCCCTAAACTGGAGAACTGGTTCCTGCTACATCAATCATTTAACCTTTCAGACTCTACCAAATAATCACTTATAATTGGTTGTTTCACGGCGTTTAGGCTTCATAAAATTAATATAATCCCGCAGTTGCCACTGGCCAATCTCAGTACGACGGAATCGCCGGTAGACAATACCAATAAGTAATGGAACCAAGGTCGCAATGAGGACCTGTAACCAAAACGAGCTGATCATGTTTGTCCGCTTCACAATATCCAAAATCATTTTGTGCATATACATAATAATCAAGGAATGACGACCCGTGACGAAGATTGTTTCAACAATGAGTGCAAACGGCGCCAAAATAAGCTTTGCACGAGGACTGGTATAACCGAGTGGATAGGCAATTATTCTACTAATACCAAAAACCACCAAGGTACAAAGGATTGGAATGATACCAACCATTAAAGCTAACTGAGCATGCGTCACCGGCACATTTTCGTAAGCACCAGAAATCTGGTGACTCCGCATGAATAAATCGAAGGAAAGTTTGTCGGCCTTAAGTTGCAAGAATAGCCAGCCAACTACGATTGATGAAGGGATAAACACATACCACTTAACCAAATAGTCCTGACAAAAATGAAACAGGTTATATCCCAATAGCATATAAGCCATTACCAGCACGGCAACATCCATATCCCACGGCGCGGTAACAACCCCAAAGAAATGAAATTTGGTGATTTTAACGTAACTGGTCGACCAGTAGACAAAATACCCTGCAATGAGCAATTGTATAGGTCGGTTCCGGATGAGACTGATGATAACAGTCGTTCCAATAATACCCAAAATATAAGTTTCCGGATACCAGAAGATGGTGGTGTAGTGGCGTAACGCTTGGCCACCATAGAAAAGGTCGATGATGTAGGTCATACTGCGCATAATCGACTTATTATGAATAAATTTATATGCAATAACTAATAGGATACCAGCCAGAAAATAACTCTTGAGTATTGGTACAACTCTCTTTTTGAGAAAGCTCATTACTTTTTGAATATCTTGCAGATCAATCGTTTTTAGAAAAAAACCGGCAATCAAAAAGAAAAGTGGCATGTGCCACCAATACAGAAAATTATATAAATACCGAAAATCCGGGTTTTGCTCAACGAATGGCCGCAAATTATGTCCACATACCACAGCAAACATGCCGATTCCCTTAGCAATATCTAACCAGATAATCCGTTTATGTTTCGGTTTATTCGATAAACTTGACCTTGTGACCTCACTGCTCGTAGCTATATCATTTCCCAAATTGTTGACAAGCTCAGCGTGATTCACTGATAAATATTGACTTTTTGTACCGACCCTAAAATCCATAATAAGAAACCATTCACCCCAATCTCCCATTTCGTTTAAACAGTTAAACGACTAACCTGTACTTATTTGTACAACAGAAAGTTATTAATCAAATGATTAACCGCCAAATTATTGTAATGTAATCGACTATGCTGTGCTCTTGAACCAGTGACTTTCCGCTCTTTATAGCCAATTTTAACATGACTAGTCTTCACCAGATAGCCTAACGAACGGGCGCTAGTGGTTGTGACCAAACCGTCACTATTGGTACCGTCTTTCAAATCTCCGTAAATATTCAAAATACTCAAATTAGCAGGTAGCCGATGATTCGATTTTAACAAATGCTTATACTCTGGACGCTGGATAGCTGGGCGACCACTCTTGCCCAGTGAATTTTGACCAACATAATCATCCCATAGCCGTCCCACTTGAGTATGGGGAGAAGGTTGATCGGCTTTATGTCGATTCAAAATGCCATCAAACGGTCCAGCAATCGTGACGATCCGATGTGGTTTAATTTTTGCTGTTTGTTTAGGATGTTCTTCAAAATAATTGATCCACGCGTAGGAACCCATTGAGTGTCCTATGGCATCATAATTAGTAATGTGGTAACGCTGATTGAGTTCTGGCATAATCTTAGCTAACATTTTACTGTAGTAAAACTCACCAGCATACTTGTTTGCAATGACAATTGGAACGATTTCTCTTTGAGAGTTATCACTGGGATAATTACCAACATAATGAATTCGACTTTTAGAATCCACGTAAACCATGAGATGCTGCTTAGCATGATGAGATTCGCTAAGACTCGCGATAACGTATTTTTCTGAATTATAAGTGCCACCAAACCCATGCAGTAAAATAATGGGGCGGTTTGTCTTTTGCAAGACTTGGCCAGTATGCCCCTGAGGCTTCTGCGCGGCTTGCGTCTGGGTTTCGTGTCTCAGGCTTTTAATGGCTGCCGTCAATTGTGCTTGAATCTGATGCTCCGTTTGGAGCGCCTGGTAGTGGCCAACGCCACCGATAATCAAGCCAGTAAACAAAATTCCAAATAACACTAATAACCATTTGTGTTTAGATAATTGCTGCTTTAATTTACTGATTTGACGTCTTTTCCGTTGGCCCATAAAATGAAGCTTATTCTTCAATTTTTCTCTTGAAAAAGCTGCTACTATGGTCGGGGTCACTTGATACCCGCAATTTGAACAGATAGCAGATCCATCAGAGATCAATTCGCCACAATGCGGGCAAATAATTGTTGCCATACTTTTCACTCCGATCTTATAATAGCTTACTAAATATATTACCACTATCCTAAATATTTGTGTATGACAGTGTGACGACATAAATGTTAAATATTTAAGCCTCACATATTGAGTAAGTGGCATATGCCACGAAAAAACGGATTCCTGCTATGTAGGAACCCGTTTTGTAATTGATATATCTAATGTTTAGCATTAGCATCATCGTCGGATTGAGACTTATCCGTATCTGCCTGCTCCGAGCTAGATTGCTCGTTGGCTCGATACACGCCTGGAATCGATGATGAACTGGCTGGATCAGCACCTAGGTTTGTCGTTAAGAAATCACTTACCGTACGTTCTTCCTCATCTTCTTCTTTGGCATGATCCAATTGGATTTTAATGTCTTCTGAGATCAGTGGTAGTTCAATTTGAAAAATCGAACCGTACCCAAGTGCACTCTCAATGCTAACTTTCCCGTGGTAAGCCTCCACCAATCGTTTGGCAATGGATAATCCTAGTCCATTACCGCCCTTATTTCGGCTACGTGCTTTATCCACGCGGTAAAAGCGATTGAAGACCCGCTCACGATTTTCTTCTGAAATACCTTCACCAAAATCTTGAACGGCGATTTGAGCCACGTGACCACTGGATGACAAGGATAGATGAATTTCCTTGCGTTTAACCGAGTATTTAACAGCGTTATCTAACAAAATGATCAACACCTGTTCAAGGTGATTCCGATAAATTTGCGAGTAGGCGTGTTTTTTAACGTCATCATCCAAGATAAACGTGAAGTCGGGATGAATCATCTTAAAATCATTAAAAACTTGGTTCACCACTTCTTTTATATCAGAAGTTTCATGGTTCATCGTAATTTGAATTTGCTCAGCACGAGTCAGATCCAACATTTCAGTAACCAAGCTCTGCATCCGCTTGGTTTCCTGCATAGCAGCTGAAAGAGACTCATTCAATACTTCAGGGTCGTCTTTCCCCCAGCGTTGAAGCATTTCAATGTGACCTTGAATCACCGCAACTGGTGTGCGCAATTCATGGGAAACATCACCAACAAATTGCTGCTGTTGATCAATGTATCGCTGCATCTGATCAAGCATATCGTTGAACAGCTCACTTAAGTCAGATAATTCATCATTGCGCCGAGTTTCCGGTACCCGATCATCTGACTGAGGATCAGAGCGAACAGCACGCATCGTTTTGTTGAGACCAATGATTGGTTTTAACAACATATCCGCCAAAAAATAGCTGAATACAGAGGCCGCGAAAACTGCTGAAATCACTAGCACCAGCAAAATCAATGAAAAACGATGGCGAGCAGCTTTGTACTCTGTCATTGCATTAGCAACTTGAACGTAGCCAAGCAGCTTATGCCCGTTTTGAGAATAGATTGGTGCTCTGCCAACTAACCCATCGAAATGCTTAGTTTTTTCCATTTTCATTTCCCGCTTGTTCGACAGGCGACTGTTATCCAGTTGCGTATTGCGGGAACTGAAGATTTCTATCTTCTTGGCATTGTAAACTGAAACAGCGGTACTATCTCGGGATAAATCCGTAATCACACTGTTTTGATAAATGTTTGAGTCATCATTAATGGAACCGCTGGGACCATTTAAGCTTGGTTGCAAAGCATTACCAACAGTCGATGCAGAAAAATGTCCTTGCAAATTATCAACTCGACTGATTACCGTGTCCAGTGTGCTGCTAACGTGGGTCCGTTCCTGTTGGAGCAAGACACCTGACAGCCCTTGAAACATCAGCACCGAAAAAGCCACAAAGATAACAAAGACGCCGGTTGCACTACCCAGCGCCCACTTCCACTTCATCGATAACCGATGATGCTTTTTTAAGTTTGTTTCGTTTTCGTTAATCGAAGTCTCAGTTTCACTCATGAACGCATCACGTACCCTGTACCACGAACCGTTTGAATATAACTCTTTTCACCCGGCCGATCAATTTTATTACGTAAGTACCGGACGTAAACATCAACCACGTTGGTCTCGACTTCTGATTCATAACCCCAAACCTTATTCAACAAAACGTCACGTGCAAGTACAACATTGACGTTCTCCATCAGGGTTAACAGCAGTTCATATTCACGTTTAGTTAAGTTGATAACTTCATCGCCGCGACGAACAACCCGATTTTCTTTTTCAATGGTCAAATCTTTGTAAGTGACAGTAGTCTGCTTGAAGTCCTTTTGCTCGCTTTCAATGTGAATTCGGCGAAGCAAGGCCCGCACTCGTGCCAAAAGTTCTTCAATTGCAAATGGTTTAACGATATAGTCATCAGCACCATGATCGAAGCCAGAGACCCGGTCAATAACAGAATCTCGTGCGGTCATCATGATAATTGGCGTACTCTTCACTTCACGAATTCTCCGAGCAACATCAATACCGTTAAGTTCTGGCAGCATCAAATCAAGTAAAATAACATCAAAATCTTCAGCCAGAGCGGCGTCTAAACCAGTCCGACCATTAAATTGCACTTCAGTATCATAACCTTCGTGCTTTAATTCTAGCTCAACAAAGCGAGCTAAGTTTTTTTCATCTTCAATAATTAAAATTCGACTCATCTTAACGAACTCCTCTTATTTATAGTTTTAGTATTTACGCTTAAAAACGTCTGGCACATCGGTAATAGTGTACCATACTGTTAATCAAATTACTTTTCCATCTTACTATATAAATTAAAATTTGGCGAATTAATTCTGCTCTAATGGAAATAATTATCAACAATAGTTAATTTTAACAATTAGTGAAATAAATCTTTTCGTAGATAATTGCTAAAATAATTCAAAAAATCATTGAAATCACGTTTGGGAACCGTTTTCTTAAAAACTGATAGTTTTGAAACGACCCATATTTGCTCAAAATGTCACTTGAAATTGTTAATACTCTGTGGTTAAATAAGATTGTGAAATATTAAACGAAAGAGGTCTTTTTATAATGAAAGCTGCTGTTGTACGCGACCCAGTTGATGGGTATGTAGATATCAAAGATGTCACACTTCGTCCTTTGAACTATGGTGAGGCTTTGGTTGACGTTGAATATTGTGGTTTATGTCACACTGATCTTCACGTGGCTGCTGGTGATTTCGGCAAGGTTCCTGGCCGGATCATTGGTCACGAAGGTGTCGGTATTGTTTCCAAGCTTGGTGAAGGCGTTGAAAACTTAAAAGTTGGCGACCGCGTATCTATTGCTTGGTTCTTCAAAGGCTGCGGTCACTGTGAATATTGTTTAACTGGCCGCGAAACCCTTTGCCGTAACGTACAAAACTCTGGCTTTACTGTTGATGGTGCAATGGCACAACAAGTTATTGTTGATGCCAACTATGCAGTTAAAGTACCAGAAGGCTTGGACCCAGTTGAAGCAACTAGTCTTACTTGTGCAGGTGTTACCATGTACAAGGCGTTAAAAGTCGGCG
This sequence comes from Secundilactobacillus angelensis, assembly GCF_012641075.1. Taxonomy (GTDB): domain Bacteria; phylum Bacillota; class Bacilli; order Lactobacillales; family Lactobacillaceae; genus Secundilactobacillus; species Secundilactobacillus angelensis. The sequence continues at coordinate 65,706 of NZ_JAAXLJ010000012.1, read as the reverse complement.
ACACGAAACCTGGTCAATGGGTTGAAGTTGTTGGTGCCGGTGGTTTAGGTAACTTGGCTATCCAATATGCTAAGCATGTCTTTGGCGCGCACGTTGTTGCTGTTGACGGTAATCCTGACAAGTTAAAGGCTGCTAAAGAAATGGGCGCTGATATCTTGATCAACCGGAAGACACAAAACGTTGCTGAAGAAATTCAAAAGCAAGTTGGTGGTGTTAATACAGCCCAAGTTACTGCGGTTAATGACGCAGCGTTTACCCAATCAGTTAATGCTCTTCGTCCAGATGGTCGTTTAGTTGCCGTTGCCCTACCTCAAGGGAACATGGAATTAAACATTGCTAAGACGGTTCTCGATGGTATCCAAGTAGCTGGTTCACTTGTTGGTACTCGTCAAGACTTAGCCGAAACTTTCCAATTCGGTGCTGAAGGTTTGGTACACCCAATCGTTCAAACTCGTCGTTTGAGTGAAATCAACGACATCATCGACGAAATGAAAGCTGGTAAGATTACTGGCCGGATGGTTGTTGACTTTACTAAAGAATAATCAATAAATCTCATGAAAAGAACCGGGGCGCATTCGTGCTCTCCGGTTCTTTTTTGTTCATCTTTGATCCAGCACAACACATCAACCAATCATCCAAGCGAATACCCCCAATAATTGCCTTTTAGGCAATATCGGAGGTATTTTAATGTTGTTCTCTACTCCACTTACCGACGTCCTCACAAGCCAGTTTTAACGACTTAATTTGTACAAAAAAAGAAGCATCCAGAGACCGCGGTTCTCTTGGATGCTTCTTTTTATTAACTAGTTGTTAGTCTTAACAACCTGACGGCCATCATAGAAGCCGCAGTTAGGGCAAACAACGTGTGATTTACGTAATTCACCACAGTTTGGGCAAGCACTCAAATTAGGTACTTGCAACTTAATGTTTCCTCGACGCATACGTTTCTTCGTCTTAGAAGTTTTACGTGCTGGTACAGCCAATGGAAACACCTCCTTAAATTTAAAATTATCCACTAGTGAAAGATTTTTAAGTCCTACTGTTCATCATCTTTCGATGAATCACCAAAAAAGTTTTTTAACTTAGCAAGACGTGGATCAACAGTTTTAGAATCTGATTCTTTGGCCTCTTGGTCGCCTTCAATGGTTACCTCCCAGCCTTGGCCTTCCGGTAACTTATCAGCTGACTGTTCAGCTTTCGTCAGTACTTGCATCGGAATCTGTAATAACAGATTGTCAGCAATTGCTTTATCAACATCAATCACGTCATCTTCAACGACAAGAACAACATCAGACTTTTCGTATCGGGTTAAAGCCGCCTGAGAGGCAACGTAGAACTCGGTAACATCAAAATCCGTAGGTAGTTCAACCGGTGTCAGTGAACGTGTCGATGGTACGGTTAAAGTGGCTGAAACGTGCGTGTAAAACAACACGTCGCCATTATTATCAACACTTGCCATCCCATTGATGTGAACTGGCGTTACGTCAAGCACTTCATCCGGATAACGTTCCATCAGATCAGCTTTTAAATCCAGGGCCTCATCGAATTTTAGTGGTTCATGTCGGTACTCTTTTTGTAACTCGGATAACGACAACTTCAATTCAGTATCCTCCTAACGCAACTTTATTATTATAACTATGGGTTGAGGCGATGTCAAGGGAATTTACATGACACGTCGCAAACAACTTCAGGATCAGATTTAAAACTCAAACCTGATCAAAAATTAAATGATTATAGCATGCTGCAATCGATCTTGGTCAACACCAGTCAACATTTGACGCACCATCCCTGCCTGATAATCAAGTCGATATGGGCCATCAATCCAGTCATCCGTTACACGGGAAATTAATGGGAGAGTAGCCTGCTTCTTTACTTGATTGAGATGTTGCTGCCCCACACCATTAAACCCTAACACTCGGATATATCTGGCCTCACTAGGTAACTCTACCCGATTGACCTGCATTAAAATATAGACGCATAAGCGTTGTAACCGTGCATACGTAAACCGTTTAGTCTTGGCAGATTTTAAGAAATCCGCAAAGTCTTTGCTTGTTAGAGCCGCCTGTTTCAATCGGTACTCGATCCCCTCACTCATTTGATACACCTGGTGTAAATCGGTAAGTGAAGTTGAAAGTAACTGATAACGCAAGTATGGCCAGAAATCATCCCACGTAACCAATTGATTTTTTCTCAGCGTGGCCAAGGTTTCAGCAGGAACCAGTTTTGACACAGCTGACCAGTCAGAAGACTGAACCGCCCCACGAATGGCCGCCCCACTGGCAATTGTTGAATCACCATCTATTTGTGTTTCCTGATGGGAACTTCCCAGCCGTTCAATTGGCAGAACCGCTAATGGTTTCTCCAATTGATCATTAGCAGCCACATAGCTAAACCCTAATATATCATTTGAAGCACGCAGGTTCATGCCTGTCTGGGCTTGTAAATAATCATTAAACAGCGTGGGATACGTCTCATTAAACTGTTTAAAATGACTGCTGGCGTTGGTTGGTTGATTAGCCACCAACGTCTCAAAGTCCATTTCAGGATGCTCGGCTCCAAAAGCAAGATGTGTACACCCTAGGATTGATAAGAGCCGAACCGCCCCTTGAGCAAACAGATGCGCCGGCTGAACGGCAAATTGAAAGGGTAATTCAATAACCAGATCGGCTCCTCCCAACAGTGCCAACCGGGTACGCTGCCACTTATCAAGCAACGCAGGTTCCCCACGTTGCACCCAATTGCCACTCATCACAGCTATCGTCACATCTGCATGAGCCAGCTTCTTAGCTCGTTGCAAGTGATAAACATGACCGTTATGAAACGGATTGTATTCAGCTACAATGCCCAAAACATTTACGATGATGTCCATCTCCTTGCAATCGAATGTTTGATTTACTTACCGCAAACGAAGAACCAGCGAGTTGTATCCGACTTAATATTGGTCTTACCAAAGTCAGCACTGACCTTGACTTGCTTAAAACCGGCTGACTTTAATAAGCGTTGATAAGTTGCCAATTCGTAAGTCCGCTCATGGTGTAGTTCGGCGACTTCATCGTAAGCACCCTTATTTTCATTATAGGTAAAGAAAGTTAAATCATGGTCAACTGAGTGGGATTGCTCCCCTGCTTCACTAGACCACATAAAAGCTCTGTCAGTATCCCGGTAATTATACATATAACCCGGATAAACCGTATCTGTCTGATATGGTGAGATAACATCAAACAAAAATTGCCCATCATCATCAAGATGACGTGCAACTTGTTCAAATGTCTTCAACAGTGACTCTTCATCCGGAAGATAACACAGCGAGTCTGCGAAACACGTTACAGTGTGGTACCTTTGTAAATCGCTAAGATCCAACATATTACCTTCGATCAAAGGTAACGCGATATCAGCCTCGCGGGCATGCTGATCTGCTAAACTAAGCATCTCATCTGAGAGATCAAAGCCCGTCACATCATAACCATCTTGTGCTAATAAAACAGCTAAACGACCCGCACCACAGGCTAATTCTAACAATGGCTGCTGCTTATCGGGGACCTGCTGCTCAACAAACGTTCGCCATTCTAGATATAATTCACTGTCAAACAGCTCATCGTATAATTTGGCAAAGGTCTGATAAATCATGCTTCGACCCAGTCATCAACGTTGACTAGCGGTGCTTCTGACCATAATTTTTCCAAATTATAATGTGCTCGTTCGTCCTTCTGGAAAACGTGAACCATCACATCACCAAGGTCAATCAAGACCCAGCGAGCAGCGTCACGACCTTCAATCCGTTTAACGGGAATATCAGCCTTCTCACAGGCCTCTTGAATGTTATCAGTGATCGCTTGTACTTGACGACCAGAAGTCGCGTCAGTAATCATAAAATAGTCCGTAATGAGGCTCACCTGTTGCATATCTAGAGCAACGATATCTTCCGCCCGCTTGTCTGAGGCAGCCTTAACAACAACTTGCAAAATATCTTTACTATTCATCAAATTCCTCCGTTAATCATTCAGTCCGCTTTGGGGAACCCAAGCGTTATAAGTATCAATTGTTTTTGGATAAATCCGTTGATTATTTTCCAGCAAATATAACAGTGTATGCTTCGTCTGATAAGCCACCGCCAGTTCAAGACTCTGAGAGGTTAAAAGTCGTGCTTTTTCAACGCCATCAAAGTCCCGAGCCGGTTCGATGTAATCAGCCATATAGATAATCTGGGCCAGTTTGGTCATATAACGGTTCCCGGTCGTATGGTAGCGCACCGCATCCAAAATATCTTCATCTGTAATATCCAATTCAGACTTAATCAGCTCGGCACCCACGATTCCATGCCAAATAGCGTTGTTCCAGTTCACTAAATCGGGGTCTAGTTGGAAGTGTTTGATTGCTTTAATAAAATCCTCATCAGGCCGTTGCTTAGCATAATCGTGAACTAACCCCGCAATGGAGGCTTTTTCAACGTTAACACCATATTGCTTAGCTAATTGTATAGCCGTCTGTTCCACTCGCTGGACATGTTCAAAACGAGCCGGTTTCAACTGCTTTGAGATTTTGGCCAATAACTGATCACGGCTATCCACGGTGTATCGACCAGTATACGTTACTTCTTCACTCATGATATAACTGTCGCTCCTTAATATACTTCGCAACGGAATCCTTTACAAAGTATCTGATTGACTGTCCTTGCCTAATTCGGCTTCGAATCATCGATGAACTGACATCAATCAAGGGAATATCAACCCATAAAACTGGGTATTTAGAGGTTACCGGGTAGTTTTCGCGACGAACACCCACAAATTGAACCAATTTAACTAAATCATCGATTCGATACCACTTCGGTAAATAATCAACCATGTCGCCACCAATAATAAAGTAATACTCGTTTTCAGGGTGTTTTCGCTTTAATTCCAACATCGTATCGTACGTGTAACTAACACCACCACGCTGGACTTCAGCGAGTTCAATCCCAAAATTAGGATTATCCGCAATACTAGCAGCAACCATTTTCACACGATCAGCGGCGTCAATGGCCACTTTCCGATCAACGTGTGGCGGGTTAGCATCCGGCATAAAGAGAACCCGATCCAACCCTAGCTGGGTCATGACTTGGTCTGCCATGATCAGGTGACCAATATGCGGTGGATTAAACGTCCCACCAAGAATACCAATTCGCTTCTTCTTGATAGTAGCTGCCAACTGTTCAACAACCTTGGTTTTCGTCTGCTCAACTACCTTAACCATCGTGATTTCCCCTTACTTCAAAATGATTATGCTAATTTTTTTACTTGTAATGAAAGATCCTGATATTTTTCTTCTGATGCTGGCTGAAATAAAACGAGTACCCGGCCAATAGTTTGGACTACCTGTATTGCGGTATTATCCTCAATGTAAGCTTGCACTTCTTCAACCGTTTCATCAGCACTCTGCTGAAGATTGATCTTGATCAGTTCACGTTTTTGTAGGGCACCGTCCAATTGGGCTAACCAAGTTTGGTTAAGTCCGTTTTTACCGACTGAAAAAATCGGGTTTAGATGGTGCGCTTGGGCACGTAAAAACCGCTTTTGTTTACCTTTTAAATTCAAATTAATTTCTCCTTATATCATTGCTCGGCGAACGACAACACCAACGCCTTTAGGGGCATAGCCAGCAACAACTACGCCAGCGGGAACGGTAATCCAACCAAGTCCTTCAAAAACCAGATCACTCTTGTCGGTGATTTTAAACTCGTGTCTTTCCAGAGGTGGCAGATCATTATCGGGACTTTCAGGTGGCGTCAGTAAATCACCGACGTGTTTGCTGTAAAAGTTATCCGCATTTTCCAACTTAGTACGATGTAAAGGTAAGTTGTTTTCAACGTATACTGTAAAACCATGTTTGGGACCAGAAACGTAATCAAAACGAGCAACACCCGCCAAGAAAATCGTTTGTTGATCATTCAATTGATAAACTTTTGGCTTGATCTGCTTTTGTGGCGTCACAATTTTTAATTCTTTACCCGACAGATAATGGGCCATCTGTGATGGGTGAATGATTCCAGGTGTATCCACCAAAACGTGATCGTCATCCAGCGGAATTTCAATTTTATCTAACGTGGTCCCTGGGAACCGAGAAGTGGTAATCACATCTTTGGCGCCAGTACTACGCCGAATAATTTGATTGATCAGTGTCGACTTACCTACGTTGGTAACACCGACAATGTATACATCACGATTATCACGATGTTTTTCAACCATATCTAAAAATTGATCCACGGATTGATTAGTCTTAGCTGATAATAAGGAAACGTCGATTGGACGAATTCCCTGTTCGTTAGCTCGTTGTCGTAACCAGTCGCGTAATTTTGAACGGCGCAGCGAACTTGGCAGCAGATCTTCCTTGTTTCCAACCAACATCACGGGGTTATCCCCAACAAATCGATGTAAGCCAGGAATAATTGAACCGTTAAAATCGAAAATATCGACAACATAGACGATCAGCGCATTAGCATCACGAATTTGTGTCAACAACCGCAGAAAATCGTCGTCAGTTAAACCAACGGGAACGATTTCGTTGTAGTGCCGCAATCTGAAGCAACGCTGACAATATAATTCGCCGGTTTCCAGTCCCTTATCTAATGCAGATTGTGGCGTGTAGCCAGGTTTATTTTTATCGGTGGTCTGAATCTGGGCGCCGCAACCAATACAATAAACGGCCTCACCATCAACTAATACTTCATCTTTATTTGTTTCGCTCATTAATTAAGTCCTTTCGAAACTTGAGTTCTGGATGCTTCCTAAGCATTGCGTGCATCACAAATCGCTCGAAGAACCGATTGATTCGCGTATTCCACGCATCGCTTTCAATAATTGGTCTGACCAAAATGCTACGAATCTTACTAAAGTTTGCTGCAGCAATATCCGTTAGTAATTGATCACCAACCATCACAACTTCATTTTCAGAAACCTGATATTGACGCATCGCCCGCCGAATACCACCCGAAAATGGTTTTAGCGCGCGTGAGATAAAGGGAAGCTGTAACGCAGCCACCGCTTTTTTTACCCGCCGGTGAGAATTGTTTGACACAACCACCAACTGAATGTTTTCACGTTCCAAGGACGTCATCCAGTCCCTGAGTTCTTCTGTCCCATAAGGGTTATTCCATGCAATAAGGGTATTATCAAGGTCTGTCAAAACGACTTTGATTCCCAATTGTTTCAACTCTTTAGGGTTAATATTATAAGTCGCTTCGATCATCCAAGTTGGTGTAAATTGCGCTAACATTGACTAACTCCTTTATCCTGTACTGAGAGTTTATTATACGAGATTTTTGCTGATATTACTACGATTATAGCGCATCTCTATCAAATCAAACAAAAACGAGGTTGGAAGTCTTCATCCAGCCTCGTTTAGGTTTAAAATTATAATGCCTTTTTTGCTTCGTCAGCTAATGCCTTGAAAGCATCAGCATCGTTAACAGCTAAGTCAGCTAACATCTTACGGTTAACTTCGATGTTGGCTTGCTTCAAACCAAACATCATCTTGCTGTAGCTTAAACCGTTTAAACGGGCTGCAGCGTTGATCCGAGCGATCCAAAGACGACGGAAGTTACGCTTGTTAGCCTTCCGGTCACGGTAGGCGTATTGGTAACCCTTCATTACTTGATCCTTAGCAACCTTAAACAAACGGTGCTTTGAACCACGGTAACCCTTAGCTAATTTAAGAATCTTTTTGTGACGTGCGCGTGTTACTGTTCCACCTTTTACTCGTGGCATATTAAATTCCTCCTAATACTTACGGTTATCATCGTTTTTGAACGATTAAATTCATGATCAACTTTCGAATTACTTTTGCAGTAATTGACGATAAGTTTTCTTAATCGTGTTAGATTTCATCATTGAAGTCCCACGTAATTGACGACGTTGCTTCTTGGTCTTACCGTGGAAACGGTGACTCGTGTAAGCATTCGCACTCTTAATGCCGCCTTTTGCTGTTACTTTAAAACGCTTGGCACTGGCGCGGTTTGTCTTCATCTTTGGCATAATCGAAAATCCTCCTCAAATACTAACTAACTAGTCTTCTTTTTTTGGTGCAAGCATCAAAAACATGCTCCGTCCGTCCATCTTTGGGCGTTGTTCAACGGTTGCAACATCGCTTGTTTCTTCAGCCATCCGGTTCAAAACTTGACGACCAATATCTTTATGGGTAATGGCACGACCTTTGAATCGAATTGAGACACGAACTTTTTCGCCCTTTGCCAAGAACTTCTTAGCGTTCTTCAGCTTAGTGTTAAAATCGTTCGTATCAATTGATGGACTTAAGCGAACTTCCTTCACGCTAACGACCTTTTGCTTCTTACGAGCCTCACGTTGCTTCTTTTGCATCTCGAAACGGTACTTCCCGTAATCCATGATCCGGGCTACCGGTGGCTTAGCTTTCGCAGCCACTAAGACAAGATCCAAATCTGCATCTTCAGCCAGTTGAAGCGCGTCCCGCTTACTCTTGATGCCCAATTGTTCGCCGTTATTACCGATCAACCGAACTTCTCGAGCACGGATTCCTTCGTTAACCATCATATCGTTTGCTATGGTCATTCACCTCCGAGTGATTTTGAAAACAATGAAACGTAAGTCCTACCCAAACAAATAACGGGTACGCTATGCGCACCCGTTAAATACCCAAACCATTCTCAGGTTTAGTTTATTTACGTATCAGCCAGGCAGCGTTAACCACAAGGCGAGAAGCGGGTGCTTCTACTTACATTTTTTCAACTTAACCAATATACCATGACACAGGATATTAGTCAAATCACTTGGCTTTAAGCTCACGAATAATAAGTATATCCTATTTAATTCGTGTGTCAAGCAGCTTTTAATAATTTAGTTATTACTGTAATTAGCAATATCCTTTAAAACTTCTTTTTCGAAATCGTCAGCACTCATTGACTCGCTGTTTTGTTCACCATACTTACGAACACTAACAGCCTTGTCAGCCATTTCTTGATCCCCAACAACTAAGGTGTATGGAATCTTGTGAGTCTGAGCATCACGAATCAAGTAGTTCATCTTTTCACCACGGTGATCAACTTCGGCACGAACGCCAGCTGCTAACAACTGTTTGTTCAAACTCTCAGCGTATTCGCCGTGCTTATCATCGCTAACTGGAATAATCTTAACTTGCTTTGGAGCCAACCAAGTTGGGAAAGCACCCTTATAGATTTCAGTGAGGTATGCAATGAATCGTTCCATAGTCCCAACGATCCCACGGTGAATCATAACTGGACGATGATCTTCACCATCAGCACCAACATACTTCAAATCGAAGCGGTCTGGCAGCATGAAGTCCAATTGAATGGTTGACATAGTTTCATCGTTACCTAAAGCCGTCTTAGTTTGAATATCCAGCTTAGGGCCATAGAAGGCAGCTTCACCTTCAGCTTCGTAGTAGTCAAGACCAAGGTCATCCATGGCACCCTTTAACATGGTCTGGCTACGGTTCCACATTTCATCATCATCGAAGTACTTTTCAGTATTCTCAGGATCACGATATGAAAGACGGAAACTGTAGTCGTTGATGTTGAAGTCTTTGTAGACGTCCATGATCAACCGTAAAATCTTCTTGAATTCGTCTTGAACTTGGTCCAAAGCAACAAAAGTGTGACCATCGTTCAGAGTCATTTCACGAACCCGTTGTAAACCTGATAAGGCACCTGATTTTTCGTAACGGTGCATCATCCCTAGTTCAGCGATCCGTAATGGTAATTCACGGTATGAGCGAATGTGATGGTTGTAAATTTGAATATGACTTGGGCAGTTCATTGGCCGTAATTCAAGCATTTCGCCATCACCCATATCCATTGGTGGGAACATGTCTTCACGGTAGTGAGCCCAGTGACCAGAAGTCTTGTAAAGGTCAAGGTTAGCTAACACTGGGGTGTAAACGTGCTTGTAACCATCGGCAACTTCCTTGTCAATGATGTAACGTTCAACCGTCCGCCGAATCGTAGCACCATTTGGCATCCAGTATGGCAGACCAGCACCAGCTTTAGGATCAACGAAGAATAAGTCTAGATCGTTACCAATGACACGGTGATCATGTTCACGCGCTTCTTGACGAGCTTGCAAGTCAGCATCAAGGTCGGCTTGCTTGTAAAATGCGGTCCCATAGATTCGTTGTAACATTGGGTTAGATGACTTACCTTCAAAGTAAGCACCAGCAACTGATAACAGACGGAAGAACTTAATGTCGCCCGTATTAGCGAAACTAACACCACTCGCTAAGACCTGAACACCATCAATTTCGTAAAATGGAAATTCTTCATCATCGCTATCTTCAACAAGTTTAGCTTCGTATGAAGTACCTTCAAGCTTCTTCAGGGCATCCGCCTTGCTTAAACGACTGTGCTTGATGGCCAATTTTTGATCAATGAACGCCTGAACTTTGTCACTGATTGCAGGTAACGAGTCAACACTAACCTGACCGTCTTCCTTATCAGTATCAACGTAAAAACCATCAGCATCACCGACTTCTTCACCAAATTGAATTGATGGGAAAGTCTCCTTCAAAGCAACCTTTGTCAATAAGGCAACGGACTGACGCAAAACAGCCAAACCATCTTCGCTGTCCTTAGTGACGATTTCAATCTTACCGTCATGCTTCAAAGGTGCGTTCAAATCAATTAACTTGCCGTCTAACTTACCAGCAACAGCCTTTTTAGCTAAACTAATAGCAATGGACTGTGCAACGTCCTTGGTCGTTGCTTCGGCATCAAATTGTTTCTTCTTGCCGTCTGGAAATTCAACCGTAATATCTGCCATTCTACTCTTCTCCTCGTGTTTACATTTTTTAAATGCTGAAAGCCACCGAACTCGTGAAACTAAAAAATCCCGGCATGCACATTACTGTACATACCGGGACGTCTCTACGCGGTTCCACCCGAAATTCATCTGATTCAAACTGCGAACCAAACCTTCATTCAGCGATAACGGAACAACCGATGCGATATTGTCCACCGCACATTCGAGAAAGTGGTAACTTAGAATCGCTCACAAAGCACTTCCAGAAGTGGTGCTTCTCTCTTGGAGAACCCAACTAAATCATGTCTTTCAAACATTTAAATTTCTTTGAATTTGATTACAATTCACATTAAACCACTTTAAAAAATAAGTGTCAACTCTATTTTTGTCGGCGATTTTCACCGATCATTTCGATTTCCTGAGCTAAAAATCTCACTCGCTCCATTAAACGTTTGGCCTTCAAAGGCTCAACGTCGCCTTTTTGTGTCTCTGCCAAGTGCTCAGTTTCTAACTGCTGCATGGAGAAATTAGACGAGAAAAACGTCGGCAATTCGTTTTGCATGCGATATTCCAAAATAACACCCAAGATATCATCACGAACCCACGCCGACATAGCATCAGCACCAATATCATCGATCATCAAAATTTGAGACTGTTTAACATCATCCAATCGGCCAGCCACTTGGTTATTGGCAATGGCATTCTTCATTTCTACCGCGAAGCTTGGAAAGTGAACCAGAGTCGTTTTAACACCCATATCAGCTAATTGGTTAGCAATCGCGCCAAGCAGATAAGTCTTGCCCACACCAAAACTGCCATACAGGTATAATCCCTGATGAAAATGCTTTGAGTCCTTCGAATAAGCCTCAATGAAAGCAACGGCAGCCTGTAATGCTTGTGCTCGATCGGGATCATTAATAAAGTGGTCAAATGTTGCATTTTTAATCAGTTTTGGCATCATGATAGCATTAACTCTTCGCTTCAAAGCAGCCTGCTTTAACTTCGCTTTTTGGGCGTCTGTTGGTTGATATGACACTTCCACCAAATGATCATTCAAGACAAGCTTTGGTTCATATCCGGGCGCAAATGTCGTTTCGCCAGCAGCTAATTTATTACGCTCATTGACATATTCGTACAATTTGGCCGACGAACGATCAATCTGTTCAGCATCTAGGTCATCCTCATGAGCCTTCAAAAACGCTTGAACATCAGTGTCTTGGTAGACACTGTTCATTAATTTTTGGTAATTAGCATTGAGTTGATGTTGGTCCATATAGCGTTTCATAGACTCACTGATATTTTCCATACTAATCACCTCCATCTCTCAATTTTTTAAGTTTATTCAATTGCTCATTAAACGCTGCCTGATCTGATTGCGTGAGCGCTTTTTTCGCCTTTGGCTGGTAATCATTCTTGGCCCAATCAGGCAAAGTTTCCTTGATGTTCTTGGTACCCGACCGTCTGCGTGAAGACTTGGGCTTTGCGCGCTCGGCTTTGAATTTACGAATGCTTGCCAATGCGTCTTCAGGTGTCTTAACGCCATCTTGCGCCCAACGGTTAGCAATGGTATCTGTCAGGCGCTGAGTGATTGTTGAATTATTCAAATCAATCAACACCTCGTAAATCAGCATATTGATCACCGAATTGGAGAAAATCTGTTTACTTGCGATTTGTTCAACAATTCGCTGTTCACCGTTAGCCACGTAGCCACCCTGTTGCTGCCTAATCTGTGCCAAAAAAGCCATCGGATCATATTGCTTAGCTGCAGCAACTAAAGCCGTTTCTTCCTGACTTTCACTGTTTTTCTTAGCGACAACCGCTTTTTGTTCAGCCACCACCGGTTGAGTTTCAGATTGGTAAGCTGCGGCAACCGCTCGTTTAAATTGATTGGCATCCAGCTTATTTGTTGCTAGATTGGTGGCATCGCCCAGATAGCGCGCCATTTCAGTTTCATCAATACCGTACAACAAATGTTCGTTAATAATCAACTGCCGGTATTGTCGTAAATCATTAAGGTCAATGTACGAACGTTTCAGTAACTCGGACAACAAACTAAAATCAAAGTCCGGTGCCGTGGGCTGCTCATGTTCAGCAACTTCAGTCTCCTGATCAAAAGCAACTTTAGTGTCTTCAATCAACCTTGGTGGCGACGCAATCAACCGGTTATCTAGCGAAAAAACGTCAAGAAACGACTTGGAAATTTCATGCCACTTCTCCCGCTGAAGGTGCCGCGGCAAAAAGGCTTGCCTCAATCGATCAAACTGACGCTCACCCACTACTTCCAACAATAGAAGACTCAACAAATCATCCTTAAAAAACATCTCACCGCTTACGGGTTGCTGAAGTTCATAAATCAATTCAGGCAATCGATCTGGCTGATTCTTAAACGTGCGTAACAGACCTGCACCTTCTAGTCGCAAACGAGAGTCCTCGAGTGTCGACATACTGATATTGAGTAATGCCAATAAGTCAGTATGAGTCACTTCGACTTTCAGATCAGCCGTTAACGACACCTGCTGCCACATGACCGTTGCAAGGCTGTATGCTGCAACGCCTAAAATCGGTTGGTAGAGTAAATCCAATACTCTTCTACGTTCATCCTGCAATTGGGTTGTTGCTATGATTGCAACAGACGTTTTGGGCAAGAGTGGTTGTGTTGACTCCGCCATGATTAAGCCCCGTTTCATTTCTTTTTATCAGAGGTGGTCCCTTTTTTCTTATCCTTGTTCATGACGTCTTTGAGCTCTTCCAGGAAGACACTCATATCCTTAAACTGACGGTAAACACTGGCGAAACGAATATAGGAAATTTCATCAATATCTGCCAAGCGCTTCATGACATATTCACCGATCAGCTGACTAGAAACTTCATTTTCGCCCAATGAACGGACTTCATTTTCAACTTCGTCAACCAGTTTAGTCATGACATCCATACCAACTGGTCGTTTCTCTGCTGAACGGATAATGCCTCGGAGAATCTTTTCACGATTAAACTCTTCACGAGTACCGTTTTTCTTGATCACCAATAGTGGTGTGGCTTCGATCCGTTCAAACGTTGTAAACCGAAAGCCACAATTTTCACATTCACGGCGGCGTCGAATAACACGGCCTTCATCCGTTGGTCGGCTGTCAACAACCCGTGAGCCATTATGATGGCAGTGTGGACAGTGCATAGTCTCACCTCTTATTTTTCCTCAAACATTTTACTTTTTAACTTGATTAGCTTTTGTTGTTATTAATGAGCCGAATCCGGCTTCATTCAGCCATCTTACCACTTGGGCTTTCGTTTTATCAACTGTCTGACTATTATCAATGACAATATCGGCTCGTTTAGCCTTTTCTGCCAACGGTAATTGTGCGTTGATCCGCTCCAATGCCTCATCTTGAGATAACTGATCACGGGCCATTAACCGTTCCAGTTGCAGTTCAGCTGGTAAAGTGACAACCATAATTTCGTTGACTCCAGAAGCACCGCGAGCTTCAAATAAAGTGGGTGCATCGTAAATCACCAATGGCGCCTTCCGTCTTCGGTAACCTTGTAATTTACGAATGACCGCTTTTTTGATCAGCGGACCAGTGATGTCATTCAACTGTGCCAATGCTTCCGGTTGGCTGAATACCAGGGTACCCAAAGCATGACGGTCTAAAGTACCATCTGGCTGAATCATTTGCCAGCCAAAAGTGCTTTGAATTTGTTTTAATCCCTTGGTTCCCGGTTCCACGACTTCACGAGCAACTAAGTCGGCATCGATAATTGGAATATTAAATCCTTTGAACAGGTCACTCACGGTTGACTTACCAGTAGCAATACCACCAGTGAGACCAAGAACCATCGTTTCACCTGGGTTTTCACGCAAGACCTGACAATCGGGGCAAAAATGGGTTCCCCGTTGTGCCACTTTCGTTTTTTCAATGGGGGTATCACACCGAAAACAGGGTTCACCTTTGCGACCGTACACCATCAAATGATTTTGAAACTCTCCTGCTTCACCATAAGCAGTTGAAAAAGAATGGACAGTGGTCCCATGACCATCGATTGCACGCTTAATTTCCGCAATAATGTTCTCACGGAGTTGACGAATCTGAAAGTCAGGAATGCTGTTAACAGGCTGTTCAGGGTGAATCCGGCTCAACCACAGCGTTTCATCTACGTAAATGTTTCCTAAACCCGCAATATTGCTTTGATCTAATAAGAACGGCTTAATCGCCTTCTTACTCTTACCGAAAATGGTTTTCATGTAATCAACGGTAAGTGTCTTTGCAGTCGGCTCTGGTCCCATTTTTTTTAAGCCAGAAATAAGTTTACTTTCTTCACCGGTCTTCAGTAAGTGCATCCGCCCAAACTTCCGGGTATCAGTATACCGTAAATCACGCTCGTCATCGAGATGAAAAACGACGTGGGTGTGCTTGGTGACGGGGTTGCCAGCTGGCTGAACGTCATACTTTCCCTCCATCCGCAAATGCGACACCATGGTGAGGTCGTCATTGAATCTGAATAAGAGATATTTACCTCGCCGGTCAATCCGTTCAATCGTTTTGCCAGCGAGCATTTTTTTAAATTGATTGGCCTCTGGTGAGACCATTTTTTCGTAATAGACGTCTACGGACGTAATTTTCGCGTTACCAACTAATCGCGTTAAACCGCGGCGTACCGTTTCCACTTCGGGTAATTCAGGCATCCGGAGAGCCTCCTTGCATCATTACTTTGCTTCGTACCAGGTGTTGCCGTAGTGGGATTCCACTTTCAGCGGAATTTCCAGCTTAACGGCTGAGTCCATCACACTTGGCACTAATTTTTCCAATGTTGGGATCTCTTCAGCAGGTGCCTCAAAGATCAGTTCATCGTGTACTTGCAGTAACATCGTTGCCTGCAGGTCTTTAATCGCATCCTCCATTTTAATCATCGCAATCTTGATAATATCGGCAGCACTGCCTTGGATTGGCGTATTCATGGCCGTCCGTTCAGCAAACGAACGCTGATTAAAGTTGCGCGCGTTAATGTCTGGTAAATACCGGCGACGATGCGCAATGGTTTCAACATAGCCCTTATCTTTAGCGGAAGCCACGATATCGGTCATATACTGCTTAACACCGGGGTATTCCTCGAAGTAGGTGTCGATAAATTGACGCGCCTGCTTTCGAGTAATGCCGATGTTTTGCGACAGACCAAAATCACTGATTCCGTAAACGATACCAAAGTTCACCGCTTTAGCTTGACGCCGCATGTTAGGATCAACTTCGGCATCTGGCCCCAAACGAAAGATTCGGCGAGCGGTCGAAGCATGAATATCTTCGCCCTCTCTGAAGGCTTCCTGGAGGTTCTTATCGTGAGTAATATGAGCTAATACTCGTAATTCAATTTGTGAATAGTCAGACGAGAATATCTGCCAGCCCTTGTGACTTGGAATGAAGGCCTGCCGGATTCGGCGACCTTCTTCAGTTCTGATGGGAATGTTTTGCAGATTAGGATCCACTGACGACAGACGCCCCGTTTGGGTTAGGGTCTGCAAGTATCGGGTATGCACTTTCTGGTCAGTGCTATGAACGACTTTCAACAATCCTTCAACGTAGGTCGATTGAATCTTAGAAATCTGACGGTACTTCAAAATATTCTCAACGATTGGTGCTTCGGCAGCTAACTTTTCCAAGACGTCAACCGAAGTCGAATAGCCCGTTTTGGTTTTCTTAAGTGGTGTTAACCCTAGCTTTTCAAACAGAATGTGTTGCAACTGCTTGGGTGAGCCAATGTTAAACTCCTCGCCAGCCTCCTGGAAAATGGTCTGCTGGGTCTGAGCTAGCAATTCAGTAAACTCACTTTGCATAGCTGATAAACGGTCAGTATCCACCGTTATCCCAGCGATCTCCATGTGTGCCAGTACGAATGCCATTGGCAGTTCCAGATCACGATAGAGTTCAGTCTGTTCGTTTTCGTCCAATTGTTTAAATAATGATTTCTTTAACGATTCAATCGTGATTCCTTTTCGAGTTAAGTGTTCAAAAAAGATTTGGTCATCTTCTGGAATAGCACGCTTGGCACCCTTACCGTACACTTCTTCATCAGACTGAATCTGATGATAGCCATGTTGGAAAGCCAATCGACCCAGATCGTTACTATTTTCATTGGTATCTAACAGATATGAAGCCAGTAATAAGTCAAAATCAACGTGTGCGAGATGGATATCTAAGCGGTTCAAACCAACGTAAGTCCGTTTCGCATCAAATAAATCTTTTTGAACTTTATCATTGGTCAACAAGTCTTTTAGCGGTGACTGCTTTAACAATTCTACGTCGCGGCTAACAAACCACTTATCAGCTTCACCAATCACAAAGCCGGCAAAAGTTGAAGTGTGGTAGTTTTCTTCAGGCATCTCCAAATAAAATGATACGTGATCCTTAAGCTGGGCTAATTCATTCAGATTATCAGCGGTTAATACCGTAAACTTAACTGGTTTTAACCCTAGTACATCGCCATCATCGGAATCAGCATTCATCTTATTTAAAAATGATTGGAAATTCATTTCCTGATAAAACTTAACCAACTCGTCCCGCTGGTCGCCTTTGTAAGCCAGGTCACTCAACTTAATTTCAATTGGCGCATCTCGTCGAATAGTGGCTAAATTTCGTGATTGAAAGGCAGAATCTTTATCTTCAATCAAATGTTCTTTCATTTTCTTGGCAGTTATTTTATCAATGTTCTCGTATACGCCGTCAATGGTGCCATACTGCTGAATCAAGGAAACTGCAGTCTTAGGACCGACACCGGCAACCCCTGGGTAGTTGTCAGAGTTATCTCCTTGAAGCCCTTTAATTTCAATAATCTGGTCAGGTCGTACGCCTAACTTTTCTTTCACGTGTTCAGGAGTATATGTTTCAACCTCAGTAACCCCTTTTTTTGACACTGCGACCCGGGTCTTTTCGGAAGTCAGCTGAGTTAAATCACGATCCCCAGTAAAAATGGTCGTTTGATAATCGGCGGCTTCGGCCTGTTTCGCCATGGTGCCAATAATATCATCAGCTTCATAGTTCTTTAATTCGTACGATTTAATACCGCGTGCTTCAAGCAATTGACGAATCACTGGCATCTGTTCGGAAAGTTCTGGTGGGGTCTTGGAACGACCGCCTTTATAATCTGCAAATTTCTCAGTTCGAAAGGTCACCTTCCCCGCATCAAAGGCCACCAACGCATCAGTTGGTTTGACCTCGTCTAACATAATATCTAGCATCCGGTTAAAACCAAAAATCGCATTAGTATGCAAACCATCCGCATTCGTCATACTATTCAATGCAGTATACAGTGCGAAAAATGCCCGGAAAGCCACACTGTTGCCATCGATAAGTAACAATCGTTTTGATTCAGTCATTAATAAAGCCTCCGCAATTTGTCATACCTCTAGTTTAACAGAGAAATTGAACAATTAAAAATCAGTTTGACGGTATATTGAAGCAAGCACCCAGGTTAAATTTAGGTTTCAAAATGGACACAGAAAAACAGCCATCCACATCATCACTGATTGAATGGCTGTTCAATATTTTAATATTAATCACGATCACCAAAACCACCGAAAACTTGAAGTAACAAGATAAACAAGTTCACGAAGTCAAGGTAGAGTTGCATTGCACCAATGATGGCTAACCCGGTACCAGTTGTAGCAGAGCCGTCGCTTTGCAAGTAAAGGCGCTTCATCTTTTGGCTATCTGAAGCAGTCAAAGCGGTAAAAATAACCACACCAATAATCGAGAAGACGAAGGCAATCATGGAACTCTTCAACCAGATATTAATTAGGAAAGCGACAATCAGCGCAATCAACGCAGCCGTTGCTTGTGCGCCAACCCGTGATAGATCACGTTTAGTTGCGACACCGTAAACGGCCATTGCGATGAAAATCGATGCACTGGATACAAAAGCACTCACCATGGTCGTACCCGTGTAAACTAAGGCGTACATCGACATGATGCCCCCGGTTAACAAACCGTAAAACATCAAGAGCACAAAACTTATTGCCGGTCGCTTCATTGCCTGACCACTAACTAAGAACGGAAAGACAAACCATACAATCAACGGGACAATCCGGTACGAACCCGTAAAAAGTGACATCAAAGCTGGTGTGGTGGAAACGTAAAATGCTGCAAAGGCAGATAACAATACAGCAAGTGCCATCCAACCATACATTTTTGTTAAAAACTTGTTTAGGCCAACATCCGCATTGATCACACGCCGTGGCTGTTCATCGTAATTGTTCATCAAGGTTCCTCCTTTTTATATCCCTCATTAAGGATATATTCTAACAACCTTAGTGGAAAAAGCAATGAAAAGAAGTCACTTCGGTCTTGAATGATTTATCTTTTAGAAAATATTAATCATTAGTTATCTTTTAAAGATAAATGACTCAATAATTCTTCATACGCGCGTTCATACTTCTGAACGTCTCCAGCACCCATGAAGACAACAACCGCGTCATGATAATCGAGTAATGGTGACATATTATCCAACTTCAGGATTTCGCCACCCTTATTGATCTTCTTAGCGAGATCTGCACTGGAAACCTTACCGTTAGATTCACGTGCAGAACTGAAAATATCGGTCAGGTATACCACATCAGCATTATTTAATGCTTTGGCAAAGTCGTCCATCAACGCAATCACCCGAGTAAACGTATGCGGCTGGAAGACGGCAATTACTTTTTTATCAGGATACTTTTGACGAGCAGCGTCAAGAGTTGCACGAATTTCTGATGGATGGTGAGCATAATCATCAATGATGGTCATGTCAGCCACTTTTCGTTCAGCAAATCGACGCTTAACACCCTTAAAGCTTAATAGTTCATCTTTAATAGCATTTAAATCAACGTCCTCAAAGTAAGCCACAGCAATGACTGCCAGGCTGTTTAAAACGTTGTGTTCACCAAACAGCGGTACGTGATAGTTACCTAAAAATTCATCGTGATAGTAAACATCAAACTGTGAACCCTTAGTTGTGCGTTTAATGTTACGAGCCTGGAAATCATCCTGGTCGCCAGTACCATAATAATAAATCGGTACGTCAGACTTTAGGCGGCGAAGATTTTCGTCATCACCCCAAGCAAAGATCCCCTTGGACACTTGATTAGCGAAAGTCTGAAAGGCGCTGAATACATCGTTGATATCCTTATAATAGTCAGGATGATCAAAATCAATGTTAGTCATAATTGCATAATCGGGTTTAGTTGCTAAGAAGTGACGTCGGTATTCATCTGCTTCGTAAACAAAGAAACGGGCGTTGGGTGTCCCCTTTCCAGTCCCGTCACCAATCAAGTAACTGGTTGGTGCAATTCCGGACAACACGTGAGAGAGCAAGCCGGTTGTACTGGTCTTACCATGTGCACCGGCAACGCCGATGCTGGTATAACCTTCGATTAGCTTACCCAGGAATTCGTGATAGCGATAAACCGGCAAGCCCAAATCTCGGGCTTTTTTAATTTCTGGATGATCATCCGTGAAGGAATTCCCAGCAATGACCGTTAAGCCATCGTGAATATTTTCTTCCCCAAATGGGTACACAGGAATCTTAGCCTGTTCCAGTCCGCGTTGCGTAAACGTGTACTGTGTAATATCTGACCCAGCTACTTTAAAGCCTTTGTCGTGAAGAATGAGCGCAAGTGAGCTCATCCCTGATCCTTTGATTCCAACAAAATAATACGTGGTTGTGTTGTCCATCAAAATCCTCTTTTCATCGTTTCAATGATTTAATTTAGGCCGACTATTGCCGGTTAATCGACCATCATTGGTCCATATCAATATTTTAGCAGAGCGGACAGTTATTGAACAGTGCATTTTGTGCACCGTAACGTGAGTGGCTTTCACCTTTTAATCTGTTCGCGGCGCCCTCATTTCTGCCAGTTGTTTTTCAGTCAAAAAAACATCTCGCGGTTTCGAACCGTTTTGACCAGAAATATACTGCTTGTTTTCGAGGGTATCAATGAGATTAGCTGCACGATTGTAGCCGATTGAAAAGACCCGCTGCAGCTTAGACGTCGAAACCGTTTTTTCTTGTACAATGTAATCCAGTACTTCTGGCATCAATTCGTCTTGACTCTCTTGGACTTGCTGCTTTTCCAGTAACCCATCCGGATCAAATGCATAGTGCGGTTTGCCTTGTGTCCGCACAAAATCGGTTACACGATCAACTTCCTTATCAACGTAAGTCCCTTGAAGCCGGACTGGCTGTGAGGCGCCATTACCTAGGAACAACATATCTCCCTTCCCAAGTAATCGCTCAGCACCAGAAGTATCAATAATCGTTCGTGAATCCACTTGTGAGGATACCATGAAGGCCACTCGGGTTGGAATATTATTTTTAATGGTCCCAGTAACGATATCCACACTTGGTCGTTGCGTTGCAATTAATAAGTGAATACCGGCTGCCCGTGCTTTCTGAGTGATTCTGACGATGTAATCCTGTACTTCACTAGAAGCCATCATCATCAAATCAGCTAATTCATCAATCACAATGACGATGTATGGTAATTTTTGCGCGTAATCCCCAGTTAACTCTGCCCGGTCATTATACTGCTCGATGTTTCTGACACCGGCTGCTGCTAAGCGATCATAACGGTCATCCATTTCTTTTACCGCCCACTTCAACGCTGCAGCAGCCGCTTGAGGATCAGAAATAACGGGCGCCAACAAATGTGGCAACCCATCATACGGTGCCAATTCAACCGCCTTAGGGTCAATCAGTAATAACCTCAGTTGGGCTGGAGTTGCTTTGTACAGCAACGAAATCAGCAAACTGTTAATAAAGACTGATTTACCGGAACCGGTTGCCCCAGCAATCAAACCATGTGGCATCTTACGTAAATCAGTGACCCGTGGCTGACCAAACAGGTCAACACCAAGCGCCACCGTTAACGGTGAAGTACTATCTTTGAATGCCTTAGATTCCAGAACTTCTGATAACATCACTGGTCGCGTCTTGGGGTTGGGAATTTCAATACCAACGGTGGTCTTCCCAGGAATTGGTGCTTCAATTCGAATATCTTTGGCCGCTAATGCCAGTTTCAAATCGTCCGTTAAATTGGTAATTTTATTTACTTTTACACCGAGCGATAAATGAACCTGGAACTGCGTCACGGTCGGTCCAACCGTCCAGTCGACAACGTGTGCGTCCACGTGGAAGGCCTGCAGAGTTTCGTCTAAGACCTCCCCTTGATGCTCGATCCACTCGTCCAGCGCGTTTTCATCATTCAAAACTGGTGGTGTTAATAACGAAGTTGCTGGGAAGTGATAGCCACGATCATCTTGGCTGACTTCACTCACAGGCGTAACGGTCGGCTTATCTTGGAACAAGGCTAACTTATTCATCTGCGAACTAGTATTTTCTTCTTCAAGAATGTCACCTAAGGAATGGCCTAAGCCGTGTTCTGGTTCGTTCTTTGATTCTGATTCAGCAGCCGGAGCCTCAATCGATTCGGATTGTTCTTCAGAATGTGT
Source organism: Secundilactobacillus angelensis (assembly GCF_012641075.1). Classification (GTDB taxonomy): domain Bacteria; phylum Bacillota; class Bacilli; order Lactobacillales; family Lactobacillaceae; genus Secundilactobacillus; species Secundilactobacillus angelensis. The sequence continues at coordinate 43,478 of NZ_JAAXLJ010000012.1, read as the reverse complement.
TGAACTCGGTGCTTCAGCAGTAACCGTTTCGTCCAACTTATTTGGTTCAGTATCGGAATCACTCACTGAAACATCAGATTGGGGTTCTTTAACGGGAAAAGGTTCTTCATCAACAGATGCAACCGCTGCGGTATTTTCTACTGGGATTGCAGATTGCCGTGGTTCAGCTGTTCCGTGTGCGAAGTTAGCTGAGTCACCGAACTTATCTTCTGTTTCTGCCTTTCGAGCCTGAATATGATCAATTCGCTTCTGAATTGCAGCAATCCGTTCTTCATTACTAGATTTCTCAGGAGTTTGCGGCAGAGCTTGACTTGGTTGTTCAACATCTGCCTGTGTGATCTCTGCCTGATCATCCGTCTTTTCAATAGCTGGTTTAACCGGCTGCTTAGGCGTTTCAACCTCCAAAGATTCCGCAGGTGAATACGAGCCGTCATCAAATAACATCACATCACGATCATCTTTTTGAAAATACTGCTTAATGATCGCGGTGTAATTGATTGTTGATTGCGGAATCACGCTTCCTTTGAGTTGTTTCGGAACCTTTGTTGGTCGAAAAGGGGCAGCAGGCTTCCAGTCATTCTTAATTGGCTTGGCTTTTTTTGGCGGCGTTTCAGGTCGCTTTTCTGCTTGCCGTCTTTCCTCGCGCTGAATAAGCTCCCTGCGTTGTGGCTCATTGCGCTGAAAAATTGCCGGTTCGTCATCAGTTTGCTTTAGCTGTTCACCAGGAACTCTCAGCCGAGACGAAGCAGATTGCTTCGCCGTTTTGTCTGGTCGACGGTACTTACGATAAAACGCTGGTCCATCATAGTGATTCATATTTAGTCATCCATTCAATTTTCAAGTTAGTTTTAATGTCTTTTAACGGCTTGGGGCAAAATAAAAAAGGAGCATCGGCCCCTTTTTTCACGTCGTTCATCTAACTGAATAAAGTCTGTGCCTTGTTAAAGTCAAATGGCGTTCCAACTTCGTAATCATCAGGTAAAATCAACGCGCCCGGCCGATCGGGTGCCCCAGGAATCTTTAATTCTCTTCCTGATGAAATCATACCATCACTTTCAACGCCACGCAATTTACCAGGCCAAATAATCAACCCATCCGGCATCATTGCACCCACTTCGGCAACAACCACTTTGATATCAGCCTGCATATTCGGTGAACCAGAAACGATTTGCAGCGTTTTACCATCTTGCACCCGAGTCTTCGTCACTAACAAATGGTTGGAATCCGGGTGCGGTTCAGCAGATTCAACGTAACCCACAATGAACTTAGGGGTTAAATCTGCCTGTAGTTCAGGACTGAACCCAACTGTCGTCAATGCTTCGTTCAGCTTTTCAACTTGTTCCTCTGATAAGAACACCTGGCCATTCTGGTCGATTGGTCCTAAGATATCCGAAACGTGAGCAACATTATATCCCAGTGTCGTATCAGTCTCTGGATCAAAAATCCGGGTGAAATTACCCTTAGTAATAACTGACTGTTCTTTAACATCTGGCGCTACATAGATAATCATGACATCGCCAAGTGCCGCTTGATTATAACTAGAAATTAACATGGAGCATCCTTTCAAAAGCAGGAAAATTACAATGAGTTAACGAATTCTTCTACTTGCTGTTTTGTTTTACGGTCTTTGTTTACGAAGCGACCGATCTCTTCACCATTATTATACGCAATAAAGCTTGGAATGCCTAACACGTTTAAGTCGACTGCGAGATCGATATTTTCATCACGATCAACACTGAGAAATTTGAAGTCAGGATACTCTGCTTCGATAGCTGGCATTGACGGCTTAATAAAAGCACAATCAGGGCACCAGGTTGCTGAGAAGAACAGCATGTATCGACCGTCCTTAATCTTTTCCAGTAATTGGTCTTTTGTCATTTTTGGTAATTTTTCCATCATAATCGCTCCTTGCTTACTATTATTCAGTAAATTGATTATACCCTGTTTTCAGAAAAAGTACATTAATGTGGTATCCAAGTGAAATTTGAGCTACCATATTGTTAAATAGCGTAGGAGGAAAACGCGTATGGAACTTAATGTGAAAGATTATCAACATCTGAGTCTATTATCGGTCATCAGTATTATCTTTGGTTTTCTAATGGGCAGAACAATGTTTACCCATCAGTATATGACTTCAAATGCCATATTAAATAGTGTCAAGCAAGCGTTTCGAAAAGAATCAACAATTGAAGGTGCTTGGATTGACGAACATCCACACCAACACGCACAGTTTGCTATTCATACGATGGTGTACTCTGGCGGCCTCTCAAGAATGGAAGACAACCGGTTAGTGACTTATAAGTTCATCGCAGACGCCAGAACTGGTAGCATTTTAAAGATGGAACGCCTTTAATCCTGAATATCTTCGAAGCTATTGATTCAATTCAAACTTGAATAATTGTCCCCTCGCAATTTTGCGGAGGACTTTTTTGTTTGTATTAAAAATGCGCCACTAACTTATAAATTGGCCCCTTCGCGCTGAACTTTTCCTCGTATTCAGTTTGAACATTACCCTCGTTGCCTTCACTGTTATGCAGATCCAGCCAGACTTCATCGAAGGTCATTCCGAAGTTATTAAAACTCATCAGCGAATACTCAAACAAACCACGGTTATCGGTTTTAAACTGAATAAGGCCCTCTTTTTTTAGCACTTTTTGATAATGCGTCAAAAAATTGGGTGAAGTTAACCGCCGCTTAGCATGCCGTTTCTTTGGCCATGGATCTGAGAAATTCAAGAATAGCTTATCAATTTCATTTTCAGCAAATAAAGTATCCACAAACGCACCGTCAGTTTCTACCAACTGCACATTTGGCAACTCGCTTTCAACTAATTTACGTAACGCGGTAGCAATCACTGACTCCTGAATTTCGATTCCTAAGAAGTTGATTCCAGGATTTTGCCGGGCCATTTCAATAATAAATTGACCCTTACCAATACCAATTTCGATTTGAATGGGTTGTTGACTTGGAAAACGTTCTTGCCAGTGACCTAACTGTGATTCGGGGTCGGTCACAATCAAATCTGAATGATCCTTAATGTATTTCGCTGCCCACGGCTTTTTACGTACGCGCATGTTGGTCCTCCGATTTCCATGATAAAACGACGAACTTGAGTCAAGCCCGCCGTTTAAGATTACTGTTCATTTTAGGCAATCAATCCAGTTGCGTCAACTGGTTTTTACTACTTCTTCTTTCTCAAGCGCAGTGGTAAATAATACTGCACCATCAAAACCACTTCTACGAGTTCAACAACTAAAGCAATCAGAGCAACCTGCCAGTTTTGATTAGCCACGAAAACCATGATCAAAAACAGAACTGCGGTAATACCGGTGAGTGAAAACATGAGCCGTCTGAAGCTGTTGACGCGCTGTTTTTCGCCAATCGGATACAGATGGGTGAAAACAATATCGTCAAACTGCCAGTAAAACGGAATCAGCTGGAAACCGATCAGATAGAGGAATAACGCAGCTAACGCTACTGGCAGCCACGTTCCGCGTACGAAATACAGCAGAATCATTCCCAGAATCGTTAATCGGGAATACAAGCCGCTAAATTCGCCGCTGCGGACGATGCCGCGACTATAAAGATAGAGGTAGGTATTCTTGGGTGCGATCTTGACGATGTTCAACAACCAATCCAAATAACGGCGCCGTTTAGCCGCCCCTTTAAGCATTGGCACGTTAGTAAACAAGTTAAAGAAACGGTAAACACCCATCATCCGGTTATTTTCCAGCGTAATCGCTTGCCACCAGTCAAAGGGTGCCGCGTCGTAACGGCGGTCGGCCACTCGCAAACCAATCGACAGAGCCAATGCCAATACAGCGCCAATAATCGGCATGCCGTAAACGCCAGCGAGTAAAATTACCAGCGGTACCACCCATTTAAACCAGGAAGAGGCTTTCAGCCAAACTGACTTGACCTGAAACCGTCTGATGATTGCCAGACTGAACAGACTATCTTTCAGCAGCAGCTGAGCAACCGCAATCAACGCTAGATCAAAGACAGACATGGCATCCGTCACTTGAATGAACGGCAGCAAGACAAACATGCCAAACAGTTCATAGACCACAGCTAAACTTTCGCTATACGCGCGGGCACCCTTGAGATACTGACGAACTTCCGCCTCTTTTGGCAGCAGGAAAACCACGTCGGCATCCTGATATAGTGTGGCGAACCGGCCAATTTGCAAAACGAGTAATAACACGATTACAATCACCGGCTTCGCCCACCAGAGGTTCGGCTGCAGTTCCTTCAACCCGTTGGAATAAGCGTATCCCAAACCGCCAATAAAAATCAGCAAGGCAAAGACAAAGTGGTCGTTGAATACTAGCCGCAGGTACTTGAACATTTCTTTTAAATGACTGGACAAACGTTGTCGATATAAATTATTCATGCTGATCAGCCCTCGTCATCGACATGTAGATGTCGTCTAAGGATTCACCCGCATCCGGCAAAGCCTTGCGTAACTCTGGCAGTGTCCCTTCCGTTTTAACCGTCCCATCGTGCAGTAACACGAAGCGGTCACAGTATTTTTCAGCAGTATCCAGCACGTGAGTCGACATCAGCACACTGGCACCCTTGGCTTTTTGTTCGTCAATCAGATTTAACAAATCATGAACCGCTAAGGGATCCAGGCCTAGGAATGGTTCGTCAATGATAAATAGCGGTGCCTCCGTAATGAAGGCACACACGATCATCACTTTTTGCTTCATCCCCTTGGAGAAGTTAGCCGGGAACCAGTCTAACTTATTGTCCAACCGGAAAATATTCAGCAAATGATTGGCTTTCTTCCAGGCCTTATCGTGATCCAAGCTATAAGCCATCATGGTCATTTCCAAGTGTTCTTTCAGAGTTAATTCTTGATATAAAATTGGTGTTTCTGGAATATAGGCAATTTGCTTTTTATAAGCGTTTTTATCTTCGTTTAAGGTAACACCGTTAATCTTAATCTCACCCTTGAAAGGCGTCAGCAGTCCAATAATGTGGTTGATTGTGGTCGATTTACCCGCACCGTTCAGTCCAATTAGGCCCACTAGTTCACCATCTTGAACATCAAAGGTCACTTCTTTTAAAACTGGTATCTGCGAATAGCCGCCGACGACTTTCGTCACCTGAAGCGTCATGAACATCCCTTCGTTTCTCTGTAATTTTGGTCAATTGTTTTCATTATATCATACGCCTCGTAGTATGGAATTCCGGAATATTGCGGTATACTTAAACTAACTTTTAGATTTTTTGAAGGAGGAATTAACATGGTTCATAACTATGATGATAACTGTATTTTCTGCAAAATTATTAAGGGTGAAATTCCAAGCTACACCGTTTATGAAGACGATGACGTTAAAGCCTTTTTGGATATTTCTCAAGGTACCCCTGGTCATACGTTAGTTGTTCCCAAAACTCATGTTCCTGATATTTTTGCCTACGATGCTGATTTGGCAGCCACTGTGTTCAGCAAGATTCCAATGATTGCTAGAGCCGTCAAAGAATCTAACCCAGAAATCAAGGGTCTCAACATTTTGAACAATAACGGAAAAGTGGCCTATCAGTCCGTCTTCCATTCACATATTCACCTGGTACCTCGTTATACTGACCACGATGATTTTGGAATGACTTTCAAAGATAACTCCAGCAAATATGATGAAAAAGCTTATACGGACATTCAAGAATCCATTAAGTCACAATTTTAAGTTGAGGTGTTAATATGAAACGGTTCTTAACCAGCGTATTACTTACGGCCGGCGCTTCACTAGCTGTTCATCTGTATCAAAAACGCCAGTCACCAATAGATTTCGTTCAAGAAACGATTGACCATGTTCATGCACGGAAGGCAGCTTTGACTGATGTGAGTCATCAGACTGCCATGGTTAAATCAAGACTGGCCAACTTGCAAACTGAAATTGAGAAAGCACAGCCTGCAATTAACGGAATCGAAAAGGCCGTTGATCAATTTCAATTCAAAATTCAGCCTCATTTGGATGCAATTAATGATCGGGTGGCTAATTTCGAAGCGGCTCAGTCAAAAGAATAGAAGTATTCAATTTTTATTAAGTTCCCTTTACAACTGAAAATTGTTTTCAGTTTATGTTATATTAAGTAGGATGTCCCAACGGGGATGAAACTAATCTAAAGAAATGGATGTGTTTTTGGATATGAAAAAATGGCTCGTTGCTCTTGCAGGTGTCATGTTAAGTTTGACTCTTGCAGCGTGTGGTAGCAAAACTGTTGCCACTACTTCAGGCGGTAAGATTACTGAAAGTCAGTTTTACAGCAGCTTGAAGAACACTTCTAGCGGTAAGCAAGTCTTACAGCAGATGATCTTGAACAAGGTTCTTGAAAAACAATTTGGTAGCAAGGTTAAGGATGCAGATGTTACCAAAGAGTACAACAATTACAAGAAGCAATATGGTTCATCATTCAACTCCGTTCTTCAACAAAGCGGTATGACTGCTTCTCAATTAAAGACTCAGATTCGCAGTAACTTACTTTTGAAGGAAGCTGTTAAGGCTGACACAAAGGTTACCGATGCTCAACTCCAGAAACAATTTAAGAGTTACCAGCCAAAGGTTACGGTTTCTCACATCTTAGTCGCTAAGAAGTCAACTGCTGAAAATGTTATCAAGCAATTGAAACAGGGTAAGAGCTTTGCCTCACTGGCTAAGAAGTACTCTACTGATAGCGCCACTAAGAACAAGGGCGGTAAGTTAGATCCATTTGACAACACTGATACTCAACTTGATTCAACCTTCAAGAAGGCCGCCTTCAAGCTGAAGACCAACCAGTACACGAAGACACCTGTTAAGACTTCTTATGGCTACCACGTCATCAAGATGGACAGCAACCCAGGTAAGGGAACTTACAAGCAACATGAATCTGAATTAAAGAGTCAGATTTATGACAAGCGGATGAACGACAGCGCAACCTTAAAGAGCGTCGTTTCTAAAGTCCTCAAAAAGGGTAATGTTTCAATTAAGGATAGTCAATTACAAAATGTCCTTGCTGACTACTTGACTTCAAGCAGCTCATCAAAGTCTAGCTCAAAGTAATCTATCTCAAATAGCTTATCAAAAAGGATCGACCAAGTTGGCCGATCCTTTTTGATGAGCTATTTTTGTTCGTCATGACCGTCAATCAACGGTTCATTGGGACGATAGAATGACCGGCCATCCATTGCGAACAACCGCTCACCGAATTCACCAGGCGTCGTATTTTCTACGGCATTAGTCATCATCATGATGGAAGCATCCAGTTCATCAAGTTGATGTAACACTTCAGCTTCTAACAATCGTGGTCGCACCGGTGAACCATATTCTAACAAACCGTGATGTGACAAAATCATGTGCCTGAGTAAAACCACATTTTCATTATTCAAATCAAATTTTAACTCGTTACAAGCCGACACAATTTCACCATCAACAATGCTGATATGACCTAGCAAGTTCCCTTCTACCGTGTATTGTGTAGAAACCGGACCGGATAACTCAATCACTTTACCTAAATCGTGTAAAATTGCGCCGGCGTACAATAACGGTGCATTAATTGATGCATACTGTTTAACTACACTGTGGGCCAATCGTAAAATTGATAATGTATGAAAAGCAAGCCCACCCTCAAAAGCATGGTGGTTATGCTTAGCAGCCGGATACGAGAAAAATGCATCTCGATGCTTTGCAATCAAGTATCGAACAATCCGATTCCAAACTTGATTGGTGATTTCAAAAACCACCTGATTCAATTCATCTTCCATTTCGCTGGCTTTCATCGGCGCATGGACGACAAATTCACTGGGATCGTGGGGTTCATCAGCATTGGCCAACCGTATTGAACCAATTCGAACTTGTGGGGAACCCTGATAATTCTCACGCTTACCAGCTAGCCGAACGACCCGGCCAGCTTTATAACGCTCAATATCAGCAGCACTGGCATCCCAAAACTTACCGGTGATCTCACCAGACTGATCTTCAAAGGTTAAGTCCAGATACTGTTTACCATTTTTGGCCACCCGAACGTTCACACCTTTTAAGAGTGCCATCACGTTCATCTGTTCACCAACTGTGTAAGCCATTAATTGTTTTTCTGCCATAGTTAGTCCCCCTCATTTAAATTAATTCTACATTTTTTTAATCCGACTTTCCACCACTCAGATAATAGACATCATGATCATCCACCAATTCCAAATTGTCATGATTGGCTGTCAAATAGATAATCTGGGTTGTTCCTGCTAATTCTTTTAGCATCTGAATTGCCGCTTTAGTCCGTGGCCGATCGAAGTTGACGAAGGCGTCATCAATGATGATTGGCATTGCAATAACATCAGCCATCACTTTGGTGAAGGCAAACCGTAAGGCGACGTAGAGCTGTTCTGCTGTCCCGCTGGATAATTCACCTACGTCGAACGTTAAATCATCTGCGCGCGTCACTTGAACCGTTTGGTCGGTAAAAATGATTTGCTGATAGCGATGACCAGTTAATTCGTGAAAGAATTGTTCAGCCACCTTAATAATTTGTGGCTGGCGCCCTTGAGAGGCATTAATTAGTGTCTGATCGATCCAGTTAATCAACAATTTTTTCGTCAGCCAGTCATCCGTTAATTCAATAATTTCAGTTTGCAGATCTGCTTGTTGCTGCAGTAAGTTCTGATACTTATCACTGGACGCTAACTGGTGTTGTTGATATTGCTGCTGGCTAGACTGGTCTAATAGTTCAGCCTGGCGCTGTTGTGCCTCACTGTAGCGAGTTTGGATTTCCTGGTTCACCTTTTCTAGAGATTTCAGTGAGTCAGATTGAGCCAGTATCTGTCGATCTGCAGGCGACAATTGTGCGTTTAACACATCAGCTTGTTGATCTCGCTGAACAGTTATCTGATCTTCTTGATAGCGCTGCTGGAACTCAGCCATCGTGGCGGTGTGATACTGATCAAGCCGTTGTTTCAGCTCACCCTTTTGCTGACTTAACCGCTCTTGAAGGGTTGCTCGACGTTGTGTGCTGGCCGTTAAAGTCTCGTTTGCCCAATGCAGCTTTTGACTCTCATCGCCACGTTCAGATAAGAACTGCGTGATCTGCTGCAATTGGTAGGCATAGTCGCCACCCAGACTAATGACTTCGCCGGCAAATTGCCATTGGACTAAATAGGCCCGGATATTTTGATTAATTTGATGCTGCTGTTCCTCAAGTTTGAGTTGCTGACCAATTGCCAATTGATAATTGCCAATATCCGTTTGCAAATCCAACCACTGCTCTGGTGCGAAGCCTTGTAAATGATGCGCTGTACCAAACTGGGTCACCTTTGCATCGGCATCAACCAACTGCTGATCTAGATCAGCTACCTGCTGGCGATCTTGGTCCAGTTGTGACGACAGCAAGGCCATTTGTGAATCGATAGTCGATTGCTGATTGCCAGAAATAATTGGCTTGAAAATGCCGTAACCCGCAACCAGCATACCGGCGATGCCTCCGAGTGTCCGGATTAGTCCTGTAAAAGCAAATAAAAACACGAGTACAATCCCCACGCCGGCTATTAACCACTTAAGATCCATCCCAGAAGATGTCTCGCTGTCGGCTTGTTGTCGCAATTTCTCAAACTCTCGTTGATGTTCAGCACGCTGGTCAGCCCGGGAATCTCGTTGAATACTCAAGTGTTGCTGCTGATCGAACAGCGTTTTAAGTTGCTGTTGCTCGCTGGCTGTCAGCTGTTTCAATTGATTGAGCGAAGTGCCATATCGCTGATTTAACGCCGCCAACTGTTGCTTAATTATCCCTAATTGTTTGTCACTTTGCTGCTGGCGTTGCTGCAGTTCTTCCATCGTCTGCAGTTGGGCAGCTAATTGCTCAATCTGCTGCTGATGGTTGATATAAAATTGCTGGGCTTCACTCGCAACGCTGGCCGCTTGCTGCTTTTTAACCATTTCTCCCTGAGTGTCAAGATCTGTTTTCAACTGTTTAATGGCTGTATCTATCTGAGTTACCCGTTGCCAATCTTCTGTACTAATGGGTGTAACGGATTGTCTGGGTACTACAGTCTTTAGTTGCTGATACTGTGGATATAGCGAGATTAATCGCTGATACTGGTTAGCCTGAATCGTTAACTGTTTTAATTGTCCTTGAACTTCAGCTAACGTTTTTGCTGTCGCTTGTATATTGATTTGCAGCTTTTGATACTCTTGAAACTGCATCTTAGTAGTCGCAATTTTATCAGTGAGTTGATCATACTCCCGTAATAATCGCACTAAGGGTTGAACTCGGCCTCTTGGCTTGTATAGCTCACCGGCTTCAGCCGTCAGTTGTTGCGTTAAGCCAATCCAATCTTCACTTCCAATCGCACCAATCCGTTGTATCCGTTTGACTAAATCAAAGCGGTTTAAATCAAAGATAGCCTGTAGTTCGCGTTCACCAAAACAAAATATTTGGTAGAATAGTGCTTTATTTAAAGGCTGCAGCAACTTTGTAAGTTCATCCTTAGTCAAAACAGTATCAGTGGTCAGATTTTTGAAGGTCACCTCGCCACCGTGTGTACCTTCTATCCGTTTAAGCCAATACTCATTATTCTCGTGTGCAAAATAGAGCTCACCACCATACTGCGACCCTTGCTTAGGTTGATACATCGCATAGCGGTGTTTTGCGGTCTCAAAGCCAAATAGCATACTGGTGATAAACGCTACAAGAGTTGATTTACCAGCTTCATTTTCCCCGTATAAAAGTGAAAAACGATTTGACAGGTCAAAAGTGGTATCGTGAAACTTACCGAACCCGTATATTTTAATCGTCTTGATCTGCATCGTTTTCTTCCTCCAAACGCGATTGAGCAAGCAGCTCATTCTTTGCTCGATCAGTTAAATTAGCCGTAGTCTGCGAATCACTTAGATGATCAGCAAGGAATGGATACTGCATTAATTTGCCTGCCGTCATCTCCACATTATCAGTTGTAAAAACCGTCTGTTGCGCCTCCTGCCAATAGCTGCCATCCAGCTTAGCGTATTGTACGGGATGGTCAGTAGGCTGCACACTAACTTCATAGATCCATGCGCGAAGTTGCCGGTAGACCTTCTTTTGGGTCTGATCAAATCTTTCCAGCCAAGTGCCATCGTTCAAACGGCTCAGCATACCAGCAGATAGCTTTTCAATACCAGAGATATTTAACGTCACTAGTTCAAAAACATCCGGGTGCAATTGTGTCAACGCATCCTTAACAGCCTCAATTAAACTGTCATCAGTGGTTGCCGATTCGACTGTTAAGGATAATGATGACCAGCGAACCTGATCAGCGGGCACGAACTGCCGTTGTAGCTGCCGTCCCTCTGCGGTAACCAGCTGATAACCGTGCTCACCAGATTCCAGCTTATGTCGTCCCTGAATAGTACCTGAGTATACAATTGGCGGCTGTTCAGCTAAAACATTGGGTTTATGTATATGACCCAGAGCCCAATAATCATAGTTTGTCGCAGTAAGTTCACTTAGAGTAAATGGCGCGTAATGATTGATTGTCCCCTGCTTAACAGCACCATGCAACATGCCAATCTGAAAATCAGCCGACCCACGTTCCGGAAATTGGGGGACAACATCTTGTTCAAGCCAACGATCAGAATAACTGAATCCACTAACAGCTACTCGAGTATGGTCAGCTGTCATGAATGACTTAGTACTAACCTCATGGTCAAAAACGGTCACGCCATCAGGTAAATTAAACTGCTGATCGGAGGCCAGATAATCATGATTACCGAAGGACACAAAAATCGCAATATTGGCATCTACCAGCCGCTGCAGCTGCTCATTCAAAAAGATTTGTGCTTGAACACTCTGAGTTTCACGGTCAAATAAATCACCGACCAGTAATACGAAGTCCACTTTTTGTTCAATGGCATCACTCACCATTTTTTTAGTCGCTCCAAATGGTGCTTCATGGATTTGCTGCCATAACGCTTTAGGTAATCGTTGCAGCCCTTTAAATGGACTATCTAAATGTAAATCCGCCGCGTGAATAAATTTCACAATCTCAACTCCTAAAAAACGCCGAAGAAAGTTCTTCGACGTTTTTAATCTATTTCACCAATAACCAGCCGATTGTCTTAGTTTTCGTAAAGGGCTTGAATAGGTTTTGTAATCTCGTTATTTAACTTAGCTAATAATTGGTTGACGTCTTTTTCTTTTTCCATCAAATCTTTAATGGCGTCCTTATCTCGCACTTTACCAGCAAGATCCTGAGCCTGTTTCATTTCGTCTTCATCAGGTTGTTGGCCTTGCATTTGTTTTTGCTGTAACTTTAACTGTAAGCCCTGAAATTGTTTGAACAAGTCATAAGCCTCAGCATCAGCCTTCATTGTGTTGTAAGAACTTTGTAAAGCCGTGAATTCGTCGGAGCTTGCTAACTCTTCGCGTAACTCACCAGCGGTTTGTAAAATGTCTGCCATAAAAAGCATCCTCCTGTCTTCGATACTTCCATATTGTATCATGAAATGATAGACGGGGAAAGAAAGCAATGGTGCCTAAATGCAGCTGTTAAGTTCATCACGAGTTCGTGAATGAACCTCGATTAGACGTGTTGCGTGCGGCCACGACCTGCATATAGTAAAGTCCCACCACAAACCCCACAGTTCAGGGGTTTATGGTGGGACTTCACTATACTCCGGTCTCTAAACGCCTTACTTCACACTCTATTCACCAAACGCGCCCTGCCACCATTTTTTGACAGTGTTGACCGCATTATCAGCGCCCTGTTGGATTTGATCACCCACACTGCCGGCTCCTTGCTGGACATTATCCCAGAAGTTATTTGACGACTTCGAAGCCTTTGCTAGCGTTGAGGCATCCTGCGTATCAAATTGCGTTTGCTTCGTGTAGGGTAAGATCTCTTCCATTTCGGTCTTAAACAGTGGTCCTACGCCCGTTCCGCTAAGGTTTTCCAGATGATGATTCTTATTGGTATTATCGAAACCTTCCCAGGTGGTCAGCACAACGTCTGGGGTATACCCAACGATCCACTTGTCACGGGTTGCATCACCGTCACCAGTATCATCAGCTTCAGTGCTCCCAGTTTTACCTGCAACAGAGTAGCCATATGGCTTGGCATCAACACCGGTTCCGTTATTAAAGACCCCAAGCATCATGCTGGTCATTTGCTTTGCGACCTTTGGCGACATCACATTGTGCGTTGATACTTTTGGATTATCAACAATCACATTACCAGAAGCATCCACAATTTTACGAATATAGTGAGTGTCTGTTCGCGTACCGTTATTGGCAAAGGCTGTGTATGCACCGGCCAACTCCTGAGGGGAAACCCCTTTGTTCAGACCGCCAAGTGCTAGTGCCAAGTTTTTGTCTGACTTAGTAACCGGAATCCCAAATTTCTTAACGGATTCGTACCCCTTATTAACACCAATCTTGTTTAACAACCAGACTGCCGGCGCATTCACACTGTTTGCGAGTGCTTGATACATTGGCATCCGTCCCGTATAAACATTGTTATAATTCTTAGGTGTGTAGTGGTTGCTACCATATGAAGTTTTCTTATTTTGCAGTTCCGAATCGTAGAAATAACCATTTTCGAGGGCTGGTGTATAGACTGCCAACGGCTTAATGGTAGATCCGGGCTGACGTTTAACCTGCGTCGCTCGATTATACCCACGGAAGACGTGCTTACCGCGGCCACCAACCACAGCCATGACCCCGCCATTATTCGGATCAACAGCCACCGAGGCGGCCTGAACCTTTGTGCCATCAGTGGAATTTTGAGGAAACAGGTAATCATTCTTAAAGTTTTCCTGCAAACGTGACTGGTAGTTCTGATCCAAATAAGTATAGATTTTATAACCGTGATTCATAATATCTGATTCGGTCAGCCCATACTTCGAAACAGCTTCATCGATTACCGCGTCGAAATAGTACGGATACTTGTAGGAATCCTTATACTGATAAGTATCCATGGTTGTAAGCGGCGTTTGCTGGTAGCTAGCAGCCTGGGACTTGGTAATGGCACCCGTTTGCGCCATCAATCCCAGCACCACGTTGCGACGGTCTTTTGAAGCCTGTGGATGATCGATCGGATTGAAACCGCTAGGCGACGTCAACATTCCGGCTATGACGGCCGATTGTGGCACGGTCAAATTAGCGGCATCGGTACCAAAATACTTGTGTGCAGCATCTTGAACGCCCCAGACACCGTTACCAAAGTAGGCGTTGTTCAGATACATAGACAAAATATCTTGCTTAGAGTAGACGTTTTCAACTTCAATGGCGAGAAAGATTTCTTTTAATTTTCGCGTCATGGTTTGCTCCTGCGTCAAAAAGGCATTCTTAACCAGTTGTTGCGTCAATGTACTCCCACCACCACTGATATAATCATGATGCAGCAGCTTATTTTTGGCTAACAGATAGAAAGCCCGTGCAATCCCCTTCACTGAAAAGCCGTGTTCGTGGTAGAAATTGCGGTCTTCGGTTGATATGACAGCTTTTTGTACGTTTGGAGAAATTTTACTTAGTGGGACATAGGTCCCCTTTTGTGCATACAATGAACCTGCTCTGTGATTGCTTTTATCATAAATATAAGTCGTTTTTTCCAGCTGAGCCTTCAAATTACCAACGTTGGCCGTCTTTGCCTGAAAAGTAAGTGTCGCACTCACCACAAAAATCATTGCTAATACGATAGCGATGATCCAGCGAGTGAGTTGATAACGATGCCAGAATTTACCAAGATGGTGTTTAAACCGTTGATAATACGGTGATATCATCGCTCTGAATCCCTGTTTTGATTGATTTCCCCGTTTATTATTCATTCGTTTTCCTCAACAAGTAAAAGATTTGCACTTTTAATTCTATCATATTATATAGAGCTGGCTGAAAAAGGCGCGAAATTTTAACGGAGCTTAAAAAACACGCCGAAAATGGCGTGTTATCAGTTTCGTATATACGACGTGCTAGTGAACAATATCGGGATTCATATTTTCAGCAATTTCATCGTTCAACTGCTGCGCAACTTCGGCATTTGGACTAATCACTAAAATCGTATCATGGCCCGCAAGCGTCCCCACAACCTCGGGCAACTTTAAATCATCTAAGATTGCAGCCAACAAGTTACCATTACTTGGCAAAGTCTTGATAACGTTCATAAATTCGATCCGTGTTAGGCCAATGACAACTTCGTTAATGGTCTCGCGAAGATGCTCCTCTTCAGATTTATTGCCGGGTTTAAAAATTGTATAACGCAAGTGTCCATGGCCATCCTGGGCTTTGACAACCTGCATTTCCCGAATATCACGGGAGATTGTTGCTTGCGTCGCCTTAATCCCAATTTCATTTAGATGACGCATTAGGTCTTCTTGTGTACCAATCGGATACTGATTGATCAATTGTTCAATCCGTGCTTGACGAATACTCTTTTTCATCCTAATGCTGCCCCCTTCAACTGTAATAATACTGTGATTATTATAACAAAATGAAAAACGAAAAGAAAGCAAGATTTTAAATAAGTATTCAAAGTTAGTATAAATCGGAATATAAATTAGTCCTTGTCAATTAAAAATTCGGTTGATAATGCCAACTCAGTTCAGTCATTAACTAATATTAATGCAGGAATTCTCTGGATTCATCCCCAGAATTCAGTTAGATAAATTAATATTATTTTAATGTTACGATCCAACTTTGAAAATCAAAAATGCAGCCGACAATTAAGCCGGCTGCACTGGATAAGATCAATAGATTACATTTCGTCTGGTGCTTGAACACCAAGTAACCGTAGCGATTCCTTCAGCACCGTTGACACACTCTTAACTAAGGCCAGGCGAGCTGGCTTTTCGGCATCATCGGCCAAAATTTTCGAGTGAGCATAGTATTTGTTGAATGACTTAGCTAATCGAATGGCATATTTGGCAACGTCTGAAGGTTCAAATTCCTTCAATGCTTCAACGACGATGTCAGGGAAATCTGCTAAAGCCTTGACCGTTTCCCAAGCTTCAGGATCAGAAATCTTGGCGCCGTCGGTTGGAACAGTGACGTCGCTGGCCTTCCGTAAAATACTTTCGGCACGTGCGTGGGCGTACTGAACGTATGGACCAGTTTCACCTTCAAACTTCAATTGTTCTTCAAGGTTGAAATCAATACTGTTCATCCGTTCATTCTTTAAATCACCAAAAATAATCGCTCCAACACCAACCTGCTTAGCAACTTGGTCTTTGTTAGGTAAATCAGGATTCTTTTCAGCAATTTGTTTCTGCGCCATGGCAATCGCATCATCCAACACAGCATCCAATAAGATAATTCGTCCTGAACGAGTTGATAATTTCTTACCATCAACCGTAATCAGTCCAAACGGAATGTGATGGAGATTTTTGGCGGATGGTAAGCCCATTTCAGTTAATACTGCCTTCAGTTGTTTGAAGTAGTACATCTGTTCAGAACCCACTACATAAAGGTTCATTGCGGGATGGTAAGTATTTTCACGATAAATGGCCGTAGCAATATCACGAGTAATGTATAACGAAGCCCCATCACTCTTTAAGATCAATGCTGGATTTAAGTCATACTTGCTCAAATCTACCACTTGGGCGCCTTGAGACTCTTGCAATAAGCCCTTATCCTTCAGTTCATCAATGACAGCCTGCATTTTATCATTATAGAAGGCTTCACCATTGTAGGTATCAAATTTGACGCCTAACTTATCATAGATGGCGTTGAAAGCTTTCAATGACTCATCGCGGAACCATGCCCATAATTGATGCGCTTGCTCGTCACCATCTTCAAGTTTCTTGAACCACTCACGGGCTTCGTCATCTAGTTCGGGATGTTCCACGTCTTCTTTATGGAACTTAACGTAGTATTTAACTAAGTTTGTAATTGGATCTTTCTTAACGTCTTCTTCGTTACCCCACTTCAGATAAGCGGTAATCAACTTACCAAATTGAGTTCCCCAGTCACCCAAGTGATTGTCTTTGATTGGGTTATAACCGTTCTTCTTCAAAATTTCAGCGATTGAATTACCAATTACGGTTGAACGTAAATGACCCATTGAGATTGGCTTTGCGATGTTAGGCGATGACATATCAATTGGCACGTTACCATTATTTCCGGCTTGGTTCTGACCGTAATCAGCGCCTTGCGTTAATACTTCACCCAAAATTTGTGCGCTGAAAGCTGCTTTATCAAGGAAGAAATTCAAATAAGGCCCAGCAACTTCAACCTTTTCAAATTTGCTTGTATCAATTTGCTCAACTAAATCAGCTGCGATTTGCTGAGGTGCCTTTTTAAAGGTCTTAGCTAAGGTAAAAGCAGGGAAAGCATAATCACCCTTACTGGTATCCTTAGGACGTTCAATCTTTTGATAAATATCTTCTACTGAAAGCACATCGGTTAAAGCTGGTGCCAACGTATCGGCAACAAATTGTTTGTAATCCATAAAATTAACTCCTCGCATATTTAGATTCTGACTATGATTGTTCGACTATGTGATGTCAGGGCATAAAAAAAGCCTCTCTCCCACAATTAAAAATTGTAAGAGACGAGACTACCCGCGGTACCACTCTTGTTGATATTACTATCCACTCAACATATGAAATTGTCATTCTAAAAAGCGCGCTTCGTCAGACTAGCTATTCGGCTTCCATCACCCCGAACTCGCTTTTAACCAGTTCCCTGACTACTCTTCTTTTATTATCGAATTGGTCACCGTGGTAACCTCACTTGTAGCATTCTATAACATCTGGTTGTAAAGTACAAGGTAAATCCATGTTTTCAACGTGAACCCCATCAGCTTTATTAATCATTTCTCATTTAAATTCTCTTTTTATTAGAATTTGATGTATAATAGGATATTATATTCATCTTTTAATATTTTATTCATTTGATGAAAGGAGTTTAGAGATGAGTCAGAAGAATAAGACTTCCACGCTTTTTTTACGCAAGGACATCAAAACCGATCTTTATAAGAAAACCGGTTTGGAGAAGTCGCTAACTGCTTTTAGTTTAATCACCATGGGAGTTGGTGCAATCGTTGGTGCCGGGATTTTCATTACGCCTGGGATTATTGCGGCCAAGTACGCCGGTCCCGGTGCCTTCCTATCGTTCGTTGTAGCGGCCATTGTTTGTTCACTAGCGGCGTTATGCTACTCCGAATTTTCATCGACCATTCCACTAGCTGGTAGCGCGTATACATACATATATGCTGTTTTTGGAGAATTCATTGCCTGGATCTTAGGCTGGGCGCTTGTTTCCGAATACTTATTCTCCGTTTCAGCGGTTGCAGCAAGTTGGTCATCCTATTTTCAAAATATCTTAGCTGGTTTCAACTGGTACTTGCCAGAGGCACTCCGAGCAGCTTATGGAACAGCAGGGATGCCGCATGCCATTTTCGATTTACCCGCCTTCATCATCATTATGCTACTTTCATTCCTACTGATTGGCGGTGTTCGTGAATCCGCTCAGATTAATGCCATCATGGTCATCTTGAAGATTATCGTGATCATCCTGTTCATCGTGGTGGGTGTTTTCTATATTCGACCAGAAAATTACCATCCCTTCTTGCCATTCGGTATGAAAGGAATTGTTTCCGGGGCAGCCGTTGCGTTTTACGCCTATATTGGGTTTGATGCCGTGTCCACTGCAGCCGAAGAAGTGAAAAATCCACAGAAAAACGTGCCACTGGGCATTATTGGCTCACTACTCATCGCAACAATTCTTTACATCGCCCTTTCACTCGTGTTGGTGGGTATGGTTAAATACACTCACCTGGAAGTTGCTGATCCCGTGGCGTACGCCCTCCACTTTATCCATCAAAATTGGGTATCTGGTATCGTGTCCCTTGGGGCAGTGATTGGAATGACCACCGTACTCATGGTGTTCTTATACGGTGGCACTCGTCTAGTATTCGCAATTAGTCGGGATGGCTTGTTACCACGAGCCTTTAGCCGGCTGAGTCCTAAAACCCACGTCCCGGTGACTAATACATGGTTATTCGGAATTCTTGGCAGTTTCTTTGCATGCGTGATTCCCATCGATAAGATTACGCAATTGGTTAATATCGGAACGCTCTTTGCTTTTGCAATGGTTTCCATTGGGATCGTCTTTCTACGTCGGAACCCTGAATTTAACGAATTAGATTCAGCCTTCCGGGTACCTTTCTATCCCATTCTACCCATTGTGTCATTCATCCTGTGTGTGACTTTAATGCTGGAACTAAAGGCCTTCACTTGGATTGCCTTCTTCATTTGGCTAGCTATTGGGCTGTTCTTCTACTTCACGTATGGGTATCGGCACAGCGTGGTACGTAATCGATATCACTCAGAACAATAAAATCAAAAACGACCTGGAAAATGATTTTTCCAGGTAGTTTTTCTATAGTAATCGAATAATCATAACCCCAACAACCATGATCAATAATCCGCCTAGTTGTAGTAATGTGACTGGATTTTTCTCCGAAGACAGCCAGCCGAACTGGTCAATGAGTAAACTACCAATCATAAGGCCAATCAGCACAATGATAACTGCAAAACCGGTTCCGATAATTGGTACCAGGTACACGTTACCTAAAACAAATAGTGCGCCTAGCAAACCACCGATCCACATCCACCACGGCGTCTTGCCGTTACCATGTTGAAAACTCAGCGACGGGCGTAATACCAAAACAATAACGATCAAAGACAAAGTACCCACCAAAAATGACACGTAAGCGGCCTGAATCTTTGATCCTAGCACTTCACCAAGATGCCCGTTCACAGCAGTCTGTGTCGCACTCAGCATCCCTGCCAAAACACCAAACAAGCGCCAGAGCATCAGGTGACTTGCCTTGGGCTCTTCATCTTCTACCGTTTCTAACCCCGCTTGACCGGTAATGCGTTCTACCCAACTATTACCAGCCACGGTAACTGTCACCCCAGCAAGTACTAAGAGCGCACCCAGGCCGCGGACAACCGTTAACTGGCTGATTGGGGAATAAAATAGACCGAAATCATCAATCAATAGTCCTGCCAAAATCTGCCCTAATACAGGAAAGATAACAGTTTGAACGCTACCTAACTTAGGAAATAGAATGATATTGCCGGTCAAGTAGATGACACCTAATAGTCCGCCCAGCCACAACCAAAATGGCTGCTGGCCGATGAATGAACCACTGACCAGCAATGAGCGGTGATCGATTAAGGTCATCACAGCCAAAAAAATAGTGCCAATTCCAAACGAAACTAACGAGGCCAAAAATGGTGATCCAAGTGCTGACCTTAAGCGTGAATTAATACTGGTTTGCATTGGTAAGCCAATTCCAATTACCAATCCAATCAATATTGCAATCATTTCATCACCCCCAATTAATGCGCGTAGTATGTCCGCTTTACCCGTTGAAGTCAACTAACTTTACTTAGAGACTATCTCACTCATTTGCCAGGAAGTGTTCCGTGGATGTCATTAAAAAAGCGGTTTGCACCGCTTTTTAGGAAGTCAATTGAATCACATATGGACCATACTTTTCAATATTCACGATTTTGATGGGCAATTCAAAAGCATTGCTCAGCAGTTGTTCATTCAAAACGGTTTCCGCTAACCCTGCTTGAATCAACTGACCAGCTTTAATCAGCCAAACCTCATCACTGATTTTCAATGCCTGATTTATATCATGCAAAACCATCACGATGGTTATATGTCTTTCAGTATTCAGTTGTTGAATCAACGTCATCAAGTCATGCTGATAGCGAATATCCAAATAAGTGGTAGGTTCGTCAAGAAATAAGTATTGTGGCTCTTGCGCTAATGCTGTGGCAAGCCAAACTCGTTGTTGCTGGCCACCCGATAAAGACGTGAGCAACCGGTCCTTAGCATCCGCTAGATTGACGGTTTCTAAGAACGGACGTACCTCTTCATCTGATATCGTTGTTAGTAATGAGTGAAAGGGGAGCCGTCCAGTTTTAACAACTTCTTTTACAGTCATTTCATCGTAAACCTGGTGCTGCTGAGTCACCAGTGCAATTTTAGCCGCACGCTGACGACTAGATAACGTCGAAATAGCGTGTCCATCCATCTCAACACTACCTGATGAAGGTGAAATAGCGCCCATGAGTAATTTTAATAAAGTCGATTTGCCAGCGCCATTTTGACCAATAATTGAGAGTATTTTGCCTGTTGGTACGGTGGCGGTGAAGTCGGTAATTAAATTTTCTGATCCCGGGTAACCATAATTAACGTGCTTTAATTCCATGGAATCCCCCTCTTTGGATCAAAATAATAAGGAACGGACCGCCAATAACAGCCATAATCGTAGCCGCTGAAATTTCACTGGGTAACACGGCAATCCGGCCAATGGTATCGACTAACAATAGCAGCCAGGCGCCACTTAACATGGAAAATGGCAATATAGTTTGATAATCATGCCCAACAAAATATCTCGCAATGTTAGGAATAATGATCCCGATGAATGGAATCGTGCCCACTGCGGCAGTCACATCCGCCGATAAATAAACAACCAGCGCCAGCAAACCCAACCGCATAGCACTTACGGGAAGGCCAACTGAGGATAGCTGTTCATCAGGCAACTTCAAGTCATTGGCCCAAGGCGCCATCAATAGCACCGCCACCAATCCAATAAAGCCGGTGATTAACAAACTGTAGACCGATGACCAAGTAATGCCGTTAAAACCTAGCGCGCTACTGACGTTGATTCCTTTCGTAAATAACTGTGTCAGTGCCATAAAGGTGAGATTTAACGCTACCCCAACGATAATCAGCTGATAAGGTTGGCGCAACGTTTTACGATTGGCTAATAAGGCAAATGCAACCAAGCCACCAATCAGCGCCAGCAACTGTTTTTGTAACGCAAAAGCTGGCAAAATCAAACTCCCGACCAACATGAAAAGTTCACCAGCACTGGTCACCCCTAAAATAGTCGGATCGGCTAACCGGTTGCGAAAAACTGATTGGCTGACGGCTCCGGCCGATGCCAGCATACCACCAGCTATCATTGCAGCAATGATTCGCGGTAAACGAAAATTTAACACAGTCGAAAGGATTGCCGATTGGCTTCCAGTCAATGCTTGCCATAACTGTGATAACGAATAAAATTGAGTGCCTAACATCAAGGCAAGCATCGCCGTTAAGATCAATGCCATACAGATAATGAGGTAGGCCATGCGTTCCTTCATCATGTTATTTACTCCCTGGATACAACCATTTTGATACTTCACCAAGCGCCTTAGCCGCGTGCATATTAGCCGTGGCATCAAAATCTGGTTCCTGTAAATCGTAAACCCGTTTTGACCGAACTGCTGGTGTTTGCCGCCAGAATGATTGGGACTTAAATTCACTATTAAATTGCTGTGTGACCATCGTTGGCATTGCATGCTCAAGTCTCAAAATCACCTGAGGATGCGTCTTTTGAATAGCCTCGTCGCTAGGTTGAATGTACTCCTGATCTTTTGAGGTAAAAACGTTCTTGCCACCAGCTATTCTGACCAAATCGCCGACGTATGAATGATTTGTTGCAATCATATAACCAGCTCCGGGCAACCCCATGAGAACAAGTACCCGTGGCTTTTGGTGGCTGCCAGCTCTTTTTTGGGCTTTAGTAATGGCCTGATTAATTTCTTGATTAGCGAGCTTAGCCTCAGCTTTGCGGTCGTACTGCTTGCCCATCTCATTGACAGTCTGTTGCAAGTCGCTGACTGACTGAAGGTTTAAAAAGTAAGGTTTGATATGCTGCTGTTTAAATGATTTGCCAAACTGATCTTTTAAAGTGGTCACACTGTAGACCGCTGTTGGCTTGAGTGAAGCAATCTTCTCGGCACTGGGGTTCATGGGATTGCCGACTTTAGTGACGTTTTTATATCTTGCGGGCATCTTATTAGCGGTAGTTGGCACACCAACCAGAGGTAATTTTAACTTGTCAGCAATTTGTACCACCGCATACGTGGTGGCAACAAGCCGTTGTTGATGCCGTTTTTTCGCCAACTGATGGTTAGCAAATACGCCGCCAACGATACCAACAACCAATAACACAATAATGACGATCAAAGCTGTTCGTCTTGGCGATTTCAATGATGGCGCCCCCTATCCCTTTTTCTTCATGACAACCAGGCTACCACCAAGAACCACGGCAATAATCACTACCACGCCACCAATCAGTACTGGTAGGCGCGATGACGAATGACTATGATCTTTTTTATCGGCAGCTGCAGTTTTAGTGCTGGACGGTTCACTTGCAGCCCTTTCGCTAGCGGCTCGGCTGGAAGCGGACGATGCCGATGAACCTTTAGCAGCTGGTTGTGAACTCGTATTGCTCTTTTTACCATCCTTTTTGTGATGGTTCAGCTGATCAACACCGTTCTTTGTTGACTGATTACCCGCTTTCGAGTTATCAGCTGACTGCTTCTTAGAATTGGTGGCAGTGGCACCAGTCACTTTTGCTGTAGCGGCAGTGGCAGCCGCATTACCTTTTAAACTTGGTAACCCGTTAGTACTGAATTTGAATGAGATCAAATGAGTAGCTTTATACACTTTTGGAACATTAATTGCCAATTTAGCATTGATCTTTTTCTTTAAATTAGTCGTTGTAAATGAATAATAAAGGTTGGAGTTGCCAGCATGGTCCTTTACGCGACGCACGTTTTTGGCTGCCCCACCATTTACTGATAACACCTTGACTGGAAAGGATGATAATTTCTTAGCGGTGCGAATATGCATGGTGACGACGTACTTGTGGTGCGACACCTTTACACTAGCTGGCTTAACAAAGTAACCACTAGCCATGGAAGTTTGATTCGTGTGATACTTTAATGCTTGATAATTAATTGATTTTGCTTGAGCTGTAGTGCTACCCGCGGTTAACCCCAATCCTAGAGTAGCTAGCGCCAATATACCGAATAGCCATTTAATTTGTTTCATAATTTCCCCCTACTTCCTATGATTTAAAACACTATCCCACTAATAAAGTCAGAGAGGCCACCTCAGTGTATGACAAGTGAGTGGCCTCTAACTAACATCAATTAAGCTTGTTTTCTTCTTACGATGACTGTTGCAATAACTAAAATCAAGCTGATTAGTCCGGCAACTGCAGCTGTAATATTTTGCATTTCATTGGTTTGTGGTAACTTCGCAGATGACTGTTGAGCAGAAGCATCAGCTTTAGTGGTTGGCGTGGTGCCAGTCCCAGTAGTTTCACCAGCGGCAGTACCAGTCATGCCACCATTTGAATTATTAGTGCTTGTGGTGCTTGTAGAACTTCCGGCAGTTCCCGTTGAAGCAGCACTGAATTTGTAATAAACATCAAAATCAGAGCTGATGTTAACTAAACCTACCGTTACGTGGATGGTACCTTTTACAGGTGCCTTAGTTAAGGCATCCAAGGTTGGTGTCGTAAAAGTGAAGCTGCAAGTGTAATTGTTGGCATCTGAACCATAAGTAACATCCGCAACCTTCTGACCATTAACTGTCAGAGGAACGAAGCCCTTTGCCGTCATGCCAGAGTTTTTACCGTACTGAACGTGCATTGTAATCTTGTACGTGCCATCAGATTGCTTGGCAACGTCAGCAACGTGGGTATAGTACTGGTTGGCTTCAGAAATGGATTTCCCATCTGCCTGTAGAACAGAGTAATTCAACTTGTTGGTGTTAGGATCAACGGTTCCAGTAGTACTCCCTAGGCCGTTATTGATTGTAATTGTGTTATTTGAGCCATTTACATTTACACTAGGACCGTAAACAAAGCTGCCATTGCCTTGGGAAACACTACTTGAAGAATTGGATGAGGTAGTACTTGTTGATGTGCTGGTCGAAGTATTTGTAGAACCCTTTGATGTATCGCTGGAGGAACCACTATCTATTGAAGACGACGAGGTATCTACAGACGAAGCATCATCTGCTTTGGCCACACTCGACCAGTCAAAGGCAAAGTCACATGCTTCATGCATCCCTGCACCAACGGCAATATCAAACGATGCCGTAGTTGAATCTTTACCAACTGGAACGGTAAAGGTCAAAGCTGTTTTATCGGAGTTCAATGCTGATTGCCCATTAACAGTAGCATCGGTTAAGAAACTGGCTCCTGCACCTTGTAACTTCATGGTGACAGTAGCAGTATCATCCTTTACCACCGCAGTAGCATCTGGCGCAAAGAATTGCTGAGAAACTGATGGATCCGTTGTACCAGTCTTCAAAGCTTTCACTGGAACTGAATATGAGCCATCTTTATACGTGGATGCTTGAACACTACTTCCACCAAAAGCGCTTACACTCAACAGTGTAAAAATAACTAAGAATACGCCCCTGATTAATCCCTTAAACCACTTTGTCTTCATGATAATTCCTCCATAATGAAAATAATATGTTAATTGCAAAAACTAGTACTGTGCTATTAAGTTTTCCCTCCCCAAATTAAGTAGGCTTAAAATAAATTAGAAATTGTATAAAGTGCCTTATTAAAGAAAATTATAACTCGAAACTACCCATTAAGAAAACAAAATATCGTAAATAAGTAGACTTTTTCACTAATCTAGCGATAACTTAAATTTTATTTATCAGCTGATAACACGCACTTATGCCCAATTGTTTGTAAAATAACGTTTCAAATTGCTCTCATTATTTCACAAACAAATATTGTAAATTGATTTATTCATCCTTGCCTTCATTCACGATTCAAGAATAACGACAGTCTTTAGTTGTTCCAATTGGTAACGGAAAATACCAATAAAAAAAGCCCACCAAAGTGAGCTTGACTTGATTATCCGAGTTTAAATGGAGTAGAGATTGAAACGTTGATTGCTTGATGACCGTTAGCCACGCATGATTGCGCCACATGACTAAGCAGCTGGTGAGACTGAATGTACGATCTGAATTCGGTTAATTTTGGCACTTGTAATTGAAGTCGGTTAGCAGATTGATCGACTTCGATACGGTCTAATTTACATTCCTCATTCAACCGTAAAATGACGGTTTCCACAATGCCTAACACAAACTGACTGTTAGTTAGGTAATTAACGTTGGCCGTTTCTAAGTTGAACTTCATCGAACCAGTCGTTAAATCCTTCTGCTCACCATCAATGGTCGCCCGATATGTGACCACGATATCCCTGGTTGTCACCTTGTTTCGAATCTTCAACGTATATGCAATCATAAAAACATCTCCTATCAGCAGTATCTGAGAGACCAACAATTAAATACATTGAGTGCCAGTATCATCTGCAGATGCGCGTACATCGCCCCGACAGAAAAATATTAGACACGTGTTAACCGATCCCCCAGATGATATGCCTACTGCTGACTTACACCTATTATGTTACTAATTTCACACTAAAATATCAAGTAATATTTATCGATATGATTCGCTATTTTGAATATAAGTAATCTCATCAAAGGAAATTCGTTGTTGTAATTTCTCTGCTAAATCGGCTGAAATATCCCCCTTCGCGATGGTGCGCTGTATGAGCTCATACTCAGCATGAAATGCTCGCATGAACAGCTGATAAACCATGTCAGGGTTGACGTCTCCGCCGCGAATTCGACGATGGCGAGTCCGATAAAAGCGACGAACGAGATTTGTTTCAACCCCGTTTGCACCGCTATTTTGTTTCAAATAGTCCATCACTGCATTAAATCCAGCCTCTTCGATCGGTAAGATATCTTCGCCATGCTTTTCGAACTGTTCGCGCCAGTAAACCTCTTCTAGGGCAACTGGTGCAGTTAGAAATGCCTCTTGCGCCCGGTGGAGATCCTTATAGAGTGTACCAATGTGTAAACTAAACCGGACCCGTAGCCAAACGTTCTTCCAAACTTTCTCATCGGAAGAAAAATGATTCAGCTCCAAGAATTTATTGTAGTACGTCATTTCATCTTTTGTGATCTGACCGGCGTCGTACATTTCCCGGATTTTTTGGCTTTCGACTTGGTGTGTTTGACGCATGATCTGTCTTTCCACTCGTAAATTTGGAGTTGAATCTAAAATTAACTGCTGCTGAAGTGAATCAATCACGATTTGTGCCTCAGCCGGATACTCCTTCTCACTTGTCAATTCACTGATACCAGCTTGAATCATCCGTCGTACCCACTTGAATCGAGGCTCCGTGGTTTCCTGATTTGGCAATAGCAGCGGGACGAAAATAGTTGGCAGGAGTAAACTAGTCAAAATGACCACCGCAGCAAGAAAAATCAGCGGCCCCCTTAGTAAAAAGGCATGACCGTTCACAATCGTTGGGATTGAAAATGCCAATGATAGCGTGATGGTTCCATTGGCACCACTGAGTGCCATCACTAAACTATCACGCCATATGTGATCGGTTTTCGTCCGCCGCTTAAGCAGGAAACGCGTCCACAGTAACCTCAAAACACCCTTCAGTGCATACAGGAATAGGCCTAACAAAAGTAATTTAGGAATCGTAACCTGAGTATTAGCATGAGCATTTAGCGCTCGAATAACATCTGGTAGTGAAAGCCCCAGTAGGACAAAAACCGTTCCAGATAGAACACCGCTAAGAATTTCCCACACATTGCTGGTCACTAATTGCATTCGTGAAGAGATTAAGCCCAGCTTATCGCGCTCAGAACCCTGAACCATACCCGCAGCCACGACAGCTAAAATTCCAGACAGTTCCAGTTTTTCAGCCAATAAGTAAACCAAAAAAGGTGTCAGCAATTGAATCAACACCATAATCAGTGGCGTGGCATCATTATGCCGAATTAAAAATAAACGGGTACTTACAACCATTACGCCAATAATGGCACCAAATAACAGTCCGCCTAAAAACTCCCAGGCAAACATCCCCACCGCAGCTTCGATTGAGAACTGCCCAGACATGAACGCCGCTAGCGCCATGTCAAAGATAACGATACCGGCTGCATCATTAAATAACGATTCATGTTGTAAGGTTGCAGCTTGTTCCTCTGCAATTGGGTTAGCCTCAAAGATTGAGTTTACCGCAGATGCATCCGTTGGCGCGACGATTGCAACCAGCGCAAAGCTTAAGCTCAACGGTAAAATCGCATATAAGGCATGAATGCTGGTTCCAACGATTAGAACCGTAACCACCACCAGCCCAACAGCTAATGACAAAATGTTGGTGATTGACCGACCAATCCAAAATCGAGAACTGTTTTGGGCTTCATTAAATAGCATTGGCGCAATAATAGCAAAAGCAAACGTTGATGGATCTAGATGAAATCCTGCGTACGCTGGTAAGAGCGCCAGCAATAACCCCAAAATAATTAGAAAAAATGGTAACGGAATAGCTGAAACGTGTCGTGAAAGAATATTGGCGAGCACGACAACGGCTAAAATAATAATTAATAACAAGACTTGATCCATGATTTTTCCCTCACCCTCAAACTTATATGATAAGTATAACGGTGAGAATGTGTTTTGCCACAAATTTTGTTTCAGTATGACCTTTAACTATAAGTATTTGGCATCCCTTTGTGGGTCTTGGGAGGTTAAAATTTTTGGTCCATCTGCTGTGATGACTAACGTATGTTCGAACTGAGCAGAAGGTTTACCATCAGCAGTAACGTAATACTCCCAGGTTCCATCCGGTGTTTCCATTGACCGAATTTCACGGGTGCCCAAATTAACCATTGGCTCGATAGTAATCGTCATGCCTTCTCGAAGACGTAGACCTTTACCAGGTTCACCATAGGCAGGAACATCTGGCTGCTCATGCATGGTCGGCTGAATGCCATGACCAATTAACTCACGAACATCGCCCATGTGATTTTCAGTTTCCACATATGATTGAATAGCGGCGCCAACGTCACCAAGCCGATTACCGACGATTGCTTGGTCAATTCCACGGTACAATGCCTCTCTAGTAACATCCATAAGGCGTTGAGCTTCAGTTGAAATGTCGCCCACAGCGAAAGTTCGGCAAGCATCACTTAAAAAGCCATTCAAATTAACCACTAAGTCAACGGCCACAACGTCACCGGATTTAAGGATCAATCCCTTTCTTGGGGTGGCGTGTGCGACTTCATCATTGACGTTCACACAAGTAGCGTATTGATAACCCTCAAACCCTTTTTCTTCGGCTGTCGCACCGTGTGCCTCAATATAAGCATTGGCAAATTTTTCAATCTCCCAGGTTGAAATTCCTGGTTTGATGATGTTCTCCAACCCGTTTAATACACCGGCCAAAACCGCACCGGAAGCTTTCATCTGCGAAATTTCCCGTGGTGATTTTATTGTAATCATGATCAAACTCCCTTATTTAATAAATTCTTTGACTCGCAATAACGATACTGTCATTTCTGTGTTAGATGATAAAAAATTATACGCTTATTTCAGCTACATACCTATGGCAGCACAATTTTAGCAATTGATTTACCCTGACCCATAGGCTGCACTTGAATTTGGTAGGGGATAGTTTCTTGCAACAATGTCACATGACTAATGATGCCAATCATCCGGTTACTAGACTCAACGTTCTCCAAGGCCTTCATAGCAGTTGATAAGGATTCCTGGTCAAGTGAGCCAAAACCTTCATCAATAAATAGCGCATCGATGCTGATTCCACCTGATTCATTCTGGATGGATTCCCCTAGTGCCAGTGCTAAACTCAATGCGGCAATGAAACTTTCGCCGCCAGAGAGTGTGTGAACGCTTCTGACTTGACCAACATTGTCATCATAAACATCAATTTCCAATCCGGTATTTTTCTGATAGGCGCCTGCTTCCAAATGAAGCTGCATTGAATACCGACCAGAGCTTAATTGCTTCAAATGCTCATTTGCAATCATCAGGATTTCGGCTAATTGAGCTCTGAGGACATAGCGTTCCAATCCCAGCTTGTTGTCACCCCCACCCGCAACTGTTTCCACTAATAACTGAAGTTCATTCAATTCATCTAACTGGGCCGCAACTTGTTGTGTAGCAGCCTTGATTTGCGTCAAAATATCTCCGTTCACGCTGACGTGTTGCTGCTTGTCATCGGTTTGGCTTTGGACAGTCTTCAGATCTTCATTGCGTTCGTTCAATTTAGTTTGAATCACTGTTAAATCAACCAGTTGCTTATCACCAACGAGTTGCTGATACGCGGAAACATCTGCTTTTGCAGCTGTAATGGCTTGTTGGTAGTTCTGAATGGTCTGTTTGAGCGAATTTATTTCATCAAGTTGCCCGATCAGCTCCACAAAATGGGCCATTTGGTTGTCACCAAGTTGATTCGTCACCGCACGTTCCAGATTAGTTGTAAGTTGTGCGCATGTCGTTTGGGTCTCCTCTAGCGAAGATTCAGTGTTACTTAAATTAGCTTGAATGGTCGCAACAGCCTCGTTGCTCTTCTGCAAAGCATTATTATTGTCAGCCACTCGCTGCTGGTATTTGGAAATCGTATTCTGCTGTGCCGTAAGGTAATCGTCGAGTTCCGTGAGATTCTTAAATTGGGTGGGTAGCTGTTTTTGAGCTTCTTCCAATTTAGTTTGAATGGTTTGTTGAGCGAGTTTGCCCTTTTGAGACTGTTCTTTCAGAGCTTGAATAATTTCCTGTAGGTTTTCAATCTGACCATTTACCTGTTGCTGCTGGTCAACCGCATGATCAATTTTGGCAAGTTGCTCATCAATTGCACTAACTTGTTGATCCATTTTGGCTTTCTGCTGGTTAACATGATCCTCTAAATCTTCAATAGAAACATCCGAAGGTAAATCAACTTTGTCCAACAGTTCTTGTTTCTGGTCCTCAATAATAGTTTGTTGTTTCTCGACAGTTTCTTGCAAGTGTGACAAATCACTTTGAGCTTTGGTTTGTTTTTGCTTGAGCTGTTGCAATGACTGCTCAGCAAGTTTAACCGTTTCGTTATCGATGACCTTAGTTGCTGTAGTGATTGCTGGTGCTGGATGTTCAACACTGCCACAAACCGGACATGGCGTACCCGGCTTTAATTGGTTGGCTAGTGAACTGATTTGGCCAACCAACCACTGATTTCTTAATTCAGCGTACTCTGTGCTTGCTTGACTAACTTCTTGGTCGAGTCCAATCACTACTGAATGCGTCTGGGCAACAGTTTTTCGTTGATTGAAAAGTTCGGTCTGTTGAAGCAATAGATTGCTAACTTGTTTACCTATCATCGTTTGTGTGTTCAGTAGATTTGTTAGCTGCGCGCGCCGTTTTAACAATTCGGGTTGTTGAGCGATTAGCTCATTGAACTGCTTGAGATCTTGCTGCAGTTGGTCTGCCTTTAACTGCTTTTGGGACAGTTCGAGATCAAGCTTGGATTCATCTGCTGATTGCCGATCCAGTTGCTGGGTTAACTGCCTTACCTGCTCAAACAAAGGCCGTTGTTTCGACAAAAGCGTCACTTCTGTTTGATTCTCATCAATTGATTTCTTCATTTCAGCCAAGTGTTTCTGCTGATCTATTAGTTGGGTTGTGTTTTGGGTTTGAATTTGTAAGTTGTGAGTTAAAGTAACTTTTCTCTGTTCTAACTGTTTGATTTGTTTAACAAGTTCCTGCTGTCGGTCATAATTGGGCGTTTGTTCGCTCACCCAATTTAAAGTCACTAGCCGTTGTTGCTGTTGTTCAATTTGAGGTTGCTCTGCTTCGAGTTTTGCTTGTTCCTGCAGTTTCTGGTTTAAGATTTCAATATTTTGATTCATCCGCTGATCAGTTTCGATTTGATGACTCAACTGGTTAACTTGTTGCTGTACTGTCTTTAGATTTTGCTTGGACGACCTTAATTCATCCAGATCAGTTTGATACTGTTCCTTCAGGTGAGACAGATCATGTTCGCCATTCGGCTGCGTCCAACGAACCCGCTTTAACCCGCTATCAATTACCGACTGAGCCGATTTAATTTTTTCACGCTGCTGGTTTAATTGTTGTTTCAATGCCGTTGCCCAGCGTTGAAATAATTGCGTGCCAAACACCTTTCTCAAAATGGCTTCCTTAGCACTGCTATCCGAAACCAAAAAGCGTCTGAATTCTCCCTGCGGTAGCAAAACAATTTGAACAAACTGTTTCCGACTGATCTGCAAAATATCGGTGAGTGTCAGGTTAATTTCTTGCATTCGGGTGATTTCGTTGGTCTTCGTGCCATTTTTATAAATCACTAACTTACCGCTGCTGGGGTACTCACGCGTACCAGTACCCCGTTTCTTTGACAAAACCTGTTTGGGTTGCCTTGTGACGGCATACTCCAAGCCTTTATGCTCAAATTTTAAGGTCACTTCGGTCGGCTCATCGCCCCGCGCAAAATCCGATCGTAAGGCCGCAGGATCACGATCATCACTAGCACTTTCACCGTACAACGCGAAGGTCATGGCATCAAAAAGAGTCGTTTTACCACTACCAGTGGGACCAGCAATCAAAAAGATTGAAGCGTCGGCTAACTGGGTGAAATCAATGGTTTGCTTTTCATACGGACCAAAATTGGTCATCTTGAGTGTTAATGGTTTCATGCTTGATTCCCTTCTTCTCGCGCTACCTTAAGAGCCGCTTTTGCCCATTTTTCCTGTTGTGGACTCAATGACTCCTTAGCCACTTTTTCATAAAAATCATCAAGTAGATCCATTGGCGACTTCTGCCGAATTTGTTTGCTAGATTCACCGTGGTAGCGAACTTGGGTTTCAAAACCATCCGTGCGCCCTAAAGTCACTATCCTCGGAAAAACGTCACGCAGCCGAGCCATGACATTGGGAATTGGTTGCTTATCCGTTAAAGTAATGCCGACATAGTCCTCATGATCAACCGTATCATTGTCGTCAGGGTTCATTAATTCAGCGAAGCTACTTGTCACCTGTTGAACGTCATGGATGGGCGTAATCGGCTTAAACGTCAAACGAA
Organism: Secundilactobacillus angelensis; assembly: GCF_012641075.1. Taxonomy (GTDB): domain Bacteria; phylum Bacillota; class Bacilli; order Lactobacillales; family Lactobacillaceae; genus Secundilactobacillus; species Secundilactobacillus angelensis. Next base: position 10,756 of record NZ_JAAXLJ010000012.1, on the reverse strand, counting down.
CTGGATCATATGCAGTATCAACGATCCAGACTCCTTTTTCCTGATTGGCTTCGGACAAAGAAAACTTAACCGGCGAGCCACTATAACGAATTGTTGGAGACTGCAAAGCCTCTTTACCGTGCAAATGTCCCAGCGCCACATAGTCAAAGTCCGTCAGTAAATCGGTCGGAACAGCTGCCAATCCGCCAACGGTCAGATTAGTTTCCGAATCCGTGGTCGAACTACCGGCAGCAAAAAAATGTGCGACTAGAACGTGCTTTTTCGTCGGATCAAAATGCTGCTTCATTTCCACCACCACACGTTCAAAAGCTTGATCCAAGTGTTGCAACGAATCATCACTGAAATATTGCTGTGCGTCAAATGGCTCAAAGTAAGGACATAAGAAAAGTTGCGTATCGCTTAATTCCACTGGCTGAAAGGCCTGACTTAAATCAGTATGAAGATACAGGTGAGTGGCTTTAAACCAGGGCGTGCCCGTTGCAAGTCTAGTGGCACTGTCATGATTACCAGAGATCGCATAAATCGGAATCTGATCAGTTAAATTCAATTGCTGCAACATGCTATCCACCATTGCAACCGAAGTTTCCGCTGGCAATCGACGATCATATAAGTCCCCCGCAATAATCATGCCATCAACCTGTTCTTCTTGTGCGATCTGTTCTATTTGGGCATAAGCGTTTTGCTGTTCAGCCGTTAAATCAAAGCCGTGCAAACGCCGCCCAATGTGCCAATCCGCAGTATGTAGTAATTTCATATTCGAAGGTCCCCGTTCATCTAAGTTAATTTATATTTTAGCAAATTAACGGCACTTGCGGAAGAGTAAAGGCGAACATATTTTCGATTAATCTTAAAACCACTTTGACTTGCCAAGTGACATGAATTAGCTTAATCTTCAAGCTAAAACAGAAAGGACTTGGTCACATGCTTAAAACTACTTACTCATCACCACTTGGCCAACTCATCTTATTGGCAGACTCAAGTGCTTTACTCGGCGTTTGGTATTCAGATCAAGCGCATCAAGGGGCAAAATACGATTTATCAACAATTGCTTCTGGCACTTCACCGCTACTTCAAAAAACAGCTCGTTGGCTAGACGACTATTTCAGTGGCCATCAACCAGCGATTAATAGTTTAAGACTAGCACCGCAAACTACCCCTTTCCGTCAGCAAGTCTATCAGGTACTCACCACAATTCCGTACGGTGAAACAATGACTTATCAACAAATTACCGACCGTTTGACTGTCATAAACGGTCATCAAACTGGGTCGGCAAGAGCAGTCGGTGGCGCTGTCGGCCACAATCCAATCAGCATCATTATTCCTTGCCATCGCGTCATTGGTACTGATGGCAGTTTGACAGGCTATGCTGGCGGCGTAGAACGTAAACGTCGGTTGCTCGCCTTTGAACGTCATTAAACCGATGATTGTATTATACAATGTTATATACATAATCCTTATTAACAGGCTTTAGGAGGTAGTTGTGCATGCTTAAAAAAATAGCTGTTTATTGTGGCGCTAATCTGGGTCATTCACCCGTTTATCGTCAATCAGCAACTGAGTTAGGCCAATACCTGGCTGAACATTCTTTAGAATTAGTTTATGGTGGTGGTAACGTCGGTCTAATGGGGATACTCGCTGACACTGTCATTGATGCTGGTGGTAAAGCTCATGGTGTGATGCCGAAGAACCTAGTTGATCGTGGTGCCGCGGCGACTAATATCACCGATTTAACCGTCGTTGATAACATGTCACTTCGCAAACAACAGATGCTTGATATGGCTGACGGCTGTATTGCCCTCCCCGGTGGTCCAGGAACTCTGGAAGAAATCGTAGAAGCCTATTCTTGGGCAAGAATTGGTGACAATCCGAATCCGTGTGCTTTTTATAATGTCAATCATTATTACGATCCGTTAGTTTCATTCTTCAACCAAATGGTCCAACAACAATTTCTAACCCCTGAACACCGTAGCAAATTATTATTTGCAGATAACCTTCCCGAAATTTTTCAGTTCATGGCTGACTACACACCACCAACAATCAGAACAAATTATCAGAATTAATTGTAGCGCTTGTCAATCGAGTATCGGCAAGCCTTTTTGTTTCAAAAATTTAGACGTTTTGGTTATAATGACATAAAAAATATGGAACTAAAGAGAGGGGTTGTCTGCCATGCTTTCCAATGTGCGTTACTATACGCAGGTGCAATCGGACGTTTCTCAGGAACTCATTTCGTTAGATAAGCAAGCTAAATATCACGTCAGAGCAACTGGTTCCCAATTAGTCTGCCTCATTCTTTTCTTAGCAGCCACAATCGGTGCAGCAAGCGTTCAGCCACTCGCATCGATCAATTATACGTCCGTTACACTCAAAGAAGTCATCGCAGCTCCTGCAGAACAACTTTTCTTTAGTTTATTATTCGGTGCCTTTTGTATCTCTTGGATTTTTTGGCTACGTGATCTGAAATATGAGTCACTGAGTTCAAAATATGACACGCTTTTTCAACAACATTCAGAACTGATCAAGACTTCAGCAACACTCACAGAACTCAATGCCCATTACCATCACCTGATGTCGATGGCCACACGTTTCACCATTACCAGTCATGTCATCCTATTAGGTTACGCAGCTGCCATCGTTATTTACCATCTCCAACCTTGATATGCGATTAAAGCCAATTGCTTGATTTTGTCTGATATTTTTGCCATACTCGCCGTGAAATTAAACTTTGGAGGTGGGTAAAGATGCAAGTTAAACATGACATTACGTATGATAAAAATCGGCACTTAACTTTGGATGCTTACCATGATGGTACACAGCCGTTTTTAGGCCTCATTATTGATATTCATGGTGGTGGCTGGTTCCGTGGTGATAAAGCCAAAGATGAGGATTGGGCAACTCGTCTTGCCGACCTGGGTTACATGGTACTCGTACCAAACTACCGGATGACGCCTGATGTTTACTATCCAGAGCCCTTGTCTGATATGGATTCACTGATGGAATGGATTTCCAGAAGCGAGTACAACCAAATGCCAATTGGTGTCGTTGGTTCATCCGCTGGCGGTAACATGTCGGTGGAAATGGCAATTAAATATGGTATTCCGGCCGTATCTCTCTCCGGTATTTTAGATATTGATGATTGGCTAGCTGAACATCAAGACGTGGTCGCTGCTGAAGGTGATACAAGTGGCTTCAATCAGCAAGCTAGTGCGACGATTAATCAAAATGGTGCAAACGACGCCTTCTACAAATGGTTTGTCATGAACTATTTTGATCAACGAACCGACGAACTCACGGCAGCCACTCCAGTACATCGGGTAAATAGTCAGACTGGACCAATGTATCTGGCAAACTCTTTAAACGAATTCGTGCCAACGAGTGGGATTTTGACGATGGCAAATGCACTAACCGAGGCCGGTGTTCCCTTCGAGCTAAACATGGTTCCCGGTACCCGCCATGCTAAAGGTTACCTAGATGATGTCTTTAATGAAACCGTGGACTTTTTGAAACGCCACGTTTTGGTGGAACACGTTGATATGCAGTAATCAAAAGGCCTGGAAACTAGTCATAGTTGCTAGCTTCCAGGTCTTATTCAATGTCGGTAACTTATTTTGCTAATGCTTCAACAATATCGGGTTCAATTTTTTCTGGTTTAGTGACTGGCGCGTAACGGTCAATCAGTTGTCCGTCGCGGCCAATTAGAAACTTAGTAAAGTTCCACTTGATTCGACCATGGCCAGCCGTATCTTTCAAGTACGTAAATAAGGGGTCTTCATCATCGCCATTGACACGAACTTGCTTAGTCATTGGGAACGTCACGCCGTAGTGCATTTGACAATATGCTTCGGTCTCTTCATTAGAATCCAGTTCCTGATGAAATTGATTGGAAGGCAAACCTAGCACTTCAAAGCCCTGTTCATGGTATTGTTTGTAGAGCTTTTCGATTCCCTCTAGTTGAGGCGCTAATCCGCACTTGCTAGCGGTATTAACGATCATCAAAACTTTACCGCTATAATCGGCCAAATTGATTGGCTTACCGTTCATCTCTGTCTCTTGAAAATCATAAATACTGCTCATTTAAAAGCCTCCTTTTCAAATCAATTGTGTACAATCAATATACCGCTTTCAGGCTATATTTGCAAATACTGAAGGGCTTAAAAGAGCCGGCGTAACAGTCAAAATGACTGTCACGCCGGCACTTATTGATTTCAATTTAGAAAATGACGATTAGCTTTCTGAAGCTCCAGTTGTTGCATCAGTATCTGTTGATTCTGGTTCTGGTGTTGGCGCTGGTTGTTTTGCAGGAGCGTCATCCTCTGTTGCGGAATAACCCGTTGCAGGTTCTTCAGAAGCACCGGTTAAAGCATCTGTGTCAATCGGTTCTGCTGCTGCAGGCGCCACCGTTGCTTCATTACCTGACTCAGAAGCACCACTAGTAGCATCCGTAGCTGGCTTTTCAGCTGGTTTCTCAACTGATTTAGATCCTGAAGCACCACTAGTTGCATCCGTCTTGGTTGGGTCAGAATGAGCAGAAGCACCGGTAACCGCGTCAAGGCCAGTGATTGGAGACATTGGTACGGCATCAGGATCCTTGACTAATTTTTGACCAGTTGCTGCCAGATAGTACTTCAGGATTGGCATAATATCAATCACCAATTCATTCACACCACGGTAACGACGGTTTTCATCACGCATTGCCCGGTAGTAATGCATCACATGTTGGTTGGGGCCGGTTTGAGCTGGCATGGAAACCACGTCACTCTCGCCTGTCCGCAGTGCATACAGCACTTGCTTAACGTGCTCGATAACACGATCAGGATGCACAGCACTTAGTGGATCACCAACTTGATCAGGAGTTCGTGGCGCAAGCATGTGGGCAGCATCAGCGGTCTTGTTGTAGTAAATAAACTGGTTATTATCGTCAGCAAACGTTAACTCACCCGCCATCGAGTTCAAGAAGTAGTTCAACTGATCGACGGTTAACAGACCACGATCCAGTTTAACGTAATCGCCACCACTAGCTGCGTGCATCTTTTCAGCAGCCTTTTCAACCCACTCGGGATCTGTCATATCAACATCTGGAACGGTAGTATTTACCGGATGCTTTGAATCCATATCTTCTTCGTGAGCACTCTTTGGATCTGGTGCATCCAACATTTCAATCACCTTCATAAACGTTAAGAACTTCTTCATAACTATTTCAAGGAAGCCAACTGTTCTGGCGTCTTTAAGACTTCCATCAGCAGCAAAAGCTTCTTTGGCGTTACTCAGCAAAAACTCGTTGCCAGGCATAACGTAGGCGTTCACACCTGGTGATTCCAAGATTTGCTTTAAATGCAACTGGGCACGTGAAGAACCTTGAGTATGATAAGAAGCACCGACGATCCAAACTGCTTTACCGTCTAAGGGGTGAACATTGTTAGATAACCATTCGATCACGTTTTTCATTGCGGCCGGAACCGTATGATTATGTTCTGGGGTTGCTAAAATAACACCATTGGCTCCCGCAATCTTGCGTGCCAATTCATGAACGACTGGGTTATCATTGTGATCTTCATCTTCGTTAAAGACGGGCACATCGTTGATATCTAAAATCTCAACGTCTACCGTTTTTTTAAAGTGATCACGAATAAATTCCAATAGCATCCGATTATATGATTGTTCACCGATTGAGCCGGCAATTCCAACTAATTTAACCATTATTCATCATCTCCCGTTGTACCATTGTCCCAAGTAAAGCTGGCAGCTTGTTGCTCGTGTAGCTTCTTCGAATTATCAAGTTGTTCGGTTAAATCGATAAATTCCAGGAAGTCATCAAACAAACCATCTAGTTTTTGTGATTCAGTAGCTGACTTCAAATCACCATTTTCATCAAAGGCTTGCAAAGAATGCCCCAACAGAAATTCGGAACTTGGTAAAACAGTGGCCTTTAATTCTGGAGAATCCAGGATTTGACGCAACTGAGCTTGTGCTCGAGAAGCACCAAGAGTGCCATAAGAGGTACCAACAATCATCACGGGCTTATCCATCAGCGGATGGATGCCATAAGACAACCAAGCAAGTGCGCTGGATAACAAAGCTGGAATCGAATGATCATATTCTGGTGTGCCAATAATAACACCATCAGCAGCATCGATTTTTTCAGCAATGTCTCGTGCTTGTTGTGGAATAAAGACTTCCTTAGTTTTTTTAAAAATTGGTAAGCCCTTCAGTTCAACAACTTCAATCTCGGCGTCATCTGCATACCGCTTTTTCATATATTGAAGTAACTTACGGTTAGTAGATTTTACGGTATTAGTACCGACAAGTGCCACAAACTTTTTCATCTGTTTATTCACCCTTTCTAACGGTCTCGACAGGATTCATTGAGCAAGTAAAAGTAAGTCGTGTTAGTGAACGCTAGAGACCATTTGTGAAACAATATACATAAAAACTTAGACCTTTACCTAACTTATATAGTAACACGAATCGTGCCATATTTTAATCAAAAAATTCTCTCTATTATAAAAACAATATATATTTTTAGAATAATCATTTATTAACAAAAGTTTGCCTTGCATTACCAGTCGAAACGACCTATACTCGATAAGTCGCTTTGACCTATTGGAGGCAATTATGTACGAATTACTTGTTCTTGGCATGCTCATGTCCCGTAACATGTCCGGCTATAAACTTCGGGACGTCCTTGGAAGTGCACTGGTACCCCGTCGGAAAATTTCTAACGGTGTGATGTACCCATTACTATCTAAGTTGGAAGCTAACGGTGACATTATCTTTATTGAAGAGCCTAATGATCCTCGCAATAAGCGATTGGCTCAGATTACTGAGGTTGGTAAAACTCATTTTTACCAGCAAATGGCACAGCCAGTTCCAGATAACAATGCGCGAAACGAATCAATTTACCGGTTTAAATTCCGCGGCTTGTTTGCAGTTGATGCCACGCAGCAAAAGCAGATCTTACAAGACTACGCCGATAAAGTTCGAGAAGATCTCAACATCTATAACGAAATTCATCAACACCTCTTACAACTATTAACACAAGACACTTCAAATAAGGAAGCCATTCACGCTGGTATTCAATCCATCGAGCTCAGTATGACTATCTGCGAAGCCAAGCAAGCTTGGGTGGGACAATACTTAGATGAAATTCAGAATAAGGAGCAACACAATGAAGCAAAAAACGAGTATTAAACAATGGATTGCCTTGGCAGCTATGGGCCTCGGCGTCTTTATGGGGTTACTTGATGTGACTGTCGTCAACGTCGCATTACCAACCATGGTGCGAGATTTCAGTACGACTTTCACCGATTTACAGTGGGTTTTAAACGCCTACACCTTGGTCTATGCAGTCACTTTGATGATCATGTCAAAACTGGGTGACATGTATGGTAGAAAGAAAATTTTCTTAGGTTCCTTGATTTTATTTGTGTTAGCTTCAGCAGTCAATGGAATGGCATCCGGCCTATTGATTTTAGATATTGGCCGTGGCGTGCAGGCCATTGGCGGTGCTGGAATGATGTCATTATCAATGGCCTTGGTCGCTTCCAACTTCGCAGGCAAGGATCGCGGTTTGGCCCTTGGAATTCTGGGATCAATCATTGGTGTCTCCTCAGCTTCGGGCCCGTTAATCGGCGGTTACTTGGTTGAACGTTTCAGCTGGCCAGCAATCTTTTACGTCAACGTCCCCTTTGGTATTATCGCGGTCATTTTGACCGTCGTCTACGTGAAAGAAACACCAAGTTACGGAAAAAACCAAAAAGTGGATTTGCTCGGTATGCTACTATCAGCACTCGGCTTATTTGCCATTATTTACGGCTTGATTGTTAAGGAAGGTCATACACACTGGAACTGGACAGACGGTCGCGTAAGCAGCTGGCTAATCGGTGGCCTCATCATCATGATCATTTTCATTGTGGTTGAAGCCAAAATCAAAGACCCAATGGTTAACCTGAAAATGTTTAAAAAGCCCCATTTTATTGGCGTTGTGGTTGTTGCTTTCGCGTTAGGATCTGGCATCTACGCTTACAACACCTTCTTAACCGCGCTGATGCAGAACTACATTGGTTATTCAGCAACCCAAACCGGGATTCGTCAATTAACCATTAGCGTTTGGTCACTGATTCTAGGACCAATCGTCGGTATCCTCAGCGCCCGCTATTCTAAAAAATGGATGATCAGCATCAGCCTCTTGATTGGTGGCGTCGGTTTCTGGTTAATGGCGCGTGCAATTAGTCCATCCGTCAGCTTTGTTGATCTCTGGCCCGGCATGGTCCTCATGGGGATCACCAACGGAATGGTTAATCCATTACTGAATACAGCCGGCATGGAAGGTATTCAGGCAAACGAAATGGGCATGGCTTCTGGACTATTAAATGTGTTTCGGCAATTAGGCACAACTGTCGGTGTGGTTGGTTTGGGACTGATTCAGGATAACCAGTACGAAAATTATTTGAATGGTCACCTTTCCTCGATTCAGATGCCCGCTCAAGCGTTGAGTGGCCTTAAAAAAGCACTGTTCGACGCTGGACCATTTTCTGGCCATGGCATTGCCTTTTCAACCAGAATCAGCCACGCGCCTTTCGCACAAGACTTTCAGCGGATCGTCATGAAGGCATACGATAATGGTATGACCGCAGTAGCCATTGGTTCCGCCATTATCGTGGTTATCGGTGGCGTTGCTGCTGCCCTTCTCTTACAACGCAATCCTAAATCGGCCGAAATTACCGTAAAGGATGAAAATTAGTTTCTAAAAAACCTGATTACCAGCGCCCTGCTGATAATCAGGTTTTTTGAAGCTTAATCATTAAACAAATAAACCTTGCTCTCATATGGGCGTAAGAACGTCCCCTTATCGTCATCATAATCACTGATCACTAACTTATCAGCTTTTTCCTGATCATAATTACGGTTGACAGTGTCGGCAGTAAAATTGCTCATGACTAACAGCGTCTTCCCCTGATAGTGTCGACGATAGGCAAATACTTGAGCATCCTCAGGATCAATCTCATCGAAAGTTCCAAACTTGATCAAATCGGAGTCATGCCGGAGTTGGATCAACTTCTGATAGTGATAAAAAACTGAATGCTTATCGCCTACTTCGGTCTCAGCATTAATTTCAGGATATGTTGGATTCAATGCGAACCAAGGCTTAACGTCTGAGAACCCAGCGTTTTGACCATCATTCCATGGCATTGGCGTCCGTGCGTTATCGCGTGACATATTCGCCAAATACTTCAACATTGTAGGACCGTCAACCAATTTTTGCTCGGTAACCAATTCACGGTAGGCATTTATGGACTCCAGGTCTTCATACTGATTGATCGCCGTGTAATGGACATTAGCCATCCCCAATTCTTCACCCTCAAAGACAAAGGGGGTTCCCTGCATCATGTGAAGCGTAGTTCCCAGCATTTTGGCTGCGCGAATGCGATACTGAGGTTCATCGTTAGCAAATCTTGAAACCGCCCTTGGCTGATCGTGGTTATTCCAGTACAAACTGTTCCAACCCTTACCATCCAAGGCCTTTTGCCAACGTGATAAGGCGTGCTTCAACTCGGGTAGTTTAACCGGCTGATCATTCCACTTACCAAGCCGTTTATCATGATTTGGTTCCAAGCCAACGTGTTCGAACTGGAAGACCATGTTCAACTCATGGCTGTTGAGACCCGTGTAATGAATGGCATCCTCTGGCGTTGAGCTGGGCATTTCACCCACGGTCATAACGTCGTAGTGAGACAACACCTTCTCGTTCATTTCTCGAAGGTAATCGTTTAATTTCGGCCCATCGGCAACCAACCCCTCTGTTAGCGGATAAGTGCCAGGTTCTGGTGCATCAGGCAAACCAACTGGCTTAGAAATCAAATTGATGACATCCATTCTGAACCCATCGATTCCCTTATCCAGCCAGAATCGCATGATATCCCAAACTGATTCTCTTACCTTTGGGTTCTCCCAGTTAAGATCTGGCTGACCAGGTGCAAATAAATGTAAATAGTACTGACCACGTTCCGGCACATACGTCCAAGCACTACCACCAAAAGCTGCGTGCCAGTTATTTGGCTCATGCCCATCAACTGGATCATGCCACATGTAGTAATCGGCATATGGATTATCTTTGGACTGCTTACTTTTCTGGAACCACTGATGTTGATCAGAAGTATGGTTAACCACGAGATCCATCAGTAATTTTAAACCGTGAGCATGAACTGCCCTCAATAAGTCATCAAAGTCAGACATCGTGCCATATTCGGGCAGAATCTTTTTATAATCGGCGATATCATAACCATTATCTTGTAAAGGGGATTGATAAATAGGATTTAACCAGAGCACATCCACTCCTAATCTCTTCAGGTAAGGCAGCCTTTTGATAATCCCATGAAGGTCCCCAATCCCATCACCGTTACTATCTTGAAAACTTTGTGGATATATTTGATATATTACGGCATTTTGCCACCAATTATTGGTCAATTCAGTTCCTCCTGATTGTCTCAGTTATCTGACTGCATATTCATTTTAAGGTAAACGTTTACATTTAATATGCTAACACGCAGGGATTGCACTTGTAAACATTCGTGAAAATGAAAGAAAGAAAAGTCAGATTTCCTTAGACAAGAGACAAGGAAATCTGGTGCTACGATATTTGGAGTTGATAGGCAACTTACCTCTCAACTCCTTTTTCTATACCATTATTTATATTTGAATACGCAAATAGGACACCACACTATTTCGTGTTCACCGTTCCGACCAAAGAAAAGAGAAA
>NZ_JAAXLJ010000119.1 GCF_012641075.1 Secundilactobacillus angelensis | reverse complement strand
GGCTCTTCGTCAAGTAGAGTTGATTTAGCTTTATAAGAGTACTTGGACCTTAATTGGTCTAAGTACTTTTTTAGTTTACAGTATTTTTAGAAAGTGGTCTGAACCAGACACGTTCCAGAAAAATACGGTTAATAAAGTTGGCCCAGTTTCTGTAACCGTAAGCAGTGTTCTTAATTTTTTTAATTTGACTGTTAATGCCTTCAAGAAAACCATTTGAGTAGTGATAGCGCAAAGCATTGGAAACTTGTTCCTGAT
>NZ_JAAXLJ010000118.1 GCF_012641075.1 Secundilactobacillus angelensis | reverse complement strand
CCAATAAAAGATGGATGGGAGTGGATTCGAACCACCGAACCCGAAGGAGCGGATTTACAGTCCGCCGCGTTTAGCCAGACTTCGCTACCCATCCATAATATTAAACAACATCAATAACTATACAGCATTCTGTATATCCAGTCAACACAAACTTGGTTGATTGGGCTAGCTGGGTTCGAACCAGCGCATCACGGGATCAAAACCCGTTGCCTTACCACTTGGCTATAGCCCAATAAAAGATGGATGGGAGTGGATT
>NZ_JAAXLJ010000117.1 GCF_012641075.1 Secundilactobacillus angelensis | reverse complement strand
GCCTCAATGACTTCTGTAACACGGGTCTGTTGTTTAACCACCGACCTTTCTTCGTAAACCTGGGTAATCTGGATATTAGGGTCTGTTATTTTGAAGAGCTTTAAGATAGAATCATTACTTAGGGACACGATGTTTTCCTCACTTTCGGTTATCTTTGGCGATTTAATCGTAACATGTGAGGACTTCGTGTCCTTTAATAATTTCCTAAGGCCAATAAAAAACTGGCATTGGCTATTCACCAATACCAGAAATTGTAGACCCA
>NZ_JAAXLJ010000116.1 GCF_012641075.1 Secundilactobacillus angelensis | reverse complement strand
TGCCGGAGCTGCTGCTAGTCTGGCTTCAGAAGAAGCGAAGAAAGCTTCGAGTGCTACCTTAGATGCCAGCTCAGCTGCCAGTGCTGGTAATTCCAGTGCTTTAAGTTCAGCCAGCGTCGCTGCCAGTTCTGCAGCTAGTGCTGCAAGCAGTGCCGCCAAAGACGCGTCAACAGCTGCTTCCACTGCATCAAGTGCCAACAGCGGTCTGAACAGTCTTGGCAGTATCGCCACGAGTGCCCATGTCAAGAATGACTTGAGCACGATTACGAGT
>NZ_JAAXLJ010000115.1 GCF_012641075.1 Secundilactobacillus angelensis | reverse complement strand
CTGCATCGAAGCTGGCGCTGGTGTAATCATCGGTTCCACCTGCGGTGATCGTTGCAGTATAGCCACTTTCTGGAACTCCTGCTGACGTCGTTGTCAACTTCGGAACTAAGACGCTGTTGCCATCTTTATCCGTCCAGCCGCTGTATGCTACTTTACCATCTTTAAGGCTGGCAGTCCGAGTAACCGCCACGTTGGCCGTCTTGGTTGCCTTATCTGGACCACCCGTGTAAGTCGTTGTGACTGTAATGGTACCTTCCAGATACTTAGCTTG
>NZ_JAAXLJ010000114.1 GCF_012641075.1 Secundilactobacillus angelensis | reverse complement strand
ACTCGTAATCGTGCTCAAGTCATTCTTGACATGGGCACTCGTGGCGATACTGCCAAGACTGTTCAGACCGCTGTTGGCACTTGATGCAGTGGAAGCAGCAGTTGACGCATCTTTGGCGGCACTGCTTGCAGCACTAGCTGCAGAACTGGCAGCGACGCTGGCTGAACTTAAGGCACTGGAATTACCAGCACTGGCAGCTGAGCTGGCATCTAAGGTAGCACTCGAAGCTTTCTTCGCTTCTTCTGAAGCCAGACTAGCAGCAGCTCCGGCA
>NZ_JAAXLJ010000113.1 GCF_012641075.1 Secundilactobacillus angelensis | reverse complement strand
CGTAAGCAGTGTTCTTAATTTTTTTAATTTGACTGTTAATGCCTTCAAGAAAACCATTTGAGTAGTGATAGCGCAAAGCATTGGAAACTTGTTCCTGATACTTTTTCAGCGATTTAATCGATTGATCCATGCGATTATTTAGCGCGTAATAATTGTTCAGAGTTCGTTCGAGTGCAGTCACATCACGCTCCTTAACTGCCGAAAGAATCGCTTGATAAGTTTCATATGCGGTACGGAAGTCGGAATCTAAATCAAGGCACATGGCAATCAGG
>NZ_JAAXLJ010000112.1 GCF_012641075.1 Secundilactobacillus angelensis | reverse complement strand
ATTTTGATGGAATAAGCGCCAATGAGATTTTAATATTCGATAGAGACGTGAACGGTGATCAGAGATCGTCTGAAAAGCTTGAATACGAGCTTGATCAAGTACTCGTCCAGCCAGTTGAATAATGTGAAATCGATCAATAACAATCTCAGCATTGGGGAAGATCCGTTTAATAAAGCGACAGTATTGAGCGTTCAGATCAACGACCACGCTTTGAACCCGCTGGCGTTCAGTTAAAGAATATCGGTTGATGAAGTAATCCATGATTTGAGTCGTTA
>NZ_JAAXLJ010000111.1 GCF_012641075.1 Secundilactobacillus angelensis | reverse complement strand
TAACGACTCAAATCATGGATTACTTCATCAACCGATATTCTTTAACTGAACGCCAGCGGGTTCAAAGCGTGGTCGTTGATCTGAACGCTCAATACTGTCACTTTATTAAACGGATCTTCCCCAATGCTGAGATTGTTATTGATCGATTTCACATTATTCAACTGGCTGGACGAGTCCTTGATCAAGCTCGTATTCAAGCTTTTCAGACGATCTCTGATCACCGTTCACGTCTCTATCGAATATTAAAATCTCATTGGCGCTTATTCCATCAAAAT
>NZ_JAAXLJ010000110.1 GCF_012641075.1 Secundilactobacillus angelensis | reverse complement strand
GGAAAATCAGGCTTACTAGCAACTTGATGAACACTTTGACGAGAGTTCATCTGCCAACGAATTTTTAAATCTTCACGCGACAATAATTGCGGTAATTGTTTTTTTTCAATTTGAGCTTGTTGCTGCAACTTTTGTGTAAAGGCTTGTTTAGTCTTGTTTTGATGCCAATCATCAAAAAGATCATACTTGTTTGATTTAAAATCTAAATCCATAAAGCCAGCCTCCTAACCAAAATCAATTTTATCCAGCATCGTTTCAGTACTAGCCTGGTCTAAG
>NZ_JAAXLJ010000011.1 GCF_012641075.1 Secundilactobacillus angelensis | reverse complement strand
TAGCGAAATTGACTTCGCAAATTACATTTGATATCAGCCGAAACTGATATACCCTGCACATTTGTGAAACAAAACTTTGTTCAGTTTTCAAAGATCTACTGAGCTGATTAATTATGAACCAGCCTTATTATGATACCTCGTCGCTTTTAAACTGTCAACCAAAATTTAAAAATTTATATTTTTTAATCTCGACTTCTGTCGCAAGCAACTTAATCAATATACTGCTTCGTAGACTGAAAGTCAAACACAAATTTATAATAATTTATATTCATGTTTTTCGTTTTCCCTGCGAAGCAACTTTACTAATATATCATTGGTCCAAATACGTGTCAACGGAAATCCACAGATCTAATTGTATTCACATTTACTGTACGTATGCACCATTGCTCCAAACCATGAAAAATTGCTGCTACCATGTAGATTTAGAACAGACACCATATTAATTTAGCCCCACATCTATTTCTCATGAGGATTCCTCTTCTCAAAAAGTGTCTTACTTTCCATGGGGTGCTTCCGTAAATACTCTCGTGTAAAACTTGCGACTTTACTCGGGTCTTTCATATTAAGATTGGCCAACTTCATTGCATGATCCAATCGGGCATAGACCTTGCCGGCTATCGGATCATATAAATGTGTCAGCTGGTTGTGGTTCTCGTTGACCCAGTTGGTAAGCTCAGAAAAACTTCTAGGTTGCATAACTCTTAACAGAACCATTACAGCCATCGGAATCAAATCGAACAATCGTTGCTGCTTCTCATCTTTATCAAGCAACCTTACAAACCGATTGAAGAATAAATCAGTTAGCATCTCCGTCGTCCACTCGTTCGGTTGCTTACCATACCCTTCAATTGCCACCTGAAGCACCACCGAATCAATTAGCAATATCCGTTCCTGATCTGCCTGACTCAAGTTATTGACAAGTGGCACTTCACCGACTTGATCCAGCCAGTTATCCAACTGTTCATCTAATTGTGTCATGTTATACCTCCCAAATTTAGTTTCATCATTATATGAAAGATTCTTCTATAATACAAACCTTTAAAATTCCAGTAAAGCAAAATCAAAGCTAAAGACATTTCGCCAATTATCATGTATCCTTATCAAACGTATATTGAATTTTGAAGAGGAAGTTAATCATGAAAGAAGTCGTAATCCTAAGCGCGGTCAGAACACCAATTGGTAAGATGGGCCGTCAACTCGCAAATTATTCAGCAGTTGAACTTGGCACGCTTACTGCCAAAGCCGCAATTCAACAAGCGGGGATTCAACCTGAAACTATCAATCAAACAATCATTGGTAATGTACTACAAGCCGGTTCGGGTCAAAATGTAGCCCGCCAAATTAGCCTTAATAGTGATGTGCCATTTACTAGTACCGCAATGACCATCAATCAAGTATGCGGATCCGGCATCAAAGCAGTTCGGCTGGCTCAATCTGCCATCATGCTTGGAGATGCCGATGTTGTCCTAGTCGGCGGTACTGAGAGCATGTCAAACGTACCATACCTATTGCCTGATATGCGTCAAGGTACCAAGTATGGCGAGAGAAAGGTCCTCGATGGTATTGAACATGATGCATTACGGGATGCATTCACACAGGAGTTAATGGGAATGACAGCCGAAAATGTGGCTGCTAAGTATCACGTTTCCCGTACGGATCAAGACATCTTTTCCCTTCGCTCACATCAACGTGCAGTTGCGGCCACCAACGCTGGTTATTTTGAAGATGAAATCGTTCCAGTCACCGTTACAGGCAGATCAGCTACTCAGATGACTCAAGACGCAGCCATCCGACCAGATACTTCAATAGAAGCACTCAGTCATTTAAAACCAGCATTTAAAACTGGCGGTACCGTTACTGCTGGTAATTCAGCCGGATTAAACGATGGTGCCAGTATGCTGGTTTTGATGGACAAGAACGCTGCCGACGCAGCTGGCTTAAACTATCTTGCAGTTTTAGATGGGTACCAAGAAGTCGGCATTGATCCTGGCATCATGGGTTATGCTCCTTACTACGCCATCTCTCAACTGCTTAAAAAACAAGGAAAAATCATTACCGATTTCGATCGTTACGAATTAAATGAAGCTTTTGCTGCACAATCCGTTGCGGTTTCTCGTGACTTAAAAATACCTGATGATCGCTTGAATGTTAACGGTGGCGCTATCGCATTAG
This sequence comes from Secundilactobacillus angelensis, assembly GCF_012641075.1. Classification (GTDB taxonomy): domain Bacteria; phylum Bacillota; class Bacilli; order Lactobacillales; family Lactobacillaceae; genus Secundilactobacillus; species Secundilactobacillus angelensis. The sequence goes on along the minus strand of NZ_JAAXLJ010000011.1, from coordinate 75,753 downwards.
GCCATCCGGTTGGTGCTTCTGGTGCTCGAATTCTAACCACTTTGGTTCACGATCTACAACGTGAACAACTTGATTCCGGTGTTGCTGCTATCTGTATTGGCGGCGGAATGGGCATCGCGCTGTCCGTTCATCGTTAGTGGGTGATAGCCATTAAGAGGCTGTGACACAACTCGGTAGATTCCAATAACACCAAAAACGCCATCCCGATAAAACCCATCGGAATGACGTTTTTGGTGTTATATGGCCGGAATCTGAGTTGTGAAACAGGTTAGGGCTATATGCAAGTCATGAGCTACAGCAAATTTTAGGATGTATGTCTGTCAAGAAACTAAATTAAATCCTTGTCGATATAGACTGATGTTACAAGTTTATTAGTCCGCTTCTTCAAAATGAGCATTCAGATCAAAAGGCACCGCCCGCCTTAGCGTAACCGTATCAGGCGCCACGTTACAATCCAGTGCCACCACGTGCACACCCGCTTGCTGAGCTGCTTCAATTGCCGCTGTCAACTTCGGTGCACGCTGCCGATAAATAGTCATGAGATGGGCATAATCCAGTTGGACCACGAATAACAAATAGGCAATGGCGCCCTCTTGAACCGCTCGTGTCAGTTCGTGAACGTGTTTCACAGCACGCACAGTCGGCGCATCTGGAAACGCCGCTACACCATGATTCTCCAGAGTCACCCCTTTGACCTCGATCCAAAGGTCCTGTCCTGAGTTCGTTTGCCCCCAAAAATCGATGCGCGAATCATGGTAAACCGTTTCAGGCTTAAAGTGACTCAATACCGGTAAATCTGGCAAATTCAGCTTACCGGCTAACTGTGCTTCCTTTACTAATTGGTTTGGTAATTGACTATCAATATTGATCCAATGTTGCCCCTGCTTCTTTACAGCAATCAAATCGTATTGAGTTTTTCGCGTTTTTTTGGGTTGATAGTTCAAGGCTACCTGTGTTTCGGGTATTAGTAATTCTTTACCTCGCCCCGTATTTTTAACGTGGACAGTGACAATCTCATCCGCCAGTTTACAATGTGCAATAAACCGATTAGGCCGATCAATGAACGTTGCTAGCTTAACATCTTCATACTGCATTTCAACCACTCCTCGTTATTTAATACTGCGCTAGACCTTTTTAAAAAGCAATTAAAGGGGTAAAATTTAGGCTAACTATTCATGAGGAGGCAAATCATGCCAGCAACGTATCTAAGACGGGCTACCCAAGCAGACCTACCCGCAATTAGCGCCATCATTAATGGCGCTAAAGCCTACTTAAAGGAACAAAACATCAACCAATGGCAAGATGGCTATCCAGATTCAGCAACTCTCCAGCAAGATATCAAGGATGGTATAACCTTCGTTTTAATCTATGACAATCAGATTGCTGGAACTGCTGCACTACACCAAGGAATCGATGTCAACTACCTGAAGATTGAAGATGGAGAATGGATTGACGACACAAACGATCATTATTCAGCTATTCATCGAATTGCGGTAGCTAGCGATTTTCGTGGCCACCATTTGTCAGAAACTCTAATGACCAGTCTTATTACCATTTCCGGACTACTGGGCTTCAAAGATATCCGAATTGACACTCACCCAGATAACAAGGGTATGCAGCACGTCATTACCAGTTCTGGCTTCGATTATCGTGGTATAGTACATATGCAACGCGACAACGCGCTTCGTTATGCGTACCAGTTGTTAATCAAGTAGTCAGTGAGGTGAAACCTATGACCATTGCAGATACCGCCGTCCAAATCAAATTGATGATTCTGTTTGCTGTTGGACTGATCACACTGCTAACTGTCATTGTTCTTAGCATCCGTCGTGATCACCGGATTGTTTTAAATTCAACCTTACCGCTGATTATTGTGTCAGCTTTCATGCTGATCGTGTTAACCAGCTTAATGCTATTGTGAAACAGGATACCCCGCGCAAAAGGTCTGGTTCTTCGTTGAAGAACCAGACCTTTTTAGTTAGTGCTTAGTTGTCTGCGTCCGACCCAACCAGCGCCAAAATTCCACGGCAGCGCCAATAACGAATAGCAATAAACCAAGGACCGAAAGTAGTCGTCCAGCAAATAGTCCAGGAGTCCGATAAGTTAGTTTAACCTGATGGCGGCCAGCAGGTAGCTTCGCACCTATAAACCCGGTATTGACCTTTTGCGTAGGCGTGTCTTGCCCGTCTACAGTTAAGTGCCAACCCTTAGTGTAAGGAATTGACGTTGTTAACACACTAGCCTGAGTCCGATTAGTGGTGCCCGTTACGCCGTCATTAGTCACTTTCAACTGCTTCAGACTTTGCTTTTGAATCTGAGTTGTCTTTTGACGATAACTTTGACCAAACGGCACTGCAATGATCCGCACACGTTTAAAGCTCATGTGGTTTGCCTTAGTCACTGTCACGTTGATCGTCTTCCGAGCTTTCTTAGCGTAACCTAAGTTAACTAACGCTTTGCCCTTCTTTTCGTAGTCCGACATGTTGCTGATTCCGAGCTGTTGAACTACGGCTTTTTTGTGTTTGGCACTCACTTTCAGATTGAACGAATTAAAGTATTGATTATTGGTAAAATCACGCCAGTAATTTAACTTCACACCAGTCGAAAATGGTATATTCGCAACTTCTGAACGACGAGCAGCGTCATTCAGCCGATCACTAATCGTTGGATATTGTGCTTTAATACCATCAAACTCAATGTAGAGTTCGCAATGTTTGTAGGCAGAAGGATTCTTCAACGTAATTTTATAATCGATATTTTGCCCAAGTGTATCGCTAGTAATTTTCTTTAAGCCATTGCGATTATCATAATTATTTTGATCAACGATCGTTTGATTCTCCTGCAACAGATTTTTGACCGATTGGCTTGGTTTATAGAATTGGGACATGTAATTATAGTACTTAACCTGCTTGGGGGTCAGTTTTTTGGATTCAATTTTATTCGTCACCGGCGCACTGGTATCCCTCTTAATTCGGTATCTGGTTGCTTGTGCTACCGTCGTAAATGGCTGGTAGTTCATCTCTACCGAATAAGGTACCGTCTTGGCCGTTGAAGCAGCTTTCACCGTTTTAACCTCGGTCAGCTTCTGACTAGTCAATGTACCATCGAGAAGTGCTTGTTCTTTGTTATTGGCAGATAATTTTTGAAAGGCCGTACTGTCTAATTGCCGCGTCTGCGTATAAGCCAGCGGTAAAGCATACTTGTTGCGATAAATCGCCGTACCAAAGTCATTATCCAGTGAGTACACCTGTCGATTGACAAAATTCATCGGCTTACCCTGCTTATTTTTCATAATCTCAAAACCATACGGGACTTTTGATTTACCAACTTGGTTGTGACGAACGAACAAGTACTTCACGTTCAGCAACGATGACATCGTGGTTCGATTATCCACGTTACTAGTTGGGTTATTCATCGTGTTTTCATTGTTCTGCAAGGTTTTGTTAAAATCATTTACCGCGCCATTTTGAACTGAAAAATAAGAACCAATCGTGTGCGTGTTCAGCAACATCGGAATATTATTACCCACAGCTTTGGAGGAATAATAGTTTGAGGTTGAGGCGGTTCGATAGAAGGTTTTTTCGGTCCGATTTAAATACCGATCAGCATAGTCGTAGTAGGCCTTGATCCAGTGATCAGCTACGCCACCGCTTAATTCACCGATTTGAAGCCGGTCATTGTAGCTGCTGCTATAAAATCCGAGACCAATACTGGTGACGTTCACAATGACTAACAGTAGCAGCCCTAACCGAAAACGAACATTTTCGAGTCCAATGAATAACCCATAGGCAATAATAACCAACATCAACAGGTAAATACCATACGTGACCAGGTGATGGGCCCGCATGCTAAAGCCAAAGCCATTGCCAATCCAAATCAACCCTAAGAAGATCAATGTGCCCCACAGGAACCACTTAAAATCTGCTGGTACCAACTCATGCAAATGATCGACAAAAATGCCAGCCGCTAAAGCGAACACAATTTGCGCCAGTAGCAGCCAACGGTTAGATGGCGTACTCATAACGTTCATAGCCGCCGCAAATTGTGGGAACAACATGCCCACAACGATCAGTATCAAGGTCACGTTCAGCATTAAATATTTCTTGAAGTGCCTTAAAGTCCACATCATAGCAATCAAGGATAATCCGCTGGTCCCCATGACCGCCCAATAGAGTCGATCGCCACTAGAATCTAAAAGCGTATTGGGTAATTTTAGATAGTAGGCACCCGGATAAAGGGTTAAGCCATTGGCGAAAATCGAAGCGCCAGATGACCGAGAAGAGTGCAACATTGAAAAAATGTTGGGTAGCAATACCATTGCCGAAATTAACAGTGCCATGACTACCGTTAACATGAAGTAACCGAATGACTTGGAAAATGAGCGAACTAACTCGCCCTTCCGTTTCAAATCAGCGTAACGGATCAGGGCAAAAATCAGGGAGCCAATGCCCAGTAAGTAAGCAAAGTAGATATTACTAATTAGAACAATTGCCGTCATTGCCACCAGCCACAAAAACGACTCGCCATGATAGATTTTATCAACCGCCGTACAAAGCAGCGGGAAGAAAATCAGTGGTAATAGGAAAAATGGGTGATGGAAGGCCACGTAGAATGAAAAACTGGTAAACGTATAGATTAGTGACCCAACTAAGCGGCCACTGCGTTTCAGTTTCATTTGTTTAGCAAACACCAAGAACGCCAATCCCACGAAATATAAGCGCAGAATGGTCAGCAATTGATACCCGAGCTGAATCTTACCAGCTGGAAAAAGGGCAATTAGATAGCTGAACGGATCTCCCACAACATAATAAGCAAAGGTCGTCATTTGGTCTGCACCGAGGCCTAAGTTCCATGACCAGCCAAATAAGGACTGGTGCGCTGTCCCATGCAGGATACGATAGAACTGTTTTAGGATGGGATAATGCTGCGCAATCCCATCCATTTTCCAAATCGTTGTCAGTCCCATCAAGCGCAACGAGCCAAAGGTGCAAAGCACGATAAATGCAAAAGCCACCGAATAGACAACCCACACTGGGAGTTTTTCGTAAATTTTTCTCAAAACTATTCTCTCCAGTTTAATCATTTAATACTCCTATTATGCCATGATACCGTTGCTGAAAACAAATCCACAGGTAATAAATACCGGTTTCAAAACTGGCTTCAGGCAAATCACTCGGACTACTTTACAGCGGTCAACGTTTCACTCATAAAATCAACAACACCTATTAAACGTCTATTTAACGCGTTTGATAGGTGTTGTTGTGTGTGCCACCAGTGTAAATTCAAACCAGCGGCCAAAGAAAAATTAAATTTGTAAGACATAAATGTAACAGCAACTAAACCTGCACTAGCCGGTCTATTGACAGTAGGTAAAGATACTTGTTAAGTACCGGTTGCTGCAGCATTTTTTCTAATGCCAATGCGTACAGTCTCAGCTGGCCTTCATAACGGTGCTTCACCTTTTCGATTCCGGCATCCGTTGGCTGTAAATAATCCGTCTTGTAATCAAACAACGTGATGCCGTCCTCAGTCAAAAAGTACCCGTCAATAATTCCGTGAATTAAGATTTTCGCGTCTTCATCATGCACCGTTGCAAAGACCTTCTTCGCTGGTAACAACAGCGAAAACGGTGTTTCCCGTTTCAGACTGCTTTGGTGCTGTAAAATTCGCTGACCAAATTCACTGGCAAAGAAGTTCACGATTTGTTCCTGCTTAATGAGTTCAGCTACTGGTTGCTGCATCACCTTCTGCTCCACTAAGCGGTTAATAACAGCTTGAATGGCAGCCAGATCAACGGACTTTGATAGATCCAGTTCTTGAAAGATTAAATGGGTGGCCGTCCCAACTTCAGCAGAAGTCGGTGCGTTGATTGTTTGCATGAAGGCGGGCTGTTCAAGTTCATGCGTCACAAAGCGATTACCGCCCTGTGCTGTTTGCCATTCTGGCTGATAATCACCTAGCTGCTTTAAGTCGGGGTCTTCAAACAGCCGTTTGATCTCGGAGACTGACTGGTAAGCAGTCGTTTGTGTCTCCGCCAGATTTTGATAGCTAAAGGACATCAGCTGATCTATTTCATCAACGTTCACGTCGGTATAATCAGTCGTTTCGGACTGTTCCTTTAAATCTTGAAGCCACTTTTCACCTGTTTCGGCCTTTAAGCGTGGGCCCATACCAATTAGATCATCAGCGGAATAGAAGTTCAGCTCAAACTGGGTGTGATCATCTTTTAAAGCGGGTAACACTTTCTGTTCTGGGTTCAGTTTAAAGTTTGGATGGCGCATTAGTGCTAACCCGATCCAGTCCAAAAAGTTGTGAGTCTTTTCTCTCAAATTGGGATTTAGTACCAAAGAATCATCATGATTAGCTGCACTCCAGCCTTTCAACAGACTGTCTTGGCCCTTACACTCACCCACAATGTAAAGCCGCTGTTCAGCACGGGTCAGTGCTACGTATAGTTTACGCATTTCCTCGGCCAGCGCTTCTTTTCGGGTAGCTGATTGAATAACTAACTTGGGTAAAGTTGGCGCGGTGACCCGTTTTTCAGAATCAAAATAATCGATTCCTATACCCAACTGATTATTGAGGATCGCCTTGTCAGTGAGATCCTGAAGGTTGAACTTCTTTGAAGCATTCAGCAAGAACACTACCGGAAATTCCAGACCTTTACTGCCATGAATCGTCATAACTTGAACGGCATTTTCTGTCGCTCTCGTTTTAGCTTCAGCGAGGTCATGCTCGTTTTTCTGCATCCGTTCAATAAACCGAACGAACTGAAAAAGGCCTTTAAACCCGTTTGCTTCGTAGTCAGCTGCCCTTTCGTACAAGGCATGCAGGTTGGCCTGCCGCTGTGGCCCAGCTGGCATCCCGGCAACATAATCCAGAAAGCCGGTGGTTTGGTAAATTTGCCAGATCAACGTTGCTAACTGCTTTTGCCGGGCGGTGGTTTGGAACTGGTTTAGCTGTTCCAAAAACTTCTGAACTTTGGGATACAGACTGTCAGCGTATTGATTGCCGGCATATTGAGTGTGATAGTGATCGTAAAAGTGCAGTAGCGAAGAATAGTAATCATCCGTCTTATCACTAATTCTGAGATAGGCCAATTCATTTTCATTTAGCCCAACAATGGGCGATCGCAACACCGCTGCTAGCGGAATATCCTGGTACGGATTATCAATAATCTGCAGCATCGACATCATGATCTGTACTTCGGTGGTTTTAAAGTAACTCTGAGCGTCATTGATTTGAACGGGAATATCCACCCTTCCAAATTGATCTTGAATCTCCAGATTATTCTTCTTGGTAGAAGCAATAATGGCAATATCCTGGTATTTTAGCAACCGAAGTTCCTGCTTGGACCGATCCCAGATCTGGGTATCTTGTGCTAATAACTCACGGATTTTTTGTGCCACTAAGGTCACCTGACCTTCGTCGCCATCTGGTACTTCGTCCGTACCCGCTTCACTAGGTGCCTCCGTGTCGTAGATCATTAATGAAGCCACGTTAGGCAGTGAATCAGGATAGCTCGCACCATATACCAATTTAGCCGATCCGGCATATTTAATCTGACCTAACTGTTCATCCATGATTTGGGTGAAAATTAAGTTGGTAAAATCATCGACGTTTTTCATTGAGCGAAAATTTTCCGCTAAAGTAATTTCCTTACCAGCCTCAGGGTCTTCCTGATACCGGTTGTACTTATCAATAAACAATTTCGGTTCTGCCAGCCTGAAACGATAAATCGACTGCTTTATATCACCCACCATAAATAAATTACCCGGATGATCATGTGCCAAAGTGGTGACAATGGCTTCTTGCAATTCGTTAGTATCCTGATATTCATCCACCATTATTTCGTGGTAATCCTGGGAGAGCTGCTGACGAACAGCGACAGCTTCAGGTGTTTCAGTTTGTAATATCTGCAGTGCAAAATGTTCAATGTCACTGAACTCCCACACGTGACGCCGACGTTTTTCAGCATCATAAGCAGTCGCAAATTTTTCCACGGCCACCGCTAATTCCGCCACAATTTCGCGACTATTATTCATCGCCTCTGCCGTTTCTTCTTCGGGTAACGGCATTAGTTTAGCCGCGGTTTCAAGTGCATCCTTGGCATTGTCTCGGTGAGTAACGTATGTTTCTTTAATGGCTTGATAGTCATCATACTCAGCTGCCTTCTTCCCAATCGATGGCAGCCGTCCCCAAGGAAATTCATTGAGGCCTAAACGTAAGCCGTTCCAAGACAATTCATCCATGTTGAATTCTGATAATGGCGACAGCAGGCTGTCCATATAGGCCACTGCTTTGTCAATCCCAGCATCTTCGGCGAGGTCACGCGCCTGCGTTAGTTCTTGTTTCGCAGTATCTAACTGTTGTTGAATCAGTGGCAACAATTGCTCTTGAACGATTTGGCTCTGCATGAGCGGTCCGTCAACCTGATAGGGTTCAGCTAAGGTCTTCAACCACGCACTGGGATCGGGCTTAGCACCCATAAATTGAAACACCTGCATCACTTTATCAGTGAGTCCGTCGTCAGAACGGTCGTTGGAAAAATTCTGAACCAGTTGTTTAAACGCGCCGCCTTCGTCCTCTTGGTACAGCTGTTCACGCACATCGTTCCAGACTTCATCCTGCAGTAACGCACTTTCTGACTGGTCACCTAGAATCCGGAAAACGGGATCAAGATTGATCAAATAGTAATAGCGCTCAACAATTCGCTGACAAAATGCATCTAACGTGCTGATGTCAGCTACCGGCAAAACTGCTAGTTGCCGGGATAAATAACGCTGCTCAGCTGCATTTGCCTGACTGATCTGCTGCCGAAGTGCTTTTTCAATTCGGTCCTTCATTTCAGCAGCCGCGGCCCGGGTAAAGGTCACAATGAGGAGGTTTTCCAGACTTTCGTGAGCCAAAATCATGTTGATCACTCGATCCACCAGTACCCGGGTTTTCCCAGAACCAGCAGAGGCTGATACAAGTAAATTAGTTTGGTGGGTATCTAACACTTGTTGTTGACTCTTAGTGTATTTCACGGTCGTTAACCTCCTCTGCAATGCGTTTTATGATCTCATCCGCTTTGGCTGAAGCAGTCTGTACCCGGTAACTGTTTTCCGGCAACATCGGGTCAAACTGCATAATGGCAGTGTATGGCGAATTCGTCATCGCTGTTGGTCCACTCAGCGGCTTATAGGGATTCAATTCAATCTGGCCATCAAAAATACTTTGGCCAGCATCGGTGATCTTCATCTCAGTATATTTTAAAAGGTTTTGCAATTGATCCATAGTAATAATTGAATTTGACTTAGCAGCGGAACCGTCCTTCTTTAACTTGAACGGAAAGACCTTAGCTGCTTGACTGACTGCTAACTGCGGTTCGAGGCCGTGAATTAACTCATCATCGGCAACTAAGACACCTTCATAGCGTTCTTTAGCTAATAGCGCACTGGCAATGTCCGTCCTGATATCGCTTGGCCGTAACCGCGGATTCTGCAAGTGCAGGTAGAGCGCACCAGCCAGCTGCGCATCCGGGTCATCGGCAATCAACGCCATGTTCTTTTGCACCACATCCAGATAAGTCATCATCTGCATGGCAATACCTTCATAGATGTCGTTGAACTTAACCGTATGTTCACTGGACTTATAGTCAACAATGCCAATGTATTCGCTATTGGGTAATTTCAGCGTATCAATTCGGTCGATTTTTCCACGAACCTGAATCTGCTTTTTCTTCGGTAAATTAAATTCCAGTGGTGGTAATCCATCCTCAGCGCCAATGTGGCCAAACAGCACCTCGGTTTTACGGGCCCGCATTGGCGTGTACTGGCTTTGTTTATGAAAGGTCGAAGCCATTTGCCGAACGACCCCAATCAACTGTCCTTTGATAAAGGCCATTCGATGACTGCTATTTAAAATGGCATACTGTAAATTCTTGGGATCATTTAAAATTTGACCAGTAATCTCATCAATCAGCTCATTCAGTTGCTGATCATCTAAGTTCGCTAAATCTATGTTTTCTGCATTGACCCGTTTCATTAACTGATCCATTGCAGCGTGGAAGAATTCCCCCGTGTTAGCTGGTGACAATTCAAATTCGTCTCGTTCACGTAGTTTCAGCCCGTACTTCAAGAAGTAAGCGTACTGATTCCGATAGAATTCCTCTAGTTTAGAAATGGAACTATTGATGGTATTGCCATACAATCCAGTCACGATCTCGGCATCTAACTGCGCGGGAACGTTGCGATATGAGATACTACCTAACAATTTTTCGGTCAGAGCTTGCGTCTCGCCCTTACTGAGCACCCGGTAAACGTACTGCCAGGAAGAACTCAGCCGCACGTTCCGGTCGCGACTATCATTACTAGCTTGAATCAAATGTCGCAGCGTTGCCCGTTTAGCGCCTAAATAAGGCTTGAGATCCTGCTGATTGGCCTGCGGTGTTGCAGTATGGCTAATAATCGGTAAATTAAAATGACTTTGAATGCGCGCCAAATAAGGACTAATTGTATTTTGATCATCATCACCGGCGTTAATCGGATAGGTAAAAATCAGGCGTTCGCTAGGTGTCATAAACGCCAGATAGTTAATGTACGGCTCTCCCTGCAAGGTCATGATGCTGCCATCGTTAAGATACTCACCTTCTGGCAACGTCAGTTTTTGACGGTCCTGATCGTTTAGCAAATGAGTTGGTAAAGTGGTATCAGGCATCGTTTTATCGGTAGACCCAATCATAAAGGTGATTTTTCGGTTATTCATTTGGATGATCCCACTTTCAGAAATCACCACTTGATCCAATGTTGATGGAATTTGGGAATAATTAGCTCCTTCAAAACCAGCATGTAACAGGGAGAGAAAATCTGGCGCTGAAAATATTCGGTCGCCTAAGATCGTAACGTACTCATCTAGTAGGTCACAAAAAGTCTGCCAAACTTGTTCTGGCTGGCCCGCTTGTACTAAATCACCATCACTAATCGCTTGGTCCCGCCAGGCCATTAACTGATCATTAACCCCGTTTTCGGTCATAAAATTGACCAATAACGTTGCAGCTTCCCGGCCATTTTTAGCCTGATCAAGTTTTTGATAGAAAGGGACCAGCGTATCACGAACGAACCGACGAATACCATTGATCTGGTCGGAAGTGACCTGATCAGCACTAGTGACCGTGCCCAGATCATCACTTCTTAGCTGAGCATATGGCCAGTCTGCTTTTTGCAACCAACGTGAACCTTGATACCCCATTTTAAGCACCCAATTTTCAGTCTTAAATAAGGCGTCACGAAAGGCGTCAATCGCCATAAATTGATCCTTGGCAGTTTTAGGAATCAGCAGTTCTGTTTTCAACAGTCGCATAATATCGGCGTATTGAAAATGCTTGCGCTTAATTTCAAAAATTGCGTCAATCAGCTCGACCAGCGGATGATCGGCCATTGATTGTTGCACATCACTGAAGTAAGGAATTTCCTGAGCGTTCATAATCGGCGCCAAGATAGTTTCATACTGATCTAAGTGGCGGGTTAAGACTAGGAAATCACGATATCGGTAGCCTTTTTCGGCCACTAACTGGCGAATCATCGTGGCTACCCGGGAAACTTCAGCATAGCGATTATCAGCTTGGATGATTTGAATGCAATCAGTCTGCTGAAGCGTTTCAGTTTGAGTAGAAGTGACCCCCGTAGCCGTCGTTTGCCAATAGGTTTCCAGGTGCTGCAACTCTGGTACTGTTCGTGGATCCGACGCTTTAATATCATGTAAAACCGGAACTGATAATGCTCGAGCAGTTTGGTACAACCGCATATAAGTCCGCGAAGGTTGATAGAAAAGGCTCTGCTCATTAATCGTGTCAGCGCTGGGCGTTCCCTGATCAAGAATGAGAGCAATTTTCACTTCTGAAGCGCGTTGCATCAGAGTTGATAGCAACTTCATTTCTTGTGCTGAGAACTGAGTTTGAGAAAACCCATCAAAATAGAAATGAGCATGACTCAAATCAACCTGCTCTAAATAAGTACTTAACTGATTCAATAAGTCAGTATTAGCGACGTATTTATTGGTCATAGCCTGCTCAAAACTGTCATAAATCAAGACCAAATCATGTAATTTAGCATCCAGATCCGCACTGGTCCCCGTCATTTGTTTAGCGACTTGATCAAGATCTAAAACACTGACCTGACCCGTTTTCAGTTCTAATATTTGCCGCGTCAGCAAACTGATAAACCCGGGCCGATCAGCCTCACCAGCAAACAGTTGGAGTTCGTCTTGATGATCTAGAATGGCTTGATAGACCAGCATGTTCATCCCAGCTTGAGAAATTCGTGGCAATTGATAAGCAGGCGCATTTTTCATGAAGAACCATGCCAACCGCGTTAACGACAGCACCTGGACGCCAGACTGAGCATACGCGTCATTATCCACCCCCGCGAGTTGAGCCAGCTTGGTCAGTACCTGAACCTCTGATTCGAACTTAATGTGGTTTGGCACTATATAATAAAATTGATCATCAGGATATTCCTGCTGACATTTTGCCAGTTCTGCCAAGAGACTGTTCTCATGGTCAGCACTTGCTTTTCCAATCACAAATTGTAACGTCATTGTGTTTGTTCCTTTCTACTCGTTTCGAATTGCGAAATAACTTGCATCCATCTTCGAATTTTTACTGGTTTAATCATAGCATATTTGAACGTCTGTTCGAGTCGTTTTTGAGGTTTACACATCATTTTAATGCAATTAATTTTATTAAATTACAAACACTTAAAAACTGTTTACCAGTCGCCTTTAATCCCGATAATGCAGGCTAAATAAAAACGGCAACATCCTGATAGCAGATTACTTGCTGCTCAGGACGTTGCCGTCTATTTAGTGGTTATTGCGTCAAACACTTGTCCGAAAATACCTGCCGTGCTTGGTCATGATAAACCGTTTGGGGGCTGTTTAGTTTACTTTGCTAATGCTGCAAGCAAGGCTTGATTAAAAGCCGGAATATCCTTTGGTTCTCGACTAGTGATTAAGTTACCATCGATCACTACGGGCTGATCGGCCACCCGGGCCCCTGCGTAATAGAGATCTGGCTGCACAGTTAGGTAAGATGTCATGGTGCGACCATGAACTAAACCAGTTTGAATCATTAACTGCGGGCCGTGGCAAAGAGCTGAAATCAGCTTATCATTCATCAAAAAGTGCTTAGTGAAATCAACAAAGCGCTGATCCGCACGTAATTGATCTGGTGAAAAGCCACCAGGAATGAACAGTGCATCAAAGTCTTCCGGTTTAACATCCGCAATCGATCTGTCAATGGTAATGACTGTGTTGTGCTTACCAGTAACGGTCCCTTTCTCAAAGCCAATGATTGTAACATTGTGGCCTGCATCGCGAATCGCATTTACGGGATCAACGAATTCAACGTCTTCGACTAAATCAGTAACAACAACTGCAACTTTTTTCATCATGTTTCCTCCTTTGTATGTGATTCTATTATTACGGCTCAGGAGCAAACTGACAATAACGCACTTTTTTGTGCCTATACATATTTCCGTAACATTTATATACTAAAGCGAATTTGTTGCTCTGGTCAGGATGCTGAGATATGCTTCTAAAATGTAAAACTGTTTTGGAGGGATTCTATGACTGATGCGTTAAGGAAATACACCCAGGAAAAAATACAGAAAAAGGATTTCGATTGTGCGAAGGAATACACACTTTCGATGTTTTCAGGAAAGTACAAAATCGTCATTATTTATCATTTATTCCATGATGGCACCATGCGGTTTAACCAAATCCAACGCTTGCTGGATGACGCCACTCATAAAATGCTGGCGCAGCAACTCAAAGAATTAACTGCAGATGGCTTGGTCACTCGCCGTGAGGAAATCGCTAACAACCGCAAAGCCACCTATTATAGCTTGACAGCCACTGGCGAAAGTCTGATGCCTATTATCGAAGACATGTTTACTTGGGGAACCAAGCGGTTGGAAGCATTAGAATTGGCCGGTAACTTTAAGTTACATTGAAAAGGAGATTTTGAACCCACCCTACTGGAAAATATTTGTTCCACGTGAAACTTTTGCTGTTTTATAAATCCAAAATAAGAGGCCCTGACATAAGTCTATATTGATAAAAATTTCATTTGGTTTCTTGACTTAAAGACAATTTAAAGTTTGCTTTTGTTCAATACTTTAATCTAGTCTAAATATACCACAACTCAGATTCCGGCCATTTAACGCAAAAAAGCGTATTCCGAAAAAGTTCAACGGAATACGCTTTTTGCGTTAAATTCTGGAATCTACCGAGTTGTGTCACACTCTCTTATTTGCACTAAAGCTAGTATTCATTCTTGATTAACCTGAATCAAATTTTCCTTCAAAACCGCGTTAGTATAGTGTTCCAAATCAGCTAACGCTTCCGGATCATCGTTTTGATGTGCCGCTTTGCTTTCCGCAATCGCCCACTTAGCAAGGTTATCCGTAATCGGGACAATATCCTGCAAGATATGCATCGTTGCCCGATCTGCGTGAGCTTTGCGGATGTCTTTAAAGCTGTCATAGTCAGTGATTAACCGCAAATGATCACCACTGGAAAGCTCAGTAGACTCAAAAATAACAAAATGAGATTTCTGGTTTGCCTCATCCATCTGCGATTTAAGCATATCCAATTGCTCAGGGTTGGTTTTAATCGTCACAGCGCATCGCCTCTTTACATTCATTTTAACAAATTTTCATCGGGTAAACGAGATGTAAAAAGGCTTTTACTGCATTTTAACTATTTGCGGACCTGACCATCGCCGTAAATGATGTACTTGGTTGAGGTTAATTCATGCAGCCCCATTGGCCCACGAGCGTGCAGTTTTTGGGTACTGATGCCAATTTCGGCACCAAAACCGAATTCGAACCCATCCGTAAACCGAGTAGACGCATTAATGTAAACACAGGCGGCATCGATCTGCTGTAAAAAGCGCTGACCGTTTTGGTAATTATCCGTGATGATAGCTTCGGAGTGCTTCGTGTTGTGGGCATTGATGTGGGCAATGGCTTCGTCTTCAGAATCGACGACTTTGACTGCCATGATCAAGTCATTGTATTCTTCGTCCCAATCGGCATCCGTCGCTGGCACCATACTTGGCACGATTGCTCTTGCTCGATCATCACCGCGAAGCTGAACGCCTTGGTCCGCCAAAGCTGCTGCGATCACCGGCAAATATTCATCAGCGACAGCACTGTGAATCACTAATTTTTCTGCAGCATTGCAGACGGATGGTCGTTGCACCTTGGCGTTAACCGTGATATCAACCGCCATTTGTAGCTCAGCATACTGATCAACGTAGATGTGACAGTTACCCGCACCGGTTTCAATCACGGGTACTTTAGCAGTTGTTACAACCCGCTGAATCAAGCCACGGCCACCACGAGGTATCAAAACATCCAGGTATTTGGTCAAAGCCATCATTTCATTGGCTACTTCGTGAGACGTATCGTGAACTAACTGGACGGCGTTTTCATCCACGCCTAATTGTTTAAGAGCACCTCGAAGAACATCGCTGATAGCAATATTAGTTTGAATGGCTTCCTTACCACCACGCAGCATGACTGCATTACCGCTTTTATAACATAACGCAGAAGCATCAGCCGTCACGTTTGGCCGGGCTTCAAAAATAATCCCGATAACGCCTAGCGGTACCCGCTGCTTGCCGATCATCAAACCGGCTTCGTTCTTCCACATCTTATCAACACTGCCGATGGGGTCAGCCAGCTGAGCCACCTGCCGCATGCCTTCTGCCATATCATTGATCCGATCAGCCGTTAACGTCAGTCGATCTACAAAGCTTGCTTTCAGGTCAGTTGCGTTAGCCAAATCCTGCTGATTGGCAGCTAAAATAGTATCAGAATGCGCGACTAATGCTTCTGCCATTGCCATCAAGCCATCATTTCGCTGCTGGTTAGATAGTTGTGCCAACTGCGTTTCGGCTTGTTTTGCCAACTGACCCATTTTTTCTAACTGAGTCAGATTAATCGTTTCGTTAGCCATGTTGAAAAACTCCTTTTTCTTCGGGAGTAAACCAGGTACCAACTGGTTTACCAGCTAAAATATCCAAAATAACTGCCGGGTCTTTGCCACTTGCCAATACCATTTGACGGTTATCTTTCAGCATGATTTCCGCTGCTGTTAGCTTGGTAACCATACCGCCTGTTCCATACCGGCTGCCACGGCCGCCAGCGACTGCATATGTGCCATCATCAATATGATGAATGGTTGAAATTAGCTGAGCATCATCGTGCTTAAGTGGATTTTGATCATAGAACCCTTCTATATCAGAGAGCATGATCAACAAATCAGCATCCACGTGAGTGGCTACAATTGCAGACAACTGATCGTTATCACCGAATTTGGTCCGGTGATCCATTTCATCCACCGCGATTGAGTCATTTTCGTTGACGATTGGAACAACGTGTCTAGCCAATAATTTATCAAAAGTATCCATCACATGCTGGTTGCTGGCTGGGAAATCAAACACATCGTGGGTCAACAAAAGCTGGCCGATGGTCTGATTATAGTGTGCAAATCGCTGGTTAAACATCGTAATCAGCTTACTTTGACCAATCGAAGCAAGTGCCTGCTGCTCACTGATCTCCTTGGGTCGCTCCTTTAGCCGAAGTGCGTTTAAACCGACTCCAATCGCGCCAGACGAAACCAAGATAACTTCTTTCCCCTGTCCGCACAGCGTACTTAGTGCGAAGGCCAGTTGATCAATGACCTTCAAATTAAGCCCGCCACTGGGGTAAACCAAGCTACTTGTCCCAACTTTGACGACTAATCGTTTAACATTCATCTTTCGGTTGCTGAGCTGAGCTCCCATTCCTATCCCATCTTTCCGCTTCAAATAATTTCTAATCAAAACACCATCTCTATATTACCCATCATTATTGCTTATTTTTCGGTTTTTGACAACTAATTATCACTGCTTTCTTCCATCTATTCACATGAAATTTAGGTGAGATAAATATTCGATTAAATTAAAATAATCTAATTTTATCCTTGACTTTTAATTTTAAATGATTAATATTATCAACATAAACAAATTTCCAATCCACACATATTTAAATAGTTTGATTAAAGACTATGCGTAGAAGAGTAGTTACTGGCAAGATTCACAGGGAGCCTCAATTAGTGCGACGAGGTAATCGACCCAGCGATGAAAGTAATCTACAAGTCGTGACCGCGACGAATGTTCGAAGTGGTCACTGGGAATGCGCCCATTACAGCAATGAAGTATCGTGGACCGACCGCGCATCGGCTTGCCGTACTTTCAAAGTCAATCATCGCGAGGTGGTTGAAAATTAAGGTGGTAACACGTCGATAACACGTCCTTAGCTTTTATAAGCTAGGGGCGTTTTTTATTACCCCGTTATTCCGCCAAATTCACAGGAGGTTTTTGATATGAAAACGACACTCACAAAACGTCAATACATTATTTTAGGGTCACTGCTATTCGGCCTCTTCTTCGGTGCTGGTAACTTGATCTTCCCGATTCATCTAGGTCAACTCGCATCCGGTAACTGGGGTCCAGCTGCCATCGGCTTTCTGTTAACTGCTATTTTATTACCACTATTATCGATTCTTGCCATTAGTTTAACTCGTAGCAGCAGTGCCTATGACTTGGCACGACCAGCCGGAAAAGGTTTCGCCCTCTTCTTCTTAATCATGATTCACGCCACACTAGGGATTCTGGTTGCATCACCACGGACGGCCACTACAACCTTCGCCATCGGGATTCAACCCTTCTTGCCAAAGGCTTGGGACCAAATGGGATTATTGATTTTCTCATTCTTATTCTTCGGCATCTCATTGCTCCTTTCTTGGAACCAATCCAAGATCACTGATTACGTTGGTAAATTGCTTAACCCAATCTTACTTGCTCTCTTAGCCTTCATCTTCTTCATGGCATTTATTATCAAAGGCGACATCCGTCAAATCTCACTCTTCCCAGCTGGCTCAGGTGCTGGTAGCAATCTCATTAACGGGTTCCTACAAGGTTACAACACCATGGATGCCCTTGCTGGTTTAGGCTTTGGGGTTACGATCATCACGGCTCTCAAGTTCTTTGGAATGAATGAAACTGGCGCCCGTTCTAAGGCGGTTGCTAAAGTTGGTGCCATCAGCATGGGTCTCGAAGCGATCATCTACATCTTCTTGATTGCTCTTGGTGCTTCAAGTTTAAGTTACCTCAAGTTAAGTGCTGATGGTGGGACTGCCTTCTCTGGTATCATGGCCCACTACACCGGCATGATTGGTATCGCTATCCTCGGTGCCGTTACCTTCCTCGCCTGCATCACTTCATGCATCGGCTTGATGGCCGCCCTTTCCGAAGATTGGGGCCACCGTTTTCCAAAACTTGGCTACCATTTCTTCCTAACTTTCAGTTCCATTGGCGCCTTCATCATTGCTAACTTCGGTTTGGATCAAATCATCACTTACTCAACACCACTACTTAGCTTCATCTACCCATTAGCAATGTCTTTGATCTTTTTAGGTTTGCTGCACCCATTCATGGGCAAGAATCCGTTCATCTACAAAACCACGATCATTTTAACGTTCATTCCAGCCTTCCTGGATGCCTTTCACACTTTGCCACCATTCTTTGCCAACATGGGATTGTTCAAAGCCATCAACGCTTGGGCTGGTAACTTTATCCCACTCTTCAATCAAGGTTTGGACTTCTTCCCATTCATGCTGATTGGGATCTTAGGCAGCTGGGCAATTACCAAGCTCTTCAACTTACAGCCAACGGCTAGTCTAGAGAAGAAATAACTCATTTATTTCTATAAATAGAAGTCACATAGTTTCAGTTCCTCCAAACACACATAGTTAAGAAATGAAAGTGGCTCTCATCGGCAGTTTTAAAACTACCGATGAGAGCCACTTTTTATGGTTTATCCTTTATGACGATTACCGCGCCTGTCCAATGAAAAACTGATATAAATCAGTAATAAAACCACTCCAGCACCAAAAATGGTGGTCAAATTATTAGGAATTTGATGCGATTTCACAGCCCAAGCAATCCAAATTAAAATAATTTGAAGTGCCCAGGAAACGATCGATTGACCCGCAAAGTGTTTGGTAAATAGATTCATCATGTCTGCTCCTTTCCATTTTCATTCAGGGATACTGCCGTTTTCAGGAATATAATCAATTGAATCTGCAATCCGTTTAGGAATTGGAATCTGTGGATCAACGTGGGGATTGTTTAAATGAATTAAGTTATAGGATTTACGGTATTCCGACGGTGAAAGCCCCATCTCACTCTTAAAGCGGCGCATGAAAACTTTTGGATCGTTGAAATATGAGTTGTAGGCAATCTCCTTGATCGACATTTCGGTTCTGATCAACAGCAGCGTAGCCACTTCGATTTTAATGTGATTAAGATACTTTAACGTCGACATTCCCGTACAGTGTTTAAATAACCGCGTTAAATAATCTGGATTGAGATGAACTTTTTCAGCAATTTCAGCAACCGTCAGCGTATTTGAGATATTAGCCCGAATCCACTCTTTAACGTAATCGATTCGTGAGCTTTCGTCGTCGCTTAAATCAAAATGATGCCAATAAGAATTGTACAGCTGGATCAACAATGCTGATACCAGGTAATCCCGCTCTTCTATAAAGGAAAGCTCATTATGAATCGACAAAATTTGGTGAATCAAAATAGTGGTCTGTTCGTAATCAACTAATTTGAATTGCATGGGCAAATACAGCTGCTTATCGGTATGGTCACTGTCTTTATTTTGAATTTTGGAAAATAAGTCCTGAGCTTAAACATTCAGCATTTTTTCCTGCTGCTGTGAAAAGAAGTGGACCCAGTAGAAATCGACGTTAGCTGATTTTTTGTAACCAACCATTGTTGTAAACGGTGGCACGATCAGAATCTCATTTTGGCGTAACGTTAACCGCTCATTGCCAACCTGCAGATAAAGTGGATCCTTGATACAAAAAATGAGTTCATAGTCGCCTTTGTGAAACATTTCTTTATGTTTCCAAGGACCATCAGCTTTAAATTCGCCACCCTTGTAATATAACAGCGTCTTTGACAAGGTAAATGTTGAAAATAGCATAATACAAGCCTCCTAACGTGGCAGTCGGAAATGGTCACCAAATGTTTAAAATGAATATCAATTCTAAAGGTCGGAAACCGTCACCATTTGTCGAAAACAGTAGTATGTAAACGCTTCAACCGCCATAAATTATACACAAAATTAAGTCTAAAATATTAGTTTAGTCGGATTTAGTAACTCTTTATGCCATTATAGCCCTTTTTTGATCGTTTGAAAACGCTTACTATTTAATTGTGCACAGAAACTTAATCCGGATTTGAAAGAAGGTACCAAATTTGAAATCGTTTGCAATTGTGTTTTACCGAGCATTTCAAAAGGGTTAGCAATTTTTAGGTTTATTTTTAAGTATCAAAGTACCACTATAAAATTTGGGGGTTTTAATTATGAGCGCAAATGCAAATCACGTTGATCCAAACGCCAATGCTGCCAGTGAGTTGCTTAATAACGACCGGTTACCCTGGCACCGGAAAATAACTTATGGCTTTACCGATATGTCTGGGAACTTGCTTTACTGCATCATCAGTAGTTACATGCTGTATTTCTTCACTAACGTATTCGGCATCGGTGTTGGTACTGCTGGGGGACTGTTACTCCTAGGACGGTTCTTCGATGCAATTGGGGCACCCGTCATGGGGATCTTGGTTGACCACACCCACAGTAAATATGGTAAGAGCCGGCCATGGTTCCTATGGATGTCATTGCCATTTGCCGTCTTTGTTTGGTTACTGTTCACCACACCTGCTCTGAGCGGAACCGCAAAAATTCTCTATGCGGGTGTCATGTACATTTTAGCCGACTTGTCCTATACCGCTATGTCGACACCAATTACGTCAGTTTTACCTAACCTGACCTCTAATTCTGATGATCGGATGGCTGCCAACTCTATCCGGCTGGTTTTAGGTAACGTCGGTAACTTCTTCGCCGTTACTTTCATCATTCCATTTGCCGGCTTACTGGGTCATGGTAACGAGCAGCGCGGCTGGTCATTGGCCGTTGGTGTTTATGCCATCGTTGCCTTTATCCTACTGATTATCGCTTTCTTCGATATGCGTGAAAAAAACATTGAAGAAGAAAAAATCATTACAATCAGGGAAAGTTTGAAAGCCACTAAGGGAAACTGGCCATGGATTCTGATCGTATTGGCTAACTTAACTTACTGGACAGCCTTCATTGTCCGTAACTCAGCACTGCCATATTATTTCCAGTATAATTTAAACGACAAAGGTTTAATTTCATTCTTCAACGGCTTCTCCATTATCCAAGTCTTAGGGATGGCATCCGTACCGTTCTTCGCTAAATACTTACACAAATGGGGCACGACCGTCTTCATGCTTGGCTTAACAATGGTTGGTCAAATTTGGATGGGCTTCGCGGGTACTAACGTTACCTCAGCTTTGATTGGCTGGTGCCTCGCATGTATTGGTTCTGGTAGTGCCTGCACGATGTTCTTCGCCATGGTTGGTGATACCGTTGATTTTGGTGAATGGAAGACCGGTATCCGGGCTAACGGCTTCTTAACTGCCATTGGTGCTTCATTCTGTATTCAAATGGGTTCCGGCTTTGGTTCCTTCATCGCTTCAATGATCATGAAGGCCTTTGGTTTTACCGCTGCTCGTGCTCACCAGACAGCAGCAAGTTTAACTGGTATTCACGTTTCCTTTATCTGGGTTCCCGTAGCTATTTACGCCATTAGCTTGATTCTCATGGTCGTCTACCGTAAGTGGGAAAATCATGAACCAACTGTTAAAGCTGACTTAGCTAAACGAAACGCAGAAAAAGCCCAAACTGCTGAAAGTGCTAACTAATTAAGAGAATTGAAAGGAAGGAATTACAATGCAAGTTTTTACAACGCCCAAATTAAAACACGTGGAAATCACCTCTGATTTTTGGAAACGTTATCGCGAACTCGTCGTTAAAGAGGTCTTACCTTACCAGTGGCAAGTGATGAATGATGAAGCTGATATTGCAATCGCGGAAGATCCGCAAAATAATGGTCAAGACAAGAACAGTCACGCTGTTGCCAACTTGAAAATTGCCGCCGGTAAAATGAAGGGCCACCATTATGGTTTCCCCTTCCAAGATACCGACGTCTATAAGTGGCTGGAAGCCGCTGCATACTCTTTCAGTTATCATTCAAACAAAGACTTAAAGAAGATTACCGACGAGCTGGTTGATTTGATTGCTGAAGCACAGGATGACGATGGCTACTTATCTACCTACTTTCAAATTGACGCGCCAGAGCGAAAGTTCAAACGCCTGCAGCAGTCTCATGAGCTTTACACCATGGGCCATTACATTGAAGCCGGCGTAGCCTACTATCAGGAAACCGGTAATCAAAAGGCCTTAGACATTGCCACCCGCATGGCTGATTGCATTGACCGCAACTTTGGCCTTGATGATGGCAAGATTTCTGGCTACGATGGTCACCCTGAAATTGAGCTCGCATTAGCTCGCTTATACGAAGTTACTCACACCAAAAAATATCTGGAATTAGCCCACTACTTTTTGAATCAGCGTGGTCAAGATCCAGCATTCTTTGAAAAACAGATCAAAGCAGACGGTGAAACGCCAGATCGTGACTTGATTCCGGGCATACGCGCCTTCAAACGTGAATATTACTTGGCTGCACAGCCGATCAAGGATCAAAAAGTGCCCCATGGACACGCAGTCCGGGTTGTTTACCTGTGCACTGGGATGGCCTACGTTGCCCGTTACACACATGACCAAACCTTGCTTGATGCCTGCGACCGATTCTGGAACGATTTGGTCAAACGGCAAATGTACGTGACCGGTAATATCGGCCAAACCACCACTGGTGAAGCCGTCACTTACGATTACGATTTGCCTAATGACACTGACTACGGTGAAACCTGCGCATCCGTTGGGATGTCGTTCTTCGCTCGGCAAATGCTTTCGATCCGGGCAAAGGGTGAATACGCTGACGTACTGGAAAAGGAACTCTTTAACGGTGCTTTAAGCGGCATGGCGCTAGATGGTAAACATTTCTTCTACGTCAACCCACTGGAAGCAGATCCCGCAGCCAGCAAGGGTAATCCAGGTAAGTCTCACGTACTGACCCACCGGGCTGACTGGTTCGGCTGTGCCTGCTGCCCTGCTAACTTAGCACGGCTCATTACATCAGTTGATCAGTATCTTTACACGGTAACTGAAGATAACACGATTTTATCTCACCAGTTCATTTCTAATGATGCTCAGTTTGACGACGGTATCGAAATTAATCAAAGTAACGGTTTCCCTTGGAATGGCGATATCCACTATGAGATTAAAAATCCTAATGGCCAAACCTTTAAATTAGGTCTCCGAATTCCGAGCTGGTCGGCTGACTTTGGCTTAGAAGTCAATAGCAAAACTGCTACCCAACCAGTCAAAGATGGGTTTATCTACTTTGATATTACTGATAAGTCGACAACGATTGATCTTTCATTGGATATGCGCGTGAAGTTCATGCGGGCAAACAACCGTGCCAGTGCTGACTTCGGTAAGGTTGCGGTTCAGCGCGGCCCAATCGTTTACGCAGCTGAACAAGCCGATAATCCAGCCCCACTGTGGACGTATGAAGTGGACACCAAGACAAAGCCAAGCAGTGCTTATGAGGATAAACTGCTAAACGGTGTTGAAGTGGTTAAAGTCAACGCTAACCAGGTACAACTTGATAGTGATGACGGTCCTTTGTATACGGAAGAATCCGACCAATCCACCCAGTCAACTGAGCTGACTTTAGTGCCCTATTATGCATGGGCTAACCGTGAAAATGGTCAAATGCGCGTTTGGTTAAATAAGTAAATCAGTTAATTACTGACAAGAAGCCTCCCGAAACAGATTTGTTTCGGGAGGCTTCTTTGAGTTGTTTAGCCGCTAATGAAACGACCAACTAGTTCACTCTATAAACGTGTGTCTGCGGTGCAAAAAAATTGTCGGATACAATAATGCCAGTACCCCAAAGACTAATCAGTATCACTACCGCACAAACTAAGTAGATTGTCTTATAAAGACTGTTATAGCGACTGTTTCGCCACATCACGTATACTGGTAGTAGTATCCCGACCGGTGGGACAATTGCCGAAATGAGAGCTAACATGACTAAAATCAAACCTTCATCGCGATTTTGAAATAGATTTCGATTCACTTTTTTTAACTGTTTTGGCTTCTCATGGATCTCGATATTATTTACGCCAATCTTAGCCTTCATCTCATCATTATCCTTTAAAAGACTATCGACAGACACATCGTACAACTGACTTAAAAAGACTAAGTTATCAATATCGGGGTAGCCACGGTCGTTTTCCCACTTTGAAAATGATTGCCTCGAAATGTGCATAATGGTTGCGGCATCATTTTGCGATAATCCAGAACTTTTTCGTGCCTCACGCAAGCGTGCCCCTAAAGTTTCCTGCATAACATACCTCCACGTTGTCTGTTACATTAATTAGCCATTTGATAATAACATATAGCAGTTTTACTCATAGCCTTTATAGGTATTCATTTGTTTAAAATGGATACCTGTGTCCAGGGCTACTTCCAGTTTACATGTCGTTAAGTAAACGCCACGTTTCTATTCAAGGCGCTACTCTAGCGTTATATTAGATTTACGCTCATGTAGATGAGTAACTTCACCAATTTTAGAAGAATTGCTATGCTATTGCATTCTTCTAATGCGGGGGAAAAAAAAAAGAAATAAAATAGCGGAGGACTAGCGATGAAATCTAGAAAACCTTCAAAAGTGTTCATTAAGCCTTACGATAAATGGAACCGGCGTCTTGATTCTCTGGCGGCGATTGGTTTGGTTCTAATATTTATTACCTTTTTTTATCATCCACTTTGGCTGACAGCCCTAACCTCAATCAGTTTTTTTGTAAATATTTTAGCTTATTTAGGTTTACTTGTACTCAATGCTCGTAAAAAAAGAAAACTATCTAAGATAAACCATGATAGGTGACCATAAGGAGTAAGAAACGCTTAAAACAATGTCAAAACGGAATTAAAGAATGGGGAGTAGAAATGCAAAAAATGTTATCTAACATTATTTTTTGTCTAGGAATATTATTACTAGGGTTCGGACTCAATTACACGCTGACGACCAAAGCGATTGGTGGTTTGCTAATTTTAGTGGCAATCCTTTTAGATCCTAAAGTCTGGCGGCATATTAAACAATAACTATAATGACACGCAGCTATATAAAATTGAGGTGCTTTTTGATATTGCTTATCATTTTTACAGCGTAAACCCTACGTAAACTCGTGTAACTTAAGCGTTCCTCGCGCGTCCTAGTAATAAAATGTAACCTCAATTTCAGGAGGTTGCGTCATTCAAAAATGGTGAATTTTTGAAATGCGTCACTAGACGTTCATCAAAGTTAAAAACTAATAAAATAGTGGAGGAACATCGATGAGACCTATAAAGCCTTCAAAAGTGTTTATTGAACCTTACGATGACTGGAATCGGCGCCTTAGACCGTTAGACACAATTACTTTTATTTTATTAATCGGTACCATTTTCTATCATCCACTTTGGCTAGCACTTTTAACGTCTATCATCGCTGTTACAGACGCCTTTGCTTCTATAGGCTTAATTGTACTCAATGCTCGTAAAAAAGGAAACTATCTAAGATGAACCATGACCGATGATTTAAGTGGAAATAAGAAGCGGCTTGAGGAGTCATTTAACTCCCGCCGTTGGTGTAGCACTACTTCTGCCCACTTAGCAGCTCATTCCAACCATATTACCAACAAATAATGACGGGAAAAGCAACCATCACGTCCTAAAAAGCACATATTTTCCAATTTAAAGGTGGCAATTATAAATCATGGTCATATCAATAAAACGGATTTTAATCCTACTAATCAGTTTGCTGGTAGCAACTGGGGCTACACTCTTTTTAGATGTAACCATTTATGTTAAGGCAATACTATGCCTGCTATTTTCAATTTTGAACTTCATTTTACTTAAGAATCTGCTGCAAACAAAGCATCTTCTCCACTTGTTAATAGAGGATAGCCGTAAAACTGTACCTACTTGGCTAGAGTTACTTGCTGGACTATTCGTTGTCATTTGGTCGCTGCAAGTGGCTCCAGATCTTACACTCATAGAGAACCTTGTTTGGATTCCAACCAATGCTATTTGTGGCTTCAGTACACTTTATGTGATTTATAAGTTAATTAAACTGGTGCATTAACGCTGGCTTGAAAAGGCTCCCGAAACATTCTGTTTCGGGAGCCTTTTTAATGACGCTATTTTCCTACCACTGCAATCGATTGATTAACATGAGTCCCATTTTGAATCTCCTCAACCACTACCTGCGCAAACGCTGCAACGCTAACCGGTTTTACTGGAACCGGCTGTCCTTCATTAATGAGTTGGACCTCAGCAGATCCAACTTGATCATCGATAATCGGCCGTAAGACGGTGTACGGCATCTCAGCCTCATCCACAATTTTAATGCCATAACGTTGCTGTTTGAGAAACTCTTTAACATCGGTAATCCCGGAATATGTAAGCGGGCCATCAACTTCTTGATCAATACCCGCAACCGAGCGCATCACGGTTCTGACGGTTTGCTGCTGCTTTCGAAGTGCGGTGAAGACGGCTTCTAACTTCCAATCAACATCCATTCCAACGAAATCGGAGTAGATGACGTCCACTCCTTTAACTGCTTCCATATAAGAAGCTGCTTTACGGGCATCGACGTAAAAATCAGCGCTTTTATCAACTTCAGAAAAGCCGACCACTTCCAGCCCAGTCAGCTGTTTAGCCACCAACTGCGCCACTGGCTGATCGATGCCTAAAATTAAACACTTTGTCATATCTCTAACCTCATTTCGTTAGTTTCCGTAATTACTTTACACTATATTCCAACTATTTTCTTCAGCAAATTCCGAACATTTGTTTTTTAAAATAAATATTATTCGTATATTGCAAACGATATAAAATAATGTTACTATAATATCTGGTTTCTTTTGATGAAACACGAACATTATAGCAATTATTTTAGAAGAGGGAGTTAATTCTTATGGGCCAAAAAATCGCGTCATACTTTCAGTTCGATGAGTTAGGGACATCATATAAGAAGGAATTCCTAGCAGGTTTGACCACTTTTATTTCGATGGTCTACATTCTTTTCGTTAACCCCAACGTTTTAGGGGTTTCTGGCATGGACAAGGGGGCTGTCTTCACTGCCACCGCCTTAGCTAGTGCTTTTGGCTGTTTCTTAATGGGAATCGTTGCCAAATATCCGATTGCCATTTCCGCTAGTTTAGGGATCAACGCTTTCTTCTCATACACCGTTGTTTTAGGAATGAAGATTCCTTGGCAAACAGCCTTGGCTGGTGTGTTTGTTGCCTCTATCTTATTCATGATTCTAACCGCGTTTAAAATTCGTGAGATGGTGGTTGACGCCATCCCTCGTGATTTAAAAATGGCCATCAGTGCCGGGATTGGATTATTCATCGCCTTCATCGGTTTAAGTGACGGTGGTTTAGTTACCGCCAACAAATCAACCATGATTGGTTTAGGTTCATTACACGTTGGCTCAACTTGGTTAACCATTATCGGCTTACTCCTCACCATCATTTTAATGAGTGCTAGAGTGCCGGGTGCCATTTTCATTGGGATGGTCATCAACGTCATCGTTGGTTTATCAACCGGCTTGATTCATGCACCATCTCAATGGGTCTCTGGCGTACCAAGTATTCATTCCACTTTTGGGGTCGCTCTGATGAACGTGGGTCACATCAATACCTTGCAGCTAGGTGTGGTCGTTTTGACCTTCTTACTGGTGACCTTCTTTGATACTACCGGGACGTTGGTTGGTTTGACCGAACAAGCCGGTATCGTTAAAGACAACAAGATTCCTCGTATTGGTCGGGCTTTGACAGCCGATTCTACCACAATGGTTGTTGGTTCTTTACTTGGGACTTCACCAATGGGCGCCTTCGTTGAATCATCCGCTGGGATCGCCGTTGGTGGTCGTTCCGGGTTTACGGCTGTGGTCGTCGGGGTATTGTTCCTATTAGGCTCATTCTTCTCCCCACTGCTGACAGTCATTACTAGCCAAGTAACTGCCCCTGCCTTAATCATTGTTGGGACGTTAATGGCACAATCCTTGAAGAACATTCACTGGGAAAAGTTCGAAGTTGCGGCTCCCGCCTTCCTGATTTTAGTTGGGATGCCATTGACTTACAGTATTTCAGATGGGATTGCTTTAGGCTTCATTACTTATCCGCTCTCAATGATCGCAGCAAGACGTGGTAAGGAAGTCAGTCCGATTATGTACGGTTTAGCCGTTGTCTTCGTCATCTTCCTATGGATTTTGCAAGCTGGTTAATGTGTTACAATTCAATTATATAAATAAAACGGCGGTTCCCTTTAGTGGGAACGCCGTTTTAAATTTCCCGGGAAATGAGGCAATTTTTGTGACTATTCAAGAACACCAAGCATGGATCAAGCAATTTTACGAAGAACGGAACTGGTACCGGTTCAATCCTCTCATCCGGATGAACTTTTTAACTGAGGAAATGGGCGAACTTTCCCAAGTCGTCCGCACCATTGAACTTGGTCGTGATCACCCTGGTGAACACAAGGCAACTGCTGAGGAACTCCGAAATCATCTGAAAGAAGAACTATGTGACGTTTTTGATCAAACCTTAATTCTCTGCAGTAAATATGATTTAGACCCAGCGGAGGTTTTTCAATATGGCGAAGATAAGCTGAAACGCCGATTTAATTCGGAAGCCTAACTTGAAATTAAGGTCTAAATACGGTAACGTATACCACTGTTGTATGTATCGCACTCATTTTAATATCTCAAAACGGAGGAAGAATTTACGATGAATTCTAAGACAACTCACTTCGGCATCAACTCGGTAGCGGATATCGCCCGGGTTGCTGTCATCGCTGCACTCTATGTCGTTATCACGACGGTCTTGGCAGCCTTTAGTTTTGGACCTGTCCAGGTAAGACTGGCAGAGATGCTTAATCTATTGGCCATTTATAACAAGCGCTACGTGATCGCTGTCCCCCTCGGCGTTGCCATTGCCAATCTGGCTTCACCATACGGGATCATTGACATTATCTGGGGCAGTTTATCAACTTTTGTGACCATGCTAGTCCTTTACTTTGTCGCCAAGCATATTTCAAATTTCTATGGCAAATTAGTTGCTGGTGTTTTGATCGTGACGTTCTCAATGTTCACGATTGCTCTGGAACTGGCTTGGCTAGGTAACGCTGCTTTTTGGCCAACTTTCTGGATTAACTGGGGTACCATTGCCGTTGGTGAGTTTATCTCACTAACCATCGGTGCCATTCTATTAGTCTTGATGAGTTTCCGAATCGATTTAAATAAACTTTTTGACTGACTTACACCCACTTCTCACTAATTTTGCAGTGATGAGTGGGTATTTTTATATTTTAAAAGTCTCCCAGTTGCGCTTAGGTACCAATTGCTTTATGGTTACATCATAATAACTGTAGCTATACATTAAGGGGATTCAGCAGATGTTTCTAGCATTAAAAGAAATCAAAAAAGAAAAGTTTCGATCGGGTCTGATTATTGTCATGATTGTGCTCATCAGTTATCTGATTTTTATTCTGACAAGTCTCGCTATCGGATTGGCTCGAGAAAATACCGACGCCATCAATTCCTGGGGTGTCGAAAAAATGACGCTGAATTCCACTGCTAATGTTGATATGCGGCAATCGTTTTTAACCAAAAAGCAGGCTGGCACACTGACCAAGAACGAAGCCTATTTAGGTGAAACACCTGTCGTAGCCGAGGCCAAGGGACATAAGCAGCAATCAGCCTTCTTTGTGGGACTAAAAGCCGATCAATTCATCGCCAAAAACATTAAACTTGAATCTGGTCGCTGGGTTAAACATCCCCATGAAGTTGTCGCAGACGACTCATTAAAGCTAAAAGACTACACACTCGGCGATAAGTTCAAAATAGCGGACGATAAAACCAAATTTAAAATCGTGGGTTTCACTAAAAACGCTAAGTTAAATGTCACCCCAGTACTTTACGGTCAGCTCGGCACATGGCGTGCACTTCGCGGTATCGCAATGGGACCAATCAGCAGCGTAGTGGCCTCGAAAAATAGCCAGTACCAATCTACTCAATCAGGAACTAAAACCTACACTCGGCAACAAATTATCAATAAATTACCCGGTTATCAGGCACAAATTTTAACCTTCGTGCTCATGATCAGTTTCTTAATGATCATTTCACTGATCATCATTGCGGTCTTTCTCTACATTCTCACCATGCAAAAATTACCAAATTACGCTGTCCTGCGTGCTCAAGGCATTCCAAGTCGAGTACTCGTCAGCGCAACAATCAGCCAATCATTATTACTGGTCTTCAGTGGCCTGATTATTGGAACCGTTCTAACGGTCATCACTGGCTTTATTATTCCAGCTCAAGTCCCAATGGCCTTTGATATTCCAATGTTGACAGCGGTCGGCCTGGGAATATTGATTATGGCATTGATTGGTAGCCTGATCCCTGTCAGAACCGTCTTAAAGGTCGATCCAGTTTCAGTAATCGGAGGTTAACTATGAGCATATTCGCCCTCATGAAATTTGGGGCAGCGTGTTGATAAAATGGAAACTAGTCAATAACTAAACTTAAGGGCTCACACCGAAATTCAGTGTGAGCCCTTATTTATGATTTTAAAGTCCTATTAAAGCAGCTGTTTAGCTGAACTCGGAGTAATTTCTAGAACTTTACGAATAAATGGATACTTTCCTTTGACGTCATCGAATTCTTGACCTTCATCAACAAACCGAGCCGTCCCTGTTAACCGAAAACCGGTGCCTTGATAACCATCGCGTCCTTCAACTTCTCTTGCGCCGACCGTGAACAAAACCTGGTCATTTTGTGCCAAATCTTTTTCAGCATGAGTAAAGCCAGCTGCTGGAATTAGAATTCGTTCATCGTCAGTCACGGTGAGATACGAATTCCAAGTGTTTGTAATGTGTGGTTCATCTGGTGTCCAGGTAACAACGGAAACGACACCTTCGTGGTTTAAAACGTCGTGAAATTTCTCAGTTAACATGTTTATTCCTTCTTTATATTATGACTTATTCCGATAATATATCAGACTAGTAGCCATGTCAATTCGTGCCCTCTTTTATTTTGCCAAAACGTGTTCACGCAAGCAGACAACTGCATGTAAAGCCGCCCCAGCGTAAATCCCAGGCCCATGATTCTTACTTCTACTTTGCCAAAACGTGTTCACGCAAGCAGACAGCTGCATGTAAAGGGCCTTCATCACAAATCCCAGGCCCATGGATTTATGATGAAGGCCCTTTACACTCCGCTATCTAACCGCTTGCGCTCACACTCTACACAAAAAAGCCATCTCCCCAACAATCGTTATCAGGGAAACGGCTCCTGTATCTAAACCGGTCGCAAACTTCACGACCCTTTCGTACCTGTAGAAGGTTATCGACCAACAAATGGTAAATCTTGGATCTTAACCGTTGGGATTCGTACTCTTGTCGGCTCGAGGGTTTCCATCGAATACCGATTCCATCTCCTGTTATTCGATGCCTCAATTCTCATCTTAGCAGCCTAACAAGGAAACAGCCTATTACCCATTTGATTCTACTCTCAGCTCGATTGGTCTAGTATCACTAAATACCGAGCCTTTGTTGCTTCACAGCAACGATACTACTTTCAAAACTAATTGGTCTTATCTAACCTTCCAACATTATAATACCTAATTTTGTAACCGATTACAAGAAATATGACTTGTCGATTGCCTTAAAATTTCGCTATAAAATTGGGGACAATAACCGGCAAAAACTCTGCTTAAACAGCAGATATCGTGATTGATTGTTAAAGTCCTCAGCCGTCACCAAGCGACTAACTCGCTGATCTTCTTCGAACAGTTTAGCCAGTTGGGCTGCCAGCTTCTCATCGTATAAAAAGGCGTTCACCTCAAAATTCAGCTTAAAACTGCGATAATCCATATTTGCTGAACCAACAGAGGCCAAACGATCATCCACTACCATTGTCTTAGAATGCATAAATCCGCGTTCATAGTAGTAAATTTTAACGCCATCTTTCGCTAACTCATGCGCATAGTACTGAGTCGCACGGTAAACAAACGGGTGATCTGGCATTTGTGGAATCATAATTCGCACATCAACGCCTGCCATGACAGCAATTCGAATGGCATCCATCACACTATCATCTGGGATCAGATACGGGCTTTGAATCCAGACTCGCCGTTTGGCAGACTGAATTAACCGAATATAACCCATTTTAATTTGTTGCAAGTCCGAATCAGGTCCACTACTGACGATCTGCATGTTGGTATCACCCTTCACGTGAGTCAGTGGGAAATAGCGCGGCTCAATGTGACTTGTTGGTAATAACCCTTCTGAGGCCGTGGCATTCCAATCTAGGATAAATCTCCCCTGCAAACCAAAAACTGCAGAGCCCGTCACGCGTAAATGAGTATCGCGCCAATAGCCAAACTTTTTACTCCGGCTCAAGTATTGATCACCAATGTTAAAGCCACCAACGTAACCGACTTTTCCATCCAACACCACAATCTTACGGTGATCACGGAAGTTCAATCGAAAATCGGTAATGGCAGAACGAGCCAAGAATGGTTCCGCGTAACCACCGGCTTTTAGCAGTGGCCTAAAGAATGAACGAAACGCACCCAGCGAACCAAACGGGTCATAGATGACGCGAACTTCAACGCCAGCTAATGCCTTTCGGACTAACAGATCGCGAATTTCCTTGCCGATTTGATCGTTTTTGAAGGCGTAAAATTCAATATGAACACTACTTTTTGCCCGCTCAATATCTTCAATCATTTCGTGAAATAGCTGTTGCCCATCCGCAATGATTCGAACTCGATTTTTCCGAGCTAAAAAAGCATGATTGGCTGTCTGAAACATTGTGACCAATGACTTGACCGAATTAGAGACTAAATCTGCTGGTAAGTCTTCAGTACCAAGCTCCTGCCGTTGTTTAGCTAATAGTTCATCCAGTTGCAGTTGAACGTCACTTTTAACTTTAAACAGTTTATTTTTAGGCAATTGGCGACCAAGAAAGGCATAGATCAAGAAGCCAATTACTGGTAATAAAAAGAGCACCAGCAACCAAGCCCAAATCGCGACAATATCTCGTCGTTGCCTAAAGATAATGATAATTGCTAAAATAATGTTGATGAGATAAACGCCCTCACCAACCATTGTCATGGTAATCTGCATAGATTCTCCCTCTTAGCATTCTAATTGTGCTACTATGAAAAGAATTATAGCACACGCAATATTGCTAGCTTCGAGAAAGGAAGTTTCACATGTTTACTACAATTGTTCCCGCAATTTATGGTATTCACGGCCTTGGTACTATTCGAATCTTTCACTGGTTATTCCGTGAGAACCCGGTGATTGGTTATGGCTTCTTACTCGCCATTGTCCTGTATGGTATCTATCGCTATAATAACCGTCGTTAAATTCAATCTAGAGCGCGCGACACAACCCGGTAGATTCCATAATTTAAACCCCAAAATGCGTATGTCGAACTTTGTCGGCATACGCATTTTGAGGTTTAAATGACAGGAATCTGAGTTGCATTTTAGTCAAGAAACAGACGAAACTTTTATCAATATAAACGTGTGCCACAATTTCTTATCGTTAATAAACCGTCGTTGAAAGTAACACTTCCGGACTGTGATTAGTTAAAAGGTACCCATGACCGCTGCCATCGAAAGTGAGCCCTTCAGTTTCTCGCTTCGGGGACAGTTCTGACCAATTGAACGAATGATTCGTTAAAGAGCCGTGACCCTTTAGTCGTTTCGCGGGAAAACTGGCGACAGAATCATCAGCAACTAAGTAAAGTCGACCACGCTTCGGATTATAGCCCATACTTTGAACGTGTGTCCCAGGCAGATGCCGGAAAATTTGATCCGTTCTTCTAAAAATTACGTGATGTTTAGAAATTTTACCCTTATACAAATTGACGCCGTTACCAGGGTTGCTCCAAAAATAGGCATTGCCGTACTTATCAAAGGCTAAAACGTTACCACCATGAATAAAGCCATGTGACACTAGGTGGAAACTAATTGCCCGATCTGGCTTCAATGTCTTAGTGCTAATATGCTCGATATAGCCACTAGTGGATGCAGGCGCACCTGACTTAGTCTTGTCATCCCGCCACATATATAACGCATGACTCTTTAAATTATAAGCCAGCGACTGCCCATGACCTGTATCAAAAATACCACCAGCTTTAATAGCTCGCTGAATGTCTTTTTGTTTAGCCGAATATTTACCGTTATGTTTGACGTAAACTGACTGCAGTAATTTAGGGTCCTTCGTCACCCCTATTTGACTGAGCCGCTTCATATCATAGCGAACGATTCGACCCTTATTTCGGGCGTTCTTTGGGCAATAAACAATATACATATAACCACTCTTAGAAACCGCGATAGATTGCGGATTACCCCAGTGTTGGTGGCCCTTACCTGGGTCTGGAAGCAAAAAGCGGGTCTTGAAAGTGACCTTGTTACCATGAATCGCCTTTATCTTATTGCTATCATGAGACTTACGCATATGGGTATATCTTCTTGGTACTTTGACGTATTTAACTTTTGAATTATTAAGTCCTCGTAGACTGGATGGATGATTGATCAACGCAGTAGAGCGTTGATGGTATACCTTAACCGAGGCGTTTGCGACAAGAGATTGTCCCAAAATCATGCACACCACAAAACTCATCACCCCTAAAATTAACCTTTTCACGTTGTTCCCCCCAAAAATTAAGACACTTTTAAAAACATACGTATCTATAATAAGACAAAAGGGGTTCTTTGCTCAATAAAATCTTAAAACTTTTTTAATTATTTTGTGAAAAAAACCACTCTAATTAGCATGCGTGACCACTGAGCGTCCAGTTGAATAGTCAATCTTAGCTCCGGGCTGAACGTTAAAAATGTAGATATTAAATCTAATGGCATTGTTGCCTATCGATTGCGCCTGCATTTGAACGCCTCTTGCCAGCAGTTCATTACCGCGGAACACGGGCGTAACCCGATACCTCACGTAATTTGTCGGGCTTAGCTTCAGGTAGGTAGCAACTTCGGTTTCATAGTCTTCCATTCCAGGTGAATTCAGGGATCGTGTCCCGGTCATCAAATTCTTAGGGTTATTGTTCTGCCCGGTAAACTGATAACCAATCAAGTGGCTTCGATTATAAAGCCAGTCTGTCTTCCCCTGATAAGTAAACCGTTTATTATGCCAGCCAGTGGGGTCCACATATAACGGCTCACGCTGAGAACGAGGCATCAACGACTTTGCTAATAACGCATCAGCTCCAGTGACCCGGTTGTACTGATCTAAATTATGATAGACCTGCCACGGTCCTTTAGCCGTGCTTAAGTCAGCTTTGGTAAACGTCGGCACGCCATGATTAACTTTGACGACCTGTTGTCCCTGATAAGTTAATTCTGCTAATTGCGTTGTGCTATTTGCCTGAGTTTGCCCATCAGCGTGAGGTTTGGTATCTGGACGATTATTCTCATTCCCCTTAAAGGATTGAATCACTGAACTCGCTTTTTTCTGTAGCGTTGTGGAACTGCTGTCAGAACCAACGGAATCCGAATTGGAACGATTCCCAGTTCCCGTGGCTGAAATCCCCGCGATGATCGCCACAGCGATGACTAGCCAAGTAAAAAATGAATCATTCCTGCGTGTTCGTCGCCGTCTTGGCATCTTATTTCCCCCTCAATATCTAATGATTATAGTTTATCATTGAACGTATGTTCGTTCCAGCCCCCAAAAAAGCTCATCGCATCATTGATCGATACGATGAGCGTTAAGTTAGTCACTCACTTTTTTAGCATTAAAGTACTCTTGCTCTGCTTTATGGCGCAATTCAACAGCTTCATCAAAGGAACGGGTGGCTTGGTTTAAAACGTACCTTCCATGATACATTAATCGGGCAATATAAGTGCCTGATTTCTTATCAAATGACACGCCAATAACGCCCGTCCGATTACGCTTAGACTTAATCAATGATGAATAGCCAATGCCATTTTTATTTACGAGTGCGCCCCCTTGCGCATTGATGAAACTCTCGTTATGACGGGCATTTTTTCGGGAAACTTCACGTCTTAGGCATCCGCAGCTACGAGTGATTCCCTTTCGCAGTGCATAGCCTTCAACAACTACCCGATTACCGCAATCACAAAGACATTGCCAGCAAACATTTCCATTCCGCGCGACTATTTTTGCCCGCTTTTCTACTTTAAGCCGGCCAAATCGCTGATCTGTTAAATCAATACAATGACTCATTAAAGATCCTTCCCTTCATTTCAAATAAATTCCCCATAACGATTGCCAAATAATTAACGTGATTAACCATATTATCACGCTTACGAATGTTATCCCCATTCCATGCCCACATTATACAATATGTAATTTAAGTTATGTTTCTCAGTTTTTGCTAATTTTTTTAAAAAAATGGGAAACTTTGCCTGTGTTATATCCTTGAATATTTGTTAACGGGGTTTTAGGATCCGGTGGTATCGTCTTATTTTCTTTGGAAATTCTTAACTCTGCCTCAAATACTTGCGTTACCACTCCTTCCACTGCTATACTCGATTCACATAATAATGAGGTGATTAGTAATGAAAACATCCCGAACAAAGGTCATGTTACTGAGTCTCGTCGCAGTTTTAGCCATCTTTTTAACCGCGTGCGGCAGTAAATCTTCTAATAATAAATCCAACGAGCAAGCTAGTTTTAAAAACGAACCCGCAACTACCAAGCACACAGACGTCAAGTCAACCATTTTATCAGGGGACGGATTCTGGTACTTGGCAGGAAAGATCAATCACAAGAGCAATTCTGGTCTTGAAGCAATCGCGTTTGATAAAAGTTCTGGTAAGGCAACCATGTACAATGTCGATAAATTTTACAAATCATATAGTGCAGCTAAAAACGCCAAGGCTTTGAACAAGGAAGGTACTGTAAAGTACACTTTCACCACAAACAAACAAAACCAAACCCTAATTAAGCTTTCTGGTAAGTTGTCGGGTATTGATATGACTCAAACCGTCACGATCAAAGACACAACCAAGGGAACTAATAAGGCGACTAAGTTGCACCTTAGCGGCTATCACGCTACTCGTGATGTCGATATGGATAAAACTAACGTCGTCTTTGTTGAAACAAACTAGCTTCAG
The DNA here is from genome assembly GCF_012641075.1 of Secundilactobacillus angelensis. Lineage (GTDB taxonomy): Bacteria > Bacillota > Bacilli > Lactobacillales > Lactobacillaceae > Secundilactobacillus > Secundilactobacillus angelensis. The sequence goes on along the minus strand of NZ_JAAXLJ010000011.1, from coordinate 38,444 downwards.
GATCTTATAACACAAAACCCGTATGATAGCAGTCTACTCGCTATCCCACGGGTTTTTTCGTATAATCAATTTAAAGTAAATTCAAGGAGGCTGGACCATGGGACACACCAACGCTTATCCGTACCAAGAAGTATTTGAAGCTTACCTTCATCGACAAGAACTAGCCCAGCCTACCATTGTCGAATATCGTTCTGTTCTCACTGACTTATTTAGCTTTCTCAGCAATTTTAACGTAGGATATCAAGCTGACCATCGTGTCGCTACACTGCTGGATCGTGATGTCGAGCAGTACCTAGCAATGCTGGTCAACCAACGCCAAGTAACCAACGGCACTTACAATAAGATGCTGTCACACATCAACATCTACTTTAAGTACCTCTTTACTCACGACCTGATTACCCACTACCCAACACTGACACTAAAAGGTAAATCACACGATGATTTAAAAGCGCCCACTACTAAATGGCTGCATCTCATGCCAAGTATTTTGGCTAATCAGCAACTGGCAGTTTATACTCGCCTGACACTGCTGCTGTCTAGCCACTTTTACACTATCTCGGAGTTTTTGACACCAGGCTTTAATCAGCAATTGGACATCCAGAACTTCAAAACTCACGAGCAGGCTTTTTGGCAGGAATATCAACGGTTCATTGAACCTTTACAAGAACGTCAGCACAGTCGGGACCTCTTTTTAAAACAGCGCCTTGATGGTGACCCTCACCTAACAGCTGCCGGACTGCACAAGTATTTGAAACCTGATGAAAAATTATTAGGGTTCTCTTTAACGCCAACTCGCCTTTACCAAAGTGCAATTCTGGACTTCCTACTACAACACCCTCGCCTAACTGATCAACAGCTCAGCGAAAAGCTTCGCCTTGACCCGCAATCACTTAATTATTATCGCCAACTGGCCATGCAGTACCGCGGCTAAATTTTTCAGTGTTACTCACTGCAATTCGATACACTTTACGGTATGATAAGGAGAAAGGAGTGTGGTTTTTATGGCAAAGAAAACGGTTACTGTTGATTTCGCAAAACTCGCCAACCAGCGGGCCGAATTTGTAAAGGAAAATCCTTGGCTAATTCCGGCTGGGTTAGCAATTCAAATGATTCCGTTAGCACTGTTGATTCATGGTCATGTAAAAACTAACATCTATAAGAAGAAGCTCCAAATCGAACGCGAAAAAACCAAGCAGTTAGAACTACAGCTTCAAAGTGGTCATCCGCATGGTCGTGGTCACGGCCATCATCGTCACCATTATCAACATGACGGTGGTTACCGCAACTTTGAACCGGCAGCTCCCAAGCAACTGTAACGTTAATCAAAAACCAAAATAGCGGTTGGTTCCCAATGAGGAATCAACCGCTATCTCTATTTTTGATTACTTTTAGTTTAATGTATCAACTAGCGTGTAATTCGCTGGCACGGCAAACCTATCTTCTCGCTTAATAGCAAACCCTTCGTGGGCATAAAACTTCAAGGCCTCTTCATTCCTAATCACACACTTTAACGTTAAGGTCCCCACAGCTTCTTGCCGCATTGCCTCAATCAACGCATGACCAACACCTTGATGTTGAAATGCGGGCGCCACGAACAGCAGGTGGATGAAATCCATGACTCGCATCAGGCTAGCGAAGCCTGCGATTTGACCATCAATTTCAGCTACAAGTACCCTCTCACCACGCGAATCGCGATCAAAGTCGGCAATGTCTGGTTTAGCCACCCATGGAAAATCCAGTTGTCGGTCACGCAAATAAATTGTTGCCACCGCTTGCCGGTCTCCTGACTTCATCGGTCTTACTTTCACTTAAGAATCTGCCCCCTCATATTTCATAGAGAAAATTATAGCATTAATTTGTATAGAAGACAGTATTAAGGAAATCAGGTTACATTATATATTATAAATGGCTAAAATAAATTTATACTTATAATCAATAATTATGGTGTCTATTTAAGACAAAATTCGCTCCAAAATAGTTGAAAATCAACTTATTTGGGATTATAGTTACTGCATACCAAATAACCTAATAACCAATCTATATTCTATTTACCGCTTTATTTACGGTTTACTAGAATATTCCCAGAAGCGACCGCCCAATGACGGTCGTTTTTTGTGAGTATTCTGATTAATAATTTTTAATTTATAATAATGATACGAAATAAATATTTCAGGTCGGATAATCGACTATAACTGTCTCAGCCACAATTTAACTCTTTCTTTGACTCTTTCCAGGGTCATTTTCTGCTATACTAATCTCAGTTTTGTGTATGGAGGTGTAACTGTAATCTTAAATACTTATAAAAAAAGGCGTGCTTCAAATTTCCTGATCACACTTATTTGTGCGCTATTGGTATTTGCACCAGCTAACCCAGCTTTTGCAAAAAGTAAAAAAGACACCCGAATGTCCAACTATACGAAGGTCAAATCGGCTTATGTGATGGACGCTAAGAGTGGCCAAACACTATATGAAAATCATGCAGATAAGCAGTTGCCCATTGCCAGCCTATCTAAGATGATGACGCTGTACTTAACTACTCAAGCTATCAAACATCACCAGCTCAACTGGAACGATAAAGTCCCAGTAGATAAACAACTGATTAAAATGAGTAAAAGCTATGCCCTAGGGTCATTTAAAATTAAGCGTTCTAACCAGTATACTGTCAAGGACCTTTATCGCGCTGCGTTAATCGCTTCATCTAATTCAGCTGCCATTGCCCTAGGTAAAGTGGTAGCCCATGGTGATAACGCCAAATTTATTGCCATGATGAATAATCAGGCCAAGGATTGGGGAATTGATGCGAATTTTGTCAGCAGTTCCGGGCTAGATAACACTGATCTCAAACACTACGGCTACCAACTGTCAGGGACCCCTGACAAAGCACAAAATATGGTCAGCGCAAAGGCGATTAGTATAGTTGCTCAACATCTGATCAAGGCATATCCGCAGATTAATCAATGGAGTAATAAAGCCACGTATAAGTTGGCTAATCAAACCCTGGTTAACACCAACTCTCTATTGAAGCCTGGTTATTACTACCGGGCAAGTAATCACTTAACAGGCCTGAAAACCGGTTATACCGAAAGCGCTGGCCTGTGTTTAACAGTCACTTACTGGCGCAACGGCCGCGAGCTCATTGCAACGATCATTGGTGGCCAGAGTACTTTCTCTGCAATGAATGGTTTAATTACGCATCTAGATAAAACGGTACGCAGCAAATCGGTCACTGAATCACCGAAAACCTATCATTTGGAAGGACGCAAAGTTACGGTGAACCCCGCTGAGAAACAGACCCGAGTATGGTACCGCATGGGTCAGGATCCGTCTAAAATTACTGTGTCAAATCAATTAATTGTCAACCAACTCCCCGTTAAAAAGGGCGCTGCAGTGACCACAACCAGTTTTAATCACACAGGGTTGCCAAGTACCACGAACCAGAATGGTACGGCAGCAACAGCCGTCTCTAAACCAATAACAAGCAACCAGGGCAATACCAGTGGTACTAACTGGTTTAGCCGACTATTTGCCGGTATTGGTAAGGCTTTTTCACAAATTTTCTAATCAAGTACGCCACTTACTCACCTATGGTTATTGACCTGGGTGAGTTTTTGCGCTTTTTCATGAGAATTTATCTTTAATTTTCACAAACTTCTCATATTATTTGCTATACTGGCAAGTATAGAATTGGACGAGGAGAGGCAAACACATGGATGAAATTAAAATTGGGCTGGTTGGCCTGGGAACTGTCGGCAGCAGTGTCCTTAAAATGGTGACTGAAAATTCCGATAAGGTACAAAATATTACCGGTCGAAATCTCAGCATTAAAACCGTTGTGGTAAAAAACGTTGCTAAACACCAAAACGAAGTACCTGCCGGTGTCACCGTGACTGACGACATTGACAAGATTATCAACGATCCGGAAATCAAAATTGTGGTGGAAGTCATGGGTGGCGTTCATCCGGCCAAGGAAGTTATCACGGCATTATTGAACGCCAAGAAACACGTGGTGACGGCTAATAAGGATTTAATCGCCTCAGCTGGAGAAGACCTAGCCACGATTGCCAAACAAAATCACTGTGATCTGATGTACGAAGCAAGCGTTGCTGGGGGGATCCCAATTTTAAGAACAATTGTGACCAGTTTCGCCGCGGACTACATTACGGAAGTTAAGGGTATCGTAAACGGTACGACGAACTTCATTTTGACTCAAATGCAACGGAACCACTGGTCTTACGATCAAGCGTTGATGAAGGCTCAGGAACTGGGCTTCGCGGAATCTGACCCGACCAACGATGTAGAAGGCATCGATGCTGCCTACAAGATGGTGATCTTAAGCCAATTTTCTTATGGGACCCATATTAAGTTATCCAATATGTCCGTTGAAGGTATTTCGACTATTCAACAAGAGGACGTTCAGCAAGCAGACGCTTTTGGTTACACGATCAAGCTGCTGGGAATTTCGCGCCGAATCGATGATGGCGTCTTTACCGAAGTCGGGCCAGTATTGGTACCACAAGATCATCCGCTAGCAACCATCAATAACGAAAACAACGCCGTCATGGTCACTGGTGAAGCCGTTGGTGAGACCCTCTTTTACGGCCCTGGTGCTGGTGGTCTACCAACTGCCAATAGCGTGTTAAGTGACATTGTTTCAGTCACTAAAAACATCGTCTTGGGGACCACCGGTAACGGCTTCAATAATTATCAAAGTAAGGTTGGCAAGGTTGACCCCAACAACGTGATTTATCCCTACTACTTATCGCTTAAAATGCTGGATGCTCCTGGTCAGATGCTGCAATTTACCCAAATCATGACTCAGATTGGCGCCAGTTTTAGTCAAATCGTTCAAACTAAAAATGATGATCAAACAGCACGAGTTGTCATTATTACTCATGAAATGTCAAAAAAACAGCTAAATGATTTAAAATCCCACTTAAGCAAAATCAATACCATGTCACTATTAGCAGCTTATAAAGTTTTATAACAAATCAAAAGGAGTTCTCGCCCTCGAGAACTCCTTTTTGTGTTACATCAGTGGATCCCATGGTGCCAATTCTACTGGTTGATGAGTCAAAATCGATTGCTGCTCATCCGTTAAGTACTTTTTGTGCACCACGACTTGATAGACAAACTGATCCATCCAGTCATCCGTCATCACGAAATAACCTTTTTCGCCATTTTTCTCACCCCAGGAATTCTCGACCTTCCAGCGGTTAGGCTGGCCATCAACGAGGTTAACCCCGGTCAAGGTCATGGCGTGGGTCACTTCAGCTTCGTGATAGGCAAACCGCTGTGCTTTGCTCATAGACAAATCAATGCCAAAGAGTTCTGCCCGCCGATATAATTTTGCATCCAAGAAGCCTTGTTCCCGACTCATTTGTTGCAGAACATCGTTACCGAACCAGACCGTTTCGCCATCCTGTAGCTGAGCGATTGCCGCCTGCTTTAAAACTGACATGTCCATATTTAAGAACTGGATCTGCTTACCACCTGCGATGTTTTCCTGACTAGCTAAGCGATAAAGTTCATTTAACGGCTTATCTGGCGAATTGGTGACGACCACATAATCCTCCAAATCAACGTCAAAATCCTGCTTGAAAAAGGCGATTGGCGTCAATTTGGCTTGTCGATGCAACTTCTTGTCACTATCACGGTACTCTAAATCGAAGGTTGCGGGTGGTTCGCCAAAGGAATAGGCGGCCATGCGATATACTTCACCCACCATTTGTCGCCGCTTTTCGTCTAACTGATCTGTGCTGGCACCGCCATGAACCAGGTTACGTAAAATCATGGCATCCCGTTTCATTTTAAGCGCCAAAGTCGACGCAAAGGCATTAGTATGGTCGGTATTATAAGTTTCTGGCATAGCATAAGCCGGCATCACGCCGTATTTTTCGACTAACGCCGCAGCCATAGGCCAATGGCCGCCATCCCCGCCCGCCATCTTCAGATAAAATGCGACTTCACGGTCATTGGGATCTTTATCAGCAGTTGCTAAAATCTGCTGGTAAAACATATTCGCCCGCTCAACTCTGTCCCAAAAACAAATAATTTTGCGACAGTTCAAAGTTCTTAACATGATGGGTTTGTTCGAACTTGTGCCGAAGGGTATTCAATAGTGAAAATTCCCAACAGCGGCCACTTTGTTTCTGATTGGTGACAGTGCCCGTTTCTAATTCGACTGAGAACTCCCGGTGAAGCCGCACCTTTGCTTGCGGATCAGTTGCCGCAGCGTCGATTCCGTTAGTCATCACGGCACGACTAATGACTGCCGCGTCTGGACGCTGAATTAATTCTTCATGATAGTGTTTAAAATCAGCTGTGGTCAGCTGTGATGGATTTGATTTAATCATAAATTCGTTCCTCCTAATTAAACCTGGTTACTCTAAATGGTTTTATTGTAATGCTTATTGCTTAACGAGCATTCGTTCCTTATAAGAAAGCCCTAACGCTCCTAAAATATAAATGAGTATCAGCCCAGCCATTGGCGCATAACTGGCAGTACCAAATAGACCGACTAATGGTGAAGAAATCCCGCCAAATGCGTTTTGCGACAACCCCACCAAGGCAGAGGCACTCCCTGCATTTTGCGGTGTCTGATTCATAATAATGGAAGTGGTTAGCGTCAATAGCATTCCAATAAATAACACTAAGAACCACAATAAGACTGCCACTAAAATCAATGGGAAATGTAACCACGAGCCCGCCAGCAAGATCAGACTATCTAATAGGACGATCATCATACCAATCTTCATTTGCCGAACTTCGGAAAGGTGATTGACTCGACTTGGTAACCCACTCCCAATAACGATTCCCAGTCCGTTCATGGCATAAATCAGACTGAAAGTTTGGGCGGAAAGATGAAATAGCTGCTGGTAAATGAAAGTCGAAGCTGAAATGTAACTGAATAAACAGCCGTAAACTAATCCGGTAATCACAACATTGCGCATAAAACCTGGCATTTTAACTAAGTGACCAAAGGATTTAAATGTGGCAAAGAGTGGCCCGGTTAAACGATTTTTTTGTGCTAAGGTTTCAGGAATGCCGACCACGATGAGGCCAGAAAGTACTAGTCCAATTGCACCTAGGAGAATAAAAATCGCTTGCCAGGGTACAAACTGAATCATAAATCCACCGATAATCGGCGCAATGATTGGGAACACACCGTTGACCGCATTTAAGATGGCATAAAAGTTAGTTAAAGGATGGCCACTAAATAAATCCCGGGCCACTGCTCGGGAAAGCACCTGCCCGCTGGCACCAGCTAACCCTTGAATAAACCGCATGATGATCAGCATGGTGATTGAATGAGTCATCGCAATTAAAAAGGAAGCCAGAGAGAACACCAGAAAACCAGCTAATAGTGGTTTCTTTCGGCCGTAATGATCGCTTAAGGGTCCCGCAATCAGCTGACCGAACGCCAATCCTAATAAACAGGCGGTCAAGCTAAGCTGAATCAACGAGGTGGGGGTATGAAATTGCCGCATCATTTGCGGTAATGCAGGTAAATATAAATCAATGGACAACGGCCCCGTTGCACTTAATGTGCCAAGTATTAAAACGAATCGGAGTCGGTGACGGTTTTCAGACATGTTATCAGTTCATCCCTTCTATGTATCATCATACCTACAATGATACGGAATTATGCCAGAATATACTAGTGAAACCAGCAATAAGCTGGTTAACATTACAGTCACTCAATCTAACTATGATGACTTTTGAAAGAAAAAGAGTAATATAAAGTGTGTTTACAACTCAGCAGAACTTGCACAGCAGGCTCTGGAAGGGATTATTAGTTAATGAAATTTATTAGAGAAATCATTATTCCAGTCGTTATAGGTATCCTCTTGGCAGTCGGCTTAAAAATGTTCGTATTATCACCTGTTCGCGTTGATGGTCCATCCATGGAGCCCAATCTAACCAACAATGAACGGGTCTGGATGTTCAAACAGGCTAAAATTAAGCACTTGAGTGTCATTGTGTTCGATGCACATGGGGCTGATCCAGAAGCCACTGCCGGCACTGACTATGTTAAGCGGGTCATTGGTCTACCCGGTGACACCGTCTCATTCGTTAATGACAAACTTTATGTGAATGATAAAGTTGTTAATCAAAGCTTCATTAGCAATAGTGAAGCCACTACTGGTACTGGCAGCCATAACTGGACGCTACAAACCCTTGCAAAACAGCACAAACTTTCTGGCTGGGGTAGTAAGCGTGTGACAGTTGTTCCTAAGGGTGAATACTTCGTCTTGGGTGACCACCGTAGCGTTTCAAATGACAGTAGATACTGGGGCTTCGTCAAAAAAAGTAAGATTGCTGGCGTCGTTAAAGTACCAATCTGGGCGGGAACGAAGACCCAGCGAGCAAATGTCAACAGTCTGGGCTATGAATAGTCAAAAGAAAAGGCTGTTCCACAACTCAGTAGATTCCAGAATATAACGCCAAAATGACGTCATTCCGATGGCTTTATTATCGGGATGGCGTTATATGGCCGGAATCTAAATTGTGGAACAGGTTAAAGGCTATATTCAAGTAATGAAGAATTAAAACAAATTTTAGGATGTGTGTGTATCAAAAAATTGAATTAAATCCTTGTCGATACAGACTTATGTCACATATCCTGCCTTTGCGTAACAGTGTAGAAACTACCAAGCTGCATCGCGCTATGAATTTCGTTGTCGTTCTTTCTTAAGTTGATTCGACACCTTTTGGGCCTGATGCCGTTGCCGAGACATGTCGTTTTGTTTACTCCTGATATATGCCGTGAAAAACTCACCATAGTCAAGTTCATGATCACTATTGGTGCCCCCAAGTGCATACCGGTTAGATTGTTTTCTTTCGAACCATTTCGCCATTGCATTTCCCTCCTCCAAGATCACTATACCCGTATAATACCAGATTTCATCAATCTTGCGGGTATTACGGCAAATTTGTAACAACGGAACTTGAAAATTATTTTCTCCAGCAAGATGATACAAAAATAGCGGATTACACTTATTTCAGTGTAATCCGCCATTTTTGATGCTTTAAAAACTATTTTTCGTCACCCTGAGCACGAAGCAATTCGCCCAATGATGGCTGCGTCTTTGGATCAATGTGGTACTTCTCTGAGTATGCCTTAACAGTATCCGCGCCGTAGAGTTTTTCGTCTAATGGCATAAAGGCCGTGGCGATTGGGTCATCAGGATTGATGTAAGCATTGATAACGATTGGCTTCTTGTTACCCTTGGCTTGCAGATCCTTGACCTTAGCGAAGACTTCGTCCAGATCAGCTTTGTTCTTAACGGTGAAGCCGATTCCGCCAAGTCCTTCAGCAACCTTTGCCCAATCAGCATCGGTTAAATCAACACCATAGAAATGCTGCTTGGATTCAGCCTGTTCATAATAGATAAAGCCAAATCGGCTGTTGGAGAAGACGACGTTGATGACTGGTAATTCGTAGCGGGCTTCAGTGATAATATCGGGTGCGACCATGGCAAAACCACCATCACCTGATAATGACCAAGCCTGAGCATCAGGAACACTGAGAGCTCCGGCCATACCACCTGGTAAACCAAAGCCCATGGTGGCAAATAAACCGGAAATAGCAAACCGCTGATTCTTATTCATTGGTAAGCCACGAACGCCCCATTCAGAAACATTCCCGGTATCAACAGCGTAAGTATCATTAGAACCTGCTAATTCGGCGATCTTCTTGGTGACGGCTTCTGGGTTCAAGCCCCGGCTGTCGTCTTCGGCCTGTTCATCCAGCCACTTATCCCAGTTAGCCTTGTTTTCTTGGTTAGCTTTTAGCCAAGTATCAGCTGGACGGGTTTCACCAGTAGCAATCATATCGTTCAAGTAAGCCTTAGCATCCGCAATGATGGCGTAATCGACATCAACTGTCTTACCAATATCAAAAGCATTGGTGTTCACTTGGATAATTTTAACGTCCTTTGGCCAGAACTGTGCAAATGGGAATTCGGAAGCCAAGAACAGGATCAAGTCAGTATGCTGCAAGGCTTCAAACCCTGATTTAGCGCCTAAACGACCAAACGTCCCAATAAAGTTCGGGTGATCAGTGGAAATGACTCCGGTAGCTGGTACGGTGTTCATCACTGGAATGTTGAACTGTTCTGAGAACTTCGTTAATTCGTCACGGGCACCTAATAAGCCGCGGCCAGCATAAATTAATGGGTGCTTAGCTTCTTTGATCATCTTAATGCTGTCTTGGATCGCCTTTGGATCAACGGTTTGACTGTAGTTATTAGCTACAACTTTTGGTGTCTTAGCTGGTTCGTAATCGATTTCTTTGGTGGTTAAGTCTTCCGGCAAGATCACTACAGCAACCCCACTTTGACGGTAGGCTTCGCGAATCGCTTCATTGATGACGTATGGCACCTGTTCCGCCGTTGTCACTGTCCGGTTGTAAACCGAAACGTCCTCAAACATTGGCGTCTCATCCATTTCCTGGAAGAAATTGGTGTTCATCGTTGGCTGTGGCACTTGACCCACAATGGCCAGCACTGGTACGTGGTCCATTTTGGCATCGTACAAGCCATTAAATAGGTGAGTGGCACCAGGACCAGCAGAACCAAAAGCTACCCCAATTTTACCGGTAAATTTAGCGTCTGCTGAAGCGGCAATTGCACCCACTTCTTCATGACGAACCTGGATGTATTTAATTTTATCTTGTTCTAGGTATAGACCTTCAACGGTATGGTTAATGGAACCGCCTGGAATCCCATAAATATGGTCAACGTCCCAATCTTCCAATACCTTAACTAATGCTTGTCCTGCCATCATTTTTGTCATCTGAATCGCACTCCTCCATCAGTTTCTATTTAGAACTATTCATTCCTAAATTGTTCAACACGTAAAAGTATAGGGCGACATTTTTTAAAAGTCACGTAGTTTGCTTACTTTTTGTAAGTTATTTTCTTCACAACCATTTTTCTCCCTTAGAATAACAAAAAAACGGCAACCATCTTAGTCACCGCCTGTAAATTCTATTGTCTTTCATCCACAATTTCAACGTTTTGATCAATGACTTCGCTGTCATCCGCCAAGATCAGCGTCTGATACTTCGGCTGCAGCTTTAAAGTCATCTGCTCGCTTAAAAACCGATCGGAATAACTTTTGACGTACATCGGTTGCAGATTCGTGTCGATTTCTTCATCATAGTCCTTGAATGGTTGACTATCATTAATCAGTACTAACTGAAATGAAACTTGCAGAGCTACCAAACCATGGTGAGAATAAGGACCAACACCGTCATCATAGCTTAGTAAAATTCGGGTGTCATCTTTCAAATGCGGTTTAATTTTCGCAATCGCTTCTGGTGATAAGGTTAACTGGCGTGTCATATTCATCGCTTCTTTCCGATATTTTTGGCTTCATTATGAAAGTTGTTAACGCAAAATACAATTATTCTGTTCCTGATTGATTGTTTTGTGAATGTAACCGTTTTATTATCACTTGTGAATTTATGGTAGAATGGTCTTAATTCACCAACCACTGGAGGTCACCACTATGAGCACAAACCAGTTAACCTGTCACCAAACGCTAGCCACTTCAAGTCACCGTGTGTTTAGTTCCGATTTGAACGAACACAACACCGTGTTCGGCGGTCGGATTCTGTCCTTAGTTGATGATACCAGCTCAATTGCAGCCTCCCAGGCCATCCGTCAGGTGCAGGTCACCGCAACAATGGATCACATGAATTTTATCGCGCCATTTGTCATGCAAGATGCAATACTGATTGAGTCCTATGTCACCGGTACCAGCCACCGCTCACTAGAAGTCTTTGTTAAGGGGCTTGGAGAACACCTGCTAACCGGTGAGCGCTTTGTCGGTTTCACTTGTTTTGTCACCTTCGTCACAGTGGCTAATCCCGCTGATCCACCACTGCCCGAAATCATTCCCGAAACCGAAGAAGAAAAGTTCATTTGCAATGGATATGAGGATCGTCTAGTAGAACGCAAAAGTGACCGTGAATACCAAAAGAACTTGTTTAAACATCTTAATTTAGAGTAACCAGGAATTGTGATACAAGATGATATTGATAAAGATTTTTTCCAGGTTCTTAACTGGAACATGAAATATAGTCTCTTGTGTCCAACAATGTGATCTAGCCCAAACCTGTTATACAACTCAGATTCCGGCCATTTAAGACAAATAACCCCACCCCGATAAAAACATCGGAATGGGGTTATTTGTCTTAAACTCTGGAATCTACCGAGGTGTGCCACACTCTCATAAATTAGTGAATCTTAGCAATTTTTCCCTGTTCAATATACACGCTCAAGATGGCAATATCAGCTGGATTAACCCCACTGATCCGCGTTGCCTGCGCAATTGTTTCAGGTCGAATCTTATCTAATTTTTGGTGAGCCTCTGTGGCTAAGCCATCAATGGCATCGAAGTCGATATTTTCAGGAATCTTCTTGGACTCCATCTTCTTCATCTTAGCCACATTCTCTTCAGCTTTCTTAATGTAACCAGCGTACTTAATTCGAATTTCGATTTCCTCAATCACGCGCCGATCCAATGGCTTCTCGGGCGCTGGAATAAATTTCAATAGATCCTTATAAGTGACTTGTGGCCGACGGAGAAATTCTGCAGCTAAAACACCGTCTTTCAACGGTTTTTCGTTGTGTGATTCAACGTAGGCGTTCACTTCTGGAGAAGGCTTGACCCGAACACTATTCAAACGTTCAATCTCATCTTCAATGGTTTTTCGCTTCTCTAAAAAAGCGTCGTACCGTTCGTCAGAAATCAATCCCAGTTCGTGGCCTTTAGGTGTTAACCGTAAGTCAGCGTTATCGTGGCGCAAAATCAAACGGTATTCAGCCCGGCTCGTCAGTAAACGGTATGGTTCATTGGTACCCTTAGTGACCAAATCATCGATCATGACACCAATATAGCCTTCTGACCGTTTCATGACGTAAGGTTCTTTACCCAAAGCACGTAGCCCGGCATTAATACCAGCCATAATTCCTTGGCCAGCAGCTTCTTCATAGCCTGAAGTCCCGTTAGTTTGACCAGCAGTATACAAGTTTTTGACAATTTTAGTTTCCAGTGTTGGCCGTAATTGATATGGCGAAACCACATCGTATTCAATGGCATATCCTGGGCGCATGAGTTCAGCGCTTTCCAATCCCTTGATGGAATGGAGAATCTTTTGCTGCACTTCTTCCGGCATTGAAGTGGATAAGCCTTGAACATACCACTCATCCGTATTTCGACCCTCTGGTTCCAAGAACAATTGATGACGACTCTTGTCCGCAAAACGAACGATCTTATCTTCAATTGAAGGACAGTAACGCGGACCGACTCCTTCGATGACGCCGGTAAACATTGGTGCCCGATCGAGGTTAGCGCGAATAATTTTATGGGTCGTTTCATTGGTATACGTTAACCAGCATGATAGCTGATTTTTGAGTGCCAAATAATTTTCATCTGGCGTTTCGTAACTGAAATGATTAGGTTCTTTGTCCCCTGGCTGCTCTTGTGTTTCACCATAGTTAATGGTATGACCGTCAACTCGTGGCGGTGTTCCGGTTTTAAACCGTTTAAGCTCTAATCCGTATTTTTCGAGGTTCTTAGTGAGTTTCATCGCTGGCTGGGAATTGTTAGGACCTGATGAATACATCAGCTCTCCGATAATAATTTTTCCTCGTGCGGCCGTTCCGGCAGCAATTACCACCGTTTTAGAGCTGTAGTGTGCTCCCGTGTTGGTAATGACACCCTTGCAGACCCCATCTTCAACAATTAAGTCGTCGACGATTCCCTGACGAAGCGTTAAATTAGGTTCCCTTTCCAGAGTATGTTTCATCTCAGCATGATATGCATGCTTATCCGCTTGCGCCCGTAAGGCCCGGACAGCTGGACCCTTACCGGTATTGAGCATCCGCATCTGCACGTAGGTTTTATCAATATTCTTAGCCATTTCACCGCCAAGTGCGTCAATTTCTCGCACGACGATTCCCTTAGCTGGACCACCCACTGATGGATTACATGGCATAAACGCCACCATATCTAAATTGATGGTCATTAATAACGTTTGGTTGCCCATTCGAGCTGCTGCTAGCGCTGCTTCTACTCCAGCATGGCCGGCACCAACGACGATGACATCGTAGTCACTGCCTTGATAGGCTTGAATCTCAGGCATGTTGTTTCCTCCTATAAAATTTCTCTCGTTTACTTACCAACACAAAATTGACTAAAGAGCTGATCCAACAGTTCATCTTGATAACTGTCCCCGGTGATTTCACCCAGTTTATTCCAGCATCGTGTCATATCGATTTGAACCAGATCAACCGGCATGCCAGCCGCAATTCCAGTCATAACATCATCCAATGCAGAACTAGCTTGATTTAACAGCCCAATGTGACGAGCGTTAGTCACCATGACGTTACCGCGACCCGTTTCGATGCCTTCGTCGAAGAACAGATGGCTAATCTCACCTTCTAGCTGATCGACCCCTTGATTTTGAGTCATGGAAGCTTTGATGATCTTGGTCTCACCAGCTAACTGGCCAAGCTCTGTCATCTCAAGTTTCAACGGCAGATCAGTTTTATTTAAAATGATAATTCGCTTTTCATCCGCAGTGTCAGCCAGCAACTGGCGATCTTCATCCGTTAGTGGTTCACTGGCGTTCAAAACCAGCACGACGAGATCAGCAGCAGCGATGGCCTTCTTTGAGCGCTCCACACCAATTTTTTCAACTTTATCTTCCGTATGATGAATACCAGCTGTATCAACCAGCTTTAATGGCACGCCACCAACGTTTACGTATTCCTCGATCACGTCACGAGTGGTCCCCGCAACATCGGTCACAATGGCTTTATCTTCATGAAGCAGTTCGTTTAGCAAACTGGATTTCCCGACGTTAGGTCGTCCGACGATTGCCGTTGCCAGCCCATCACGGAGTACCTTCCCTTGCTTTGCGGTTTTCAACAATTGCTGAATTGAAGCCTTAACTTCCTGCGCTTTCTCTAGCAGTAATTTAGTGGTCATGGTTTCCACATCATCGTATTCAGGATAATCAATATTGACCTCAACTTGTGCCAAAACTTCCAAAATATCTTGCCGCAGATTCTTAATTAACCGTGATAAATTACCATCAAGCTGGTTTAAGGCCACTTTCATGGAACGGTCCGTCTTAGCACGAATTAAATCCATAACGGCTTCAGCTTGGCTTAAATCGATTCGGCCATTAAGGAAGGCGCGCTTGGTAAATTCACCAGGTTCGGCTAACCGCGCCCCCTGACTAATAACAAGCTGCAGAATTTCGTTAGTCGCAACCAAACCGCCATGACAGTTGATCTCAAGCACATCTTCACGTGTGTAAGTCTTTGGCGCCCGCATCACGGAAACCATGACCTCATCCACTTCCGACTGCGTCTCAGGATCAATAATATGACCATAATTGATTGTGTGACTTTTCACCTTGTCCAACGCTTTACCTTTAAATAAAGGCATCACCGCGTCAAAGGCATGATCACCGCTGACCCGAATAATTGAGATACCACCCTCACCAGGCGGCGTTGCAACGGCCGCAATTGTGTCAAATTCACTTGTCGTCGTCATATTTATCCCTCCATTAATTAGTTGTTCATATTTTCACGCACAAAAAAAGTGCCGACTCCATGCCCCTAACAGCATGGATAAAGCACTTTGACTACTTTATCTATTTAAGATAAGAATGATTAAGTATCATAATAGACTGGAATGGGGGGAGTGTCAAGGAAAAAAGGTGCGGAAACGAGCGGTAAGATAGCGGAGTGTAAGGTACTGTCGGCATTGGTGCGCCGTACTGTGGCGTGCCTGTGCCGGACAGTACCTTACATGCAGCTGTCTGCTCGTTGGAGCCCAATTAGTCTAGAGAAAATGAAAGCACCTAACTTGCCAATTTCTCCGACATCCTGCTTCCCTTTCACCTAGCCTAAACTGGCTTCAAAAAGCAGGGAGTTGCACGTAAGGGGACTAGTAGTCTAAGCCCAAGCCCATGGCTTACACTACTAGTCCCCTTACGCTTCACTCCCTGAACGCTTTTTACGCACCTATTTTAACGTAATCACTACCGCTCGCTTCGGCTCCGTTCCCGCCGAATAAGTCATCACGTGTTCGTTTTCCGCTAATACGCTGTGGATTTGCTTCCGTTCAAAAGAAGGCATCGGATCTAGATACACAGGTTTTCCAGTCGCCACCACCTCGCGAGCCATATTTTCAGCCAACCGAGTCAGGGTCTCTTCCCGGCGTTCGCGATAACTGGCAACGTCCAGTGTGACTTCTAGCTTTGAAAAGCGTTTGTGATTCAAATAAACCTGAGCCAGACTCTGTAAAGCATTGATTGTTCGACCATGCTTACCAATTAGCAGACCCTCTTGTTCCGTTTCAAAGTTAATGGTGACATGCCGGTGTTTCATGTCAACTTGACTAGTAGCGTCAATGCCTAGCTGCTTGATAATCTCACCTAAATACTGATTGAGCTCAACTGCAACTTGCTGATATTCAGCCTGCCGATCAACCGTTGGCCCCTCCGTTGTTTCTCCCACTAATTGTGTCTGTTCATTAGACACCGAATCAGTTGTCGCCGTTTGTGCAACAGATGAATCTCCAGCCTCATCTGTTCGCGCGACTGCTTCCTGATTATTCATAACAGCTGGCTTAACCTCAACGCTGGCTTTTCGAGCACCAATACCTAAAAAACCCTTACGCGGCTTAGTAAGTACGGTCACCTCCACTTGAGATCTATCGAGCTGAAGTTGTTGGAGTGCTTGTTGAATCGCATCTTCAACGGTCTCGCTGGTGTATAAAGTCATGACTGTTTCTCCCTTCAATAAAACTACTTGTTATTAGTATAGCATGCACAAGGCAAGGATTTGACTGGTTTTGTAAATGGTAATATTACAATTTAACAAAATCGGCTTTTAAAGAATAAAAACCCACAAAAAAATCTCAGAGCAGCAATACCACTCTGAGATTCGTTATTCGTCTTTTAAAGGTTTGACTGTCTACTTCTTACGACGAGACTGCTTAGCACGCCGAACAGCCTTTCTAACTTGCCGTTCACGTTCTCGCTGTTCCCGGTTCTTTTGCTCACGTTCCCGACGGATCTTCCAAGGATTTTGAATAACCAAGGTTTGGCCTACTTGGAACGCGTTGGTAATTACCCAGTAAAGCGAAAGTGCACTTGGTAAGCTTAACGCGGTGATGAAGATAATCACTGGTGTGGTTACCGTCATCATAGTTGTCATGGTATTAGACTCTGGTTGACCCTTCATCATGAGCCATGAACTTAAAAAGGTAAAGATGGCAGCTAAGATAGGTAAGATCAAATAAGGATCTCTTGCACCCAACTGCAACCATAAGAAATGACCGGACCGCAAAACGTCAGTCCGAAAAATAGCTTGGTACAATGCCCAGATAATTGGCAATTGCACAACCATTGGTAAACATCCAGCAACTGGATTGACACCTGCTTCGCTATAGAGCTTTTGTTGCTCCTCGCGTAACTTAGCCATCGTTTCCTGATCACGAGATGAATACTTTTTTTGCAATGCCTTTAACTGTGGTTGGATCTCTTGGGTCTTTCGCATACTGCGTGTCTGGAAAACCATCAAAGGTAAGATAATGATCCGCACAATAATGGTAAAGACGATGATCCCCATACCGTACCCGCCAAACACATGGGCTAACCAAATAATGGCTCGGGAGAAGTTTAATAAGACAACGCCATCCCAAAACCCTGTGCTATGTTCAGTAATTGGCTGAGTACCACACGCTGTCAGAAGAACTGACAGACCAACGATGCCAAACATCGTTATTAATCGCTTTAATTTTTTCACTGGTCTTCCTCGCTATAATCGTTATCAAGCAATTTTGCAAGTTTCAAAACATGAACCAAGTGGGCTTTAATTTCCGGCATTGGCATTTCTGACGTTGATGGTCTGGCAATCACCAAAAAATCAACGTCTTGTTTGAGATAGGGTTTTAACTCCGTCAGCGACTGCCGGATACGGCGTTTGACCCAGTTTCGATGAACAGCGTTGCCAATTTTTTTACCTACTGAAATGCCAACCCGAAAATGAGGTTGGTTTTTTCGATCCATTCGGTAAATGACAAATTGACGATTCGCTACCGATTGCCGTGCTTCAAAGACTTCTTGAAATTCAGCCTCTTTTTTGACGCGGTAAGATTTTCGCATATTGCATCTCCAAAACGTCCACTCAACTTTATTTTTACAATATAAAAATAAAAGACCACTGATTGGTCAGTGGTCTATGCAGACAGAACTTTTCTACCTCGTTGACGACGACGTGCTAAAACCTTACGGCCATTGCTCGTGCTCATCCGCTTACGGAAACCGTGCACGCGTGAACGGTGACGCTTCTTAGGTTGGTATGTGCGCTTCATAAAACTTACACCTCCTGATCTTCAGGCATGAAGCCATTATTTACATCTCTAAATGCATTTCTAAAATATAATAGCATATCTAGCGCCAACATCAAAGAGCAAATTTGAAAAAGACTGCTTTTTTTATCGCGAACAAAATTTGTTTCATGATTTAGGGCTGTGGATAACCTGTTGATTTTAAATTTATTTCACGCCCTTTTTAACAGAGTTATCCACTAGTCCACAGGCTGTGGTTTCTCAAGATTTCATCCCTGTTAATTCTGGGGACGAACTTGTGAAACACCCGGTATATCAGTATTTGTTTTACACATCTACCTGTGGATAAAAATGTTTCACAGAGAACTCTTTAGACTTATACACACCCTTGTGGAAAACTTTATTCCTGCCTGTGAAACAATTATCCACAAGTTCAAAAGGCTGTGGAAAACTTTTTTACAGCATGCTAAACTGAATTTATCAATTTAATACGGGGAGGAAGAAAAGTGCTTGATTTAGACACGCTTTGGGGTGAAATCAAAGACGGTTTCCAAGAAAAAATCGCCCCTACTGCTTTTAAAACGTGGATCTCATCTGCAGAGCCCGTTAAGTTAACCAACAATCGTCTGACAATCAAGCTACCATCGGAGTTACATCGTGACTATTGGCAACGCAACTTAACCCAACCGTTAGTTGAACTGGCCTATGAATATGCCCAAGAGGATATTCAGCCAGTTTTTATTGTCGCTGATAAAGACGATAATAGCTCCCAGGTATCCACACTTGAACACCCCGCAACAGCATCTGCCCCCTTTAGCCAAAGTGCTAAGCTGAATCCAAAGTACACCTTTGACACTTTTGTTATTGGTAAAGGAAATCAGATGGCTCATGCTGCTGCACTGGTAGTCTCCGAGGAACCCGGTGTGATGTACAACCCACTATTCTTCTATGGTGGTGTGGGATTAGGGAAAACCCACTTGATGCATGCCATTGGTAACAAGATGTTGGCCGACGATCCGAATACTAAGGTCAAATACGTGACTAGTGAGGCGTTCACGAACGACTTCATTACCGCAATCCAATCTAAAACACAGGATCAATTCCGTGAAGAATATCGTAGCGTCGACCTACTATTAGTAGACGATATTCAGTTTTTTGCTGATAAGGAAGGAACTCAAGAAGAGTTCTTCCATACTTTTAACGATCTGCATGATGATGGTAAACAAATCGTTTTAACGTCAGATCGTTTACCAAATGAAATCCCCAAGTTACAGGATCGATTAGTATCACGTTTTGCCTGGGGATTATCGGTAGATATTACTCCGCCAGATCTGGAAACTCGGATCGCCATTCTACGAAATAAGGCGGAAGCTGATAACATTGCCATCCCAGATGAAACTTTAAGCTATATTGCCAGTCGGATTGACTCTAACGTCCGTGAGCTTGAAGGTGCTTTAGCCCGGGTTCATGCCTATTCTAAGATGGTGCATCAGCCGATCACGACTGAGTTGGTTGCCAGCTCTTTAAAGAGTTTAAAACTCGACCGGCGCTCTAGTGAATTGACGATTCCACTTATTCAAGAAAAGGTCGCCAAGTACTATCACGTGTCATTAGCGGACTTAAAGGGTAAGAAGCGGATGAAGACCATCGTGATGCCGAGACAAATTGCCATGTACTTGTCACGGGAAATGACGGACAGTTCATTACCAAAAATCGGCAACGAGTTCGGCGGCAAAGATCACACTACTGTGATTCACGCCTACGATAAAATCGCTGATGCTTTAAAGACAGACAGCGATCTGCAATCTGAAATTACGAATCTCAAAACTGAAATCGAAAGGTAGTCCTTACTAGTAAAAAGTAATCGATTTGATTCAAGTCTCAAGTCGGCTACTTTTTTTACTGGTACGAATAGGCTATGATAGATAAGACTTCAAAGGGCAAGATGTGGAAAACTCAAAAAGTTATGCACAAGTTATCCACATGTGCATAACTTATATCTTTCAAGTGTTACGCTAACTTATCCACAGTTTCCACCGCCCTACTATTACTATTCTTTTATTTATATTATGGATTATAAGGAGTACCGATCATGAAATTTACAATTAATCGTGCAGCGTTCATCAAAGAACTCAATAACGTTCAACGTGCCATTTCTTCAAAAACGACTATCCCTATATTGACAGGTTTAAAATTATCTGCTGACGATTCTGGTTTAACGTTAACTGGTTCAGACGCCGATATTTCCATTGAAACCTTGATTCATGCGGATAACCCGGACAACCAGCTGGCCATTCAAAATCCTGGTGCCATTGTGTTACCTGCCCGTTTCTTCAGCGACATTGTTAAGCGATTACCAGAAGACAACATGACGTTAGATGTTACTGAAGGGTTTCAAACTGAGATCACTTCAGGTTCTGCCTCTTTTACTATTAATGGTTTGGACGCCAACAACTATCCTCATTTACCAGAAATTGACGCCAGCGATGCCATCACATTAACTGGTGATGTTTTCAGCGAACTTATCAATCAAACTGTTATTGCCGTATCTAATCAAGAAAGTCGACCAATTTTGACCGGTGTTCACTTTACGTTAGTCGACAACCAACTGTTGGCCGTCGCTACTGACAGTCATCGATTAAGCCAACGAAAGATTGAATTACCTTCCGCTGCATCCGCTACTTACGATGTGATTATTCCCGGTAAGAGTTTAACCGAATTATCACGGATGATCGGTGATGATAATCCTGATGTGGAGATGCGCTTATCAGAAAACCAAGTGCTGTTTACCATTGGCGACACTATGTTTTACTCACGCCTACTGGAAGGCAATTACCCAGACACTTCACGGTTGATCCCAAATGAATCCACAACTAGTGCTGAATTCGATGCTAAAGGTCTCCTTTCAGCAATCGAACGTGCTTCACTCCTGTCACATGAATCACGGAATAACGTGGTTAAGTTAACCTTGGATCCAGCTAATAACAACGCTAAGATCTTTGGTAACTCTCCTGATGTTGGTAACGTTGAAGAAGCGTTGACCCCTAGTGAGATGGACGGCGATGAACTGGAAATTTCCTTTAATCCGGATTACATGAAAGATGCTCTGCGTTCCTTTGGTGCGGCGGTAATCACAATTTCCTTTACGTCACCATTGCGACCATTTACGCTGGTACCAACTGAAGACAAAGATAATTTCATTCAGCTGATCACACCAGTCAGAACTTTTTAATTGAGATAAATCACGTTAAACGCCGACTCAGCATTCAAGTTGAGTCGGCGTTTTTTGGTAGCTAACGTTTCGTTAGCTAATCCATTGTCATTTTTAATGAATTTTGGTTTTTTAGGCAGGAAACGTTGCTTAATTCCGCTCTTTTCACAAAAGAATTTCTAATTTTAACCCTTTTTGACCAATTTAGCTGTAAAACGTTATTTTTAAGCTCTAAGCGTTTTTGACCGAATTATGGCAAAATACCTTATGAATATAAAAAATCGCTTAAATGGCTTAAAATGAAACAGAAACTATACTTTTACCTTCAAAAAGCGTATAATTATAAGAGAAAATGAAGGTGGGTGAAGCCGTGAAAAAGGAAGTTTTCATTGAACCACCCTTTATCACGTTGGGCCAATTGCTCAAAGAGGAAGCAATCATTGGTTCAGGTGGTCAAGCAAAGTGGTATCTGAAGGAACATGCCGTTGAGGTTAATGATGAGCCGGATGATCGGCGCGGACGAAAACTATATCCAGGAGATACGGTCGATGTCAAAGATGTCGGGCTGTTTTTTATTCGCTTAAATCAGGCTGAATAAGCTTATGAAACTAGAAAAATTAAGGTTGCGACATTTTCGCAATTACCAGGATTTAACGGTGTCGTTTGGTCCGGGTGTTAACGTCTTAATTGGCGAAAACGCACAGGGTAAGACGAATTTGCTGGAAGCTATCTATTTCTTGGCTTTAGCCCGCAGTCACCGGACCAGTAATGATCGTGAGTTGATTGGCTGGCAAGCTGAAGCCGCACAGGTACAAGGTCGCGTACAAAAACATGGTGGTGTAACGCCGCTAGAACTCGATTTATCTAAACATGGCAAAAAAGCTAAGGTGAACCATTTAGAACAGGCCAAATTATCAGGTTACGTCGGGCAATTAAACGTGATTTTATTTGCCCCTGAAGATTTGAACTTGGTAAAAGGTTCACCGCAAGTTCGTCGCCGTTTCATGGACATGGAATTCGGTCAGATGAGTCATAAGTATTTGTATAACACGACGCAATACCGCACGATTCTCAAGCAGCGTAACCGTTATCTGAAAGAATTGGGTAGTAAAAAGCAGTCAGATATGGTGCTGCTGGACGTTTTGTCTGATCAGTTAGCCGCGTATGGTGCTGAGATTATTAGTGCCCGTGTCACGTTATTAAAGCGCCTAGAAGTCTGGGCAGCTCAGGTTCATCAGGAAATTTCCCAACAGCGGGAAAAACTATCATTTCATTATGAAACCAGTGTTCAAGATGATGAGCTAATCGATACCCAGCACGTCTATGATGCGCTTAAGCGGTTGTATCAGCAGCGACGTGATAAGGAATTATTTCAACGGACAACGCTGATTGGACCGCACCGGGACGACTTAAAGTTTCTAGTGAACGATAAGGATGTCTCCAGTTTTGGTTCCCAGGGACAGCAACGGACAACTGCACTTAGCGTGAAGCTGGCGGAGATCGATCTGATGCATGAGCAAACAGGCGAATATCCGGTTTTATTGCTGGACGATGTGTTGTCAGAATTAGATGACAGTCGGCAAACCCATCTGTTAACTGCGATTCAAGATAAGGTTCAGACTTTTTTGACCACTACTAGTTTAAGCGGTGTGGCACAAAAATTAATTCACCAACCAAAGGTATTTAACATCAGCAATGGTGAAATTCAGGTTGATGAGTAGTTATTTTAGGGATTTAGAGTGAGGAGGATCACACTTGGCTGAAGAAGAAAGTAAACAAGAACGTGCTCGCGAATATGATGCCAGTCAGATTCAAGTCCTAGAGGGGCTTGAAGCGGTTCGGAAACGACCCGGAATGTACATTGGCTCTACTAGTTCACAAGGGCTGCACCATCTGGTCTGGGAAATCATTGATAACGGGATTGATGAAGCCTTAGCTGGTTTCGCGGATGCGATTCACGTCACCGTTCAAAAAGATAATAGTGTCACCGTTATGGATAATGGTCGGGGAATCCCAGTCGACACTCAAAAGAAGACGGGTAAATCCGCGCTGGAAACAGTTTTCACCATCTTACATGCCGGTGGTAAATTCGGCGGTGGCGGCTACAAAGTTTCTGGTGGCCTTCACGGTGTGGGTGCGTCAGTTGTCAATGCGTTGTCCTCCAAGCTTGATGTCAAAGTTGTCCGTGAGGGTAAGCGTTACTACATGGACTTTGCATACGGTCGGGTAACTACGCCGATGAAAGTCATTGATACTGGTTTGCCGGAAAACATTCATGGAACGACGGTGCACTTCTTGCCAGATCCTGATATTTTCCGTGAAACCACCACCTTTGATATTAAAATACTGACCACTCGGATCCGTGAATTAGCCTTTTTGAATAAGGGTTTACGGATCACTATTCGTGACGAACGGCCAGCTGAGCCAACTGAAGAATCCTTCATGTACGAAGGCGGAATCAAACACTACGTTGAGTACTTGGATAAGAGTACGGATGTCTTGTTTGATGATCCAATTTACGTTGAAGGGCAAGAAAACGGGATTACCGTTGAAGTTGCGCTTCAGTATACGGATGGCTACCACTCTAATTTACTGACCTTTACTAATAATATTCACACGTATGAAGGCGGTACCCATGAGGAAGGCTTCAAGCGCGCCCTCACTCGGATCGTTAATGATTACGCCCGTAAAAATAATTTGATGAAGGACAATGAACCTAACTTAAGTGGTGAAGATGTCCGTGAAGGGATGACCGCTGTCGTCTCTGTTAAGCATCCGGATCCACAGTTTGAAGGCCAAACAAAGACCAAACTTGGGAATTCAGATGCTAGAACGGCTACTGATCACATTTTCAGTGAGCACTTCATGAAGTTTATGATGGAAAACCCAACCGTAGCTCGAAAAGTTGTGGATAAAGGGTTATTGGCTTCTAAGGCCCGCGTCGCTGCTAAACGGGCTCGTGAAGTTACCCGTAAAAAGAGTGGGCTGGAAATCAGTAACTTACCAGGTAAGCTGGCTGATAATACCAGTAAAGACCCTGCCATTTCTGAATTGTTCATTGTCGAAGGGGATTCCGCTGGTGGTTCTGCTAAACAGGGTCGCTCCCGGTTGACTCAAGCAATTCTGCCCATTCGTGGGAAAATTTTAAACGTTGAAAAAGCCACTATGGATAAGATTCTGGCTAACGAAGAAATTCGCTCGCTATTTACAGCTATGGGGACCGGTTTTGGTGAAGACTTTGATGTTTCGAAAGTGAACTATCACAAGCTGATCATTATGACCGATGCCGATGTGGATGGCGCTCATATTCGGACGCTGTTGCTGACGTTAATTTACCGTTACATGCGACCGTTACTGGATGCTGGGTTCGTTTACATTGCTCAGCCACCACTGTATCAAGTTCGACAAGGTAAGATGCACCGTTATATTGATTCTGATGAAGAACTAAACGATATTATGGGGCAGTTACCACCGTCGCCAAAACCGGTTATCCAACGGTATAAGGGACTTGGTGAAATGGATGCCAGTCAACTCTGGGAAACAACCATGGATCCTGAAAAGCGGCGTTTGTTGCGGGTAGACCCTAGCGATGCGGCTGAAGCCAATGAAGTCTTTACGACTTTGATGGGCGACAAAGTTGAACCACGCCGGGACTTTATTGAAACCAATGCAAAGTATGTTGAAAACTTAGATGTCTAGTTTGAATTGCTTGTTGATTCGCTGGGGGTCACTGATTGGCGGGTAGTTGAGTTACCCGTGATACATTATGGGAGGTACTAAATTTGGCGAATGAAGAACTGCCAAGTCGCATCACCGATGTCGATTTAGCGAAAACCATGCGGACATCATTTCTGGACTATGCCATGAGTGTTATTGTCGCTCGTGCGCTGCCAGACGTTCGTGATGGACTAAAACCAGTTCACCGACGCATCCTGTATGGGATGAGTGAATTAGGGGTTACGCCTGATAAGCCATATAAGAAATCAGCCAGAATCGTTGGGGATGTTATGGGTAAGTTTCACCCCCATGGTGATTCTGCGATTTATGAAGCCATGGTTCGTATGGCGCAAGACTTCAGTTACCGTTACATGTTAGTTGACGGTCACGGTAACTTCGGGTCAGTTGATGGTGATGGTGCAGCTGCCATGCGGTATACCGAAGCTAAATTAAGCAAGGTTGCCATGGAAATGCTGCGTGATATCAACAAAGATACCATCGATTATCAGCCAAACTATGATGGTACTGAAAAGGAACCCGTCGTATTGCCAGCGCGTTTTCCTAACTTACTGGTTAACGGTGCTTCTGGGATCGCTGTTGGGATGGCGACGAATATTCCACCGCATAATTTGGCGGAAGTGATTAGCGCACTGCACATTCTGATGAAAAATCCTGATGCGACCACTGCTGATTTGATGGAGGCGTTACCAGGACCTGATTTTCCAACCGGTGGTGTTGTCATGGGTAAATCCGGTATTCGGAAGGCCTATGAAACTGGTAAGGGAACTATTACCTTACGAGCTAAGGTTGAAATTGAAGAGGATAAGAGCGGCAAGCAAAAGATTGTTGCCACTGAAATTCCCTATATGGTCAACAAGGCCCGTTTAATTGAACGTATCGCTGAACTCGCCCGGGACAAGCGAATCGAAGGTATTACGGATGTTAACGATGAATCTGACCGTGAAGGGATGCGAATCGTAGTCGATGTCCGGCGTGATGCTAGCGCTGAGGTTATCTTGAATAACCTTTACAAGATGACCATGATGCAAACCTCATTTGGGTTTAACATGCTGGCCATCGTTAATGGTTCGCCTAAGATCTTGAGCCTAAAAGAGATTTTGCAGTACTATCTTGTTCATCAACTGGAAGTTATCCGTCGCCGGACTGAATTTGAACTCAAAAAAGCCAAGGCTCGGGCTCATATTCTTGAAGGTTTACAGATTGCGCTTGATCACATTGACGAAATTATTTCAATTATCCGTAATTCTCAAACAGCGGAAGTTGCCAAGAATGAGTTAATGGATCGTTACCCGTTGTCTGACAAACAAGCCCAAGCCATTTTGGATATGCGGTTGGTCCGTCTGACGGGTCTGGAACGAGATAAAGTTGAAAAAGAGTATGCGGAGCTGCAAAAATCGATTGCTGAATATCAAGAGATTTTAGCAAGTAGAGATAAGCAAAACCAGATCATCTACCAAGAATTACTGGAGATTCAAAACAAATTCGGTGATGCTCGTCGGACTGAATTGATGGTTGGTGAAGTCTTGAGTTTGGAAGACGAAGACTTGATCGAAGAAGAGAACGTGATGATTTCTTTGACCCACAACGGCTATATCAAGCGGTTGCCAACGTCTGAATTCAAGGCGCAAAACCGTGGTGGTCGTGGGATTCAAGGGATGGGTATCCACGATGATGACTTCATTGAGCACTTGGTTTCCACTTCAACCCATGACGTGCTGTTGTTCTTTACTAACGCAGGTAAGGTTTACCGGATGAAGGGTTACGAAATTCCTGAATACGGTCGTTCAGCTAAGGGGATCCCAGTGATCAACTTACTGAATATCGAAGCTGGTGAGAAGATTCAAGCCGTCATTAACGTGTCTGACGCTGCAGGTGACCAAGAGAAATACTTGTTCTTCACGACGCTGCACGGTACTGTTAAACGAACACCCGTAAGTGAATTTTCCAATATTCGCAGCAACGGTCTGAAAGCCTTGAGCTTGAAGGATGATGACGAATTAATCAATGTCTCCATCGTTGACGATGAACAGTGCATGATTATTGGGACACATTCCGGCTACGCAGTTAGCTTTAAGGCTAGCGACGTTCGGTCTATGGGTCGTTCAGCAACTGGTGTCCGTGGCGTTCGTCTTCGTGACAATGATTACGTTGTTGGTTCAGCTATTTTACAGCCGAACGATAATGTCTTTGTCATTTCCGAAAAGGGTTACGGCAAACAAACCCCAGCTAGTGAGTATGCCATTAAGGGGCGTGGTGGTAAGGGTATTAAGACCATCAACGTGACCGAAAAGAATGGCCCGCTCGCTGGGTTAACCACTGTGACTGGTGAAGAAGATATTATGCTGATTACAGATAAGGGTGTTATGATCCGGTTTGGTGTGGAAAATGTTTCCCAGACTGGTCGGGCAACCTTAGGGGTTCACTTAATTCGTTTAGATGACGATGCTAAGGTCGCCACTATGGCAATTGTTGAAAAAGAAGCGCCAGAAGATGAATCAGAAGAAGCTACTTCGGCTGATTCAGCTAATGATGGCGATACTTCATTGGACCGGTTAGTTGACCGGGCAACGGATGATGACGATAATTCTGATTCTTCTGCTGATAACGATGATGACAACAACGACAATGAATAAAATGCAATATTTAAAAGAACGGCAATTATTGCCGTTCTTTTTGCGTAGTTAGAAGTATAACCACCATCTCTTGTCAGGTTAGTTTAAAAATAATTGCCAAAAGAATGATTACAGTAGCAGTATTGTGAGGTGACTGTTTCGCTGCTGGTAATCTAAATTTAGAATAACATTGCACTTTTGTAGGAACTTTGGTAGAATAATATTCTGTGAGTAATCCATTCGGAAGACTCTCCTTGCTCTCTTAAAACTCAAAGAAGAGGGCCTGAAGTCCATAAGGAGGTGCAAATTTCATGAAGTATGAAATTACCTACATCATTCGTCCAGATCTTGACGATGCCGCAAAGACCGCATTGGTTGATCGTTTCGACAAGATTTTGACTGATAATGGTGCAGATTTAATCGATTCAAAAGACTGGAAGAAGTCTCGTTTCGCATACGAAATTGGCGGTTATAACGAAGGTGTATACCACGTTGTTAACTTAAACGCTAACGACGATAAGGCATTAAACGAATTCGACCGTCTTTCAAAGATCAATGATGATATTCTTCGTCACATGATCGTAAAACGTGAAGACTAATTTTTGACATTTAACTACTGAGAGGAGCGGGTCGTATGATCAACCGGGCAGTGCTTACCGGACGCTTGACAAGAGATGTTGATTTGCGGTATACCCCAAGCGGGGCGGCAGTTGGGAACTTTACGTTAGCTGTTGATCGGCAATTTACCAATCAAAACAACGAACGTGAAGCTGACTTTATCAACTGCGTTATTTGGCGGAAGTCAGCTGAGAACTTTGCTAATTTTACCCACAAGGGTTCATTAGTAGGGATTGAAGGCCGGATTCAAACCAGAAACTACGAAAATCAGCAGGGTCAACGGGTCTACGTTACTGAAGTTGTTGTTGAAAACTTTGCTTTATTAGAACCGCGTTCAGCGAACAATAATGCAGGGGCTGCCAACAATGGCAGTAACAATAATACACCTACTGGCAATGCTCCTCAGAACACTAATCCGTTTGGTGATCCAAACACCAATGGAGCGGCTAACAATAATCAAAACAACGGTGATAATCAAGCAGATCCATTTGCAAATAATGGTGACTCAATTGATATCTCGGATGATGATTTACCGTTCTAAACGGATCGAATTGGAGGGAAAATCATGGCTCAACAAAGAAGAGGTGGCCGTCGTCGTCGTAAAGTCGACTTCATCGCCGCAAACCATATCGAATACATTGATTACAAAGATACTAACTTATTGGAACGTTTCGTTTCAGAACGTGGCAAGATCTTACCACGTCGGGTAACTGGTACTAGTGCCAAGAACCAACGTAAGTTAACTATCGCTATCAAGCGTGCACGGATCATGGGCTTAATGCCATTCGTCGTTGCTGACTAAGCGTGGTCTAAAAAGGGTTCATCCATTGGATGAACCCTTTTTTATTTGGTTTTACCTAAAATATAAAATCTTGAGGTTTAGCGTTATTTTTGGGGGATTTCAAATTGGTCTATCAACTTTCGGAATTTTATCTTCACCTAAAGCTTTGTTCTAATAAAAATCTTTTTCACTAATAAACCTGATTTATCCAGTTAAAAAAGGGTTTGAATGATAAACAGATTATATTATTCGTTATGATTATAAACATATTATTAAAAGTTGTTCATAAGCATAGATTGATGAAACATGATAGTGGTATAGTAATCCAGAAGATCACCAAACAAATTGATGTTTATAAAATATTAGTTAGGAGTATCACGTTTATGAAAAGTACCTATCGATTAAATCAATCGATCATAGATCACGTGAAAATGAGTGCATCACTGAAAAATGCTGGATACATATGGGCGTTTTGACCCTAACGTTGATGACCGGTTTTACACTCAATATAACAACTGCTGGTGCTAAAACAGCCACGGCCACAGACGAGACAACACAAACAACTGAAGTCAATAATCCTTCAATAGTGGCTGATAGATCAGAGCAAACTGATAACGAAACATCGAGTCAGTTAACTGCAAGTAATGATTCAACGACTTCTGAAAGCAGCAGCACCACCGCGGCGTCTGACACCGAGTCTAGTCGTTCAGAAATGAATGATACTTCAAAGCAAAACTCCCAATCGGATTCAAAGGCGTCTGAGTCTAAATCAGTTCAACAAACAGCAACCGATGTGAATGGTCACGTGTTGAATTTCGAAACTTCAGATCAGTCGAAAAGTACTGATCAATCTCAAGTGCCTGAAGCTACGTCCGCAACGACGTCAATCACGGCCAAGACTACTGTTTCTCAAGATAACAGTGGTAACTTTTGGGTCCCCGCTACTTCTTCTCAGACGGCTGGAGATAGCACTTATACGCAATTAACGGATTATTCCTATTCAAAAAATGCTGATGGCTCAACTTATACGATTACGGGCTATACGGGTGACTTACAAAAATATCTTGCAGGTGGCACAGTACCTGAAGATGGGTACGCAACTGACATTACGTTGCCTGATACATACAATGGTGATGCCGTCACAGCAATTGCGGATTATGCGTTTGATAATGAAAGTGATCATGATCAATTGCAGATCGTTAAAGCATTAACGAAGGTAACATTAGGTAAAAATATCACCACAATTGGTAAGGCAGCCTTTGCTGGCAATGATATTAGCGGCGAAGTAATGATTCCGAATTCCGTAAGCTCGCTTGGGGATGATGCTTATGCAGATAACAAAATTACCAGTGTTGTATTTGGCAATGGCATGTGGTTTACGGGTAATGGTACGTTCAATAATAATCAAATTAGCCATTTGGATTTGGGGACTGGTGTGTCAATCATTGGGACAAGTACCTTTGCTAACAACCAGTTAACAAACCTGACATTGCCGGATCAAGTCGGCCTAATTTATGCCAATGCCTTCCAGAACAATCATGCTTTAGCGACATTGAACATTGGTCAAAATAGTAAATTAACAGATATTCGAGCTTCAGCGTTCGAATCAGACGCCTTAACGACGCTATCTCTGCCACAAGAGTTAACAAATATTGGTAATCGGGCGTTTACTGATAATCAGCTAATCTCGGTGTCATTCGATGACAATCTTCAGGCTATTGGCACAGGCGCTTTTGCCAATAATCAGCTGACTGGTTTAGTGACAATTCCTAATTCGGTTGTTAATATCGGTGATAACGCCTTTTCAAATAATACAATTAGTTCATTAAAATTAGGTACAGGTGTTAAAACTATCGGCACAAGTGCATTTGCTGACAATCAAATTGGTGGCGCGTTAATCATCCCCGAAGGTGTTATCAACGTTGGTGATAATGCCTTTAAAAATAATCGGATTGATTCGCTAATACTAGGAGCCAACGTTGAAACGATTGGTAGCGATGCCTTTGCGAATAATCAAATTGGGGGTACGGTTACAATTCCTGAACGTGTTGCCTCTATCGGTGACCATGCCTTTCTCAATAATCACATTAACGAATTAATTTTAAGTAAGGTGGACTCTGGTGTTCAGCAAACAATAGCAACTGATGCTTTTGCTCAAAACGAAATTAGCAAGGTGGTCAATGAGTCCGGGTATAATTCTGCTGACTATTTAAGCAATCAACATACTTTGGTGAGCGTCACCACCCAAGCAACCTCGACTCAAATTCAAAATATCCGCTCAGTAATTGAGAAGTCAGTTGGCATTACTCTTCCAGAAGATCTCATCTTCATTGATAGTGAGGGACGTGAATGGCACTATGATGCCACGACTGATATACTGACTATTCCCAGTGGAGAGATTACTGGCGATCAAGTGACTTTCCAATTTAGTTCAATAGGTGCCGGCAGTTATGGAACGGATGATCTGGTCATCACATTACAGGAAGAAAAGAGTGCATCTGCACCCGCGGTAAAAGCGACGACCACAACCATCAATTATCAGTCTCCAGATGGTAAAATTAGAGGAACCGCAACGCTAATTGGCAATCCAGGAACACCATTTGATCGGTATAAAGTGTTGGAATACGTACCAGCTGGTTGGCAATTAGCCATTCCTATCAGTGACTTACCGCAACTTATCGCGCAATCACAAAATCAGACGGTTGTTATTCCGCTAGTTTCCCCTAACAATTCGTCAACCACACCTTCACAGCCTAATAATGATGATGGTAATCCGGGCGGTTCCACACTACCTTCACAGTCAAGTAATGGTAATCAGGGTACTGTAACAAAAGAAACCCCTTCAACTGTTCCTAATGATTCACAAGCAGTGCAGTCGAATTCAAATGATGATAATGGCAACAAAACGATTACAGCGCAAAAGCAGTTACCAAATGCAGCAGATCAGATTACGAAAAATCAGGGTGATTCCGATTCGCTTACAGATAAATCGAATAAAGCTCACGGTATGTTACACACCAAGCACACTGTCCAAAATTCGGTTGTGACGACGACATCACCTACCAAGGTAACAACTGTCCATCAGACTGATTCATCTGCCACACAGCTACCGCAAACTAGCGAGAGTGCGTCAGTGAAACCAACTTTGATTGGTGGTCTCTTATTAAGTATATTTGGCTGGTTGGGTTTAGGACGGCGAAAGCATGAAAATAATTAAGCAATAACGCCAAAAACGCCCCCACAGATCTGAAATGATCTGTCGAAGGCGTTTTTACTATTATCGTGAATTATTTTTCAGTCTTAAATGAACGGGTAGTCAGAGCAATGATCAACGCCACGACAGCCAAGACAAGTGGTAAGTAGATGGCCACGTGCACACCAGCAGTGAAAGCGCCTTGTGCATTTAAATGGCTAGCTGCTTGGCCGATACCTAAGAGGCTAGTCGCTAAGGCAGTTGAAATGGCACCAACAATTTGCTGCATGGTGTTCATGATGGTACTGCCATCACCCGATGTAGGACCTGCTAAAGCATTTAAAGCATGGGTTTGAGCAGGAGACATAGCTAATGGACAGCCAATCATCAAAATAATGTGAGCAGTAATTAAGTAGGCAATTGCCGTGTGGGTACCGGTCATGAGTAACATCACCGCACCAATAATAGCAATTAAAAAGCCTAACCGAGTTAACCACTTAGCACCGAAATTATCGAATAAATTACCTGAAACTGCTGAAACTAAGGCGTTAACAACACCACCGGGTAACATAATGATACCGGTCATGGCAACGGGCAGTAATAGTCCTTTTTGCATGTACATTGGTAAAACGTACATTGCAGAAAGAATAATCCCAAAGTCCAACATCACCATTAAAGCACCAGCACGAAAGGCCGGAACGGCAAAAATTTTCAGGTTTAAGATCGGTGCGTTAATATGAACCTGACGATAAGCATAAACGGCTAATACGATGATTCCGAACAATAATACGCCTAAAACAAGTGGTGAACCCCAGCCGCGAGAACTTGCGAAACTAACCGCGGTAACAACACTGGCGAAGCCCACAACACTCGTTAAAATGGAAATGACATCAATTTTAGGCTTGCTAATTTGACCAACATTTTCCAAAGAAGTTAACGCGAAAATTAACGCAATTGCTAGGAATGGTACGAATGCCCAGAAGATCCAGTGCCAAGAAAGCTTGGCAAGGATAAGTCCGGTCAGTGTTGGTCCAATTGCTGGCGCAAACATGATGACCATGGCACAGGCACCCATTGCAGCCCCAATTTTAGCTGGTGAAAAGACCTGCATGGCTACCGTGAACATTAGAGGTAGGATCAGACCAGTAGCAATCCCTTGGATCATCCGGCCGATTAATAAGATTGAAAAGCTTGGGGCTAATGCTGCAATAATTGCACCTACAAGAAAATCAGCTAATCCAAAAATAACGACCTGACGAGTGGTGAACCACTTGGTAATTAAACTATTGAGTGGTAAGACGACCCCAATCACTAACATGTAGCCAGTTACTAACCATTGAACGGTCGCGGTACTGACACCTAGGTTAGACATCAAACTTGGTAATGCGATATTTAACGACGTTTCACTAAACATGCCGACAAAGGCACCAATTAGCATGCTAACCATGGCTAACGCTGGGTGCTTAACGGTAACTCGCGGCTTCGAAGAGGCCATTGTTGCTTGTTGTTCCATTGAATAAATTCCTCGCTTTCAGAAAACTTTTTTGCACAAATGATTACACTACCAGAAAAAAATCATCTTCGTAAGTCATTTTTTTAAAATGGCTAAAGTTTTTTCAAATTTGGTTTAAATGATTGCAAACACCTGTCAAAAATTCATCCCTTAATACTGATGACCGCACCCGACTTTCTTTTGTGCTAAAATATAACTACTATTAATTATCGTCGACAAAGCAGGGGAGTCTGAAGATGAACGGTTTATTTTCACGGGCTAATTTACCCGAATTTTTAAGAAATAGACGGCTTCGTGGTATTGCGCTCTTTATGATCGCACTATCTGTTGTAGGAATCGTTTTGGCCTTTTTGTTCTCGTGGATTTTAGGGGTTTTAGCTTTGGTGGCAGTAATCACCAGCTTAGTGTTCTCTTTTAATACCATGAACGAAATTAGTGCTGATATGAACCGTTATATTGCTGACTTGTCATTCCGAATCAACCGTGGCGAACAAGAGGCATTGATTGACATGCCAGTTGGGGTCATGATTTTTGGAGATAATGACGCCATCGAATGGGTTAATCCGTACTTGCAGCAATATTTTGGTGATGAAGCAGTTCTGAGTAAACGGATGAGTGATGTTGACCCGGAATTGGAACAATTAATCCAAAATCACGTGGACGATAAACACCCGCAAACAGTGACTTGGCGAGATCGACAATTTTCGTTCTTAGTTCAAAAAGATTTCCGTGCAGTTTACATGACTGAGGTCACTTATTACACGCAAATTGAGCAGCGGTATGAGAACGAACGAATTGCTATTGGTCAGGTCTTTTTGGATAACTACGTTGAAGTGACGCAATCCATGACCGATCAGGAAATCTCTAACCTCAGGAATTATGTCACTAATGAACTATCCATCTGGGCACAGCGTTATGGGATGTATCTTAAGCGACTGGATGATGATCACTATCTCGTTTTCATGTATGCACAAGCAATGAAAGCAGTTGAAGATGATAAATTCAGTATTTTGGATACCATTCGGGAGAGTACCTCAAAGCAAAACTTCCCGTTAACGCTCAGTATTGGGATTGCCTATGGCGGAGCTGACTTAAACAAGCTGGCTGATCAAGCGCAGAGTAACCTTGATCTGGCGCTAGGTCGAGGCGGTGATCAGGTGGTCGTACGGGCACAAGATGAAGAAGCCCGGTTCTATGGCGGCAAGACCAACCCAATGGAGAAACGGACTCGGGTTCGTGCACGGATGATTTCACAAGCCTTACAAGAGTTAATGAATCAGTCGGATGCAATCTTCGTTCAGGGACACAAACAGCCTGATATGGACTCAATTGGCGCTTGTATGGGTATTCGGCGGATTGCCCAGATGAATCAGAAGGATTGTTATATTATTTTGGATCGAAACGATATTCATAGTGATGTTCAACGGTTACTTAATTCAATCAAGGACTATCCTGAAATTGAGGATGCCATTATTTCACCCGATGAAGCATTAGCCAAAATGACGAAACAAAGTCTGCTAGTGATGGTGGACCACTCTAAACCATCGTTGTCGATCTCACCAGAGTTATATGAAAAGCTGGAAAATCGAGTGATGATCATCGACCATCATCGTCGGGGCGAAGAGTTCCCTGAAAACCCAATGCTGGTTTACATCGAGCCGTATGCTAGTTCAACTTGTGAGCTCATTACTGAAATGTTTGAATATCAGTCTCAGGAATCAGAACCCATCAATAAGATCGAAGCAACTGCAATGCTGACGGGAATCTTCATTGATACCAAGTCCTTCTCATTGCGTACCGGTTCAAGAACCTTTGACGCAGCTAGTTACTTGCGTTCAGCTGGTGCTGACTCAGTTCAAATGCAGCAGTTTATGAAGGAAAACGTCGATAGTTATCTGCAACGAAATCATTTAATTGAACTCGTTACTTTCGTTCATGAAGATCTGGCAATTATTGCCGGTGAAGAGGACGAAGTGTACGACTCGGTAACAGCTGCTCAAGCTGCGGATGATTTACTGAATATGTCAGGGGTGGACGCCTCATTCGTCATTACTAAGCGTGATGATGGTCGAATCGGGATTTCCGCTCGTAGTATGGGAGAAATTAACGTGCAAGTCATTATGGAGCAGATGGGTGGCGGCGGTCATCTATCTAGCGGCGCCACGCAAATTGCTGATAGCACTGTGGCTGAAGTTAAGGATCAGCTGGTTGCCATTTTAAATAGCCAAGAAGATGAAGTGACAACACCTGCTTCATAAAAATGTGTCGAAAAGGTTTAAAAAATTACGATACCAAGGTTAAAACGGGTCGCGACTTATGGTAAAGTTATTTAATGAGAGCTCCCAATTTGGGATCGATAAAGTCTTGGCAGTTCGAGTTCATCGAGATGTCAGATAAGGAGGACTTATTGTGAAAGTTATTTTTTTGCAAGATGTTCGCGGCAAAGGTAATCGCGGCGAAATTAAGAACGTTCCAGATGGCTATGCCCAAAACTTTTTAATCAAGCAAGGTAAGGCAAAGGCTGCAACGGCCAATGCAATAAGTCAGCTTAAGGGTCAACAAAAAGCTGAAGCGAAACGTGAAGAAGAAGAGCGTCAAGAAGCTGAGTCTGTTAAGAAAGTCTTGGAAGATGATAAGACGATTGTTCAATTGACGGCTAAGGCAGGGACTGACGGTCGACTCTTTGGGTCAATTCCAAGTAAGCAAATTGCACAGGCTTTGGAAAAACAGTATGGGATCAAATTGGACAAGCGTAAGATCGAATTGCGCGAACCAATTAAAGTGATGGGCTTTACCAATGTGCCTGTTAAATTACATCAAGATGTGACTGGCCGAATCCGGGTTCATATCTCAGAAAAGTAATTTGAAGTCCATTTTCTAGGGGTCGTCGGCAAATTGAGTTTGCCCCGACCCCTTCTTTACCACAGCGAGGAGTAATTAAAAATGAGTGAAGGGTTGAGAGATCAAACACCACCTCAAAATATTGAGGCGGAAAAAGCGGTGCTTGGGGCTATCTTTTTAAACGGCGATGCCCTAGTCGACGCCATGGAACAACTCACCGCGGATGATTTCTATCGTCGTGCGCATGGCTTGATTTTTCAGACCATGGTTGATTTAAACGACCGGGATGAAGCCATTGATGTGGTAACGGTGTCGGATGAATTAAAACGGCTAAACCAGCTAGAAGATATTGGCGGGATGCCATATATTGCCGAGTTGGCGGCCTCTGTACCAACGGCGGCCAACGTGGGTTACTATGCTAAAATTGTTGCTCAAAAGGCCGTTTTGCGCCGGTTGATTCAGACTGCCACGAAGATTGTTACGGACGGCTATTCAGAAGATACGCCAGTTGATGAGTTGCTTGATCAAGCTGAGCAGTCGATCATGAATGTCAATGAATCGCGGAATCAGGCGGGATTTAAAGCCATTAAGGATGTTTTGAATTCCACCTTTGAAGAGATCGATCGGCTGTCACAGCAGGGAGATACCGTTACCGGTCTGTCCACTGGTTATCCTGACTTAGATAAGATGACTACTGGGCTACATGACGATGAACTGATGATTTTAGCAGCACGACCAGCTGTTGGTAAAACGGCTTTTGCGTTAAATATTGCGCAAAACGTCGGGACCAAAACTGATAAGGCTGTGGCGATCTTTAGTTTGGAAATGAGTGCTGAATCGCTGGTTAACCGGATGCTCTGTGCGGAAGGCAGCATTAACGCGAATCATTTGCGGACTGGCCAGCTTGAAGAAGGCGAGTGGCAGAACCTGATTGTTGCCATGGGTAGTTTATCAAAAGCCAAAATTTTCATTGATGATACAGCCGGTATTAAAATGTCTGAAATTCGGGCTAAATGTCGCCGGTTATCCAAGGAACAAAATGGTAACTTGGGCTTAGTTGTTGTTGACTATTTGCAACTGGTTGAAAGTTCAGGCGCTGAAAACCGTCAACAAGAAGTTTCTGCAATTTCACGACAACTTAAGAAATTGGCTAAGGAACTTCACGTACCAGTAATTGCCCTATCACAACTGTCTCGTGGAGTGGAACAACGCCAAGATAAGCGTCCGGTGTTATCCGATATTCGTGAATCTGGCTCAATCGAACAAGATGCCGATATTGTTTCATTTCTATATCGAGATGACTATTATGAGCGCGACGATGACGATAGCGATGACTCTGGTGGCGGAGATGGTAATGAAGGTGACCAAGATGTGGGCGAAGTGGAAGTCATTATTGAAAAAAATCGTTCCGGTCCACGAGGAACCGTTAAGTTATTATTTGTAAAGTCCTATAACAAGTTCTCATCAATAGCGTATGGGGCGGAACCAAATTAAGGAGCCAAGGTGCGTAAACAAGGCGTTTAGAAACTGGAGCGGAAGGGCACCCAGACAAAAAT
>NZ_JAAXLJ010000109.1 GCF_012641075.1 Secundilactobacillus angelensis | reverse complement strand
GGAAAATCAGGCTTACTAGCAACTTGATGAACACTTTGACGAGAGTTCATCTGCCAACGAATTTTTAAATCTTCACGCGACAATAATTGCGGTAATTGTGTTTTTTCAATTTGAGCTTGTTGCTGCAACTTTTGTGTAAAGGCTTGTTTAGTCTTGTTTTGATGCCAATCATCAAACAGATCATACTTGTTTGATTTAAAATCTAAATCCATAAAGCCAGCCTCCTAACCAAAATCAATTTTATCCAGCATCGTTTCAGTACTAGCCTGGTCTAAG
>NZ_JAAXLJ010000108.1 GCF_012641075.1 Secundilactobacillus angelensis | reverse complement strand
CCTGATTGCCATGTGCCTTGATTTAGATTCCGACTTCCGTACCGCATATGAAACTTATCAAGCGATTCTTTCGGCAGTTAAGGAGCGTGATGTGACTGCGCTCGAACGAACTCTGAACAATTATTACGCGCTAAATAATCGCATGGATCAATCGATTAAATCGCTGAAAAAGTATCAGGTGTCAAGGGCGGTCATAAAATGTCGGTTTAGGGCGGTTAAAAATGTAGGTTTTTAGCGGTCAGTCTACATTTTTCAAACGATACGATTTACCAGTAAT
>NZ_JAAXLJ010000107.1 GCF_012641075.1 Secundilactobacillus angelensis | reverse complement strand
AGTCGTCGTAGTGACGTTGTAGTAATCCTTTGGATCCACTGACGTCCCTTCGCCGTTGGCTGACTTGAAGTAGGAAACTGTTCCATCGCCTGTGACATGTTCACCAAGGCCTGGAGTGGTGTTGGTATCCGTCCCAGTCGTGTCATGCGTCATTGTCACACCTGGATTATCGTTCGTAACTGTCGTCTTACCAGTCTTGACCGTTTCGCCTGGGTTGACTGTGACTGCTGGCAAGCTTGGTTGATCCTTTGGCGTTTCAGTGACGGTCACAACGCTCGTTGTG
>NZ_JAAXLJ010000106.1 GCF_012641075.1 Secundilactobacillus angelensis | reverse complement strand
GCCATCATTGACAATTTTAATTACCAACCACCTACGTTTAACTTGGTCACCAGAAGCGATTGCGACAGCTTTTAACCTGAGCACCGCTTCAATTTATAACTGGCTTAAGCTTGGCTGGTTACCTTTCAACTTGGCTGATCTACCTAATCGAAATGTCCGACAGCGCCGAGCTAATGAGCATCGTGTCACATTTACAAGTGGGACTTCCATTGAACAACGACCAAAATCTGTCAATCAGCGATTAGCTTTTGGTCATTGGGAAGTCGATACGGTACTTTCTAGCCG
>NZ_JAAXLJ010000105.1 GCF_012641075.1 Secundilactobacillus angelensis | reverse complement strand
GCTCTTCAAAATAACAGACCCTAATATCCAGATTACCCAGGTTTACGAAGAAAGGTCGGTGGTTAAACAACAGACCCGTGTTACAGAAGTCATTGAGGCACAATTAACTTATCCCTTAGATCATTGCCCTAATTGCGGATATCCAACTTTAATTAAGAATGGTACCCATCAGGTTAATGCCCGATTGGCACCTGTTAACGGCGGTAAATACGTATTGAAGCTTCATAAACAGCGTTATCTGTGTAGGACCTGTGGCACCACTTGCGGTGCCACATCATCCAACTTA
>NZ_JAAXLJ010000104.1 GCF_012641075.1 Secundilactobacillus angelensis | reverse complement strand
GCTCTTCAAAATAACAGACCCTAATATCCAGATTACCCAGGTTTACGAAGAAAGGTCGGTGGTTAAACAACAGACCCGTGTTACAGAAGTCATTGAGGCGCAATTAACTTATCCCTTAGATCATTGCCCTAATTGCGGGTATCCAACTTTAATTAAGAATGGTACCCATCAGGTTAATGCCCGATTAGCACCTGTTAACGGCGGTAAATACGTATTGAAGCTTCATAAACAGCGTTATCTGTGTAGGAC
Organism: Secundilactobacillus angelensis; assembly: GCF_012641075.1. GTDB lineage: Bacteria > Bacillota > Bacilli > Lactobacillales > Lactobacillaceae > Secundilactobacillus > Secundilactobacillus angelensis. The sequence goes on along the minus strand of NZ_JAAXLJ010000104.1, from coordinate 37 downwards.
CTGTGGCACCACTTGCGGTGCCACATCATCCAACTTA
>NZ_JAAXLJ010000103.1 GCF_012641075.1 Secundilactobacillus angelensis | reverse complement strand
AAGAAACAGTAACGGTTCAAGACGGTGCCGTTGGCACGCCAGTGGCGTACACGATCAGCAATAATGTGAAAGCCGACGCAGGTGGATACACAACAACAGTTGAATTACCAGCTGATGGTAACAAGAACTACGCGATTACAGCAGTTAATGGCACGGTGACAGTTACGCCGAATGCCAGCGCTAAAGTGACTTTAAGTGATGCCAATAAAGTTTATGATGGCACCACGAACGTGGCTGCCACGGACTTTAAGTTGACTGGACCAGCTGATATGGTTATTCCAACATT
>NZ_JAAXLJ010000102.1 GCF_012641075.1 Secundilactobacillus angelensis | reverse complement strand
CGGACGATCCGGTCACTAAAGCCACACTGAGGACAGCGTTCTGGAAGGACGCTTAACTTGGCATAATAAACTAGCGATGTAACACCTTGGATTGGTTCAATCTCGGCATCTTTAGTAAAAATGACATTTGGGTCTGTAATTTCAAGTGCGAATCGGATAGACTTACTAGTAAGGGACATTACACTAACTCCATTTCTCTTTTCTTTGGTCGGAACGGTGAACACGAAATAGTGTGGTGTCCTATTTGCGTATTCAAATATAAATAATGGTATAGAAAAAGGAGTTGAGAGG
>NZ_JAAXLJ010000101.1 GCF_012641075.1 Secundilactobacillus angelensis | reverse complement strand
TCTATAACTGTTGATCATGGTAAGGAGTTTGCCGATTATCGATCCATAGAACAAGACTATCAGATTAAAGTTTATTTTTGTCACCCGTATTCACCATGGAAACGGGGATCCAATGAATATTTCAATCGACGGTTACGTTGGTTTTTCCCGAAAAAGACTAACTTTGACCAGATAACGACTGATGAAATCCTAGCAGCACTTGAGCTTATTAATCAACGACCATTAAAAATCCATCATCAACAGACTGCCATTGAAAGTTTCCGGGCTTGTTCGGATTAAACTTGTAATTTG
>NZ_JAAXLJ010000100.1 GCF_012641075.1 Secundilactobacillus angelensis | reverse complement strand
CAAATTACAAGTTTAATCCGAACAAGCCCGGAAACTTTCAATGGCAGTCTGTTGATGATGGATTTTTAATGGTCGTTGATTAATAAGCTCAAGTGCTGCCAGGATTTCATCAGTCGTTATCTGGTCAAAGTTAGTCTTTTTCGGGAAAAACCACCGTAACCATCGATTGAAATATTCATTGGATCCCCGTTCCCATGGTGAATACGGGTGACAAAAATAAACTTTAATCTGATAGTCTTGTTCTATGGATCGATAATCGGCAAACTCCTTACCATGATCAACAGTTATAGA
>NZ_JAAXLJ010000010.1 GCF_012641075.1 Secundilactobacillus angelensis | reverse complement strand
TCAAACGACCGCGAAGTCGAATGCCTTGAGCAATGACAGCAATAGTTTGAGTAATGACCTGAGTGACTTTAGTGACCAACAGAGTGATTTCAATTCTGAACAAACGAAGTTTACGAGTGACGTTGCCGTTTCCAACACGCCATCGGAGACCATCTCAAACGAATTGAGTAACTTGAGTAGCGATCTTGGTGGTCTGAGTGATGATCAAGTTGCCATCGATAGTGATGTGACGAAGGAAACTAGCGACCTTGGGTCGGCAGCAACCTCGGCACAGACCAGTGATCTGCAGAGTGATACGAGCGCAACAGCGAGTGACTACACGAAGGATTCAGGTGAATACAGTAATGATGTCACTACCGCCTCAGCTGCTAAGTCGGATACTTTGAAGAGTGACCAGAGTAATATCAACAGTGATCAGACGAAGGTCAACAGCGATTCCAACCAGTTCTCTAACGACCAAAGCAACGTGGCTTCGGACTTGAGTGATAGCAACACCACTTCAGATAAATTGTCGAGTGATTTGGCTAAGACCAGCAATGATCTGAGCGACTTTACTTCAGATAACAGCAAGCTGAGTTCCGATACGGCTAAGGATTCCAGTGATCTCGGTTCCAACGGAACCTCCGATCAGACCAATGCTTACACCAGCGACAGTACGCAGTTGAGCAATGATCAGAGTAATTACAATAGTGACTCTGCACTCAATAGCGCCGACATTACCAGTGCATCCAATGTGGTTAGAACAATCTCTGATTCGAATGCCTTGAGCAATGCGCAGAACAACACCACCAGTGATCAAAGTCAAACAACATCTGATGAAAATGCTTCTAACGGTGCTTCGAACAATGTGCCGATTGAATCTGGGAATAACCAAGCTTCTACTGGTAATAATTCAACTGGTACGAATGATCTGAACAGTGGTAATTCTAAGAACACTGGCAGCAATGCTGCTGGAACCACTGAAACCGGCTCAGTCAACTCGAGTGGAGAAACTGCTAATGGTTCAACTAACGCTCGATCAGTTGGCAATGGTGCAGCAAGTGCTGGAAGCGAAAAAGCGTCAGTATCAGCACAAAACGCTTCTGTTGAAACTGGTAACAATGCATCAAGTGAACAAAAGCAATTACCACAAACGAATGAAACTAACCAGAGTGGTGTCTTAGGACTACTCGGTGTTGAACTCATGAGTTTGCTTGGATTATTAGGCATCAAGCGCAAGCGTCATGATGAAAAATAATTCCAAGGGTCACAAGTCATAGCGGTATAATTGACTTGTATGGTTAACGCGACAAAAGCCTCAGACTACAAATCTGGGGCTTTTGTTAGATATGGGAGGAATGTAACATGTATTTTTTCGTAAATACAGTTATGCGTGATAAAAAAACGGGGATTGAACATGCTCAGATCAAGCGGCTCAAGCTCTTTAAGCAACATCATCGCGAAGCTAAGATTGTGGTTCGTGATTATGATCGTACCTTTCACCACTATCTAAAAAATGTTGGCTTGGAAGATGCTGATATGATCAGTATGTTTGACTTTTTCCAGCACGCGAGAGATTTCAAAGCGCGTCCATTTCAATTGAAAGATTTGCCAGTTATTCATGGTCAAAAGGTCATTGCTAAACGGACCAAAGAGGGCAGCATGAACGTCTATGTTGGTAAGCAGCTCGTTTCCAAAATCTATACTTTTGACTGGGATGACCAGCAAATTGACAAAGTGGAATACTTTGATCAATATGGCAATAATGTTTCCACAGATGTTTACGATTCTCGTGGCTTTAAGTCGATGACCGAGACTTTTTCTAATAAACATCAGGTCATTATGGAGACCATGTTTGATGTCAATGGGAAGACAATCTATAAATCCCAGTACATGAAAGACCGAATGGGTAAATTAGCCAACTCTGCTTTGAGACTGATTGACTATAAAGGTAATCCAGAAATCAATTTTATTGGACTAAAGAACTTTACTCGCTTTTTTATTGATGAATTAAACCGCTCATACGGCGAAAAGAACGTTTTCGTGGTTGACCGTAACTACGGTATTGACTGGCCAATGCAAAATATGCAAACAGAGGCGTTTAAACTGCTTCAGTTGCATAACGTTCAATCCAATACCGATAACCTCGAAACCGGGCGAATTAACTACAATTACGAATACGGATTGGATCACCAAGGTGAATGGAATGGCGTTATTTCTTTAGGTGAAACGCAACAACACGACGTCGAAAAACGGTTCCCCAAGAGTAAAATTTACGCAATTGGCGGTGGCATTATTAATGATGACGTTATTAATGGGCCTAAAATTCCGTATGATAAACGGACGATGGATAAAGTCGTGGTTATCGCCCGTTTGACCAAGGATAAACACGTTGAAAAAGTAGTTAAAGCCGTTGCTAAGGCTAAAACTGAAATCCCAGATATCACACTTGACGTTTACGGCGTGGGTCCTGAGCATGATAATTTGGAAAAACTAATCAGCAACCTTAAAGTGGCAGACCGAGTGAAATTAAAGGGTTATATCAACAACTTAAATCCCGTGTACGATCAGGCCATGGTCTCAGTCTTATCCAGTGATGCAGAGGGATTGCCACTGTCGTTAATTGAAGCGCAGTCTCATGGTGTGCCATTGATTGCCCGAGACGTGATCTATGGGCCAAATGACATCATTACCAACGAAAAAGATGGTTATTTAATTGCTCCCGATAAAGAAGACGTTGATAACATCGCGAATGCACTGGTTCAAACATTAGCTAACAAGGAACATTGGCAGAAATTGTCAGACGCAGCCTATGAAGACCGAATGAGATTCTCTACTGACAGTATGTGGCATAAATGGGATGCATTGAACGATGACGTTCTTCAATACTACGAGGGGGCTGAGAAATAATGTACTTTTTTATTGATCCTACAGTGGCGCAAAAAAACTCGGGTGTTGAACACGCCGCATTTAATCGGTTGAAGTTATTCAAAGACCACGGCCAAGAAGCTAAAATTGTTACTAGAAATTACAATCGGTTTTTATACAAATTTCTGAAAGATGAAGGCGTTCCAAGTGATCAGTCAGTTAGTATGTTTGATTTCTTCCAGCACACGATTGGTTATGAGCGTAAGGCGATGCGGACCGATGATCTCACCATCGATAATGCTTATGAGTTAGACCGTCAAAGTAAATATACCAAGGTTTACGACAATGATCGGCTAGTCATGGAAATTGATTATATTCCGGGTACGTTTGAAGAAATAAATACCATCACGTACTTTGATCGTTTTGGCAATAGCGTTGAAACTGACTTTTATGACTGGCGTGGGTTTAAATCCATGCAGCAGTATTACGATGTGAACGGCATTACGGTTAAGGAACAAATGCTGACGCCAACAGGTGAGGTCGTGTATGAGTCATACTACGCGAAAGATGCCAATGGTAAGCAACGGAACTCACTGTTAAAGCTGGTTAATTATCACGGTGAAGATTATTATTTCAACAGTCTACTGGAATTGTTTACGTTCTTCCTGGACGAATTGAATACCTATTATGGCGGTAACAATACCTTTATGTCTGATCGTCGAATTAATGATGCGGACACAGCATTGCTGGCGATGAAGACGACCTGTCGGAAAGTCGCCATTATTCACAGTACGGCATCTGTTGACGATGATAATCAAGTGGATGGGAAATTAAATCCGGTTTATGCTGACATTCTTGAAAATCAGCCACAGCAGCTGGACGCCATCATTGTCTCAACTGAGCATCAGCGCAATGATTTGAGTTTACGGTATCCTAATTTGGATCACAAACTGCATCAAGTGCCAGTTGGAATGGTCGACGTTGCTCAGCTAAAGACACCTAAGAAACTGAGCGATAAGCCTAACCGAATCATTGCGGTCTCAAGAATTTCTGATGAAAAGCGGCCACAAGACATTATTCGGGCGTTGAGTCTGGTCATCAAGAAAGTGCCTGATGCTACCCTGGAATTTAGGGGATATGTTAATGGTGATACTGGTAAAAAGGTCTTAAAGCTATTGGATGAACTTAAATTAAAGGATAAGGTTATTCAACGACCATATACCACCGATAACGACCGTTTAAACGCGACGTATGATGGTGGTAAGGTAGAAGTACTAGCAAGTACTTCTGAAGGCTTTGGTCAGTCAATTTTGGAGGGTGAAGAACATGGGATCCCTCAAGTTGCCTATGATATTAATTACGGGCCAAACGAAATGATTGATTCTGGCGAAAATGGTTATCTTGTGCGTAGCGGTGATATTTCTGGATTGGCAGATAAGATCGTTGCTGTACTGACAGACCCAAGCATTGACCAAATGGCCGATGCTTCTGTTAATAAGGCGAAAACCTATAGCACAGAGGCTATTTGGCAAAAATGGCAAGTGGCTTTGGGTGAGGGTGTCACGCAAGTCTAATTGTTAAATGTAATTTTTAGTATTCAAAAGGCACTAATCCGTGGATTAGTGCCTTTTGTGTACAGAGATTTAAGTTCAGTTATTCATCGTTATCTTCTGAATCTGCGTCGTTCTTTTCAGGCGCTGGTTCATTGACAGTGACTTCAAACCAGTTAATAAACGAGTTTTCGTAATCAACAACTTTGAAATCAAAATTATCAATGTGAAGTACTGTTCCTTGCTTAATATTAGGATGATTATCCAAGATCGAGCCAGCAAGCGTAACCACGTCGTTAGTTTCGAATTCTTTGATATCAACGTCAAAGTAGCGCTCGAAATCATAAGTAGTCATCTTACCACTCACTTGATAAGTCCCATTAGGCTGCTTGAAGATATCTTCGTTTGAAGAATCATCGATTTCATCATGAACGGTTCCAAACAGTTCTTCATAGATATCCTTATCAGTAATGATTCCAGATGTCCCACCATATTCATCAACCACCACCACGATTGGGGTCTGCTTACGGATCATTTGCTGCAGAACCTGCGTGATTGGTGTTGATTCGGGTGTCGTTGAAATGTGACGCAACAAGCGATCAATATGAATCGTCGGGTCAACTTGCTGCTGGCGAATCAAGTCGTAGTTGTAAACGTAGCCTAATATTTTATCCTTGTCACCATCAGCCACTACTGGCAGGCGAGAAAATCGTTCCTGCAAGTACATGTTGATGGCTTCTTTAACGTTTGCCGTGATATCGATGACGACTAAGGCAGTCCGATCAATCATAATATCCTTAGCAACTTTATCGTTTAATTCAAATGCACGCTGCATGTAAACGTAGTCGTTTTTCTCTAGTTCACCACCAGCAACGGCATTCCGGGATAAACTCAGAATTTCAGCCTGTGAAAAGACTTCTTCACTCTCGTTGGCAACGGGCAGACCCAGCAGTTTGACGACCCCATTAGCGGAGATATTGAGCAGCCAAACAAAGGGATAGAACAAGATGTGACAATAATGTAGTGGTGTTGTCACGTAACGTAAGACCTTCATTGGCATGTCGATTGAAATGTTTTTGGGCACGATTTCTGTGAAGACCACTTCAAGATAAGTCAACAAGAGCACACCAAACACGGCACCAATGGCGTGTGCTGTGGCACCGCCTGGATTGGTATGCGTAATGTTCAGCAGATCAAGCAGAATCGTCGAAATTGTCGATTCACCTAACCAACCTAAAATGATCCCTGCGACAGAAACACCCACTTGAGTGGTTGAAAGATACTCGTTCAGATTAGTGACCATTTTTAATGAACGGGTTAATCTCTTTTTGGATCCTTCTCCATTTTCCAGAGCCTCTTCAAGGGCACTTGGCCGAGATTGTACTAAAGCAAATTCGCAAGCAACAAAAAAGGCTGCGATGAAGAAAGTGATTAATATGACAATCAAATTGATAATTATCTGACCACTATCCAAGAATTCATTCCTCATTTCATAATAAAATCAACATTTAGAGTTTACTCTCCATTATAACGCTTGTCGGTCTCTTTTTTAACTTCTCAGGGAAATTAGTGGAATCTATTTCAAAGAGGACTTAATTGATAAACTTGGTTGGCGTTTGTGGAAACCCTGGCGTCGTTTTAATGAACGGATGCGGATGTGACCGTATCAACAATCTCATTGACAGCTGACTTAGCGGCAATTGGCCCAAAAGTGAAGATATCAGCCAGTGAATTACCACCAAGTCGATTACCAGCGTGAAGGCCGCCAGCAACTTCGCCAGCCGCGTAAAGACCGCTGATTTGTTTACCATCTTCATCTAGGACGTGAGCCCCATCATCGATTGTTAAACCACCCATCGTGTGGTGAATGGCTGGTTTCCGTGGTGTGGCATAGAACGGTGCTTTTTCAACTTTCAAGTCAAAGACTGTCTTGCCGAAATCAGGGTCCTGACCCTTATCGACGTAAGAATTATAAGTTCGGACTGTATCTTCCAGAGTTTTAGGATCCACACCAATTTGAGTAGCTAAATCAGCTAAAGTGTCCGCTTTAAAGAGTCGGCCATCTTGAACTTGCTGTTCCAGCTGGTCATCACTGGTATTGTACGCCGTCTTCTTGATTTCATTGTCAGCAATTAGGTAGAAGAGGCCACCATTATCGAATGCGGCTTTGGCCAAGACGTCGCGTTCCGCAAATTCATTCACGAACCGCTTACCTTGTTGATTAACCATCAAAAAGTTTGCGGGCGGGCATTGAATACCAGAGAAAATCTCACCAGTTTTCGGATCTGATACTGGCATCATTTGAATGAAGCCCATGCCAGTAACTCCTGCGTGAGCTTGTCGTCCTAATTTGATACCATCGCCAGTGATCGTGGGGGCATTAGTAGTGGCGATGTCATCATCAATGTTGTTCCAAGCAGTGTTATATTTCTGCACAAGTGGGGTATTGGCACCAAAGCCACCCGAAGTTAAAATGACGGCCTTGGCTTGCACCGTAAAGGTATGGTCGCCTGGCTTTTCTACCAAGACGCCATCGATATGGCCCTTAGCGTAAAGCAACCGAGTGACTGGGCTATCGGTGAGAATCGTACCACCATTATGCTTAACGTATGCGCTAAGTGCTGAGATATAGGCATAACCGGCAGTTTCAACTGGTTTGTGACCGCGACGCCAAAGCGCACCAACGGGCATCGTCACCTGTGAAGTATCAAATTCAACGCCGATTTTTGCCAACCATTTTTGTGATGCTAATGCATTATCAGTCAAGGTTTTGACCAGTTTGTAATCACCGTATATGCTGTTACCCTTTAAATCAGTTCGTTTACCGCCCAAGTAAGTTTGGATTCGATGAAGTTCTACCGAATCAAAAAGGTAAGGCTGATTATCTTTGGTGTTATCAAAGTAGGCTTTGATTTGTGACTGCAAAGTTTTAAAGTCAGCCTGATATTCAGGATCGATATCGTCCATGTTCATATCAAGTAGCTTTTGGAGTGTTTCGTGTTCTCCAGGTAAAGCGTCAAAGGTATTTTGCCAATCAGGATCAGCAGCGTTCATCGGGCCACCTGCTCGTACGGTGTTGCCACCCAATGCGGGGGCTTTTTCTAATAGGACTACTTTGCGTCCCTGATCCAGTACCGTTGCGGCGGCGGCTAAACCTGCTCCACCACCTCCAATGATTACGACATCAGTTTGCAGATCACTGTTCTCAGCAACCTTTGGCGTGTACTTATCGCGGTGTTGCCACTCCTGAGCGTTGCCGCCAGCCTTTTCAACGGCTTCAGCAACCCCGCTTAAAATGCCATGGCTAGTTTCTGAAGCCCCTGTAACGGCATCGACGTTCAATGTTTGACCATCAACAATTGCGTCGGGGATCCGATCATAAACGACGTCACTGATGCCAGCAGTTTCAGTTTTATTATCAATATTAATTGATTCGATTCGGTCTTCTGAAAAAGTGACATCCATCGGAAACGTTCCGTTATGGCCTTTAGCTGAGACGGTGTATTTGCCTGGTTTAAATGTTTGCTTTTCGTCTGCCATATAATAACTTCCTTTTTAAAAATCGTTTTTATAAATGTTAGCGGATACATAACTAATTTTACCATGAATTAGCCGGGGATGGTGAATAGCAGTTCACGCTTTGATGACGTTGAGTAACAAAGGACGTTTTACGACTATAGACCGCATCACTTCGGTATTTAAAGTGGGTTATTAACCATTATTTGGCAAATAGTGCTAAAATAAAATTGCAACACAAATCAAAAGGAGATCTTAGTTATGGCAACAAAAAGTGCAGATAAGGATAAGAAAGCTGAAACAACCAAGCCGGCTTTTGAATATACTGATGAAATGATTCAAAAGGCTGCCGACCTGATTGCCAAACAAGGTTATGTCACCCGTAAGGATATTCCAGAAATGAAAGATTTGGATTGGGCTTATGGTTTGGGAGAAGCAGTCGACAAGTACTTCAACGGTAAGAATGCTGGTCGCTACATCTACCACGAAGATTTTGATTTTGCCGGCGGTGATATTGCTGACATCATCTTCGATATGGATCAAGTTAAGACCCGTAACGATGCACTTCAAAAGTTGGGTGAAGTGTTAGATGAAAAGATCATCAATGGTCACTTGGATGAAATCGAACATAATATTACGAATTAATTTCTCAAGCCTCACTTTTTGGTGGGGCTTTTAATTTACACTCAGAATTGTTTGTGAAGTTAAGCGCGTATTTGATGAACGTTGCGAAATAAATCAGAAAATGCCCAGATTTGTGAAAAATGTTTACTAAGCTCTCTGGAATGTTGTTATAACAGGATGCTAACTGCTTCTTAAGGTTGAACTAAGTGCAAAATTAAACGTTTACACTACATAACATAGGTGTTAACATTTAAAGTGAATTCCGTAACATATAATCTTAAAATAGGAGTGTCAATCATGAAGGAAAACTTTGATTTCTTAATGCCAAGTGTCAACTTCTTTGGTAAGGGTGTTATCAAAAAGATTGGTGACCGTGCCAAGATGTTGAATATGAAGACGCCTTTAATCGTAACTGATAAGGTTTTGGAAGGCATGGATAACGGTCCTGTTGCCCAGACATTAGCTTCCTTGGATGCTGCTGGCGTGAAGTACGTTATTTTTGATGGTGTTGAACCTAACCCGAAAGTTCGTAATATTCAAGCTGCTAAGAAAGTATACTTAGACAACAACTGTGACAGTATCATCACCATCGGTGGTGGTTCTTCTCATGATTGTGGTAAAGGAACTGGGATTATCTTAACTAACGGTGATGACATCACCAAGTTGGCTGGGATTGAAACCCTCGAAAACCCATTACCTCCACTGATGGCTGTTAACACCACTGCCGGGACTGCTTCAGAATTAACCCGTCACTGTGTCATTACTAACGAAGAAACTAAGCTGAAGTTTGTTGTTGTTTCATGGCGTAACGTTCCACTGGTTTCCTTTAATGATCCTATGCTCGAACTGGACGTACCAAAGGGATTAACTGCCGCAACTGGTATGGATACTTTCGTTCAATCAATCGAACCATACGTTTCAACCAACCGTAACGATATTACCGATGGTCAATGTATCGAAGCGATTAAGCTAGTCGAAGAAAGCCTTCGTGAAGCCGTTTCAAACGGTCACAACCTTGAAGCTCGTACCAAGATGGTTGAAGCTGAAATGCTTGGTGGGATGGCTTTCAACAACGCTGACTTAGGCTACGTTCACGCTATGGCTCACCAATTAGGTGGCCAATACGATGCCCCTCATGGTGTCTGCTGCGCAATGTTGTTACCAATCGTTGAAAAGTACAACATTCCAGCTTGCCCAGAACGGTTTGCTGAATTAGCTAAGGCCATGGGTGAAAATACTGATGGTTTATCAACCCGTGACGCCGCAGAACTTTCAATTAAAGCAATGCGTCAGATGTGTGACGATGTCAATATCCCACGTTCAATCAAGTCAATCGGTGCAAAGCCAGAAGACTTTGAATTGATGGCGGAGAACGCTTTGAAGGATGGTAACGCCTTCTCTAACCCACGTAAGGGGACTAAAGAAGACATCGTTAAGTTGTTCCAAGAAGCTTACGATCAACAGTAATTTAACTTAGATATTAATCTATAAGGGTCCAAATTCTGAATTGAATTTGGATCCTTATTTTGTTGCAAGATTTCGCTGTATATTTGATTATTCTGATGTTTAAAAAGTTTGACCTTTAATTATCTCGGTAAGTATGAGTTAGTTCAAATTTTGTTCTGCTATATAAACTCTTTTACGAAAGGGTGTTGTACCGGTAATTAAGAATTATTTTTAGCACTCTCGATATTTGAGTGCTAAATTCTTGCATTCCTGACCAATACTGACTAATATATACAATGTAAGGTTGGTAAGGAAATAAGAACCACTTGTCCACTGACCTTAGTTTAAAATTCTGAAAGGGGTTTTGTACTATGGCTAACTACTTAGCAAACAGAAACTTTAACGATTTGGATCCAATGAACTTCTTCAGCGACTTTGGTAACTTTGGAAAGAAGTTCTTTAACAATGATGAAATGAAGACTGATATTAAAGAAACCGACAAGAGTTATGAAGTTGCTGCTGAACTACCAGGATTCAAGAAAGATGGCATTCACATTGATTATCGTGACAATACGCTGCGGATCAATGCTGTTCATAACCTGGAAAAAGAAGATAAAGATGAAAAGGGTCGCGTTCTTCGTCAAGAACGCAGCTCAAGCAATATCACTCGCAGCTTCTATCTGCCAGGTGTTGATGAAGAAAGCGTTAAGGCAACCTATGATGGCGGCATTCTCAAGTTAACTCTGCCAAAGATGACAGAAGACAAACAGGACAGTCACCACATTGATATTGACTAAAGATTAAGTTGTATTTGATTGCATCCACTAATAAAGGCGCACCGAAATTTTTCGGTGCGCCTTTTGCTGTCTATTTCTTATAAATTTTATACTGTTTACCCGTCTCATAAACGATTTCTGGATCATCGCCAGTTCGCTGATTGCGGTTGAGTAAATCGATCATACCGGACTCGTCTTCGGATAGTTCAAAGTCTAGTTGCAGATTTTCCATGATGCGGCTGGGTGTTTTAGACTTTGGGATTACCGCAACACCATTTTGCAGGTGCCATTTTAAAATCAACTGGGCGACAGAAACGTGATGATGATTAGCCATTTTTTTCAACATTTCGTTATCTAATGTGACACCACGCCCCAGGGGACTCCAAGCTTGGGTCACAATATCGTGCGCTTTATCAAAAGCCACCAATGCCTGCTGGTTGAGGTACGGATGCCGCTCAATTTGGTTCACAACAGGCATTTCTTTAGCCTGTGTTTTCAGCAATTCAAGGTGGGCCACACTGTAGTTTGAAACACCAATAGACTTAACTTTGCCGTCTGCTTTCAGTTGTTCCAGTGCTCGCCAGGTATCGAAGAAGTGTTGTTGAACCGGCCAGTGAACCAGCAGTAAATCGAGATAATTGGTTTTTAATCTTGCCAGCGAATCATCAATGCTTTGAATCGTATTATCGTAGCCTTGACTGATTTCAGCGACCTTTGATGTGATAAAAACCTGGTCCCGAGGAATCTGCAGGTTCACCAACGTTTGTCCTAACAGATCTTCATTGCGGTAAAGCTGAGCAGTGTCAAATAGCCGGTAGCCTGCGTCAAATGCCGTTTTAATAGTGGTATCCATCATTTCTTGGGTGTTAATTAAGTAAGTTCCAAAGCCGACCAACGGCATTTCATTACCGTCTGCCAGCTTAATCGTATTTTCGGACATAGTATAACTTCCTCTCTAAAAGTCTACCTTCTCATTATAGCAAAAGCGCTTACAAATATTGGCTTTTCTTTAAAGAAATCAGCAGATTCGCCCAACCGGCGCCAAAATTTTGTACAATGTTATCAAGAGATACGGAAGGTGGCGTGGAACATGGCGATTGCGAAGGGACTAACAGCTGAACAGGTACAACAGCGGATCGATGCAGGACAGCAAAATGAACCTGCACCGTCACTCACCCGGTCAATTAAACAGATTTTCCGCGATAATTTGTTAACCTGGTTCAACTTGATCAACCTGGTTCTCGGCGCCCTCGTATTGATCACTGGCAGCTATAAAAATGAATTGTTTTTGGGTGTTGCCATTGTGAATACAGCCATCGGTATTTTTCAGGAAATTCGTTCAAAGCGCCAGATTGATAAAATGAGCTTACTGTCTGAATCAACTTATGAGATTAGGCGGGCAGATAGTGTAGTTGAAGTACATCAGGACGCCATCGTCCAGGATGATTTGTTGATTTTACAACGGGGAGATCAACTACCGGTAGATGGTTTAATTATAGAAACAAAAGGAATCGAAGTTGATGAATCGCAAATTACCGGTGAGGCAACACCAATCGCAAAAACGGCAGGTGATACGGTGGTTTCTGGCAGCTTCTTAGTGAGTGGTCAAGCTGTTGTACAAGCAACTCACGTTGGTGTAAAAAGCTTCATTAATACCCTGTCAGGTGAAGTTCAGTCAGGAGAAAGTTCTAATAGTCAGCTTCTGAACACGATCAATCGTATTATTAAAATTTTAACGATTGTAATCGTCCCACTTGGCGCCGTACTGTTTGTTTCACGCATACTCAACCACAGTACGATTAATCAGGCGATATTAGGAACTACTGCGGCCATGATTGGGATGATTCCAGAAGGCTTAGTGTTATTGACGTCCGTTTCTTTGGCAGTTTCAGCCATGAACTTGGCACGTCATCGCGTTTTAGTTAGGGAGTTGCCAGCAATTGAGGGACTAGCACGAGTAGATGTATTAGGGCTTGATAAAACTGGGACCATTACCAGTGGCAAACTTCAATTAAGTAAAATCGTGCCCTTGCCTGGACAGAGTTTAGATCGATTAAAGGCGTTAATCGCCGGTACCAGCAACGCCATTGGAGACGATAATGAAACGGCTCGTGCTTTAAGTAGCGTTTTACCTGATCCTGGCTGGCAACCAACAAAAGTAGTCCCGTTTTCTTCGGCTCGTAAATGGAGTGGGGTTAGTGTCTCACAAGGAAATTACGTGATTGGTGCGCCTGAATTTGTGCTTAAGCAGGTTCCTGTCAGCTTAGCTAACCAGATAGAAGGGTATGCCGTGGATGGCTATCGGGTACTCTGTATCGCTCAAACTTCGGTTATGGATGCTAATAATCTCGGTGATGTCACCATCCTTGGATTGATTTTAATTGAGGACGAAATCCGGGACAATGCTATTGAAACGTTTCGGTATTTCCAAAATCAAGATGTCGTGCTGAAGGTTATTTCCGGTGATAACCCGACAACGGTGGCAAACATTGCGTCTCGAGCAGGCATCAAAAACTGTTCCCAATCAATTGATATGAGCAGTTTGGGAGATAACATTGATTACGATCAGTTAGTGGCTAATTACACTGTTTTTGGGCGTGTAACCCCTACCCAAAAGAAGCAACTGGTCAAAGCATGGCAACGAGCAGGACGTACGGTTGCCATGACAGGTGACGGTGTCAACGACATTTTAGCGTTACGGCAAGCTGATTGCGGTATTGCGATGGCTAGCGGCAGTGAAGCAGCTAAGAGTATCGCCGACTTTGTGCTGGTAGATTCTAATTTTGATGCCATGCTCAATGTGCTTAATGAAGGTCGCCGGGTAGTGAACAACATCGAACGGGTCGCCTCACTATTTTTGGTTAAAACGATGTATTCAGTCGCTTTGAGCCTAATTTTTATCTTTATGAACAACGGGTATCCCTTCCAGCCGATTCAGCTCACCCCCATATCGGTAATGACGGTGGGAATTCCAACTTTTATTTTGGCTCTTGAGCCGAATTATCAACGCATTTCGGGTCAGTTTATGAAACAGGTCATGGTGATTGCTGCCCCAGGGGCAATTTGCGTGGTAACTTATATTCTGCTGATTGATCTGGTAGGTGGGGTTCAGTTTAATTTAAATTATGCTGAAACGTCCACGCTGTCGGTGCTGCTAACTGGTGCCGTGTGCTTAGTTGCCTTGTTGATGGTAGCACGACCACTTAATCGGTTAAAGATTTCATTAGTCCTACTGATGGGCGGCTGTTTCACACTAATTTTTGTTTTCTTCGGCAACCTATTCTCATTGGAAAGCATTTTTAGTTGGCAAATGGCACTGTTTTACTTACCACTGCTAGTCAGTGTTTATCCCTTTTTCTATATCGTTCAAGAAGTGGTCGGTAAACGAATTCTTGCGCGGATCAATTGGCGTTAGTGAGTGGTGATTTCATTTCACAAAGGAGTTTCTCTCCACATCTAGTTATCAAAACTAGATAATCATGCTATAATAGCTAAAAAGTAGTTAATCACACTATATAAAGGAGTGGCTGAAATGGCAGAATTTGATCAGTATAACCGTTGGGAAGCACAGATTCGACAGGTCAGATTACCGCACTGGAGTGAGTTACCCAAGTTTGATCTTTACATGGACCAGGTCGTGGCATTTGTTAACGACGCGATTGGCCAATTAGGTGTTGAACAGATTACCCCAGCTATGATCAATAACTACGTGAAGCATCAGGTGATTATCGCCCCAGTTAAGAAGAAGTACCAGACCATGCAGTTGGCGGATCTTCTATTGATTGGGTTGTTAAAGCCGCTCTTTTCCACGGAGACTATCCGACACGGGATCGATCAGGTAACAGCCGGTGATTTCCCAAAACAAGCCTACGATAACTTTATCGATGTTTTGAATAGCGCGCTAGAGAATCTAGGTACTGGTCAGTCAGAAGCACCAGCCAAAACGTTAAATGATAAGCTGATGCAAGTCGCCGCAGATACTATCATTAACCGGATCCAGTCGGAACGGTTACTACGGATGATTCAAAAGCCAATTAAGCCAATTAAAAAAGTTAAATAGAATCTTGAAAAGTTTCGATTTATTTCGAAACTTTTTTATTTTATGCTATAAAAGCCTTTATGGCGGTGGTTCAGATAAGTAATGAAAATTATTTCCAGGAAAAGTTTCACTAATAATTTGGATAGCATTTAATTTCACAAGCCATCTTATTAAGCGCTTTCATTCCTATTATAATCATGAAAACACTTGTATACACTGATACATCAGGGAAACTAATCGTGAAAAATAGCCTAGAAATTGAATCAATTCGTCTATTTACATTTTAAAAAAGTGTGATAATATAGTCTTTGTGAAAGAGATAACAAAGAAATCAACCAAAATTTACATTATGGAGGGTTACGAATGTTAAAGGAAATGAATTCAAAATCAAACGACGAAAAGTCTAAGAAGTCTGTTAGTGTCAAGGATACCGTTGATGCGCTTGTTAACAAAGCACACGATGCGCTTTGTGGCATGGACGATTTTGATCAAGAAAAAGTCGATTACATTGTGCACCAAATGGCAATCGCAGGTTTAAACCAGCATATGCGATTAGCCAAACTGGCGGTTGAAGAAACTGGCCGTGGTGTTGTTGAAGATAAAGCCATCAAAAACATGTTTGCCACTGAAGAGATCTGGCACAGCATTAAAAAAGATAAGACGGTTGGGATCATTGAAGACGACAAGGAACGTCAATTGATCAAAGTTGCTGAACCACTGGGTATCTTAGCTGGTGTTACACCAGTCACTAATCCAACTTCCACGACGATGTTCAAGTCATTAGTTGCTGTTAAGACGCGTAACCCAATCATCTTCGGTTTCCATCCACAAGCACAGAAGTGTTCTGTAGAAGCTGCCAAGGTGATGCGTGACGCAGCCATTGCAGCTGGTGCCCCAGAAGGTGTCATTCAATGGATCGAAGAACCAAGCCTTGAAGCGACTACAGCATTGATGAACCATCCACAAGTTGCTTCAGTACTTGCTACTGGTGGCCCAGGTATGGTTAAAGCCGCATATTCAACTGGTAAGCCAGCTTTAGGTGTTGGTCCTGGTAACGGTCCTGCTTACATTGAAAAAACGGCCAAGATCAAGCGTGCAGTTAACGATATTGTCCTTTCAAAGACCTTTGATAACGGGATGATTTGTGCCACTGAAAACAGTGTCATCATTGACGCCGATATCTACGACGACGTTAAGAAGGAAATGAAGGATCGTAAGGTCTTCTTTATTAAGAAGTCTGAACAAAAAGCCTTAGCTGATGCGATGTATGATCCAAAGCGAGGAAGTGTTAAAGGCCCTATCGCTGGTATGTCAGCAGTTAATATCGCTAAATTAGCTGGTATTAAAGTGCCCGAAGATACTAAGGTCTTGGCCGCAGAACTCAACACTGTTGGTCCAGATAACTGGCTCTCAGCAGAAAAGCTTTGCCCAGTCATTTCCGTTTACAAGTCAGCCGATCATGAAGAAGGCTTCAAGATTGCTAACGAATTACTTCACTTTGGTGGTTTAGGTCATACTGCAGCTATTCACACTGAAGACGAAGAACTCGCTACTGAATATGGTATTAAGATGAAAGCCAGTCGTGTATTGGTTAACACCCCATCAGCACTTGGCGGTGTCGGTAACCTCTACAACGAAATGATTCCTTCATTAACCCTTGGTACTGGTTCATGGGGCAAGAACTCTGTTTCACACAACGTGTCATCATTTGACCTCTTAAACATCAAAACAATCGCAAAGCGGCGGAATAATATGCAATGGATTAAATTACCTCGAGTTTACTTTGAAAAGACCTCTGTCCGTTACCTCGGCGACATGCCTGGTATCAAGAAAGTCTTTATCGTTGCTAGTCCAGCTATGATCAGACTGGGTTACGTTGATAAAGTACTTGGCGAATTGAAGCGTCGTCCAGACAGCATGGAATATCAACTCTTCTCAGTTGTTGAAACTGATCCAACTACTGATACAGTTGAAAAGGGCTACGAGCAAATGAAGAACTTCCAGCCTGACACCATTGTTGCATTGGGCGGTGGTTCACCAATGGATGCTGCCAAAGCAATGTGGTTATTCTACGAGCATCCAGATGCAAGCTTCTTCGGCGCAAAGCAGAAGTTCCTGGATATCCGGAAACGGACTTACCAATTTGAAAAGGCAACCAAAGCACAATTCGTTGCCATTCCAACCACTTCAGGTACTGGTTCTGAAGTGACACCATTCGCCGTTATCACTGATTCGAAGACCCATGTTAAGTACCCATTGGCTGACTACGCATTGACGCCAGACGTTGCCATCGTGGATTCACAATTCATTGAAACCTTACCAAAGAAAGCTATTTCATACGCTGGTTTGGATGTTTTGACCCACGCGATTGAATCGTTCGTTTCAAACATGGCATCGGATTACACGCGTCCATGGTCACTGCAAGCAATTAAGTTAGTCTTTGAAAACTTAACGGCTTCGTACAACGGTGATCTGCAAGCCCGTGAGAAGATGCATAACGCAGCTACCATTGCTGGTATGGCCTTCGGTAACGCCTTCCTGGGTGTTAACCACTCCATCGCTCACAAACTGGGTGGTGAGTTCGGCCTCGCACATGGTTTGGCAATTGCCATCACCTTGCCACACGTTATCCGTTACAACTTCAAGGAACCTCGTAAGCTGACTACTTGGCCTAAATACGAATACTTCCGTGCCGATGAGGACTACGCTGAAATTGCGAGATACATTGGTTTAACTGGCAAGAATAAGGAAGAACTCAAGGAAGCCTTAGTTAACAAGATTATCGAATTAGCTCACTCAGTGGACGTTACCTTGAGTTTGAAGGCAAACGGTGTTGACAAGAAGCACTTTGATGAAGCAGTCGATAACTTGGCCGAATTAGCATACGAAGACCAATGCACGACCGCCAACCCTAAGGAACCATTGATCGGTGAACTTCGCCAGATTATGATCGATGAGTATGATGGGAAGGGTGTAGAAAAGTAAAGAGCGCAAAAAAAGGCGGTTAACGCCCAGAATATAAGGAGAGTCCCCATACAGTCTGGTTTTGGATTGTGTGGGGACTCTCTTTATATGGCCGGGCGTTGCCTTTTTTTACGCGTTTCAGCAATGTAAAATTAGTGGGTGATGCCGCCTTCGGCCGCCAGCGTATTCATTGCTGTGGGGACCGGCGAAAGCCAAGGTCTTTCGCCTCGCATCTAAGTCACGCAAAGAACGCGCGTCTTAGATGTCGTCCCGTGCTGTAAGGGCGAAACGACCTAACACCACCGACACAGCTAATGAACACGCTGGCGACCTACAGCTATTTTGTGCATGCTCTTATCTTTACTCAATCGTTACATAATTCATGCAGGAATGATAAGGTGCTTGTTTACACTAGGTTTGTAAGTAAGTCACTACCACTAACCGAGTTAAAGACTAACAGGGGGTTACATCATGTCAACTTTGATATTTGGTCATCGAGGTATTCCTGCAAAGTTTCCAGAAAATTCAATGCAGGGTTTTCGGTATGCTGTTGAGCACAACGTTGAAGGACTGGAATTTGATGTTCATTTAACCCGTGATCGGTTACCAGTGATTATGCATGATGAAAGAATTAATCGGACGACGGATGGAAAAGGCCGGATATGTGATTATGATTATGAACAATTAAGGACGTTTAAATTGAGTAATGGGGAAGCTATCCCAACGTTGTATGAGTTATTAGAGCTAGTGAGAAACGTTGATGTGATATTAAATCTTGAATTTAAAACGGATCAGATTCACTACGAAGGTATTGAAGAAATCGTTTTGGAACAAGTTAATCAAGCTTATTTACGGCACCCTGTTATTTACTCTTCATTCAATTTGGCGAGTTTAAAGCGTTGCCAGGTGTTAGACGATAGTCAAAACTATTGTTTCTTATCAGCACGCACAGTTCGCGAACCGCTTCAATTTATGATAAAGGAACACTTAAACGGGCTGCACTTACATCGCGTGCAAGCTGACGAAGGGCTGATTGAACGGATTTGGACGGTTAACAGCGAAAAACAGCTGATGAAGCTGTTTTCTCAGGATGTTGATGGTATCTTTACGGATGATTTTGAAAAAGCCATGATGATGCGAGATCAGTTATTAGTTGTTTAACTCGAAGGATTTGAATCAGGACTTTTCTGTATTCGAAAAGCCAGCGACAATCGTCACTGACTTCTAAAAATTAATCAACTGAATGATAAAATTGGTTACTCTTTTTCATATTCTTGTGCATGTTTCGGCTTCTTGTCCGGAAACAACTTATACATCCACTTCGAGAAGTAATTAGACCCAATGATAATCAGGTAAACACCCAGATACATGGAGACGACCAGTTGAATCAGAAATACGGGCCAGCTCTTGATTGAAATGTTGGTGATGATCAGCATTGTTGTCCCCCAAGCCAACAGCCAGGCAGGAACTACCGCAAATTTCAGAACAGTCCCTTGCAGGAACAAAACCAAGAAGGTCAAAAAGCCGAAGATGATTGCGCTTGGGATCACGGCACCTAAAGTGGGGAAACTGATGATCCACAGGCAGAAGCAACCTAGTGCGATACCGAATAGAAAACTGATAGAAATGTTTAACACCTTATCCATTGGTGCACCGGCACCAAAAAAGTAGGAAGCAGCAATGAAGGCTGCACCACTCATCCACAGGTGAAATGAGCCAGAAATCAGGCAAAAGATGAGGGTGGTCAGTCCAACCCCGATGGATGAGATCCAGACGTCTTTACTAATTTTCATGATGTCCACTCCTTTAACGAAAAACCAGTCACCTGAACACTTATGTCGTTTCAGTGACTGGCTTTTCAGCTTAGTAGCAGTTTACTATATTAGCGCTTAACGATAAAGTTTAATTAAGTCGTTGTGAGACAACATCAATCTTCGAAGGGTCGCCTTCCCGGCCTTCCTTCATCACAATTTTGCCTGGGTGAATCGCATGCACTGGGCAAACTAATGCGCAGAGGTGACAGCCGACACACTTGCTAGTATCGATTGATGGTCGACGAGTTTTTTCGTCCCACGAAATTGCTTGGTGAGCACCGTCGTAGCAACTGATGAAGCAACGGCCACAGCCAATGCATTTATCCCAGTCAATTTCAGGGTACATCTTGTAATTCCGGTCGAGATCTTCGGCTGGCACGATATTTTTATTTGCCAAGCCGACAAGTTCTGAAAGGTGTTCAACACCCTGTTCTTCCATGTAATGCATTAAGCCGTTTTTCATATCTTCAACGATTCGGTACCCATATTGCATAACCGAAGTGGTGACTTGAAGCGTAGTAGAACCCATGAGGATAAATTCAACGGCATCTTCCCAAGTTTCGATACCACCAATCCCAGAAATAGGTAACTGTTCCAAGCCGGAAGCAACCCGTAATTGTTGGATGAACCGCAATGCAATTGGTTTAACGGCTTTACCAGAAAGGCCAGAAATGGATGATTTACCATTAACGATTGGTAATGCCGTTTTCTTTTCCAGGTCAACGTTGGCAATGGATTTCACGGTGTTAATCGTAGCAATCCCGTCAGCGCCACCAGCCATGGCAGCTTTAGCGGCTGGTACCATGTCAGTGATGTTTGGCGTCATTTTAGCCATCATTGGTAAATCTGAACCGCGTTTAACCGCTTTACAGTACTTCTCGACTAATGGCGGATTAGAGCCAACATCAGAACCCATGGCGTGAGATGTCATTTGTGGACAGGATAAGTTCATTTCAATCATGTCGGCACCGGCTTCAGTAACCAGGCGTGCTAATTCTTCCCAATCCTCTTCAGTTGGTCCCATGATAGAAGCAATCACGACTTTATCAGGATAGTTTTCCTTTAATTTCTTTAAATCGGCCAAGTTCTGTTTCAGCGGATGTTCGGCAATTTGTTCCATGTTTTTGAAGGCGACAAAAGGGGTCCCTTCCTTAGTCAGTTCATCGAACCGTGGTGAAACCTCATCGATTTCAAAATCTTCTGGTCCAATTGTCTTGAAGACGATTCCGCCCCAACCTTCATCAAAGGCTTTAGCACACATTTCATAACAGTTACCTACAGGTGAAGACGATAGGCAGAAGGGGTTTTCAAAGTGAACACCCAAAAAATCAATTGATAAGTCCTTATTAATCATGACGGTTGCCTCCTAAAATACTGTCGATTTCATCGGCGACTTCTTTCCCTTTTTGAACGGCGTAAACAACGGTTTTATCGCCTTGTGCGATATCACCTGTGATGAAGACCTTTGGATCGCGGGTCTTGTAACCTGCGGAAGGCGCTTCGCCGTGTTCAAGACGGATGCCGAGGTTCTTCGCATTGGTTTCTTGGCCAATAGCTAGGATGATTGCGTCTGCTTCAATAGTCATTTTGCTGTTGATGTGTCGATGTTTGAGAGTAACGGTGTGACCATCAACACTTTCTGGAATGTAACCGTCAATGATCGTAACCCCTTCGCGTTCGGCACCGGCAAGTTCTTTTTTCGAAGCACGGAATTCGTCAAATTGTTCGTAAGCTGCGTCAGTGACATGTTCAACGCCCAAATTCTTTAGGGTTGTCACAACGTCCATGGCAACGTCACCACCACCAATAACTAAGGCATCCTTAGGTAATTCAATGTTGCCCTTAGCTTCTTTAGTTCTAGCCAAGAAGGAGACGGCGGTTTCAACGGCATCGTTATTTTCAAAGATTGGTAAGATTTTAGCTTCACTTGCACCGATAGCAACAATTACAGCGTCATTGTCAGCTTTAAGCTGATCCATGGTGATATCTTGACCAATAACGGTATTAAAGTGGATGTTAGCGCCCATATCAGTGATACGTTTGATTTCGTAATCAACAATGTTACTTGGCAGACGATATTCAGGAATACCATAGGTGAGATAACCACCGGCTTTAGCGTTTTTTTCGTAGATGTCAACGCTGTAACCTTTTTCTAGTAGAGTAGTTGCTGACTGTAAACCTGCAGGACCACTACCAATAATTGCAATGTGCATGCCATTGCTATCCCCCTTATGCAGGATGTGCATATCAGCTGCTTGTTCAAAATCAGTGACGTACCGTTGAATACCACCAATATCAATAGGAACATCGATACCACTTCTTGAACAAGCCAGTTCGCAATACTTTTCAGTTGGGCAAACTCGTGCGCAGATGGCACCCAACGCGTTATTTTCTCGAATTGTTTCGGCAGCACCTTTAACGTTACGAAAGCGGACACTACGAATAAATTTTGCGGGATCCGTATGTGCTGGACAAGCAGCGGAGCATGGTGCGTCGTGACACAACAGGCAACGAGCTGCTTCTTCCATTACCGTTGTCATGGTGTAGCCTGGAGCTTCTGTTTCATACTTTTTAGTCATGGTAATCGGCCTCACTTCATTGAGAATTATTAGTGCAAAAACAATTGTGTAAAAATTCACATATCTGATGGTTTTAGAATAGCATGAGGCTGATAAAGGTTGCAAAAACGCGTTTAAAATGCACAATATAAATCATGATATTTGGTGAATATGAGGTATATTTTAAGTCGCTTTTCAATATAAAAAATTATATAAAACCCTAATTTTTCAGTTATAAAGGCTACAATGGCTGTATTGATGGACTTAAAATGCTCGTCATCTTGCCGAATAATAAAAAAGCCATATTAATTTTGAATAATATATTTTGGAATAGGTGTACAAGGGGTTAGGGTGATTCCTAATAGTTGTCAAGATGGGATCCGAGTATAATTAAGACATCAAATCAAGTAGGAATAGGGGTGGGATAGATGAACGTGACGTATTTTATAAAACGACGAAAAGCCTTAAAAATGTCTCAGTGTAAGCTTTGCGATGGGATATGCACGCAAGCAACTCTGAGTAAATTCGAAAGTAATACTCATGTGCCATCACTCACAATCTTGACGCAACTATGTGCTCGTCTGGGGATCTCAGTGGAGGAATTATACGAATCTGAGGAGAGCACTGTTAGCCAGTTGAGTATGCAACTGGATGATATTGAAAAACGGTTAATGATGGAAGATTATTGTCGGGCGTTTGAAGAATTGAACGCCATTAATCCAGAGCAAATTCAATCGGTTGTAGCACAAATGCAGTTTTATTACCTTAGAGGGCTAATGACGGCTCTGACAAATGGCCACGTGATTGATGTGAGCTATGACCTGTCGATGATTTTTAATGTTCTTGATGCGAAACAAAAAACTATTTTTACTTATTTAGGTTTTCTAGGTATGGCTGAGATGTATGCCAGAAATCATCAGCCAAAAAGAGCGCAATCCTATTTTGATAAGGTGCATGATTATCTTAATCAACTGCCAGCGGAACAGCATAGTGAACAATATTACCTGCGGGTGCTCATGATGGTGTATTACACCGCGGAATTTGAAATGACCCAAAAGCGCTATGAAAAAAGTCAACGTTTGATTGAAGCTGGGGTGCAACTATGCTCGGAACAGCACGTTACCTTTTATTTACCGGATCTGAAATTTTTAGCAACTCAGTGCGCAATTGAACGCCATTGTCCGACAGACGAAGTGCAAAGTCTGATGAGTGAAACGATGGCATTTGCTAAAATTAACCAAAATCAAGTGGTTGAGGTGAAATTGGCAGCTCTGAAGCGACAGGTGGAAAAGGGGAAATTACGGGAGGCATAGAAAGAGTGTGACACAACTCCGTAGATTCCAGAGTTTAAGACAAATAACCCCATTCCGATGTTTTTTATCGGGGTGGGGTTATTTGTCTTAAATGGCCGGAATCTGAGTTGTGTTTTAGGCTAGATCAAATTATTGGACAAAAAGAGACCATTTTTCATGTTCCAGTTAAGAACCTGGAGAAAAAATTTATCGATGTCGACTTAAGTCACACACTGTTTAGCAATTAAAAATTAACGAGACTATTCTTTAAGGCATATTTGACTAGCATGGCATGTGAGGGGTAATTGAGTTTGCGCATAATGTTAGATTTATGCGCTTCTACTGTCTTGGTCGTGATATATAGTCGGCTGGCGATTTCCTTATTTGACCAGCTTAATACCATTAACGGTAAAATTTCACGCTCACGACTAGAAAGCGCGTTATAATAATAGAGTTGTTCATCAGCCTGGACTGAGTCAATTCGTTCGAAGTCAGCGGGAGTCAGCACGATGTTTTGATCAACGAAGATGTGGTTTTGAGCTACCGTGGTTAGCGCATCGATGAATTCAGATTCTGGAGAATCCTTTAACACGTATCCAGTCGCACCATAGTGTAGACTATCGTCGATATAATGGTGCTCGTCATGCGACGTATTAATCAGAATTTTGACATCAGGGTAATCTTCGTGAATTCGCCGAGTAGCTCCAACACCGCACTCGCCAGGCGGCATTGAAATTGCCATCACAACTAAGTCAATAGCACCGTCGGCTACCTTGACGTAGGCGTCTGTAGCATCATCAACCTCAGCCACAACGTTAAATTTTGGCTGGGCATTGATTACGGCTTTTAAACCGACTCGATACACCGGTTGATTATCAGCAATCAGCACACGGTACATAGTGGATAACTCCCTTCTTGAATTCTGTTCAGTTCACAATATGATTATTTTATATACTCATAATATCATGAATTCACATTGAAGTAAGCGATTCCAATCCATTTCTTTCAATCTTTATGCAGGTGTGTTAAACTTAAAACAAAATGAGAGAATCATGAATTTAAATTAAGAGTGGTGGTTCGGAATGAACGATAGTATTTATTTGCTAACACCTGAAGATAAAAATTTTATATCTCACGTCTGCCGTAATTTGCAAACCTTTACGCTTTGGGTAAATGAATCGGGGCACGCTGAGGATTTCAAACTACAAGAAGCTCGTGAAAGCAGCGCGGACTATTTATTAGATACGCTGTTAGAAAAATATCAGATTGAATTGACCGATAAACCAAAAGCTGAGAAGTTACTGGCCACTGGTAGTCTGGCTTCTGATCATATTGATATCATTGCGGTGATTAAGGAAATCGCGCGGTTGATCGATACGTTTGCTGCCAGTGTTTCTTAAGCGTTTATTTTTTAAAATACAATCATTTAAAGCTAGTTTTCTACTTGATGGGAGCTAGCTTTTTATGTGTCATGTTTAGCAGTGAACTCTCAGACAGTGGCGGTCACAATTTGGTATACTACAGTTAACAAATTCTGTATTTGGGAAACAGGAAAGAAAGAGGATTAGCCATGCTAAGTTATTTTGCCTTGATCACACTTGTTAAATTATCAGGGTTATTGATTCCGTTTATTTGGTTCTTGTGGATCAGTAACCGTCGATGGCGTTCGTGGGGAATTATCGCCATTATCGTGTTATTTGTTGTCAGCTATATCAATACGTACTTTAATTTGCCAGATCTAGCCTATCCGTCATTGATTGACGGTTGGCTACTGTGGTTAATTGCTGGATTTGTGGTGGTGGCTGTATTGCGCCGCTTCGTTTTCAATCCCAATGCCGTAAAGGAACGCGCTGTCAACCAGGACAACTATTTTAGCCGTTTGATGCGTAGTTTTGGCATTACTATTGGTTGGGTCGGCCGTTTAGTTGGCGCTGCAGTGGCGGCGTTTGTCGTGGTGATTATTTTGAGCAGTGCTGCTTCGGTGATTACGTCGATGAATCCTAAGCCAGCCGTCGATTCCATTAAGACGGAAATGAATAATTCTACTGATGGTGCGCCAATGCCTGTCATCAAGAATAGTGCTGAAACCCCAGTGGTCAACGCACCGCAAACTGTTTCTACTGACATGAATAACTCACTGAACAGTTTTAAGAACTCTAACGTTTACGATTTAAACCATATGCGGGTTCAGATGTATAACGGCAAAATGGTTTACGTGGCGCCCGTTGAATTCTCTGGCGGTTTCTGGCGTTATATTCACTATCAAAAAGTACCAGGCTACTTCATGACTAATGCCACTGATAAGAACGCAGATCCAAAGTTCGTGGCTAAATCCATGCGTTATACGCCAAGTGCTTATTTCAACCGTGACGCTGATCGGCGGATCAATGCTTACAGTATGGGGTATACCATGGTTGGTGATACGTCACAGCTAGAGGTTGATAACAACGGAACGCCTTACTACGTTCGAACGCTCGCCAAGCCAATTTCGTACTTTAATCGAAACTATGATTTTAAACATTACAAAGTTGCGGTGCTAAATACCGTTAATGGTAAGGTCAAGGTCTATTCACCTAATAAAGTACCAAAGTTCGTTGATGTGGCCGCTACACCTGAATTGGTTCAAAAAGAAGTGTCAATGTTTGGCCGTTACCGTCACGGTTTCTGGAACGCTACCAGTTTTGGTGGTCATAATGACGTGATGAAGCCAACGGAAGCCGGAACTGAGGGTGGCAAGACGTTAACGCCTTACGCCTATAAGGGCCGGATCTATTACTTCACCGGGATGACCAGTGTTAATAGTCACCAAAGCTCCATTCTTGGCTATGCCTTCGTGGATGCTAGAACTAACACGCTTCACTACTACCGTGAGCACGGTAACGTCATGACACCAGAACGGGCCATTTCCTACGCTCAGCAAGATATTAATCCGCAAAACTATAAGGGGACCTTGCCATTACTTTACAGAATTAATGGCAATCCAACTTGGGTCGTTTCCATGCTTGACCGGGATAACAACTCCTTTATGAAGTTCGTTTATCTGCTGGCAGATGGCAATAACCAAAGCGGTACCTATGCAATTGGTGATGACGCTCAGAGCACATTGGAAATATTCCAGCAGCGTGTGGGCGCCAAGACGGGAACAACCGTTGAACCGAAAGTTACTGGTAAGACCATATTCGGGACTGTTGAACGGGTGGTTAAACCGGATGATAAGCAGATCCTGTTTATCTTAAAGGGTGACAGCCACGTTTACCGGATGGATACTTCAGCGAAGACCTTCCAGCCAATTGATCAGTTCATTCAGACTGGTGATAAAGTTAGCTTTAAAGCCACTGCTTCAGATAAGAACCAGCTGGCAACGGCTAATGTTGGCCTTGAAACCTATAAGAATCAGTCGATTAAAACACAGAAATAATGATTGAAATGTTAAGCGGTAAGCTCTGGTAAATGAGCTTACCGCTTTTTGAATTGTATGCTTGACTTATTTTTTAAAGTCAGTATACTGTTCAATGTAATATAGTTAGCCGGCTAATTAAATTATAAAGGTCTGAAAAAGATGGAAAAAGGTAATTTCAAAGATCGTCCGAATGCTACTCGGTTAGCGTTGAGTATCGGTAAGGTTAATTCCGACATTGATATTGATACCGTACAGCAGTTTTTAAACTTCCAGTATTCATATCGTGAGATGCAGCGCCAATATGACGCGGTGTTAGCGAAATACCAGTTAACGGAATCGCGATTCGTTATTTTGATGTTTCTTTACGAAGCACCGCATCAGCAGTTATTGCCGTTACAACTCGCTGAAAAATTAGGTGCCACTAGGGCAACCGTCAGTAAGCTATTAAGGGGGTTAGTGGACCAGAGACGGGTTGACAAGCAACCGTCTCCCACGGACAAACGAGCGACCTTAATTAGTTTGACGGCGGAAGGAGAAAGGGTTTTATTATCTTTTCTACCACATAATTTTGATGCAGTTCAAACCTTATTTGGAGATTTATCTTCGGATGAATTAACTACACTATCACATTTGTTAGCAAAGATTCAGAATGGTACACAGACACTTGAACAAGAAATGGAGAAATAAACATGGAAAACGAAAAAATTAACTTCTTAAAAACATATATGAGTCTCTACATCGGCCACGACGAGGTTTTACCAGAAATGCAAAAACCAGACTCAAAATACGTTGTGTTAGACGTTAGAAACGCCCCAGCCCAAATCAAAAAGGACCAAATTAAAGGTGCCGTTGCCATTGCTGCTAAGGATCTTTCTAACCATCTTGATGAGTTGGACAAATCTAAGACTTACGTGGTATATGACTGGACTGCCGGTACGACATTGGGCAAAGCAGCTTTGCTGACCTTGCTTTCAGCTGGTTTCAAAGCTTACGAACTTTCATGTGCCCTAGAAGGCTGGAAGGGTATGCATTTGCCAATTGAAACAATCGCTTAAATCAGTAGTGAACGTTAAGTGTATAGGATAATTAAAAAGGATGTATTCTCACTGGAATTAGTGAGGACACATCCTTTTTAATATTTCAGAAAATTATTTATCAGCTTTTTCAGCGGCTTCAATTTCCGCTAAAGTTGGAATTGAAGGGTGGGCACCCATTCGTTGAACGGTGATGGATGACGCACGGTTAGCGAAGCGGATAGCTTCAGCCAAGTTGCTGAAGTCAGGTTTTAGTTGAGAACTTAAAGCACCGATAAAGGTATCGCCGGCAGCTGTTGTATCAACGGCGTTAACCTTGAAGGCATCTACAAAGCCGTAGTTACCGTCTGCAGTGTGGTAGAAAGCACCCTTGCTGCCGACAGTGATGATAACGCCTTTAGCACCCATTGCGTGGAGCTTTTCAGCACCCTTGATCATGGAAGCTTCGTCAGTAATCTCAACGCCAGTTAAGGTTTGGCATTCAGTTTCGTTTGGTACGACTAGATCACTAACAGCTAACAAACTAGCTGGAATGGTTTCCTGAGCAGGAGCCGGGTTCAAAATAGTGACAACGTTGTTTTCTTTGGCAACCTTGAAAGCTGCTTCAGCAACATCAAGCGGTGTTTCAAATTGGGTAATAATGAAATCACTCTTAGCAATCGTGTCCTTCGCATTATCAACGTCTTTAGTCGACAATACTTGGTTAGCACCACCATAAACCAAAATGGAGTTTTGACCGTTTTTATCAAGTAAGATAAAGGCTTGGCCAGTTTTAGCATCATCAGTAACGGTGATCTGGTCTACGTTAATACCAGAGTCAGTCATGGATTTCACCATAAACTTACCGTTAGCGTCGTCGCCAATTTTACCAATAAAGTAGGTGTCGGCACCGGCACGGCCAGCAGCAATTCCTTGGTTAGAACCCTTACCGCCACCAGCGAAGGATTGGTCGCCCATAGCGAGGGTTTCACCGGGTTTTGGTAAACGGGGGATTTCAAGGATTGTGTCCACATTCAAACTACCAATTACAGTTACACGATTAGTCATCTTAGTAAACCTCATTTCAAATTGTGAATTTATTTAAATTAAATGTTAGGTAAAACGTTTTACGTATCTTGCACCTAATAATATATCAGATAATGTAAGCTGTTTCAATAATTTCGCTAAAATTATCATTGTCATCCAGCATAATCGCTACGACCATCTCATATCATGAGTTTAACTTAAAAAGATTAAAAAGCGATTTAGTGGGCAATGATTTTCAAAATTTGGCGGGTTTGGTCTACCGTCAATTGTCCAGGCGCAGATAATGATGAGGTGGTGGCGAAAGTCAGTACACTATCAAAAGTTTGACCGGCAACTCGTGTGACGGCACCCAGTGAGCCCATTGCCATGGTGATGATGGGCTGCGAAATATCTTGACTGGAGTCGTGAGTAGCCACCATTAGATTTAAAACGTCATCGTTATTTTCAGGCATGACAGCCAGTTTGACAACGTCACCGTTTAATTGGGCCATTTTTTTAAGTTGGGTAATCATTTCACTTTTTGTCGGGGTGTGCTCAAATTCATGATGACTGATGATGGTTCGTACTTGATGGGAGCGTCCTAGAGCGATCAACTGATCCGCAATGTCAGGCTCGCGGCGCCACTCAACGTCAATAGCAGTGACCTCTGTTCGTAACACGATTTGGGTGTATAACATTAAATAATCAGCGTCTGCAATCTGGCGTTTACCGCCTTCTGAGCGGTCGCGTAGCGTGATAATTAATGGCAAATCGCCAAGAATTTCAACTAACCGGTTAGCTGTAGAAAGGATTCCTGCAGTATCTTCTAAATCGTTAAAGTAGTCTAAGCGCCACTCCGCAATATCGGCTGAAGAAGAGACAATTTCTCCGGCTTGGCCAATGACGGCGTTTGAATCTGCTCCCGTAATTGGAACACAAATCTTTGGAACGCCGCTACCCAGCGACAGTCCCTTGAAGGATACTGGTGTCATATGAATGTGAGCCTCCTTGATTAATCTATTTCTCATCTGAATTTAGCATGTTTGCTGAGAGTAAGCAAGAAAAGATGTTAAACCAGTAGTCCCACGCAGCAACACTATGTTATAGATTGACGTTGATGATAGATTTTATAAACAGTTGTTTGAAGTTTTCAAGACGAAATTATTCTAATCTAGTTTTAATAAAAATAAAGTATCATATTTCCTATTATTGAGAAGGATTGGTGAGTGATTTGGAAGCAACTGAGCAATTAGCTGCAATTAGTAACTATACCGCGCAAAAATTGGCAGGAGATGCTACTGGGCATGGCATCGATCATATTAACCGAGTAGTGACCAATGCCAAAATGTTGTTGGCGGAAGAGCCCTCTGCAGATTATTTGATTACCCTGAGTTCGGCCTACTTACATGATGTGATTGATGATAAGCTGGTTTCGGATGTTTCATCGGCACAACGGGACGTGGAGAACTTTTTGAGGGGCATTGAGTTTGACCCGGATCAAGTCCAAGCGGTGATGTTCATTATCAACAACATGTCATTTAGTAAAACGCTAACTGATGATCAGCAGCCATTACCACTGGAGGGTCAAATTGTGCAGGATGCGGATCGGTTGGATGCAATTGGTGCAATTGGTATAACTCGAGCGATTTATTATGGCGGGCATCATAGCGAGAAAATCTATGATCCAAATATCGCACCAAGAACCAATATGACCAAATCGGAGTACCGTAATTTAAAGAACGAAACAATCATTAACCACTTTTACGAAAAACTGCTGAAGTTGCCAGAAAGTATGAATACCCCAGTGGCGAAAAAAATCGCAAAGGGAAGGCAAAAGACCATGACCACTTTTTTGGAAGATTTTAAGGCGGAGTGGAATGGATTAAGTTAAGGTGCGAAAACGAGCGCTTAGAGAGCGAAATGGAAGGCGAGGCCCCCATAAATCCTGAACTTGGATTTGTGGGGGCCTCGCCTTCCATGCAGCTCTCTGCTCGTTGTAGCCCAGTTCAGCTATGTAAGAGTTGAGAGCCCCAAACTTGAATTTATGATTATGCAGCTCTCTGCCTGTTGCAGCCCGATTAGTCTATATAAAATTGAACTGTCTTACTCTTCTTCCAGCAAATCCGTAAATTCACCATCAACCAGCTTACAAACCGCCTCAGCATTTACCTTCACTGAGCGGCCAATTTGACCGGATGAAACAATAATTTCACCCTGTTCCTTGGCAGTGTTGTCAAAGTAAATCGGGTACTTTAATTTTTCCCAAATGCCGATAGGCGTGTTAGCACCATGCTCGTAGCCAGTGGTCTTAACGAGTTCTTTCAAAGGCACCATGTTAACTTTTTTGTTACCTGAAGCTTTTGCTAATTTTTTCAGGTCCAGATGTGTATCTAGCGGCAGGACGCCAACAACGGGACCAGTGGTTTTACCAGAAGCTACCAGCGTTTTGTAAATCGTGTGCTGGTCAATGGTACTTTCATCAATATCCATTTCCTGGACATCACCTGCTTCGTGGGTGGCAAAGGACATTTGCTCGTAGCTGATTTTAGCCTTGTCGAGGATCTGTTCGACTAACGTTTTATGTAACTGACTTTTTTTCTTCTTTTTTGACATGTTGATCATTCCTTACATAAATAATTTGGTGCAGTCCAGATAAACAATTAATAAGGACCAATTTGCTTAATAGTGCGTTTCAATCTATCCGAAAGCGCTAAAATCTGTTATACTCGATTCAATTATAAAATCAGTGAGTTGGTTGCAAGGGAGATTGGAATGGCAGATTTAGTTTACAGAAGAGTATTGCATGACTTAAAATCGCGAATTCACGATAATCAGTTTCCAGATAAAAGACTACCGGATGAGCGAAGCCTAAGTGAAGCATACAACGTCAGTCGTAGTTCAATCAAGCGAGCACTTGGTGTCTTAGCAAATCAAGGGATTATTTTTAAAAAACGCGGTTCTGGTACGTTCATTAATCCATTATACATGAAGAACCAAACGATTTTTCATTATGAAGGCTCGAATTTAGGGATTACGGACAGTTTTAAGAGTGACGGGCAGACCCAGGGAATTAAGTTACTATCCTTCAAAGTGGTGCCTGCTAATGAAGAAATGCAGCAGGATCTCTTTTTGGAGAAGGGCGATTTTGTGTACGAAATTTCGCGCCTACGGTTATTTGATGACCACCCCTTCATGATTGAACGCGGTTTTATCCCGATCAAGATTGCACCTGAATTGTCACAGAAGGTGGTTTCGGGCTCAATCTTCAACTATTTGGAAGATGTTCAAAATAAGGTGGTTACCAAGTCGTTTATGACGATGAAAGTTGCGCCATCTAACGAAGAAGATCAAGAGTTACTGGGCCTGAAGCCAACAGAACCAGTTGCCATTATGGAAGGTATCTTCTTCTTGGATGATGGTACACCGTTTGAAGTCTCTAACATGCGTTTACGATACGACTACTTCAATTACAATACGTTCGTTACGCTGGATGAAGAGTAAGAAGATTAAATATAACGAGCTAGAGGTGCATGAAGTGCCCTAGCTCTTTTTGTATCCGCAGTTGTATCAAGTTAATCATTCACGTATGCTTGTAAGAAGAAAATGAGTAAAGGTGGTCCCATGAGAATATTAAAGGCAGTTGTCCACGTGATGGATAAGGATTCAGGTAACGTTGTGGTGTCACATCAGGCAGTTGATCCCAGTGACGTGGTCATGGAGGAGTACCTGCAAAAAGTCATCGAAAAATTAATGAAGACTGAGTACACAGAAACCAGCCTGAATGATAGTCAGATTGTGAAGCAACTGGTTGATCATCCAGACGATTTTGTTGATAATTCGGCTCAAATTAGTCTGGATTTCTTTAATGCCATTAAAGGCGCAACGAAGATCAGCGGTGGTGACTTGCTGTTTTTCCGTGCCCAGAATGATGATCTGGTTGAGTTAACTGGCATGGTTAAACTGGATTACACTGCAAAGTATCTGCATGCAATTGAGTATGATAATGACACGTTGATCAATACGATCATTCAAAATAAGACCATTTTACCGGCACCAGTTCAGGCCGTTAAAGACGGATTCTTGGTAATGGGAGATACCATCCGGGTTCGATCGAAAAAGTATGATAATAACGGGGAAGACTGGAGTTTTGCACAAAATATTCTACAGATCCCGGTGGTTAAAAAGGTTTCTGAAGAAATT
This sequence comes from Secundilactobacillus angelensis, assembly GCF_012641075.1. Lineage (GTDB taxonomy): Bacteria > Bacillota > Bacilli > Lactobacillales > Lactobacillaceae > Secundilactobacillus > Secundilactobacillus angelensis. The sequence continues at coordinate 47,852 of NZ_JAAXLJ010000010.1, read as the reverse complement.
AAAGTGATTGAAAAAACGGTGAAGGAAACTGCCAAAAAATATACTGAAGCTGATGTCTTAACGGTGCCGGAAACGCACAAAGCGGTGTATGAGAGTATCAAGAAGGATGAAAGCATCGATAGTGACCATGTTGCTGAAACGGTTTTCCAGAATAATCCGGAAGCTAAAGTCGCCTTCAAGGAAAAACTTAAAGAACGTGGTGTTTCGGAGACAGTCCGGGTACCCAACGCACCGATTTTTGAGAAAAAGTACCAAAAGCAAAAAATTAAGCTTGGCAATGGTATTGAAATGACAGTGCCGGTGGACGTTTTGAAGAATAAGGATGTCGTGGAGTTTCGAACCAATCCTGATGGCACCATGTCAGTTATCGTGAAGAATGTTGAGCGAAATTGATTTAATTAAAAATGGCTAGCCCTGTTGATACAAGGACTAGCCATTTGTTTATTTACTGGAGGTATTCAATCGACGTACCTGAATATCATCGACGATTTGGTCTAAAGTTATTTCGGCCATACTCTTCTCAGCTTGCGCTTGCACTTTGGCGTACGCATCGTTAAGGGCAGCCTGAATATTGGCGCCGACCGGGCAATCCGGATTGGTTTTTTCATCCACGTGTAGCAGATTGCGATCATCTTCAACAGCGTTATAAACTTCAAGTAGTGAAATTTTGGCAGTTGGTTTGGATAAGGAGGGTGCCGCCACACCTGGTTGAGTAACTAATAAGCCCGCTTTAACCAGCGCCGACATTAGACGTCGGACTAAACTTGGATTCGATTCGATGCTTCGTGCAATGCGATTGCTGGATAAGTCGCCATCATTTTGAAAGATATCAACGTAGGCAAGGATGTGTACGGCATCACTTAATTTATGGGAATACTTCATATTAACAACCTCGATTAATGAGTGAAGCCAGTTGATTGCATCAGCATAGTGGCTTACTTGTAAGCTTCGATTACCAGTGCCAAATTCGTTTGTGAGCGGCCAAGGACAGTCGTCAGATCATAGGATTCCTCTTTTAGATCACCATTATTGATGAGCACTTGAATCGAGGTCACCATTTCCGCCACGGTAGCATCCAGTCCGTTTTTGATCACGTTTTGCTTGTAATCGTCTTCGCTTTCCGCATGGACTTCAAAGGGCTGATCACTGACCGTTTTTACAATAGCTGCTAAATCAGAATATGAGAGTGATTTACCAGCAAATTCGTAGACATCTTGTGTGTAATCAAGAAGCATCACTTTAGCAGCGGCTTCCGCATAGTCACGCTCGGCTGCCCAGCCAACGCGGCCGTTACCAGCTACGTATTCGAAAGGCTGACCCTGTAAGGCTGACAAAATTGGATACAGTTCGTTTTCTAAGTACCAGTTATTGCGTAAAAAGCTGTGAGGAATCCCGGCTTTTACGATGGCCTGTTCCGTGTATTTGTGATCTTCGCTCAGTGGTGATGTAGCGGTTTCCAAATGCGGGTAGCTGGTATAGGCAATGTAGCCTACGCCGGCTTCCTTGGCAGCGTCGATCACGTTTTGATGTTGTGCTTGCCGCGGTAAATCGGCATTAGGAACGGAAGAAACAAACAGTAACTTGTCGACACCCTCCAGTGAATCAACTAAGCTCTGCTTATCACTATAGTCGCCTTTCCGAACGTCAACACCCTCAGGAACAGACTTTGCAGCCTTATCAGTGTCTCTGGCCAAAGCCACAATGTGATCCTTTGGTGCTAATTTTGCTAATATCTCCAGTGCATGGTGCCCAAATTTCCCAGTAGCGCCTGTAACAGCATAAGTTTTCATCATTTTACCCCTTTTTGTTTTGTTGTTACTTTATAAGTAACCTGTTACTCATAATTTAACATCCGTCGATTTGATTGTCAATTTCATCAGTGAAACTGAGCAGGTGATCCCTAATTTTGCCTGACATTTATTCGGCCGAAAGGAGAATTTTTAACGTCGGCTTTTCATTTTTTACCCGCCATTGAAAGCAAACGTAAGGGATGCCTATCGTTGCTGCTATCAGCTTTCTTGGGTATAAATGAATTAACTTGATTACCAATTTCCTTTATTTAATGCAACTAATGGTTGTCAAACCAGAAGGTAAGCATTCCGATTCTCCCCAAAGTAGGTACTTACGAATAATCTAGTGATGTTAACAGCAACTCACTAATACGTATTAGTCATCAAATCTTAGGGAGAGTTTTTCTTATGAAATCTTTTATTAAATATTCATCATTAGCATTTGCTACTGCACTATTGAGTACTGGTATTATTGAATCAGGTGTAAATGTACAGCAGGCACATGCTGCTACAACACCTGACACAACTCAAACAGCTACTAAAAACACAGAATCTACAGCTATGCGAAGCAATCTACAGGCAACACCACATTTATTAACAGAGGATTAGGGTTGGAATTTAATTTCAGCTAAGTTAGAATCAGCAACAGAGACACAAAAGCAACAAATTCAACAAAAAATTAAAGCTTCTACGAATATAGAAAAAGATGGCAATGATACTATTGCAACAGTTTCAGACATTTCCATTGAAAGAGCATATATGTCCGTACTGGATCCCTCTGGTTTGATCGTAAGCGTTCGTTCAACAGGTAAGACCAAAATAGTTTGGCATGGGGCAGCTAAAAAGGGTAATGTTGATATTTATTTAAGTGCCAAATGGCTAAATTGGCTAAAAAATTTACCAGCAAACACTGCTGTCTCAGTAGCTATGTATGCTTTATTGACTCTCGCTGGCGGGGGAGCTGGCGGTGTCGCAGCTGGAGTGCTTAATTATGCATTAGGCAAGGTTGTAAAATTAGCCCTAGATGAAAATATTAAACATTTTAAGACAGGGAGAGTCTTCAAATTTAAGGGTTGGAAATATAAGGGAATTAGCCACCAATAAAAATAAATTAGGAGTTAATCATGATTAATATGAAGTCAATAAAAGAAACGTTTGCCACACAGTTTACCCATAAATCGTATCGTATAATGCAAATAATAGCCGGGACTGCTCTAGTTTTAGCAATTTTGTTAAACTTCTTCAGAGCGACTCACGATTTTGCGATTGGACTAATCTCGTTTTCTTATTTTATGTGTGTTGACTTGCTTATTTTTCGTTTCTGCAAAACTAACCTAAATCTAATTCTATGTCTTATTTTAGGCATGCTACTTCCTATCTTTTTATTTGCACCAATATTAATAGTATTAGCCTTTGCTGCTAGTTATTAAATTAACGGCCAGTTAAAATTAATTGACAATTTTGATAGGTTATCAAAAGTCATCTAGGTATAGAGCTAGATGACTTTTTGTAACCCGTTAAGATCAATTGACAACCCAACGTAAACTCAATGTAACCCCCTGTAAATAAGGCGTTTCTTATGTGTACAAAGAAAAGAACGTAACCTCAATTTCAGGAGGTTACGTTCATGAAAAAAACACTGATTACAGGTTTAATTATCGTATGTTCATTCTTATTCTCAACGGTCGCTCAGGCGGCAACCTATCACGTTGCCCAGAGCAAATTTCCATCGTGGAAATTTAGTTGTGATGTCGTCACTAAAGGCAATAAGGTCACCGCCGTAAAGAAACTGTCAATAAAGCCATTTATCGGGTCCATCTCCAGTCCCACTGTCAAACTCTCTGGAGGGGACGCCCATATTAGATTCGCTAAACACATTAAAACACTCGCATATAACCAAAACATCAAGATTAGCGTATCAAAGTCTAAAATTTACGTGACAACTAATTAACGCGGTATACGTGTGTTTCTGTCGGCGACAACCAGTTATCAAAAACATAAACACCTGTCCCAACAAGACTGACAAGTACAACTATGGCGCTTGCCAGATATATTGTCTTATAAAGGCTATTATATCGGCTATTTCGCCACATTGCATAGAACGGTACAAAGATTCCAATCGGTGGCACAATCGCTGATACGAGCGCTAGTATCATTAAAAATAAGCCCTCGTCGCGATTCTGAAACATGTCCTTATTGACCTTTTTCAACTGTTTGCGCTTATCAGCTATTTCGGTCTCGTTTGCACCAATTTTTTCTCGCATCTCATCATTATCTTTTAATAGGCTATCAATTGATACCTCGTATAGTGAACTAAGATAGACAAGGTTATCTATATCCGGATAGCCCCTGTCGTTTTCCCATTTTGAGAAAGACTGTCGTGATATGTGCATGATTGTAGACGCGTCATTTTGCGAAAGTCCTGATTGCATTCTGGCACTTCGAAGTCGAGTTCCCAGCGTTTCTTGCATATTACTCCCCTTTGCTTATCTTCCAAAATTATCACAACCGTTTACGATAATAACATACTTAAACATCAATAGATAAAAGGATTCATATCATCAAGCATATAAACCTTGGTCACGCTTTATGCAGTTAGCATTTGCTTCACATATCAATTCAACCAGGTAGCTTTACCAATCGATTTTTGAATTTTGAGTGCTAGCAAGTCCGAGATACCGGCTACTCCGGGTACATCAGGTACTGAACTTGATTATGTCTTTGAATTGGACCGCATCAATTTTCAAAGCGGTTGACTTTTATGCAAATGGGACTATCATAAAGTGTGTAAATTATCGATACTTATCGTATTTGGTAATTCACGCATCATATTCAACTGCATTGATTACGTCGTGCAGTTATCTTTAATCAATCAAAGGAGTGTTACTCTAATGGCAGAAGATTACGATTCCAAACAGTATTTGGAAGGCGTTGACACGTATTGGCGTGCCGCCAACTATTTGTCTGTTGGTCAACTATATCTACGGGACAACCCATTATTGAACCGCGACTTGACTTCAGACGATGTTAAAATTAAGCCGATTGGTCACTGGGGAACAATTGTTTCTCAAAACTTTATCTACGCACATTTAAATCGGGTCATCAAGAAGTATGATTTGAATATGTTCTACATTGAAGGTTCAGGGCATGGTGGTCAAGTTATGGTTTCTAACTCATATCTTGATGGCAGTTATTCAGAAATCTACCCTAATATTTCTCAAGACGAAAAGGGTCTTCAGAAATTATTCAAGCAATTCTCATTCCCAGGTGGCGTTGCTTCACATGCTGCCCCTGAAACTCCAGGTTCAATCCACGAAGGTGGCGAACTTGGTTACTCACTTTCACACGGTACTGGTGCAATTTTAGATAACCCAGACGTAATTGCCGCTGTTGAAATTGGTGATGGTGAATCCGAAACTGGTCCATTAGCTACATCATGGTTCTCAGATAAGTTCATCAACCCAATCAAAGATGGTGCTGTTTTACCAATTATTAACATGAACGGCTTCAAGATTTCTAATCCAACCATCCTTTCACGGATGAGTGATGAAGACTTGACTAGCTACTTCAAAGGAATGGGCTGGGATCCAGAGTTCGTTGAAGTTAAGAACCCTGACGATCACGAACCAGTTCACGAAGACATGGCTAAGGCGATGGACAAAGCCATTGAAAAGATCAAGGCTATTCAAAAGAATGCCCGCGAAAACAATGACAATTCATTACCTAACTGGCCAATGATTATCTTCCGTTCACCTAAAGGCTGGACTGGTCCTAAGGAAGACTTCGATGGTAATCCCGTTGAAGGTTCATTCCGTGCTCACCAAGTTCCGCTACCAATTGCTGCAGGTTCAATGGAACATGCTGATAAGTTAGTTAGCTGGTTGAAGTCATACAAGCCAGAAGACTTCTTTGACGAAAATGGTTCAATCAAGGAATCTGTCCGTGATATGGCGCCTAAGGGTGAACAACGGATGGCAATGAACCCTATCACTAATGGTGGGATCAAGCCAGAACCATTGAAATTACCAGACTACAAGAAGTATGCTGTTAAGGTGACTACTCCAGGTGCTATTACCGCTCAAGACATGATCGTTTGGTCTGACTGGGTTGCTGACACCATGAAGATGAATCCTGACAACTTCCGTGCATTCGGTCCTGACGAATCTAAGTCAAACCGCCTGTACTCAATGCTTGACACTGGTAAGCGTCAATGGGAAGAATCCATCAAAGAACCTAACGATGAAAACATGGCTCCTCAAGGCCGTGTCATCGATTCACAACTTTCCGAACATCAAGCTGAAGGCTGGTTGGAAGGTTATGTCTTGACTGGTCGTCATGGCTTCTTTGCAACTTACGAATCATTTGGTCGTGTCGTTGACTCAATGTTGACGCAACACATGAAGTGGTTACGTAAGGCTTCAGAACAATCATGGCGCAAGCATTATCCATCATTGAACTTCGTGGATACTTCAACTGTCTTCCAGCAAGACCACAATGGTTACACTCACCAAGACCCAGGTATGTTAACTCACTTGTATGAAAAGAAGCCAGAGTTAATTCGTGAATACTTGCCAGGTGACGCTAACACATTGCTTGCTGTTGCTGACGTTGCTTTCCGCAGCTATCAGACAATCAACTTGTTAGTTACCTCAAAGCACCCACGTCCACAATGGTTCTCAATCGACGAAGCTACTAACCTGGTTCACAATGGTTTGGGCTACATCGACTGGGCTTCAACTGATCAAGGTCAAGAACCTGACATTGTCTTCGCTGCTGCTGGTAGTGAACCAACTTGGGAAGTCTTCGCCGCCGTTTCATTGTTACACGACGAATTCCCAGAACTGAAGATGCGGGTCATCAACGTTGTTGATATCTTGAGACTTCGTTCACCAAAGAAGGACCCTCGTGGTTTGAGTGACGAAGAATTCGACCGTTACTTCACAACCGACAAGCCAGTTATCTTTGCCTTCCATGGTTATGAAGACATTGTCCGTGACATGTTCTTCGACCGTCACAACCACAACCTTCGTGTTCATGGTTACCGTGAAAACGGTGATATCACCACACCATTTGATATGCGTGTCTTGAATGAACTCGACCGTTACCACTTGGCAAAGGATGCTTTGCTGAGCATGCCAGAATACGCTGTTAAGGGTGCATCCTTCGAACAACGCATGGATGACATGGTTGCTAAGCACACTGCTTACATTCGTGAAAATGGTACTGATATGCCAGAAGTCACGAACTGGAAGTGGACACCACTTAAGTAATTTAATTGCTTGAAAGCATTTTAAAAGCACTTCGAGATTTAGTTCTCGGAGTGCTTTTTTGTTGAGTAAGATCGATATTAGGTAAGGGGATTGGTTAAGGAATCATTTCGTTGCGTGAAACCAGGCAGCTCGTCGTGGCTTGCTCCGGAGCTAGCGCTTCGCTCAGGGCGGATCTCCTCCGTCTGCGCAAAGCAGTAACCCTCCAAAGGACGGAGGCTAACTGCTTTCTACACCACAATCTGACTGGTTTCACTCCACGGCATTTACGCTGGCACGTTTAGTCAGCGGAATTGTTTGGTTGCTGTCGCAAACGGGTGAATATCAATAAAACGACTTAGTTCACTTACGATGATCCGACCAAATAGGGTTAGTTTCTTAAAAGGTTACGAGCGTATCCTGATTGATAATGTTCCGAGTCAATTAGTGCGTGATAGGGTTACAGTTTGTGTCGATTTTATCCGAACGGTACCGATGACTTATTTTGAAAATATGCTGATGCCAAATTTAGGTGGCCGTACTGTTTTTGCTGGCTAATTAAGTGGTGACGTTGATATTCTGGGAATTATTTTTTATTGAATTTATTTAAACTAAAGTAGCAAAAATAAAATTTCAATTTGATTTTTTGAAATGGTGTGCTAGTCTAAATACTTTGAGGAGGAAAGCATGGGGACTTTAGCAGAACAATTAAGAACTACTCGTATTAGCCGAGGTTATTCGCAAAATGAGATAGCAACGATGCTGCATATCACGAGGCAGTCTGTTTCCAAGTGGGAAACAGGAAGAGCTTATCCAGATATTGATAACTTGATTTATTTAAGTGATATTTATGGGTTATCGATCGATAAGCTTTTGAAAAAGAATCAAGATCTGGAGAATAAAATCCAAACTAATCAAACTGTGATTAATGATAAAAAGAAGCAATTAAAGCAAATTAATAAATCGTTGTATAGCAATCGCGACGAGGGAATTCTCCTGTTGGTTTTGACGCTCATATCGGGGATTATTCCACCAATCGGTGTCTTGTTGCCCATTTATGTTATGTGGCGAAACACCAAGTATAATGCGCTTTTTAAAACAATCTATGCGATAGCATTAGTTGTCATTATAGTTAGTGTTATCAATACTAGTATTTATGCAGCTGACAACTGGTTCAAGCCGAGTCAAACAACTGTCTATAAGATTAATTAGCAGTCACATAAAGTTTACCGTTTTTAATTTTTATGATTGCCGAGGAGTGGTAAGTCAGTAAATTCAAATGACGTGTGAACTGTATTTTGGCACTCCCGCTTTTTAAGTACGCTTGTTTATTTGTAACAGAGCCACTGCTAACTTTAATCGATAAGTCTCTAATTCCTGTGATCTTATTACCTGAAGTAGTGACATTACATCCCATAGACCAGGAACCACGGCTAATATGATTGACATGAACTGTGGCTGCTTGAACTGTTATTGGAAATAATAGTGACGATACGATGATGACGAGACTTAAATAATTTTTTCATATTTGTAACCTCCATAATTTGAGGTTACAAAATTGACTACATTAACATAAGAAGACAACAAGCACCCTCTGTAACTCAGAGGGTGCTTGTTTGTAGAATCAGTTAATTTGATAATTATCGGTTGACCGAATTTGGTTAGAAGATTTGTATTCATACCATGTGATATACTTTATTATTGAAAGTTGGTGGGGATTTTGGGACAAACGGTAAGAGAAGTTGCGGCTCAGTTAGGTATTACAAAACCAGCTGTGCAGCATCGTATGAATCAGATTGATGGATTTAGGGATGAGTACGTTAGAAGAATCGGCAATCGATTAGTAATTAATGAACCTGGTGTTAAGGCATTGTTAAATATTGATAATAAAACTAGTCAAAGTCAATCAAACGATAAACGATCAGATCAATTTTTTTGTAACGATAGATTGTTGCTGGAACAACTTAAAGTCAAAGATGCTCAACTTGAGATTACACAACGACAAATAGAAAACATGCAAAAACTTCTGGATCAACAACAACACCTCCAAATTGAGTTAACTAAGGTAAATAAAGACCTAAGACAGCAGATTAAAACGTTCGAAGAATATATACACTCGGATACCTGCAAACTTACAGAACGTGACAATTCTTCGGTAGTAACACATACACAGGAAGATCACGTGAATTTGGGAGGGCAAACTGATAGTCGTAATTCTCAAACCAACGGGGACGTCAAACAGAATGATAGTAGTTCTAAGTTAAGTGAAAGTATGGGGTTCTTTCATAGATTTATTAAAAATTAGCTATCAGAACTGATGGTAACTAAAAAAATAACCTGATGTGACTCCGTTCTTTGAAATTTCATGAAAATTATTTTGGTTAATTAGATTGGTTAAAAATAACATGTTACAAGAATGCAACCAGTGTAAACTATTGGTTTCTAGTCAAAATGTCATGATTCATCTAAGCTGAATGATGTTAACAGCTAAACCCTAATGCGCATTAGAAAAAATTACATTACTAGAGGTTTACGATATGACATTTTTTAGCATAGACAACAAAGATCATAAGGTTAAAGGTTCAAAAAGGAACGCTATTAAATTAACAACACTAACAGCTTTAACGATGCTGACAACCAGCGTAGCTGTGGTACCTCTATCAGAGGGAATTACAGCTCAAGCTGATACGGTTACATCTTCAAAAACTATGAATGTAGTTAACAGTGCTAATGTGAACACATTTGCTCAAACACAGCTGGTGAAAGAGGCTGATGTGTCTCAATTGATCCAAAATAAGATAAACGATGCCTCTGAAGCACAAATGGCCGAGATTACTCAAAAGGTTAAAGCTGCCACAACGATCACGACCCAAGGTGGCCAGACTACTATGGAAGTTAAGGATGCTGCTGTTGAGCACGCATACCTTTCAGTTTTGGCACCTAACGTACTGGTAGTGGGTAACCGTAGCTCTGGTGTAACAAAAATCGTATGGCATGGTGCAGTAAAAAAAGGGAACGTTGATATTTATCTATCTAAGAACACAATTATTGGTGGTCATGCAGGGTTAGCCGCTGTAAATTTGATAAAATTTGGTGTTAATATGTATGCTGAAAATTATTTCGGTGCTGTAAAATCGTTTGGTGCAGCTATTGATCATACAGTTAAAGCCTCAAAAGTTAAAAATGGCAAAATGTTCAAAATGCGACACTGGAAATACGCTGGATCAAAAAATCAATAGAAAGAAGTTTGTAGAATAACTGATGAAACCTTCGAAGGTGTTTTTGAAACCATTTGATTCATGGAGTAATGCTTTAGACATTTTGGGTGGTATCGGAATTGTGTTACTAATTTTGGACTGGTATTTCCCGTCTTTTTGGCTAACTAGTGTGTTAGTTTTGGATGGTTTTGTGGAGACGATAGGTATTATCGTTCTCATTATTCTGAACGAAAAAAAGAAAAGAAGACTAAGGCGGCATGAGAAACAATAAACTAGTGATTTACAAAAAAAGAGAAGCCAGAAGACTTTTGAAAGTCCTTTGGCTTCTCTTTTAATGTCACCGACCAAACTTCTTACTCCGCTACATGTACTTTGCCATGTTTAGTCAGCAGAATTGTTTGGTTGCTGTCGCAAATGCCCCTATATTAAAAAAGGGTCTAGACTGTCTAGACCCTTTTGGTGTTAACTTTAGGCCATTGGTGCTGGCAAGTAGAAGTAATTCTTAAGCGTACCAACTGAATAGCTAGTAGATAATTTGCTAAAGTGATTCTTGTTGAGGCGAACCGCTAACCGATACTGATAATTTCCCTTTTTTGAGATGTGTCGGTCTGGTAGCTTTAACATGTTTTTCTTCGCATAATAGTGCGTTAAATTCCCTTTTTGCTTAGTGGCAGTAATCTTTGTGGATGAGGTTGGTTTAGTACCGGTATTGCCATTGGCAAAGTATTCGACATAATTATTTGATGTAATGGCAATTTTTGGTGCCTTAATAAAATTGCTCTGAGTAGTAAATTGTTTGCCTTTAGCAATCGTCACAGGACGTGGATAATTTCCTTTTAACACCTTTAAATTACCACTGTATGGAACAATCATTTCTGCGTTCTTGCTGGTATGCCTGATGTTGTAGTTTAAGTCTCCCACATCAATTTTAGCGTAAACTTTATGATTTTTGGTTGTTGGTGCAAACAGATAAACCCGTGTCTTTGCAGGGATCCTTAGTTTACCAGATTTGATTTGACGAGTGGTTTCGGCATATGAGTAACCTGAGTAACTTTTGGCAGAAGCATTCGTTTGTGTTGATAGACCGACTCCGACAGCTGCTAACAGTGTCGCTACGGTGAGACCAACTATTTTATTGAGTTTCATGTGAAATCCCCCTTTGCCTTTATAGTACTACGAAATGGGGAAATAACGACTAAAAATAAATAGTTAGTTTGTGTTGACAATGACTAACTAATGAATTATAGTTTAAATCGTTAGTTAATCATTTACAAAACTAACTAAACATTATGAACTGACAGGAGATTATTAAAATGACATACAACTCACAAGATTTATTAAAACAATTTGGCGACTTCATGATGGCTTTTCAGCAACGCGGTTTTTCCGCTTTTTCTAAACGGGGCCAGCAGTTCTGGGCTAAGCAGCCGCAACGTGGCCAAATGCGTGTGTTGCTATTACTTAACGATAAGGATCAATTAACTAATTCACAAATCGTTGATGAATTAGACATCCGGCCAAGTTCCGTTAGCGTCATGGTTAAGAAACTGGAAGAAGAAGGTTTGGTTGAACGCCATGATTCAACTGAAGATAAGCGTGTTAGTTTGATTTCACTCACTGAAAAAGGGAAAGAAACGATTACTTCATCTCATAACTTTAAAACCGAATTTTCTGATGAACTGTTTGACTCACTCACTAAGGAAGAACAAGAAACATTGGGCAAATTACTGAACAAACTTACTACTGGTTTAAACGAAAAGTTTGCTAAGTGGGATGACGGTGAAGAACGGCCAGACTTTTTGGATAACATGCCAAACGCCTTCTTTAAAGGTCAGAAACCTCAGGGCTGGGGCGGCTTTAAAGGTAACGGGTTTGGTCATCAAGGCCCACACAACGGTCAATTTGGGCCACGTCCCGATGGGTTTGATCCGCATCAAGGTGGCTTTGACCCAGAACGTAACAACTACTAAATCACAAAAACGAGGCAAATAGACATGCAACGACAAGCTCCACAGGGCGGCCCACAAAGAGGCCCACAAGCAGGCGGCGTTCCTTTCAAACGTCAAAAATTTAACTTTAAAGATTTTGCACAGTTGGTCGTCAAAATCAAACCCCATTTTTGGCAGCTTGGTGTTGGCTTACTATTTGGTCTGATTGCTACCGGGATTCAATTAACGGTGCCACAGCTAGCGAAGCAACTGATCAATCAACTTGGTCACGTGATGAATTCACAGTTAATGTTTCTCGTCATTGCTGCCTTCATTGGCAGTGCGTTGATCAGTGCTTTTTCTGGCAGTATTCTTGGCTTCTTTGGTGAAGACGTTGTCAGCAAGCTGCGTCAGTTTTTATGGGACAAAATTCTGAGTTTACCTGTTGGTTACTTTGATGAGACCCGTTCAGGTGAAATTTCTTCACGGCTGATCAATGATACTTCCCAGGTTAAGAATCTGCTGGCAAACTCCGTCCCTAACATGGTGACTTCAATTTTGCAGCTGGTTGGTGCTTTAGTTCTGATGCTTATCATGGACTGGAAGATGACACTGATCATGTTCATTGCAGTACCTCTAGTGCTAGCTTTGATGCTGCCGGTTATCAAGCAGTCACACAAGATTTCCATTGCCCGGCAGGATGCATTGGCTGACTTTAACGGTCAATCCAGCGAAATTCTCAGTGATATTCGGTTGGTCAAATCATCGACTGCCGAAGACGTTGAGCGCGAAGATGGGCACCAGAAGATTGATAAACTATATCGGATTGGCTTGAAAGAAGCGATTTACGACTCCGTTGCTAGCCCCCTGATGCAAATGATGATGATGGGCATGATGATCGGTATGCTGATCTATGGTGCCAGCCGGGTTTCCCAAGGTACCATGACCTTTGGAACGTTGATCTCATTTCTGATGTACCTGACCCAAATGATTGGACCGTTCACCCAGTTAAGTCAGTTTTTCACCGATATGGCGAAAACCAGTGGCTCAACAGCCCGGATCCAAGAATTACTGCAAGCTAGTGAAGAGGATCAGACTTCTGGTGAAAATATCAACATGGATGGTCAAGCATTATCCGTGGAACACGTTGATTTTGAATATGAAAAGGATCAACCTATTCTGCAGGATTTTTCCTTCAACGCAAAGCCTAACAGCGTGATTGCCTTTGCTGGGCCTTCCGGTGGCGGTAAATCAACGATTTTTGGCCTGCTGGAACGGTTTTATGATCCGGATAAGGGTCAAATTAAGATCGGTGATACAGAAATTAACGATGTTAACATGAATAACTGGCGCAGCCAGATTGGGTTAGTGAGTCAAGATGCTGCTATCATGGCAGGAACGATTCGCTATAATTTGACTTATGGGTTGGATGGCAGCTACACGGATGAGCAGCTTTGGCACGTGTTAGGAATGGCTTATGCCAAGTCCTTCGTTCAAGACATGCCAGATGGCTTGGATACGCAAGTTGGTGAACGCGGGGTGAAGGTTTCCGGTGGTCAACGGCAACGGTTAGCGATTGCCAGAGCATTCCTCCGTGATCCAAAGATCTTGATGCTGGATGAAGCGACTGCCAGTCTGGATTCAGAGTCCGAAATCATGGTTCAAAAGGCACTGGAAAAGCTGATGCATAACCGGACAACCTTGGTCATTGCTCACCGTTTGAGTACCATAGTCGATGCGACACAGATTTACTTTATCGAACATGGTCGGGTTAGCGGACATGGGACTCACCAAGAACTCGTTAAGAATCATCCACTATATCGCGAATACGTGGAAAATCAATTTGAGAGCGTGAAACAGGGCGCTTAGATCTCAAGCAACCCTAAAAGCTGACAAAGTTCTGAATTCAAGACTTTGTCAGCTTTTTAAGGTATTTTTTTAAACGCGTTCAAGCATTTACTTCCCTGGTCCATTTGGTATGATTAACACAACGATAAACAGGCAAAAAAGGGGAGGCGTACCATGCTTAAAATTGAGCACTTATCGAAACAGTTTGGTGATTTACAAGCCTTAAACGACGTGACTTACAACGTTAAAAAGGGTGAGATACTTGGGTTAATTGGCCAAAATGGGGCTGGTAAATCGACTACTTTTCATAGCATACTGAGTTTTATTCATTACGACGGTCAGATTAGTTGGGACGATCAGCCGATCAATGAGCGGGTCTTTGATCAAATTGGGTATTTACCCGAAGAACGTAGTCTGATGCCCAAGATGACAGTTGAACAGCAGATTCTCTATCTAGCACGTCTGAAGGGTAAATCTGCTAAGCAAATTAAACCGGCAATTGATCAATGGATGAAGCGGTTTGAAGTTAAGGGCAAGAAGACCGATAAGATTAAATCGTTGTCTAAAGGAAATCAGCAAAAAGTTCAGCTGATTTGTACGCTGATCCATCGACCATCACTGATTATCTTGGACGAGCCCTTCAGTGGCTTGGATCCGGTGAACGTGGATATTTTGGAGCAGGCGATTTTAAACGCAAAAAAAGAGGGCGCGGCGATTATTTTTTCCAGTCATGATATGGGGAATGTGGAAGCCCTTTGCGACGAACTGGTGATGATGCGGCAAGGTAAAATGGTACTGCATGGAGAGATCCGCGCGATTCGTGATAAGTTTGGCAAAAATGAAATTTTCGTGACTACTGACTGGTCTACTGCTGCGTTATCGCAGTTACCACACGTGGCTGAAGTGACGGAGTTATCCCATAACCGGTATCGGCTGCGGGTAGATGATCCTGCTGCGGGTAAACAAATTTTCCAACAACTTTCAAATGGCGAATACATTGAAGAATTCAGTCAGCAGCCACCAACCCTTGATGAGATTTTCCGAATGAAGGCAGGTGATCCCCGATGAAAAAGATGTGGATCGTAACGCTGACGACTTATTTGCGTCAGGTAAAATCGTGGAGTTTTGTGATTTTGGTGCTGTCACCATTTATCATGTTGCTGGTTTCATTTGGAGTGGGCTTTGTTTCTGCCAATTCAGCGACTGATAGTAATGATATTGCGGTCATAGCCAAGCAGCCAACGCTTCGGAAAGGCTACATTCAGGTTGCTGGCAAAGATAATGTTGCTACCAAACTCACAACCGTGAAGGCAGCTAGACATGCACTGAAAGAAAACGACATCAGCGGCTACGTTATTTTAAGCCAAGGTAAGCAGTACGGTGCGGTTTATCATGGTAAGGAAGCCATGTCAGCTTCCGATAAAACACAGTTAACGGGTTATTTAAGTAAATTGCAAACACAAACCAACGTTGCTCAAGCTAAGCTATCGCGCCAGCAGCTGAAACAGCTATCAGTGCAGCCGGCCTTTAAACAGGTTGTACAGAAACGTGAGGGGTTAGTTAAGATTGCCCGAATGGTTTCGTTTTGGATCTTAGTCTTCATGGTTTACATGATTTTAACGACTTATTCATCAATTACCGCGCAAGAAATTGCCTCTGAGAAGGGCACCAAGGTGATGGAAATGGTCTTTTCCAGTACCACCGCCTCCAAGTATTTCTGCGGTAAGATTCTGGGTGTCCTAATGGTGATTGCAACACAATTGCTGGTGTATTTAATTGGCGGTTGGACAAGCCTTGTAGCTGCTAAACGAATGAACATGGCGAAACCGTTCTTTGAACAATACGGCTCATTAGTTGATCAAGTCGTGCATAATCTCGTGAACGTCAATCTGCTGTTCCTCTTCTTAGGAGTTATCGTTTATACGATATTAGCAGCCTTTAGCGGCGCGTTAGTTTCTAAAGCTGAAGATGCTTCGAAAGCCGCGTATCCGGCCGTTTACCTCAGTATGATCGCCTTTTTCGCTACCTTCCCATTTCAAAATAACGCAGATGCGTTGTTGGTGAAGATTATGTCGTATGTGCCGTTTTTCTCATCGTACTTCATGCCGTTGCGGATCATCAATCAATCGGCTGGGCCGGTAGAGATTGGTATTTCGTTAGCGGTATTAATCATCACAATCTTCGGGTTAACTTGGTACATTAGCAGTATCTATAAGGGACTGATCCTGCAGGCGGATGAAAGTAATTTCTGGCATCGTTTGCGTCGTGGGTTAGCCTATAAATAAATAGCTTAAAGACAAAGCTGACCGTTATTCAAATGTTGAGAATAACGGTCAGCTTCTTTGATGTTTAATTAAAATAGCGCTGTTCAAATCGATGAAATGTTTCCGGTAAACTCGCTGTTAGCATGACGTGTTTAAACGAAAATGGTAATGGCAAACGTAATTGCCAGCTATGCAGCAGTAAACGCTGCTGCCGCGGGTCGTTGGCGTACAGCGGATCACCAACAATTGGATGCCCCAGACTAGCGAAGTGGACTCGGATTTGGTGCGTGCGGCCAGTTTGTAGGTGAACCGCAACTAAGGTGGCATCCGGATTACGATCCATAACTTTAAAGCGGGTAATGGCCATTTGTGGATGCTCCCCATTAACTTGGCGCTTTCGCTTATCCGTGACGTTAAGTCCAATCGGCATAGCTATGATTCCTTGAGTGCTGTTGAGCCGACCATGAACCCACGTCAGGTAGGTGCGCTTAATCAGTTTCTCTTTGACTAATCGAACGAGTACAGGCACCACTGCCGGATTCTTAGCAATCAGCAAAGCGCCGCTGGTTTCCTGATCCAGCCGATTAATGACGTAGGGCTGTTGATCCTTGGAGGCTAAATAAGCGGCCACGTGATTTAACGTTGTGCCAACTTCGCCTGGTTGGTTGGGGTGGGTTTTGCTACCTTGAGTTTTGTTCACCACCAGTAAGTTAGCATCCTCGTACAGCACGCTGACAGTAGCTGCGCTGTCGGGAGTGACATTTGAGTATGGGTGTTCAAAATCAGTTGCCAAGAATTTTAGCATGATTTGGTCACCTGGATGCACGTCGAAATTAACGGGTAAGTATTGGCCATTCACTAATACCCGTTCACCGCGTTTTAGACTAAAAACTAAGTGTTTCGGCAGATACCAGTCTGCCATCAGCAATTGACGCAATGATTTAGGGTGAAAATTTTGCGGCAAACGGGTTGTAAACCGCCACTCTGTAGCTTGAGCCATTCTGATACCTCCAAAAAGCACCCTTACCCGATAATGGGCAAGGGTGCTTAACGTTTAAAAATTATTTCTTATTTAACTTAGCTAATTCAGCTGGCTTAACGATCAAAACATCGCAAACAGCAGAACGGCTGACGTAGTTGGTAACGGAACCAATCATCAAACGTTCAACGGCGGTTAAACCGGTTGACCCGATGACAATCAACTGAGTATCATGGTCAGCTGGAAATTCACGGGCAATAACTGGTTTAGGATTACCAAACCGAACGTGAATATCAACTGACTTGACTCCTGCGTCCAGAGCCTTTTGCTTTAATTCAGTTAAGCGTGCTTGCACGTCTTCTGAAAGCTTGTAAATAACGTCACCGCTTACAGCACCACCATAAGTGTCACTAAATTGGTTAACTTCCAAAACGTTCAAGATATCCAGATGGGTATCGTTTAACTTTGCGACTTCAATTGCCTTGTCCAACACCGGATTGGTGGCTTTTGATCCATCAACTGGTGCGAGAATGTTATTGTATTGCTGGTCCATATACGCCACTCCCTCACAAATAATAAGTACTTGAGAAACCCTTTCGTAAGCACGCCATGGTTTTGCCCAACAAAACGAACCACTAGTACTTCATAATTTATTTTAACATAATTTAGCCATTAGTTTTAGAAAAATGAAAACTTGTTCAAGCTGGATAGCGGATTTTGTAATTAACTGTTGGTTAAAAGTAGGTAGGAGCTTGTCGTTACGTTTTCACAAATCTAAAGTTGTCTGTAAGCCTTTTCTAGGCTAAATCATTGTCATTTTCCGACTTTAGATTCATAATAAAAACATAGAACTGATTGGCGACCACGGCCGTCATTAAGAAACCGCTGCGATTGGCATAAAGCTGATTGCAGCGGTTTCATTTCACTTATAATGCAGTAAACTTAGAGTAAAACCATCTGAAGGAGAATTAGTTGTATGTACTATTACAATATGGAAACTGAAGACATCGGGTATAACCTGGCAACTGAGCAATACCTGATGAATAATAAAGATTTTGATGAACCTATTTTGCTCTTCTACTATCAAAAACCGTGCATCATTGTTGGCCGGAATCAAAATACGCTAGAGGAGATCAATCAAGATTACGTTGCCAAACACAATATTCAAGTTACCCGCCGACTTTCCGGTGGTGGGGCTGTGTATGATGATCTCGGTAACGTGTCGTTCAGTTTCGTGGTTGATCGTGACGATGAACGGTTTGGCGATTTTAAGGCTTTTACCAAACCAATTGTTGATGCACTAAAGGATATGGGAGCGACGTCAATCGAGGTTTCTGGCCGAAACGATATTTTAGTCAACGGTAAGAAATTCTCTGGTAACGCGATGTACGTGAAGAACAACAAAATGTTTTCTCACGGTACCTTGATGTATGATGTCGACCAAAGCGTCATTGCCCATGCGTTAAATGTTCCCAAGGATAAGATTGCTTCTAAAGGGATTAAGTCGGTGCGGTCGCGAGTTACTAATCTAAAACCATATTTGAAACCGGAATATCAAGATCTAACGATTGCTGAATTCCGTGACACTATTTTGCGGAAGGTCTACGGTGTGGATAATCTTTCTGACGTAGCTGATAAAGCCTATCATTTAACGGATGAGGATAAAACTCAAATTCAGAAACTTTATGATGACTACTATAATAACTGGGATTGGGTTTACGGCACATCGCCTGAATTTACCGTTAAAAAACGGCAGCACTTTGATGCCGGAACGATTGATGCTCGAATTTTAGTTGATAAGGGCCGAATTGAGCACGTGACGTTCTTCGGCGACTTTTTCGGTGAAAAGTACGCGGTTGATTTGGCAAAGTTATTAGAGGATGTTCGTTATGATCAGCCATCGCTGCGAAAAGCATTAGCCCACGTCAACGTAGGGGATTATTTTGCTGGTATTTCCTTGGACGAGTTTGTGCAGTTTTTAGGTTAGATGCGCAATCAATGGCTTTTTAATGCACAAATTAAGTGTCCGAACTGTAACCCCTTACATGATTATGTTAAAATGGAAACCGGTTACAAGATTGGTTATTAATATTTGGAAGGGAAGTTTGGACATGCGGTATGTTTCTATGACGGCCCATGATATTGGCCGTAACTTAGCTACTGAACAATATTTAATGAATAATAAGGATTTCGGTGAACCACTAGTGCTTTTCTACTATGAAAAGCCATGTATCATCGTTGGCCGGAACCAAAATACATTGGAAGAAATCAACCAAAAGTACGTTGAAGAACATGGTATCACAGTTACTCGTCGGTTATCTGGTGGTGGCGCGGTTTATCAAGATCTTGGTAACCTGTGCTTTAGCTTTGTATTGGATAGTAATTCTGAACAATTCGGTGATTTCAAGTCTTTCGTTCAACCAATTGTCGATGCCTTACACGATATGGGTGCAACCTCAGTTGAAGTTTCTGGCCGGAACGACATTTTAGTCGATGGCAAGAAATTCTCTGGTAACGCGATGTACACCAAGAACGGCAAGACCTTTTCACATGGTACGTTGATGCTGGATGTGGATCAAAACGTGATTGCGGATGCTTTGAACGTTCCAGAAGATAAGATTGCTTCAAAGGGAATTAAATCAGTTCGTTCTCGTGTGACTAACTTGAAGCCATACTTGGCACCTGAATATCAAAATATTACAGTACCAGAATTCCGCGACAAACTGTTGAAGGAATTATTCCACGTGGACAGTTTAGATGAAATCAAGGATAAGGAATATGTCGTTACCCCTGATGAACAAAAAGAAATCGACAAGATCTACGAACAATATTACAACAACTGGGACTGGGTCTATGGCACTTCACCAGAATTTACGGTCAAGAAGCGTCAACACTTTGATTCAGGTACCATTGATGCCCGGATCTTAGTAGAACAAGGCAAAATTGCACAGATCAAGTTCTTCGGTGACTTCTTCGGTCCAAAGGATGCCAACGAATTAGCCGAACAGCTAAAGGGAATCCGCTATGACCGTGAAAACTTGGAAAAGGCGTTTGCCGACGTGGACATTAGCCAGTACTTCATGGGTATTGAGAAGGGCGAGTTGGTGGATCTGTTAGCATAAGGTGCGGAACCAAGCGGGTAGAGACTGGAGCCTAAGACGCTTTAGACATAAATCCCGGTTTTGGATTTGTGTTTAAAGTGACTTAGGTGCAAGTCTCTGCTTGGTGCAGCCTGATTCGGCCAAGGTGCGGAGCCAAGCGCTTAGAGAGCGGTGTGTAAGACGCTTTCGGTGGAAATCCCGAATTTGATTTGTACCGAAAGTGACTTATATGCAGCTCTCTGCTTGGTGCAGCCCGATTCAGCAATATAAAATCAAAGCTCAAAATTATTAATCAAACAATATAAACTCAAAATACAGGCTTACCCCCAGCACAATTACTGAGAGCAAGCCTGTATTTCTTACATAGATATGCTACAATTTGAACTATTAACAACGATTAAGGAGAATCAAATGCTAAAGCAAAAACTCATCACATTCGGCATCGTATCGTGGGTGCTCTTTTCCGCAATGAATCTGCTGATGTCAACGCAGTTAGTGGGATTAGGGCATTCCTTTCAAATGAGTACCTTCGTGCGGTCTATTATCATCTCCTTGGTGCTATACGCACTACCAATGATTTGGGGAGCGCTAGGCCACAATTCAGGGTATTATGTTCTTGCGATGGTCATCATCATCTACTCATTCGGTCTGTTTAATGGTATCGTAACGGTGATGGCTAGTAGCCATGCAATTTTTAGTATTAAAGCGGCAGTTATCTTTGCTAATTTTTTAGTCATCGTTTTTAATGGCTATTGGATGATTCTGGCGTTTAGATACCGACACTGGCTTGATAATAAGCGCGATAATGATAAGCTGGAAGAAATTAAGAAAATGCAGCAGGAAAAAGCCAAACAAAATAAATAATCGAGGTAACTATGGAAAGTTTAGTAAAGGACTTCGTTGAAGAAGTTGAAGCTGAAAACTATGAAACGCAAAATTTTGGCAGCAGTTTAGCTGAAATTAACAAGAACGGTGCAGCTAAGTCACTTGAACCAATGGTGACCATGATCGTCAAAGCAATTGGTGAAAATAAGTTGGCTCAAGCAACGTTGACGCTGACGGATGCTGATATTCAGGTGCGGTTGGAAACCAGCGTGGTTAACTTGCCATTGCGGTATTTGACGGCTATGAAGAAGATGCTGGCGGATGATGATACCCTGCCGATTAGTGTTTACAGCATCATTGAATCACCAGACGTGAACGCTTCTTCTTTGCGGATTGACAAGGTCGCCTCTGCTGATGATTTTGTCAGTCATCAAGGCGATATGGCTGCTGCTATTGCAACCTGGTTGGAAAAACAACTTGATCAAATTAAAGTAAATCAGGACAAGAAGGATGACGAAGCTAACGAGGAAACTACCGATTAATAGGTCGTGCTGATTTGCTTCTAACGCTAATCCGTGCTATGATACTTTACATGCGATGAGTCGAGAATATCACGCCGTTAGCAATAACGGTTTGCGCAAGCAACTAGGTGATTCTTTTGCACAGCAGGCAATGTAACACCGCCGGATATGCGGCTGCCTTGGTTCAAAGGAAATGTGGATTTTTGAGAACCCATTTAGTTTCGGCTAAGTGGCTGTATGGACGTCCCAGTGATGGGGCGTCTTTTTTTGTGTCGTCAATAAAATTAAGCGCTTCCCCCTTGCGACCACCGTTTACCTCTGCTACATTTGAGTTAAACGTATGATGTATCCGAATGGGGGAGTGCGAAATGAAAAAGATCATCATGGCAGCAACAACGGGACTGGTACTAGGTGGCTTAGGAGTAGCTGCCTTACCAACAACCGCAGACGCTGCTGCAACTTGGAAAGTAGTCAAGACCAAGAGCTACAGTGATGTTGCCTATTACGCCAAAACAACCAGCAACAAATGGATGTGGGACTTAAAGCACACCAAGAAAATCCATAATCTGAAGAACTATCCACGAACGACGTGGTACGTTTATAAGCAGGTTAAACTGCAGTCCGGGAAAAAGTCTGGCTACTATTATCAGGTTATCAATAACACTGGCAAAATTAAGGGGTTAGTTTACCATGGCTATCTGACCAAGGGCGATAATCCCGATGATGCTTTTGCCCACAGTGCGGTAGTGAAATCATACGGTGGCGGATTGGCCGGGATTAAATCTGTTCGTGAAGCAGCTAAATTACAGGCAGATATTCTCGCACTATTTCCCGGTACAATTTTGAACACAAGCTACTCAAAAGATGCTCAGAATGATTTGAATGCCGGTGTCAGCAAGACTGCCACGTATTCAAAGCTCAATAAAGATGCGACAGCAACTGGTATTTTCACCCCGTATAACTGGACAAGTACTTCCAGCAAAACGAATTACACTAAATTAGCTACTGCAGTATTGAATGCTCAGGGATATACCACATCCAAACGAGCAAAGTATAAGGGCTATCAAATCGGGATCTACGCAACGCCACATGGGTATACGTCTGATTACCATACCTGGCCCAGCGGCTACGGTTCATTTGGTATCTATCTAGTCCCAACTGGGGATTCAAAATTATTTTAGGGGGTAGTCGCATGTCAGTCATTAGTACGATCTTAGTTTTAATCGTTGCAGTAGAAGCCTTACTGATCTTGTGTTTAGAAATGTTTGGGTCCCAGACGGCTACAGCTCAAAAAGCCTTTGGAATGTCAGCAGAGTATCAGCATCGGCCAGAAACCAAGTCGACTATGGCCAATATTGGTCTATATAACGGGTTTGTTGGCGTTGGCTTGTTATTCATGCGCTTTGGCTTGCCTGCCAATGCCGTGGTAGCCGGATGTCTCGTGTTTACCGGATTTGTATTCATTGCCGGTATCTTTGGTGGCTTAACAGTTAACCGGCAGATTGCCTGGACGCAAGGGATACCTGGTCTATTAGCTTTCTTGAGTTTGTTGATATTCAAATAGTTCTTGAGCTAAAAAGCTATCCCCAAATGTGTCTTCACGCTGGAGGTACTGCTTGCCGAATTCGTCTAGTTGGCCGTGAAAATCCTGTGCCATTTCCGCAGTAAAGTTGCTGGGAAGACTGACTTGTTTTTTCAGGTGCTGATAACTATCAGTTTGCTGGTAGCCAAGGTGCTTGAACAAGCGGCGAGTGTAGGAGTCAGCGATAAAAGTGGGCAAATCAAAGATGTAGACTAAGTAAACATCGGCAGTTTCCTGGCCAACACCAGGAAGAGCCAGGAGTTGCTTTCGAAGCTCGGCTTGAGTGGCTGAGGTCGCAATTCCGGCATAATCCCAGCTTCGGTCGTTGAACCATTGAAAGACACTGTGAATGGCTTTGGCTTTATTTCGGTAAAAGCCACTGGCCCGAATTAAATCGATTAATTCAGTTTGCGTTAATGCTAACACCGCTTCAGGATCTAACCTGGTGCGGTGTTTTAAATTGTTTAAACCAACATCAGCGTTTTGCCATGCGGTATTTTGAACTAGAATGGCACCCACAATGATGTCGCGTTTATCATCTGCGGGCCACCAGCCCGAAGGACCCATGTGGGTTAACAACGTTTGATATAACCAATTAATCTCTATTGAAATAGCGAATACCTCCCTTGTTACTACCCATAGTTTACACGATATTGAAAAACAAAAATGCCTCTTCATTCCGAATTTAGCGGAATAAAGAGGTATTTACTTATAAGGCCAAGTAAATTGCAGCCGGCCCACTCCTGTCTTAAACTTCTTGTTACCCCGGCTATACAAAAATTATTGCTGCTTCTCGTCAATTTGTTTCTGAATGGTATTCAGTAACTGGGTTAATTTTGTGGCTTCTGCGTCGGACAGAGACTCTTCAAGCAGAACGTTCATTTGTGAAAATGACGTTTGAATGTTACTAACTAAGTTTGCACCCGCTTCTGTCAACGAGAGTAATTTTGTTCGCTCGTTTTCCACCGGAATCGTCCGCACAATTAAATTACGACGCACTAACCCTTTTAATAAGTTAGTCACGCTGGCTTCTTGCCGATTAAGGTAGTGTGCAATATCACGCTGCATACTGTTAGGATGACTGGCAATAAAATTAATGGCTCGGGCTTGATCAGAATTAAGGTCTAGCGAACGAAGCTCTTGGTTCAAATACTGCGTCTCAAAACTTGCGATACGATGAATTAAGCTAGCCGTTGTTTTTGTGTTCATGGCTGCCCCCTCCTCAGAAGTAATTATATTTCGACTGTAGAATACCAGCATGACCTTGTAAATACAACTATAAAGACTTGATTTTGACAAATAAATTTAAATTAGTTGGTATTGCAATGGTTTTAAATGTCTACATTGAGCGATTATCAAGTAAATATAGATGATAAAAAGTCTAAGTTGGTATCTTCGAATCAACACTTCTTCCAATACGTCTATTATAACAAAGATGTTGTGAAGTAACTCAATATTGCTGAGACTTTCACTCGGTTTCTTGATTGCACCGTTGCCAAATACTTGAAAGTAGGCCAACAGCGCCACCCCGATAAAAATCATCGAAATGACGCTGTTGAGTGTTATATTTTGGAATTTACCGAGTTATGTTACCAAACAGTTGTCCTTATCTCACAGGATTAGCATTAACAGCTGCTTTCATTTGTTTGGTATAATCCGTTAATTTTGCTGGTGCTTGGTGACCGTATTCGGCCACGATGTTGACACAGGCACTACCAACGATGGCACCGTCAGCAATTTGTGCCATTTCGGTGGCTTGTTCAGGGGTATGAATCCCAAAACCAATGGCGGTTGGGACGTCAGTAACTTTACGGATCCGGTTAACTAAATCAGCTAAACCGTTGGCGAATTCACTTCGTTCACCGGTAACACCCAGTGAAGAAACCACGTAGATGAAACCAGTGGCTGCGGCAGCAATCTTTTCAATCCGGTCGGCAGAGATTGGGGTGACTAACGGGATTAGATCAACGTTGTGTTTTTCTGCAATGGGTGCCAGTTCACCACGTTCTTCCAGTGGCATATCTGGAATGACTAATCCGTAGATGCCGAGTTCCTCACAGCGTGCTGTAAAGGCTTCATAACCATACTGAAAGACGATATTTAAATAAGTCAGAAACGCTAGTGGGACATCAGTCTGTTTGCGAATTTCCTTGACCATGTCGAAAATGGTGTCCATTGGCAGATCAGGATCCGCTTTTAAAGCCCGTAAATCAGCCGCTTGAATCACTGGTCCATCAGCGATTGGGTCGGAGAAGGGAATCCCAAGTTCAACAATATCCGCACCGCCTTTAGCTAGTGCCACCACGTTGTTGACGGTTCCTTCAAAGTCCGGGTCGTTAGCAGCAACGAACGGGATGAAAGCTTTTTGGTTTTTAAAGGCATCAGTTAATTTACTCATCGATATCCACTCCTCTGTATTTAGCAATTGATGCGACGTCTTTGTCGCCCCGACCTGAGAGGGTGCAGACAATGATTTGATCTTTACGCATCTTTGGTGCAATTTTTTCAACGTAGGCAACGGCATGGCAGCTTTCGATAGCAGCCACGATACCTTCTGTTTTGGCGATGTATTCGAAGGCCTGAACGGCTTCATCATCAGTAATGCCGACGTATTGAGCACGACCAGTCTTAGCCAGGTAGGCATGTTCGGGACCCACACCTGGGTAATCAAGACCAGCTGAAATTGAGTACACTGGGTTGATTTGACCAGTCTTGTTTTGCAGGAACATGGACTTCATCCCGTGGAAAATACCATCGGAGCCCCGTTCAACAGTGGCGGCGGTAAGTTCAGTTTCAACACCCTTACCAGCAGCTTCAGCACCGACTAATTGAACGCTTGGATCGTCAATGTAATTGGCAAATGAACCAATGGCGTTTGAACCGCCGCCGACGCAGGCGACTACCATATCTGGTAATTTGCCAGTTTTTTCTTTGAGTTGTTTCTTTGATTCCTGACTAATTACTGATTGGAAATCCCGAACCATTAATGGATAAGGATGTGGACCGGTGGCTGAACCCATGAGATAGAAGGTGTCATCCACCCGTTTAGTCCAGTCTTGCAGTGCCGCGTTGATAGCATCTTTCAAGACCATTGAACCGCTGGTAACGGGGTGTACTTTGGCACCTAACAATTCCATCCGGTAGACATTTAGCCGTTGACGGTCAGTATCTTCCTTACCCATGAAAATTTCACATTCCATACCGAAGTAAGCGGCAATGGTGGCAGTAGCCACACCGTGTTGGCCAGCACCGGTTTCAGCAATCAAACGAGTTTTACCCATGTGCTTTGCCAGTAAAGCTTGGCCAATCACGTTATTAATTTTATGGGCACCGGTATGGTTGAGGTCTTCACGCTTCAAATAGATTTGAGCACCACCAAGGTCTTTGGTCATGCGTTCCGCATAGTACAGCAGTGAAGGACGGTTAGCGTAGTCCACCAACAGATCATGGAGTTCGGTTTTGAATTCTGGATCGTTCTTGTAATGCTCGTAAGCTTTAGTCATACGATCCAGTTCGTTCATTAAAGTTTCAGGAATATATTGGCCACCGTATTCGCCGTAGCGTCCGGAGATATTTTTGTTAAGTTCCAAATTAAGTTCAGTCATTGATAGGTTTCCTTTCATTAATTAGCATGAGTAGTTGCAACGATTGCACGAATCTTATCGGGATCTTTTTGGCCGTTGGTTTCAACACCGCTGGAAACGTCGATCACGTCTGGGTGAACAGTGTTAATGGCAGTCGTGACATTATCTGGTGTCAGCCCGCCAGCCAGGATAAACGGGTGGGGTGCATTTGGTACTCGCGTCCAGTCCAATGCGACCCCTGAACCATTCCCACTATCCAGCATGACGTAATCGGCTGTAGTGGGGGTAATTTTGGCATTTGGTTTGAAAACTTGAAAGACGGTAGCCCCAGCAGCTTTAAGCGCCTTGACCGTTTCTTCAGATTCATTGCCGTGAAGCTGGACGATTTGAATCGCGCCGCTGTGATAGATTTTTAACATATTCTCTAATGGTTCATTAACGAACACGCCAGCGGTTGGAATTGACGGATCGAGCAGTTGCCGGAATTTTAAAGCAGTTGGCAGTGAGATTTGGCGACGACTTTTCGCAAATACAAAACCAGCGAAATCCGGGTGCACTTCATTAACGACCTGCGTATCTTGTTCTCGCATTAATCCACAGATTTTGATTTGCGTCATGTCATCACACTCCCAACAATTGCGTAATTTTTTCAGCTTTATCGGGTGCGGTCATCAAGGCTTCACCGATCAAGATACCGTTCATATGGTTTTCTTCCATGACCTTCACGTCGTCTCGGGTATGAATCCCGCTTTCGGCAACGAAGGCAATGTTATTAGGAACCAGTTTACGTAGCTTGATGCTGTTATTCAGTGATACATCAAAGGTTCTAAGGTCGCGGTTATTGACCCCAATCAATTTAGCGCCTACATCTACAGCACGTTGCAGTTCCTGTTCATCGTGAGCTTCAACTAAAGCGGCTAATCCAAGTTCGTGGGCTAGTTTAAAGTAGTCTTTCAGCTGCTGATCACTGAGAATTGCTACTATTAATAGTACGATACTTGCGCCTGCTGCTTTAGCTTGATAGAGCATGTACGGATCAATAACGAAATCTTTTCGCAGAACGGGAACACTGACGTTGGCTGCAATTTCTTGCAGGTAGTGAATGTCACCCTTAAAGTAATCGGGTTCGGTGAGCACTGAAATGGCGCTGACACCGTGTCGGTCATAATCTTCGGCAATCTCTAAGTAGGGGAACTGGTCAGCAATTAATCCCTTTGAAGGGGAAGCTTTTTTAACTTCACCAATCAAGTGAATGCCAGGAGCATTGAAGCGGTCGTAAACCGCTTGTGGATCCTTAGTCGGCACTGCGGCGGCTTTAGTTTTCATGTCGTCAACTGAGATAATGGCTTTTTCACGTTGGAGGCGGCGTTTTGTGGCTGCCACAAGGTCGTCTAGAATCATGCTACTTGTGCTCCCTTCGTAAGGTCGATTAATTCGTTCAGCTTCTTCTCAGCAGCACCGCTGTCAATGACTTCAGCAGCCTTCTTAACAGCACCTTCCATGGTTAATTCTGGATGAGCAGTGTAGAGTGCCAAGCCGGCGTTCAAAAGAACGATATCGCGCTTCGGACCTGGCTTGCCAGCCAGAACGTCGCGGGTGATTTGAGCATTATCCGCAGGTGTGCCGCCAACAATGTCTTCCTTCTTAGCCCGCTTCAAGCCAAATTGTTCTGGTGTGATGGTGTACGACTTAAAGTCATCACCACGAACTTCAACGACATGGGTTGGTGCGGAAATGGAAGCTTCATCTAAACCATCAGTACCATGAATAACTAAAGCATTTTTAACACCTAACTCATGAAGTACGTGTGCCATTGGTTCTAGAAGCTCATCATCATAGACACCTAGTAGCTGCATTCCTGCATGAGCTGGGTTGGCTAATGGTCCAAGGACGTTGAATAAGGTTCGAATACCCAGTGTTTTACGAACGGGAGCCACAAAGCGCATGGCCTTGTGATATTCCTGTGCGAATAAGAAGCAGATGCCGATTTGATTTAAGATATCTTCACTGGCTTCTGGTGTGACGTTGATGTTCACACCTAAGGCTTCAAGCACATCAGCGGCACCGCTCTTGGATGAAGCGGCCCGGTTACCGTGCTTAGCAACTGGCGTGCCAGCAGCTGCCGCAACTAATGATGAAGTGGTTGAAATGTTAAATGAGTTGGCGTGATCACCACCAGTACCGACGATTTCAAGAACCGGCTCCCCGGCTTTAAAGGTTAAAGCGTGATCTCTCATTGAATTAGCAGCACCGGCAATTTCTTGCACGGTCTCGTGCTTGACTGTTAAAGCGGTCAGTAAACTTGAAATTTGAATGTCATTAGCTTTGCCATCCATGATCTCGTTCATCACGTCGTTCATTTCGTCAAAGGTTAAATCGGTACGGCCTGCTACTTTAGTAATTGCGTTTTCAATTGTCATTGTCATGGTAAATTCCTCCAGTTTATTGTCAGTTCGTGTTCATCAATTGAGTTGATTCAGCTGAGAGGCTTTGCCATCGTTTCTGATTTAAATTTGTCATGATTAAGATCTCCTTTGGAATACAAAAACTCCGCCCATAACATTCGCGCTATAAATAGCGTTTTGTTAAGGACGGAGTTTAAATTCCGCGGTGCCACCTTAATTTGATGCAGGGACTGCTCCCTCGCATCACCCTTAGCGAAATGCGTAATCACATTTCCGACAACTGACGTATGTCTGTACGTTTCCTCGTACTCAAGTAATCTTTCAGAGGAACCCTCTGTGGTCCATTTAATTACCTGCGTTCGGTCGCACTCTCAGCTCCGGCGACTCTCTTTACGTGCACGATAATCTTGATCTCCACATCATTGGTTTGTATGAGCGAATTTATTTGATTGACATAAGATTAAAACTTTATGAAAATATTGTCAATACTTTTTTCTAAATTTAATTTCATGCAAGCTTACCCAGTGCGATTGCGACATGGATTTGTGCAAGATAATTTTTAATAATTTGTTGGCCGACATTGCCATCAGTCATGATGGATTCAGGGTGAAACTGAACGCCGTAAACTTGATTAGCCTCGTCAGTCACTGCTTGAATCGTGCCGTCATCAGCCGTTGCTGTTACGGTTAAATCTTCGGGCATGGTTGACGGTTCAATCACCAGCGAGTGGTATCTGGCGGCTTCAAATTCATTTGGACAATCCTTGAACATAGCAGCGTGACCTCTTTGTGTCATCAACGATGGCTTGCCGTGCATCAGCTTCGGTGCATGAACTACTTGAGCACCATAGGCTTCACCAATGGCTTGGTGACCTAGACAAACGCCGAGGATTGGTACCCGGCCAATAAAGACACGAAGAATCTGCATCATGTTACCGGCGTCTTCTGGGCGACCGGGCCCTGGGGAAAGGATGATTCCCGTTGGATGTTTGGCTAATAGTTCATCAGCGGTGAGTTCATCATTTTTAACCACGGTGATGGGTTCTTCACTAAGCGTGCCGATAAGTTGATACAAGTTATAGGTGAAACTATCGTAATTATCAATTAGATAAAGCATGTGCGACGCCTCCTTGATCTGCTGTGTTAATTGCGTTAACCACTGCGCGGGCCTTGTTATTAAATTCTTGATATTCGTATTTGGCGATGCTGTCGGCGACGATGCCGGCGCCGGAATGCACCACGATTTGATCACCCTTTCGGTAGGTCAGCCGGATACCAATGCAAAGGTCCAAATCACCGCTGAAATCCAGGTAACCTAGGCAGCCGCCGTAGACGCCGCGTTTACGATTTTCCAGTTTGGCAATGATCTGCATGGCGGATATCTTCGGCGCACCTGATAGGGTGCCGGCAGGTAGGACTGCATTGACGATGTCCATGGCGGATGCTTTCGGGTCAGCGGTACTTTCCACCGTTGAGCCTAGATGCATGACGTTAGCGAACTTCAGCAGGTTACGGGTCTTAGTAACCTTAACCGAACCAAACTGACTCACGACGCCTAAGTCATTCCGGCCTAAATCAATCAGCATGTTATGTTCGGATTTTTCCTTCTCGGAAGTCTGCAGTTCGTGGGCAAACTTATCGTCCTCTTCTTTAGTAGCGCCACGCCGGCGAGTACCAGCTAACGGATAGGTGAACAGGGTGTTGCCACGCTTGGTGATCAGCGTTTCCGGTGATGCACCCAATGTTTCAAAGTCGCGATGGTGGAAGTAGAACTGGTAGGGGCTGGGACTATCCTTAAACAGCGTTGGCGCCACGCCCAGCAAGGAGCCACTCATAGAAGCTTGTTGTGGATTTGAGAAAATAAGTTGGAAAATGTCACCGTCCACGATGTGTTTTTGGGCAACTGCGACGCGTTCAGAAAATTCTGAAAGGCTGAACTGAAAATGAAATGGTTGAGTCAGTGCAAATCGTGGGAGTGGTTTTGGCTGAGCGTTAATAATGACTTGCTGCAGTTTTTTTAACTCCGAAATAACAGTATCGTAGCGTTCTTTCAGTTCGTCAGTCGGAATGATCTGGCTGATGGTGACCTTTTGCTGGCGATGGTTGTAGGCAATGACACGGTCTATCAGCAGCAGATCTGCGTCATCCAGACTCATTGGGTCAGCTACCTGCTGTTTAAGCGCAGTGGTAGCGTATTTGGCATAATCGTAACTGAAGTAGCCAATTAAACCACCCGTAAATGGGGGTAAGCCAGGAATCCTGGGTGTTTGATGCTGCTTGAGAATACCCTCCAAAATTGGTTTTAATGCTGTTTTCTTGGTGGTGTTTTCGCCGCCTTCAACCGTGGTCGTCAGAACGCCATCACGGTAGGTGAAAGTTTGTTTAGGAGCTAAACCGATGAAGGTATAGCCATCTTCGGTTTTCTTAGGCTTCCCCGTTAATAGAAAGCCAGGTTCTTGAGCGTCTTTTAAGGCGTTGAATAAGGTTACAGCGTCAAAGTCTGGCAGCTGAAATTCTAAAGTAACTGGTGCAGCTGGGTAATCTTTAGCAGCTGAGAGTAGTTCGTTTAGTGTCATGGTGTTTTCCTCCAATTTAATGTTTGTTAGTGTTAGATACATTGAATTTTGGAGTTTGCCATCGTTTTTGGATGCTTTGGTTTATCATCATCAAGATCTCCTTTGGAATACAAAAACTCCGCCCATAACATTTGCGCTATAAATAGCGTTTTGTTAAGGACGGAGTTTAAATTCCGCGGTGCCACCTTAATTTGATGCAGGGACTTCACCCTCGCATCACCCTTAGCGAAATGCGTAATCACATTTCCGACAACTGACGTATGTCTGTACGTTTCCCCGTACTCAATCTATCTTTCAAGGGAACCCTCTGTGGTCCATTTAACTACCTGCGTTCGGTCGCACTCTCAGCTCCGGCGGCTCTCTTTACGTGCACGATAATCTTGATCTCCACATCATCGGTTTGTATGGACGGTGTTTAATTGGCACTTACAATACGCAATATTTTAAATTTTGTCAAGTTGGAAGATAAAACAGCTTATGCAATTCTAATAATCATTAATGAAAATGTTCCGGATTATAATAAACTAGATTGACGTCTTTAATGTAAAAATTTGAATTCTCACAAAATTGATCAAATTGTATTTCCCTTTAAACCAAATAATAAATATAGAGAAATTAAAGAATCCCAATACAATGGCGATTAAGCAGAAATAGAAGTAACAAAAATAATTTCTGAAAAATATTTCAAAATAAATATCGGGTGGGAATAGCTGTTAACAAGCAATTCTTTAATAGTATTTTAAAATTAAATTAGATTAAAAAAGGATTAGTACTTGACAGAATAATTCTAATAGTTTATTGTCTTATACAACAAATCAAAACAGCAAAGGGAGTTCCAATTATGATTCTGAAAACGAAAGCATTAAACCGACAATTAAATCGATTTAGTTACTATTGGTCAATGTAGTGTCTACACCGGACAGGTTGCAGACACGCATCACTGCAATCTGTGCGGCCAATAGTTTTTCAGCATCATTTGCCGGTCACACAGAAAGTTTTCAAAACACTGTGTGACACGGAAAACTCCGTTGTTATAAATTCGACGTCAAAACGTCTCGCAGTGTTTTGTGAAAACAAGACATTACGAGACGTTTTTATTTTGATTAACAATTTTAAGGAGGTGACAAATTGGTTGATGCACATACGAGTTTATATGGTTTTATCGCTAAGCCTGCGCGGCACAGTTTGTCACCGCTAATTCACAATATGAGTTTTCAAGCTTTAGGCATCAACAGCGTTTACCTCGCATTCGACGTTGAACAGTCACAGTTCAAAACCGCTGTCCAATCGCTGCGAGCGCTGCCGATTCTAGGTATTAACGTGTCGATGCCATATAAGCAGCAAATTATTGAATTTCTCGATGAGCTGACTCCGGTGGCTAAACAACTGGGGGCCGTTAACACCGTCATTAACCAAGAGGGTCATTTAGTTGGTGACAGTACGGACGGTGAGGGGTTCATTCATGCATTACGGGATGAGCAGATCAATGTGAAAGGTAAGCAAGTAGCGGTGTTAGGAGCTGGTGGTGCCGGTAGAGCAATTATCCTAGCAACGGCCAACGAAGGCGCTGAAGTAACCGTCTTTAAGCGGCAAAACAGTACGTTTAATGAATTGAAGCAACGATTAGCCGGTTGGTCGGATCGAATTCGAGTATTGCCATATGAGGATGAGGCTCAAATGACTGCAGTTCTTCAGGAGGCCGACGTTATTGTCAATACCACTAATCTTGGTATGGCAGACGATAAACGCAGCCCAGTTTCACCACCGGTAATGAAAGTTCTTCATTCCGGACAGATGGTTGCCGATGTAATCTATGCACCGCTTGAAACACCATTCTTAGCCCAGGCTAAGCAGCAAGGATGTCGTACGATGAACGGTCTTGGCATGTTGGTACAGCAAGCAGCGGATTCCTTTAATCGCTGGACACATCAGCAAATGCCAATTGAAAAAGTTAAAGACGCAATTACACAACAATTAGAACACACCAAAAAGTGAGGATGATAAATATGATTATTGTATTAAAAAATGACGACCAAACCACTATTGCAGAACTTCAGCAGCACTTCGGAAATACTAATGATGTCTTTGTCCATAATAATCGTGTAGCTGTCCAAGGTATTACAGCCGCTGATTTATCGGATAGCGAACGCGTTGCCGCCGTTGAATTAATCGACAGTGTTCCAAAGGCAGTTCAAGGTAGCCGAGAGTTTCATCCAGAAGATACAGTGATTAAAACAAAGCACAGCATCATCGGCGGTGATAATTTTACAATGATGGCTGGCCCTTGTTCCGTTGAGTCAGAAGAACACGTGATGAAGATGGCTGCGGTTGCCAAAGCCAATGGTTCAACAATTCTCCGTGGTGGTGCATACAAGCCACGGACCTCACCATACTCATTCCAAGGATTGGGCGAAGATGGCCTGAAGTTCTTACGCAAGGCTGCCGACCAATACAACATGGATGTTCTGACCGAGGTTATGGATGACGAGCACGTTAAACTGGTTGCTAAATACACAGATATTTTCCAAATTGGTGCCCGTAACATGCAAAACTTCTCACTATTAAAAGCAGTTGGTAAAACCAATATCCCTGTCATGCTGAAGCGGGGGATGTCAGCAACGGTTGACGACATTTTAAACGCTTCTGAATACATTGCTGCTGGTGGTAACCACAATATTATGATTGCTGAACGCGGTATCCGAACATTCGATAACAAATACACCCGGAACACTTTGGATGTTGGCGTTGTGCCAGTACTTCAAAAGCTGACCCATTACCCAGTGATCATCGACCCAAGCCATGCTTCAGGTCACACTGAATTCGTGACACCGTTAGCTTTAGCTGGTGTTGCAGCGGGTGCTTCGGGATTAGTGGTTGAAATCCATGATGATCCGGCTCACGCGCTTTCAGATGGTCCGCAAGCTTTGAAGCCAAACGAATTCAAAGAATTATCCGACAAAGCATTTGCTATTCGTGAATTATTAACGGAAATGCCACAAGAACAAGCGGAAGCGGGGCGCTAGAATGACAACTGTTTCTGTGACGTTACCAGAGACAAAGTATGATGTATTAATTGATCGCGGCCTGCTAAAACGGGTCGGTGAACTGGTTTCAAAACAGTGGTCAGCACGAAAAATTGCGCTGGTCAGCGATGACAATGTGGCACCGTTGTATCAAAAACAGGTTACTGATTCGTTAACGTCGGCCGGCTTCGATGTTCACCGCTACGTTTTTCCAGCTGGTGAAGCTTCAAAGTCATTGACAGTTCTGGCTGATTTGGCACGGCAAATGGCTAACGATGCCTTTAACCGTGACGATAGTGTTATCGCATTAGGTGGCGGGGTCACTGGTGATTTGGCTGGTTTACTAGCTGCCACATATATGCGAGGACTGTCATTTATCCAAATACCGACATCATTGTTGGCACAGGTGGACAGTTCAGTAGGCGGTAAAACCGCAGTTGATTTAGATAACATTAAGAATATTATTGGCGCTTTTTACGAACCAGATTTAGTGATTGTTGATCCGGATACCTTAGCCACCATGAAACAGCGTGACTTGGTTGAAGGTTATGGCGAAATCGTGAAGACCGCCGCACTGGAAGGTGGTGACTTTTGGCAACTCATCGAGACCATTAATAGTCCGGCTGATTTGATTATCCACTCGCCAGAATTGAGCGCACGTTCGATTCACTATAAGGCGTCGGTGGTGATGGCTGACGAAACGGAAAGCGGTACTCGTCAGTTATTGAACTTTGGGCACACGATTGGCCACGCGGTTGAAGCGTTGGCTGATGGCGGCCTGCGTCATGGCGAAGCAGTCAGCATTGGGACCGTAGCAATTATGCGAGTGTTTGAAAACGCTGGTTTAGCGGAAAAGGGCATCACCGCAAAATTACGCGATCGCTTTGCGGCTGTTGGTTTGCCGGTAACGGATGAGTTATTGACCTCACCGCTTGTGTTAGACAAGGTCAAAAACGACAAGAAGAACCGGCATGGACACTTGAATTTAGTTTATCTGACGGCCATCGGACAACCTAAGATCAAGTCGATTCCAAGTAGTGAAATTGCATCATTTTTACATTTATCAATGGCTGATTAGTCATTGATAACGCGTGGTAACAATGTTTGGGAAGGCGTTGTTATAGCGTGAAGGACATTTTGTGAAAATTTGAAATAGTTTAAAAAATTCTGGGGAATGAACGCCTCATAATTTTTTGTATCCCTGGTACTTTCAATACGAATCGTTAGTTTTCTGATACAATGGAGAAAAGTGAAGGGAAGGGTCGCCATGGTTACAATTCGAGATATTGCTAAGCGTGCCGGCGTGTCAGTGTCGACAGCGTCCCGTGCGTTGAATAACCATCCCAAGATCAGTCAGAAGACCAGGGATAAAATCAAAGCAATCGCTGATGAAATGGGCTACTTGCCCAACTACAACGCTAAGAATTTAACCAATGGTGTCTCTAACGCGATTGGGGTTGTGTTTCCGCCTGGTGAAATGAGTTCAGCTGCTAATCCGTTCTACGTTGATATCTTAATGGGCATCAACCGAGAATTACGGCCGAGAAACGGTGTGTTGTCAGTGGCGATTGCCAATACGATGGCAGAATTAGCTGCCAACGTTTCAGCACTGATCACTCAGGGGCTGATCCGTTACTTCGTGTTGCTATATTCCAAGAAAAACGACCCAATCATTAAGCTATTAAGAGCCCAAAAAGTGGCCTACGTAGTCATTGGGGATCCCAATGCTGACGACGAGAAATTTGTGAATAACAATAATCAGTTAGCGGGGCAAAAGGCCGGTGAATATATGCTGAAAAAGTTTAACGCCAGTCGGACGCTGTTTGTAGAATCTGAACCAGAGCAAGGTTTCGAGCGCAAGCGGCGATTAGGGTTTCAACAGGCGATGGCAGCGGCAAACATTCCTTCTGAAGTGCTAAAAATATCCGAAAAGGGTCAAATGAAGCTGGATGATGCCGTGGCACAATTCTTGATGACCAGACAGACCATCGATGGTATCGTGACCGCTGATGATACATTGGGACAAATGATTTATCAGCTACTGTGGCGGCACCTTGATCGGAGTGTTCCCTTGATTTGTTTTAACCGGAATCGAACCAATAATCTGCTGATGGGGCCTTCGGTTCGCTTTGTTGAACTCTATCCCCAAAGTATGGGGGCAGCAGCTGTTCGTGTGCTTATGGATCCAGATAAAAAATCAGAAATAATCCCCTTTACGATTGAACGGTAAGTTGCCTGAAACAACTAATGTAGCGGGGTTAAGCGTGCTTGTGTAGTTAGCAGTGAAAAGCACATTAAACGTCAATTTTTTTGAAAAAAAGTGAAATTGGATTGAAGCCCACCAGAATAGGCTAGGGCGGAATTTCTGATTTCGCTTTTCTTTAAAAGCTTAATGCAACCGGTTGCATCAAAGTGGAAACGGTTGCATAATAGTTTTTGTAGAAAGCGTTTGCAATTATTTAATCTATTTTGAGGAGGAATTCAATATGGCACAATCAGCATCTGATGTCACAAATGGGACAGCCAAAGCGGCTGCACCCAAAAAAGACTTATTGCCATCATTACCCACGAGCACTATCTTCCTGATCAATTTCGGGTTTCTGGGCGTGCAAATGGCGTTTCAACTTCAAAGCACTAACATGGGGCGGATCTTCCAAACCATTGGTGCTGACCCTAATAATTTAGGTTTCTTCTTCATTCTGCCACCGCTGGCTGGGATGATTGTTCAGCCGTTAGTCGGCTATTTCTCAGATCGGACTTGGATGCCTAAACTAGGTCGTCGAATCCCTTATTTATTGATTGGTGCCGTAGTTGCCATGATTGTCATGTTCCTGCTGCCAAATGCTGGTAGTCTTGGTTTCGGTTATGGATCGCTGGCCGCACTTTGGTTTGGTGCCATTACGTTGCTGTTCATGGACCTTTCATCTAACGTTGCGATGCAGCCATTTAAGAT
Organism: Secundilactobacillus angelensis; assembly: GCF_012641075.1. Lineage (GTDB taxonomy): Bacteria > Bacillota > Bacilli > Lactobacillales > Lactobacillaceae > Secundilactobacillus > Secundilactobacillus angelensis. The sequence continues at coordinate 10,010 of NZ_JAAXLJ010000010.1, read as the reverse complement.
GATGATTGGTGACATGGTTAACGAAAAGCAAAAGGGTTTTGGTTACTCGATTCAAAGTTTCGCATCAAACGCCGGTGCCTTATTAGCAAGTATCTTTCCATACGCTTTGACCGCGTTGGGAATTGCTAACGTGGCTAAGAAGGGGACCGTTCCTAACTCAGTTGTTTGGTCGTTTTATGCCGGTGCCATTATTCTGTTACTTTGCTGCTTACTAACGGTTTTCCGGGTTAAAGAATACGATCCAGTTACCTATGCTAAGTATCATGGTATTGCTGATGACAGCAAAAAGAAGGGTATCTTTGAAGCATTAAAGACCGCGCCAAAGATTTTCTGGACCGTTTCCGTGGTTCAATTCTTCTGCTGGATGGGCTTCCAATACCTTTGGACCTACTCAACTGGTGCCATTGCTGACAACGTCTGGCATACAGCCAACGTTGCCTCAGCAGGCTATCAAGCTGCTGGTAACTGGTACGGTGTGATGTCAGCCGTTCAAGCCATTGCTGCCGTTATCTGGGCACTGGTTCTTTCACGGGTTGGCAACAACCACCACAAGCTGTACTACTCACTGAGTTTAATCATGGGTGGTATTGGTTTCGGTTCGATGTTCTTTATTCATGATAAATATACGTTGGTCATTTCATTTATCCTGATTGGATGTGCCTGGGCTGCTATGAACGCCTTCCCATTCACTTTCTTGACCAATGCCATCGAAGATTCAGAAAACATGGGGACTTACTTGGGCCTGTTCAACAGCAGTATTTGCTTGCCGCAAATCGTTGCTTCGATTGCTAGTTTCGCCCTGTTCCCATTGTTAGGTTCACACATGCCAACGATGTTACTGCTCTCAGGAATCTTCATGATTCTCGGTGCTTTAAGTGTTGGCATTGTGAAGGAAGTTTGGGCTCGCAAGTCTGATGCTGAAGAAGAACCAGCAGATGCCGAAGACTAATTTGAAGGAATTTTATCACACACAATACGTAAGTAATCAAGGAGGACTAATATGAAACGAACATTTGAAGTCACCCCTGGAATATTGTTACTCATCAATTAGATCCTGAAGACAAGCGTCTTCAAGAATCCATGACTAGTTTAGGTAACGAATACATGGGAATGCGCGGCTTTTTTGAAGAAGACTACTCAGGAGACACTTTAAAGGGAATTTACCTTGGCGGTGTCTGGTTCCCAGATAAGACCCGGGTGGGCTGGTGGAAGAACGGCTACCCTAAGTATTTTGGTAAAGTTATTAACGCCATCAATTTTATTAAACTAAACGTTTTGATTGATGGTGAGCCCATCGATTTAGCAAAGGATAAAGTTTCGGACTTCGAATTAAACCTCGATATGAAGCAGTCCAAGCTGACCCGTTCCTTTACAGTCACCAAGAACGGTCACGCCATTGCGTTAAACTTAGAACGGTTTATCAGTGTCGCTAACAAAGAGTTAGTTGGTATTCGCGTCACTGCTACCAACAAGAGTAGCGATGCCGTCAAGATTACCTTTAAGTCAGCGATGGATGCGGACGTTCAAAACGAGGACGCTAACTATGACGAACGGTTCTGGGACGTTCTTAAAACGGAACAGAATACAACCGATGGCGCAATCGTTGCCATTACCAAAGAAAATCCATTTGGCACGCCGCGGTTTACCGTTGGTGTTAAGATGACCAACGAAACCGGCTTAGCAGCGGAAAAAGTTGATCAGCCAAACGACAAAGAAGTTGTCAACCAATTTAGCGGTGAACTAAAACCCAACCAAAGTACCACGATCATTAAGCGTATCACCGTTGTGACTTCTCGCGACTACGATACGCAAGCTCAACTGGAAGCAGCGATGAATGATCTTAGTGCAAAGGTAACGGCCACTTCTTACGATGATTTGTTTGCTGCCCATGCTAAGATCTGGGCTGACCGTTGGGAAAAGTCGGACGTTGAAATCGATGGCGATACTGAATCGCAGCAGGGGATTCGCTTCAACCTGTTCCAGCTGTTCTCTACTTATTATGGTGAAGATAGCCGCCTGAATATCGGGCCTAAAGGCTTTACCGGTGAAAAGTACGGTGGTGCCACATACTGGGATACCGAAGCATTTGCCGTTCCCGTTTACCTGGGAATTACGGATCCAAAAGTGACACGTAGTTTGCTGATGTACCGTTACCAGCAATTAGATGGTGCCTATGTTAACGCTAAGGAACAAGGCCTTAAAGGTGCCTTATTCCCAATGGTGACCTTTAACGGAATTGAATGTCACAACGAGTGGGAAATCACGTTTGAAGAAATTCACCGGAATGGCGATATTGCCTTTGCTATTTATAATTACACTCGCTACACGGGCGATAAGAGCTATGTCTTAAACGAAGGCAGTAAGGTCCTCACCGAAATTTCTCGGTTCTGGGCTGATCGGGTTCACTTTAGCGAACGTAATCAAAAGTACATGATCCACGGTGTTACTGGTCCTGACGAGTACGAAAACAACGTTGATAACAATTGGTACACGAACTACTTGGCTAAGTGGACGCTGAAGTATACCTTGGAAATCTTGCAGGAAGTTTCACCAGAAGTTGCTAAAAAATTAGCTGTTACTGATGATGAAAAGAAGCACTGGCAAGACATTGTCGACCGCTTCTATTTACCAGAAGATAAGAAGTTTGGCATCTTCGTCCAGCATGATGGCTTTTTGGACAAAGACATTAAGCCGGTTTCTTCCATTCCAGCTGATCAGTTACCAATTAACCAGCACTGGTCATGGGATAAGATTCTGCGCTCACCTTATATCAAGCAAGGCGATGTTTTGCAAGGTGTCTGGGACTTTATCGATGACTTTACGCCGGAACAAAAGAAGGCTAACTTTGATTTCTATGAACCATTAACGGTTCACGAATCAAGTTTGTCCGCCGCTATCCATTCTATTTTGGCTTCGGATCTTCACTATGAAGATAAAGCCGTTGAAATGTATGAACGGACTGCTCGTTTGGATCTGGATAACTACAATAACGACACGGTCGATGGGTTGCATATTACCTCTATGACCGGTGGCTGGTTAGCTATCGTTCAAGGGTTTGCTGGTATGCGGGTCCGCAAGGATCAATTACACTTCGCACCCTTCCTCCCTAAGAAGTGGAACAGTTATCAGTTCCGGATCCAGTTCCGGGGCCGTTCAATCCAAGTTCGAGTCGATCAAAATGGGACAAAATTAACACTCTTGTCGGGTGACCCAATTACCCTTGATTTAGCGGGTAAGCAGGTTGAACTGAAAGCTTAATTTGAATTTACTCCTACGAACGAATAAAGAAGCTGAGAATTAATTTCTCAGCTTCTTTTATTTAACGAGATAGATTTGATCGTGAATCAGGTCAAACTGATTGAAGTGCTTATTCAGTGCCTTAACCTCAGGCGTATCTGGCAGTTTGGCGTTCTGCCAGAAAATCTTTGAATCGGTTGCGCCATCCTTTTCGCCAATGACGATAAAGTCGTAATCTTTGTCGGCAGCCCGAATCTGCTGCAGCAGTTTCCAGTCGATATCCAGCCCATCTGGCGACCAAACCATGATGATAACATCGACTTGACTCTGGTATTTGGTAAATGCTTCACTGGCGGTCAGCTGTTCGACTTCAGTTACGGGGTGTTTGCCGGTTTCGTTTTCCTTGGTCCAGTCCTTGGAATCGGTAGTGATCACAGTTTGGCCATTATCGCGTAGGCCTTTTGAAACGTAGCCGTTACCAGCCATCACTTCCAGTGCCGGTCGGCCGTTAACAAAGTCAGCCAAATCTTTGGCAACCGGTGCCGAAATGTAGGCCCACATGCCATAGGTGTCTTCTAAATAATCGCGAAAACTGCGTAACTTCTTGTCCAGATCGGGCAGCGCGTCGGATAATTGGTTCCAGAGTTTATCGCCTTCAGGATCACCAACTGGAAATGTCTCGTTGAGTTGTTTGAAAATGACGTCTTGAGTATCATCAGGCAGCAAAAGTTTCGGTAGGGTTTGCGGTAAAAGGCCCTGTTTAAGCAGCCGGTCAGCTTGCAGAACGTTATTGATCAGCAGTTTAATGGTTGGAAATTTAGCAAACAAATCGTTGTATCGCTCCATGGCAGCAATGTAGCCGGATGGTTTAACAAGGTGCTGGCTGCGTGCGCGCTTCAGCAGTTTCTTTTTTTGTTTTGGATTCAAAAAGGAGTCCCCCAGACACAAACGCGTCATTCGACCGAAAAAACCGAATGACGCGTTTCAAATTATTGTTGTTTATCGGTATCAAGCCCAAGTTCCAGTGATTCTTGGTGGGTAATGGGCGTATCTTCATCATCGGTAGTTAAGCGACGAGAACGGCCGTGAATATAGCCGTTCATCAGTTGGTAAATCGCGTAACGGTCATCGGAAGATAACGTTTTGTCACCAAATTTTAGTTCCTTACCGGACAGAAATAGGCGATCCAAATCGTATTCATCACGTTCGGATTTTCCGGCAAGGTAGTCCATTGTAACGTCAAAAAATTCAGCTAACTTACGGACTTCCATATAGGAAGGTACACGGATGCCACGCTCCCAATTACCAATTTGAGCCGCGGTATTCTGGTGTTCTTTATCTGGTTTAAATAATTGATTTAAGGCGGTTGCCAACTGGCCCAGCGTTAAATCCTGACCACGGCGCAACGCCCGGAGTCGTTCGGAAAACATGCACATCACCTCTTATGTACTATTGTATACCTAACGGAGCGTTTTGTGGGTTTGAGTTTTTATTTTACGCTGGAACGACGCTTAATTTAAGAGGGGCGAACCATATGGTATGATATACCCCGTATACTTTAGAAGAATGGGGTGCAGGGAAAGTGAATAAGCATTTAAAGCACTGGCTGGTTGGAATTTTGATCGTAGTCGGTGTGGTTTGTATCGGAATCAGTTCAGCGGGATATTACTTCTATAGTATGGCGGTTGCCCGTGGTAAAAAAACGTTTATTAATAATAGTAATGCCATTAAGAAGAGTGACCCGTTATACCGTGAGAAGGTTTGGTACCGCGGGACGAAGAAGCTGGTCTGGCACGAAACTTCAGCGACTAAGCACCTCAAATTAGTTGCCAATTATGTGCCAGCCAGTAAACAGACCAAGAAAACCATTGTTATTGCCCACGGGTTTGGTGGCAGCAGTGACAAAATGGGGGAATACGCAGGGTTGTTTCACGAGTTGGGGTACAACGTACTGTTACCAGATGATCGTGGTGCAGGTAAGAGTCAGGGGAACTACATCGGCTACGGCTGGCCTGATCGGTTAGACTATTTGAAATGGATCAAGCAGGTCATTCGGAGAAATGGTTCCCAATCACAAATAGTGATGTTCGGAACTAGTATGGGCGGTGCTACTACCATGATGGTCAGCGGTGAAAAGACGCCTAAACAGGTGAAAGCCTACATTGAAGACTGCGGCTATACCAGTGTTTACGATGAAATTAAATACCAGGCTAAATCAATGTACAATATCCCGGAATACCCGTTAGTACCTGTGGTCAGCGGTATTAATTACCTCAAAAACGGCTACACCTTTAAGCAGGCTAGCGCGCTGAAACAGGTTGCCCAAAATCATAAACCGATGCTGTTTATTCACGGGACTAATGATACGTTCGTGCCAACCCGGATGGTTTATCCGCTGTATCGAGCAGATAAGGGACCTAAACGGCTGCTATTAGTCAGTGGCGCGAAGCACGCCAAGTCATACGAACACGCGCCAGCACTGTACCGAAATACCGTTAAAGCGTTTCTGGACCGGTACTTTCATTAGTTGATGATATAATCTAGCCAGAAACCTTTTTAAGGGGATGTTACGATGACCACCAATCGTCAATCGTTTAGCTGGCTCACATTTCTAGCCACCTTCTCTATGGGAGCTGTTGATGCGTACACGTATATCGCTCATAATGAAACCTTTGCCAGCGCGCAGACTGGTAATCTGATTGTTTTTGCGGTGAAGTTTGCTCGTGGCGGCTTTAGCGAAGCCTGGGTATGCCTGCCGATTTGGATCGGGTTTGCACTGGGCTGTTTTGTGGCACAGGCTGCTTTAAGCTGGCTAAATCATAAACCCAATTTAAGGCAGCGCTACCTATGGCTGATGGGCGTCGTGGCCGTGACACTGCTCATTGTTTCGCTGGGACAGGAATGGTTCAGTGAACTGGTAATGATTTTTATTTTGGGCTGGCTTTCAGGGTATGAACTGACCAGTTTTCGCGAAGTAAAGGGTACCACGGTCAATAATGGCATTATGACGGGGAACACTAAGAATATGATGGTGGCACTGTATCACTGGTTAATTGATCATGATCATGCTGATTGTTCCAAGTTTCTATGGCTGGCTGCAACAATGGCGATGTTTATTGCGGGCGCCGGCCTATCAGCGATGACCTGCATATTAATTAGCTCGGATTTGGTCTTGTGGGCCGTTCTGGTTATCAACGCGGCTGGTTTAGTGGTTATTTACCTGACCAGTAGCTTTAGAAATGACGCGTAATAGCGTATAATAACAAACGTATATCGAAACTATAAATTGAGAGGAAGTGCCGACATGATTGAAACAATCATCGTGGCTGTTACCCTCGTGATTGGAGTGCTGGGCGGATTTCTTGTTCGCCGTCAAAAGCACCAGCGCGAAGTTGATGAAGCAACCCGGCAGGCAGCGGCACTTCGGGAGTCCGCGCGAAAAGACGCGGAACAGCAAGCAACAAAATATCTCACTGAAGCGAAAGCAAAGATTCAAGCGGATCGGCAATCAACAGAAGCCGAGCTGGCAGATCAGCAGACAGAGACCGAGAACCGTCAAAGACGGACTGAACAGCGTCAGGTTACTTTGAAGCAGATGGAAGAACGGCTAAATCAGCGGCAGGCAGCCATTGAAGAAACGCAGTCTGTGCTGAATGATGACCAGACTCATCTAAACGAAACCAAGAGTCAGGCGCGTCAGTTATTCGTTGATCGTCAAAATGAAGTCGCTAAGCGAGCTGAGTTAACCACCAGCGAAGCGAAGGATCACATTCGGCTAGAAACTGCTCGGAACCTTGAGCAGGAAGAGGATGTCACGGTCCGTGAGTTAACTGATAACGCTGAGGCATCGGCGGACAAAGCTGCTCGTAATCTGATTATTGAATCGATTCAGCGCGGACCAGTCGACTGGCCTCGTGAGCACGCAGAACACTCAGTTCTGGTACCGACCAATGAGACTAAGAGCAAGTTGATTGGCCGTGATGGTCAGCATATTCGCTTATTGGAATCACTGACTGGTACCGACTTGGTCTTTGATCCTGAGCAGCCGAACTTACTGCTGATCAGTACCCATGATCCGATTCGGCGTGAGACTACGCGTATTGCTATTGAGAGCTTGTTGGCTTCCCGTAAAATTACGGCCGCTGCAATTGAAAAACAGGTGCAAACTGCTCAAAATGAAGTGCTTAAAGACCTTCGCCAGACTGGTGAACGGACGGTTAGCATGTTAAAGATTGGCTTTATGCACCCGGACTTTATGAAAATAATTGGTCGATTGAAGTTTAGAACTTCATATGGTCAAAACGTATTGAATCACTCCATTGAAGTGGCTCAGATGGCTGGCGTGATGGCTGCTGAATTAGGCATGGACGTTCGTGTTGCTAAACGAGCGGGATTGCTGCATGATATCGGTAAAGCTATTGACCATGAAATTGAGGGAACTCACGTGGAACTTGGGGTGGCTTTGGCCAAAGCTTATGGTGAAGACCCGATCGTTGTTAACGCGATTGCTTCTCATCATGGGGACGTCGAAGTTACTTCGCCAATTTCAATTCTGGTTGCCATTGCGGATGCCGTTTCAGGCTCACGTCCTGGTGCCAGAAGTGAATCCGTTGAAGAATATATCAATCGACTTCACAGCCTGGAAAAGATCGCTAATGACCAAAAAGGCGTTCAGGAAAGTTATGCTATTCAAGCTGGCCGTGAGATTCGTATCGTTGTACAGCCAAAGGTTTTGGACGACAAGGCCAGTGAAGAATTGACTGAAAACGTGAAGAACCAGATTGAAAACGAATTGACCTATCCGGGTAAAATCAAGGTAACAACGATTCGTGAATTACGAGCCGTTGAATACGTTGGTGATAAGCCGGGTAAAAAGAAGAAAAAGAAACGTGCGTAGAGTTTGAACACGTTTATAAGAGTGTCCAGCTAAAAAGCGCTATCCTATTTTGTGGGATAGCGCTTTTTCGTTTTCATTCCGGTTCGTTAACAACTTCAAAATTATGATCTACCGTTGCTTTAATAACGGAGTGAGATCTGAGATAGTCAGCAATCAACTGGCTCATTGGCGTTTTATTTTCGGAAATGATTTTATCGGCACGGAACATATCGTAGTGACCGCCACCACCTGCACGGTAACGGTTTAATGCCAACTTGAAAGTCTGCTCATCAGTGACGGGCTGCCCCTTGAAAAGCAGTTTGTCGATGCGATGACCAACGGGTTTTGCCACGTTGATTCGGTAGTCAATACCCTCGTACATATCATAATTATAATGGCGTAATTTCGGTGAATAAAATGCGGGATTAACAACGATTTCATGATTTAAATTAAGCGTGAAATAAGTGGCAGCTTTTTCAAGGGCAGCCTTCAGCTCTTTGCCCGTCACGGACTCTAAGGCGAGGCCGTCTGGATAGACATAATTAGTCATAATATTGCGCATGGTGATGGGATTTTCGAACCCGTGGCCTTCATTATTGAAGAGTGAAGTCGCAGAGATGTCTGCTCCCATGGTTGTCATCTGAACACGCTGAATGAATTCGGTATAAGCAGTTTCCTTCATTCTGGCCTTCTGAGCGCTTTTGAAGGTCAAGTCACCATCTATCTGGGCTAAGGGTTCGGCCAGCCAGTGGTCCACTTTTTTATCCAACTGATGGCTGTAGATTGCAATGTTCCGGTCAAATTCTGCATCTTTAGTTTCAATTAGTCGGGCGCTCTTATCAGCTACAACGTATCCGCCATCTGGTGATGGGGCGAGTTTGAGTACGATTTTGCCCACTGCTTCTCCGCGATAGCCAGGTTGCGTCACTGGTACACCGAAAACGCTGGTAGCAAGTTTTCGGTGTTGATGGCCGGTGATTAGCGCGTCGATACCCTTGACCTCTGAGAGCAGTTGATAAGCTTCGTTTTCACCGTTACTCAGTGATTCAATTAATTTACCAGTCCTTAAATTGCGTTCAAAACCGCCGTGGTAACAGACAATCACAACATCAACTATTTTCTTTAGCCATGGGACTAATTCTTTGGCCACTGAAACCGCCGTATGAAAATGAACATCTTCGCTCACATTATCATGATTTTTCCACTGCAGAACGGCACGAGTGGTGAGCCCAACAATGGCAATTTTAACACCATTGCGTTCAATAATCCGGTATTGCTGGCCAAATAGCGGCCGACCGGAACCGTCAAGAATATTTGCATTCACAACTGGGCGATCACTGGCATTCAGAGCACGTTCCAAATAATCAGTACCATAATCAAATTCATGATTCCCTAAAATTTCGGCATCGTAATGGATTTGATTATAAATTCTGATCAGCGGTTGCGGATCTGAGTGTGGTTGCACCCGTGCGACATAGTAGGCTAGCGGAGAACCAGCCAAAAAATCACCATCATCAATGGTGATTACTGGTCCCGGTGCAGACTCTTGTTCGGAGGCCAGTACCGTTGCAGCTCGGATGAGGCCAAAGGGCATGTGTGCCCGGGGCTTAACGTAATTGGTTGGAAAAATGAAGCCGTGCGTATCGCTAGTTGAAAGAATCGTAAGTGTGACCATGTCGTTTCCTCCAATGCGGTTTCTAATATTACATAAAATTATAAGTTTTTTCTGGTGCGATAGCAACCTGGGAGAATTTTGGGGTATGCGGTAGTACAGATTATGAATCTCGGTGATATTGCCTAGTTGGGCTTCAGCAAGCAGAGACTTGCACCTAACAGGAGAGAACCATAAATCCAAGCCCAGGATTTTTGTCTCTCTCCCGTTAGGCTCCAGTCTCTA
>NZ_JAAXLJ010000001.1 GCF_012641075.1 Secundilactobacillus angelensis | reverse complement strand
CTGGTAATCCACCGTTCCGTCGGATACACCGGATAATTCAGTGGTCCCTAAGCTTTGTCCATTTTCGTCCACAAACTTAACATTGATCTTTTGTGGATTCGGCGTGTAGACCACGTTAATCGTATTATCATCACGGCCGTCCGGAACCGTTACCGTTGAAGTTGTGGTGGTATACCCTGGAATGTCGGGCGTTGCCACACTTGTGCCTGGATAGTTGTGCACTGACGTTGGCGTGGTATTTGGAATGGCATTACCGTCACCGTCGGTTGGTACGATGCTGGCCGTTACTTTGACATTGTTGACCTTACTCAAGACAACCACGTAAGTTGGGGTGGCTGCATCGTCATGGTCATAAGTTGTCTTAGCATTGGCCAAACCGTTATTGTTGCCCTCCTTCAAGGTATAACCCTGATTCAAGAGGTCTTGTTGCGCTTCAAACGCTGGCTGGTAATCCACAGTTCCGTCGGATACACCGGTCAATTCAGTGGTGCCTAAGCTTTGTCCATTTTCATCAACGAATTGAACATTGATCTTTTGTGGATTTGGCGTGTAAGTTACCTTACCAGTAGTTGCTGGATTATCGACCGTAATCGTGCCATCTCTTTGCACAGTTGCTGTTACGGTTGTTTTATCTTTCGAATAACCTGGTAAATCAGGTACCGTAACCTGAACATGATTATCCACAAGACCGGATACACCCGTTACAGGTTGATCCCCCTTATTGCTAGGGACCTGAACAGTTGCAGTTACCGTATTAGGCTTGTAAGTCACGGTAACATCCGTATCCTGCAGATTGTCCGCATTCGTCGCACCCGCATACATTTGCGATACTTCTGTAGCAGTTTGACCATCAATCGTAGCAGTGTAACCCTCAATTGATTGAATTGTAACTGCTGGAACAGAATTCTGGGCGGTTGCGACAGTTTCACCCGTAACTTGATCCTTGGCAGTCTGCCATTTAATTGTTTGAGAAACCGTTGCTGGTGTCTGTGGAACTGATTCAGCATTAGGATTATCAATAACGTAGTGAATGACTCGTTGGGTTTCTTGAGTCCCATAAACAATTTCATGTGTTAAATGCACTGTAATATCATCAGTATCATCAGGTGTAATGGTGTAGTGACCGCTGTTAGCCTGATCCTTAGCAAATTCATAATTAGCTGGCGCTGTGAAGTTAACAGTACCCGTCTGATCAGTCACTCCAGTAATAGTATCCGTATCCACTATGGTGCCAGTGACATCATCGACGTACGTTACGGTGGCAGAATTGTTGTCCGCTTTGTAAGTTACCTTCAGAGTGTCCCCAGTTGGTTTACCTAGCCCGGTAAGTTCAGTCACATTTGCTGTATAACCAGGGATGGTCGGAATATCATCAAAGGTATAAGCTTCATCCGTGGTGGTTGTAATGGTCTTATTTTCAGGCGTCTTAGATGCTGGCAAACCCGTGAAGGTGATAGTTGTAGTCGATTTATTAGGCGTGTAAGTGACAGTAGTACTACTGTCCTTAATGTCACTGGTATTAATGACACCAGGATAGTCAGCGTTAACAACTGTCTTGTTAGGCGTATAGCCAGCAATGTCAGGGGTATTCACAGCAGCATACCCCGCCTGTGCTGTGGCATAGGACGTTCCAGTCACTTTATCGGTGATCGTGTGCCAAGTAATCGTTTGTGACTTGGATTGCGGTGTCTTGCTAGAATCACCGCCATTGATCGCGTAATTAACCGTCTGCGTGCTGGTGATGTTTCCAGTAGTATCAGTTACTAACTGATGTTTCAAATGAATGGTGAGGTTATCGCTATCATCCGCTGTTAGAGTAACCGTAGTTGGTAATGCATCGGTGCTTGCGGCAACATAGTTCTCAGGAATAGTCACTTGAGAAGGCAATACGTCTCCAATGTAGCCATTCAAGGTAGTACCCGTATCAGGAACCACACTGCCGTTATTGTCATCATCAACATAAGTGACAGTAGCACTAGCCTTTTGGTTATACACTACCTTGACGGAGGCATAAGCACTGAGTGACGTTGCTTGAGCAAACGTAATTTGAGGTTTAACACCAAAGCCAATGACGGATCCAGTTTCATCCATATTTAGCAGAAGCGCTAGACCTTCACCGGCATCAGACCCACCTAATTCAGCTGCAGTAATCGTTGTGGTTGAAGCTGGTTTACTACTGTCTAAGTAAGTGGTGGTTTGAGTGATCGTATTATCAGCCTTATTAACAACTAAGGTAGCTTGTTTAATACCAGTCGTATTTTGCGCATTGTCGGCGTAGTTAAAGGTGATGGTGTTTAACTGACTCGTTGGGTAATCTGTTCCAAGCCCTGCATCGGCACCAGCTACCTTTTGATTCGTACCTAAACTGACAGTTTGTGGGTCTTTAAGCTGCTGTCCCGCCGTATCTTCAACTGTTACAGGAATGTTCAGCGCAATCACGTTTAATTTGCCCACACCGTTGATTTGGTTATCAAAAAGATAATCTGGGTTGGCAGCTGCTAAATCAGCTAACCCTTGATTTGAAAGTAAAACATCATAGCTACCCACTTGATTTTTAATATCAGAGACATCTAAATCAGCATCATTAACACTCACTGTATAAGTGTTGTTACCCGTGCTTGTCCAGTTACTTGGTGCCGTTAAGTTACTTGGTAGCGTAAACGTGTAGTTAGCTGGTGTGGTTGCACCCCAGGTGATTGTTTGGTCGCTGACTTTTGCTTGATTAGTTGTCGTATTAATAACCTGCTTGTATTTGGCGGTGTAGGTCGCTCCCGTCAAAACAGTTTGTCCGGCAGTAATCTTAGCTGTGCTGGCATTAAAAGTCTGCTCAGTAGGAACACTGGCTTGATCCAATACATATTCAGTACCATCCGCAGCGGTAAACTGGGCAGGAACAACCTTTAATGGATTATAACTGTCTCCAACCTTACCCTGTGTGGCAACAGCAGCCCCCACTTGTTGCGTACCTGACTCATCCATAAGCTGGTAGGTGTCTTGTACTGGTGTATGAACGATAGTAAAGTGGCCAGCCCATTGTGAACCATTGTACGTGTCACCCAGGGTTACCAAATTAGACAAACCTAGCGCAGTCGCAACTACCGGATTATTCGGGAACGCACCCCCGTAATCCAAAACGTACTTGCCGTCAGTCAAATTAGGTGAATCGGTGGCATAAAGGATAGTGGCGTCGTTTTCGCCTTGTAAATTACCATAGTTGACGGTTGTCACGTCACTCACATCGGGATCAACCATGATATTGACTGAATAAAATGTATTTGAATCAAGTTGACTCGTTTGATTGGCAGTGTTAACAGTGCCCCATTGAACCGCAAAGGCTTGCCGATTATTATAATCACTTAATTGAGTCACCTTAAAGTCCGTATAAGTAACACCGCGTTGATCTAAGACGGGTTGAATTTGTTCTTTAATACTATTTGCTGGGTCAGTTGATTTCGTGTAAGTCATCACGGTTTGACCATTGACCGTTGTTGTATGCGCATCAGCCACCGTCATTCCAGCCGGGATAATCACAACATCCGTAAAGTTTTGAAATTCGCCCGCGGTTCCATGGAAAAAGCCCAAGGTCAGTTGAGTGCCATCCCCATCGCCAAGAATTGTATGACCATCGCCAAATCCATCGGGAAAACCGCCACCAAAATTGGATAAACCACGGTGCGGTGCATTGGTCGCAGCCGTCGTTACGATAATTGCACCTGGTTTAATATTAGTACTCAACAGTTTCATGTCGGCGGTATTTGAAGCATTTAAGCCATCAATGGCATCATTCGACAAGGTGATTGGGTGTGACCCCAGCGTACCAGTATCAACTTGGCTGAAATCAAAGTAACTTAGCGGAACACTGTAAACGATGCTATCTACGCCAGCATTATTGTAACTGATCGTCCAATCATCGGGCACTTTTTCCGCTCTCGGAACAGACACTGCTAGGCTAGAAGGCAAAGCGGGATTCGTAGCTGAGATTGTAGCCACGCCAACAGAAACCTTTGTATTATCTGCAATCTTAAAATTACCTGCTGTTACTTGCGCAGCAGTAATATCGTAGTTGGCATTAGCCGTATTGATTTTTTGTAATCCGGCAGCGGATAACGTCACTTTATAGCTTCCCGCTTCTTGACTGGTAATATCAGCGTTTAAATCACCAGAAGCTACGGTAACGGTATATGTGCCATCACTGTTAACAGTCCAGCCAGTTGGTGCAACTAGACCATCATTCAATTTAACGTTATAGCTAGTTGGATCCGTTGAAGCATCGTTATCATATGGTTTTGAGGTGTCCTCAACGGTCACTGAACCACTCGCAACTGGTGCCTTGGTAATGCTTAATTGACCGGCCTTTACATCTGCAGTGGTCAACGTCAGGTTTTTATCCTGATTAGCCTGAACCGCATTAAGCCGTGCTAAACCAGCGGTACTTAAGGTGATATCATAAGTGCCAACGTTTTGATTGACCTGTGTTAAATCTAAATCAGCTGATGTGGCAGACACTAAATATTCGTTACTCGTGCTAGTAACGTACCAATCTGTTGGTGCCGTCAAATTATCCGAAAGCTTTACGTTAAAGTTAGCAGGAGTATCTGTTTTCCCATCGTATACCTTGGTGCTATTTTCAACCGTAACTGTGGGTGTTTCAACAGTCTCGGCAGTTGTGGTGTCCGGTTCTCCTTGAGTCCCAGCCACAGCAGTAATCTGTTGTGGTGTTCCCGTCTTGGCGTATGCTGCCGAAGCAGTAGCCTTAGCTTGATCAATGGTGCTTTGATCAGTAACATCACCTAAATTAGTGGTTTGCACGCTAGCAGCCTTTGTTTTGGCAGCCGTTGCAGTTGTACCATTTGTTGTCCCTGTTTGAGTTGCTGATTCCGTAGTATCTCCAGCAGTCTGTGCGTTCGTTGACTCCTGTGATTGCGTATCGCTGCTAGTTGCGGCGGTATCTGTCTGTGAAGTAGTTTGTTGAGCTACCGTTTGCGTCGTGGTTGGTTCAGTTAAATCTGAAACATCCGCCATCACGTTTTGGTGACTAACAGCTAGCCCGGCACCCAATGAAATCGTGAACAGTCCGGCAAAAAGCCATGTCTTCCCAACTTTATACATCTTAAAGTGTTCTTTTACTTGAGCACTATCCCGTAGTACCCGATTATGCTTTTTTTGCATGATTTGCTTTGTCATTTTAATGCCCCCCAAAAAATTTTGATGACCATCAAGCATTCCCCTTCATGAGATGCTGACGCAAAATCACCGCCCTAAATTAACTTTCAATCAGACAGTAGTTTACTTTCATGTTCTGCCTTTAGTATACCAATTTATATCTTGAAATACCATCTGTAAGCAGTATCTTTTTATTATATTTTTATAATTTAATTGATAAGTATCTAAAAATAAAGGGCCTCATGGATTTACAGTGATTACCTGCAAATGCCATGGAGCCCAGATTGAATATTTTAAGTTTATTTGGTGACAATACCAATTTCAAAATCCGCTGTAATATGGGTTAGGCCTTGCTGTAAAATATCAGTCTTTCGATCAGCTGCTCGCCACGTCAACGGTGTCATTTCAAACAACGCCTTAAACAGTCCTGGCGTCAGGTCAAATTCATAGTGGACAGGCGTAAAATCAACCTTCCCATACTGTGCGATGAAGTGGTCTTTCACCGGTGAATTATCGTAAGTCGCGTGCTCGCCTTCAGGATAAATCAGCGCACGTAATTCTTTCAGATATTGACTGTTAGGGATGACTTTGATTAGTTTGCCACCCGGCTGTAAAACGCGGTCAAATTCCTGATAGTTGGCTGGTGACAGAATATTAACGATGGTTGTCACCTGTTGATCACCAAAGGGAAGTTTGGCTAAATCACCAACCATAAACAAGGGTTGCGGCTCTTTAATGGCACCGGAACCGGCAATGTTAATCGCGGGTTTAGAGATATCCAGACCAACGTAGGCGTCGTTAGCATTTTGCTGTGCTAGCCACTTTGTTGTCGTGCCCTCACCACAGCCAGCGTCTAATACGATGCCACCATGTTTAACGTGTTCAACAACCCTCTCTAACATTGGTTTGAAAAATCCCGCAGTCAGCATTTGCTGTCTGTAGCGTAGCATTTCGTCGGTATACTCCGTTTTTACCGGCGCGTTGATCATAAAAAGCGTTCCTTTTTTGGAGATATCAAAACTATGGTCATTTTCACATTTTAACGATTGATCAATGACTGATTGGATTGGACCGCCACATACCGGACACTGGAACTGCTGCTGATGCTGGCTGACAAATTGACTCGCTAACTCTGCTTTCTTCACAATGACCCTCCATTACGCAAGATGACGTGGTTTAATTTTAACAGCAAACGCCATTAAATACGAGACTGCCAGGAACCCAGCCACAACAACGTATGGATAATGGGTGTTCATATCAAGTAACGCCCCTGACATCAGTGGCCCAATGACATTACCAACACTGGTTAAGGACATGTTCAAACCGTTGATCAAGCCTTGGTTCTTCGCGCTAAGTTTAGTGAGTAGCGTCGTGATTGCTGGACGTAAAAGATCAAAGGCCGTGAAGACAATCAGAGTCGCAATAATCACTTCAATCTTGCTGTGGGCGAAAATGATCCAAACCGTACCAATGAGAGCAAAGAAAAAGCAGATCCGAATCAGTCGTGTTTCCTTGAAGCGAACCACCAACCGGTCAAATAACATCACCTGAAAGACTAACGAAATTAGCCCATTCAATGTCAGCACTAACGCAATGTTAGCAATACTAAAGTGGAAAACTTCATTAACAAATAGGCTGTAAATACTTTCGAATCCTTGTAGCCCAAAAGATGAAACCAGAATCAAAATAAACAGTAGAACAACAGGCTTAATCAATAGATCATGCCAGTCGCCGGTCATGAGATTGTTTGTTTTCTGGCTGGTAATTTGATCTGGTTTTTCAATTTCAGAATCATTCGGTAATAAGAAGAGTAACGCAATCGTGCTGAGCAGTCCTAAGCCGCCAGCGAACCAAAAAGGCGCCTTGTAGCTGACACCGGCCAAGATGCCACCGATCCCGGGGCCAAGTATTAGGCCACCGCTAAAGGCGGCTGATAACCAGCCAATCACCTTAGCCCGTTGCCGCTTAGTTGTAATATCTGCGGCCAGTGCCATTCCAGTGGGCGTTACCATGGCAGCCGAAATCCCACCAATCACACGGGCGATATCAAACATACCCAAGAGGTTAGTCAACGCAAAAAGGATTTCTGAAACGGCGTAGAGCGCCAGCCCAATCGCGATAATTGGCTTACGGCCTACCCGATCAGAAATTTTACCGATTATTGGGGAGGTGATAAATTGGGCAAAGGAAAATAAAGCCGTCATGACCCCCATATCAAAAGCCGACAGATGGAGTTGATTACGCAAGAACGGCATAACTGGAATAACTAGTCCAATCCCTAAACAGACCAGAAATTCACTCAAAATCAAAATCAAGATAGCACGTTTTACTTTCCCCGACACAAGATCGCCTCCCACGAATTTTAGTCACAAGTATTGTAGTATATCAGGTTTTGCGCTATATCTCTACTGATATTATTTATTAGTGAAAAAACAACGGTCAATCCATTACTGGATCGACCGCTGCTCGTATAAGTGACTGATATTACTTGGTACTTTCCGCAAACTTCGTCTTGATATAATCCGCTGAAATTTGCAGCTTCTTAAGTTCCTCATCAGTTAAATCTAACTGCAGCTGTTCTTGCACGCCGTCCCGACCGACAATGGCTGGGTACGACAGGTAAGTCCCGTATTCTTCACGGTAGTTAGAAACCGGCATTTCAGTCTCAGCACCACTTAAAATCGTATTAGCTAAATGAACCGCTGCCGTGGCGACCCCATAGTTAGTGTACTTTTTAGCATGGAACACCGTGTAGCCACCGATCCGTGCTTGATGATCTAATTCATCCAAATCAAGGTTACGTTCCTTAGCAATTTCCGTAATTGGCTTGCCAAGCACCCGAACCGTTGACCAAGCTGTAAATTGAGAATTACCGTGTTCACCTAAGTTATAGCCAACAACGGAGCGAGAATCGATGTTTAACTCATTGGCTACTGCCCGCTTCATCCGTGCCGAATCCAGCAATGTCCCAGTACCAACAACGTGATTCTTAGGCAGCCCTGTAACTTGTTGGTAAATTGACGTAATCACATCAACCGGGTTCGTAATCACGACTAACTTGCCATGGAACCCTGAAGCTTTGATCTGTGCACCCACTTTTTTCGCTGCTTCACTCGTAAATGGCAGTTCTGCAAATCGATCATCATTTGGATTATCCTGTAATTTGATATTGCCAACGGCTGAAATGATGACATCCGCATCTTCCAATGCAGAATAGTCATTCACCGTAATATTAGTATGTACTGGTAAATTTGGCATTGCATCTTCAAAGTCCAAGGCATCGGCCTTCACCTTATCCTCGCGAAGATCGATTAAAACTAAGTCATCAGCGAAACCGTTCGCCACAATATAATGGGCGGCAGTTGCACCAACGTTACCCATACCAATTACCCCGATTTTTCTTGTCATGTTAAGCACCTCTATTTTTCTAATTGATTATTAATTGGATTGTTATTATCTTAACATTTTATTAGTGAGGTGGCGAATGGAAAATTTTTTAATGGTATGGTCTGAATTTGGGTTCTGGCTGTGTGAGAGAATATGCGCTCCTTTTACCTAGCCGAAACGCGCAAAAGGACTCAGATTCCGGCCATATAAGCAAAATCTTTTACCTAGCCGAAACGCGCAAAAGGGCCCAGATTCCGGCCATATAAGTGAAATCTTTCACCTAGCCGAAACGCGCAAAAGAGCTCAGATTCCGGCCATATAAGCAAATAAGGTAGGGCCTCCCAGAACCAGGGAGACCCTACCTTATTTGCTTATATTCTGGAATCTAAACGAGCTCTTTTACGCTCTACATCTTTTCCAACCTCTCAATCCTCTCCTCCATCGGGGGGTGAGTATCAAACAGGTGCGTTAGCGATTTTTTTCTTTTCGTTGGATCCGAGATATACAACGCTGCACTGCTTGGATCCGCCTCTTTCATTGGTTCTGAGGTTGAGATTTTTTGCAATGCTGAAATTAGACCTTGCGGGTTCCGCGTCAATTCGACACTACCTGCATCCGCCAAGTATTCTCGGTTTCTGGATAAGGCCATCTGCGCCATCGTGGCGGCAATTGGACCCAAGATAACCAGTAAGATTGACACGATTAGCATGACGATCTGGAGAATGTTGCCGCCCTCATTGTCGTTGCTGCGGCGTCTACCGCCGCCACCCCACCAGAAGTAGTTTCCAGCTAAGTTGACCATCCCGGTAATTGCAGCAGCCAACGCCAACGCAATCGTCTGCAGACGGATATCGTAGTTACGCACATGGGTCATTTCATGTCCCATAACGCCCTCTAATTCTTCACGGTTTAGCCGTTCCATAATACCGGAAGTGGCAGCCACCGCAGCGTTTTTCGGACTATTCCCGGTTGCAAATGCGTTAGGACTAGGATCATCAATGATGAACACCCGTGGCATAGGTACCCGAGCAACTAACGCCATGTCTTCAACAATGTGCCACAACTCCGGTGCTTGTTCTTCTTTTGTAATCTCATGACCGTGATTCATAGACATCACAATATTGGTTGAATTGCCGATCATAATTGCGGCATACACGCCGGCAAAGACCAGTGCCAGCACCAGCCCAGCGACATAACTGTCAAAGAAGACGTACCCAATTGCTGCACCGATAGCCAGCACTAAGATGACAAACCCAGTCAGAACGTATATCGTGCGCCGTTTATTCTGCGCAATTTGTTCGTATAACATCTGCTGTCATCCCCGCTTATTTATCAAAAGAAACTTTTGGTGCTGCTTTTTCTTCTTCAGGAACTTGTAGATATTCACTGATTTTGAAGTGGTGAATTGACGCCACAATGTTGCTTGGAAATGATTGGATCTTCAGGTTAAAGCTGGCAACACTTGAGTTGTACAGCTGACGTGAGTAAGCAATTTTGTTTTCAGTATTCGTTAATTCTTCCATTAACTTGGTATATTCTTGGTCGGCCTTTAAATCTGGGTAAGCTTCAGCCACTGCGAAAATACTCTTCAATGAATTACTCAATTGATCAGAAACTGCCATCGTTTGTTGGTGGTCTTCACCTGAACTGTTCACCAACTGATTTCTTAAACCAACGACTTTTTCCAAGGTACTTTGTTCGTAGTGACTGTACCCCTTCACCGTTTCAATTAAATTAGGAATTAAATCGTTCCGACGCTTTAACTGAACGTCAATTTGGCTCCAAGATTCTTGTACGTAAGTCCGGCCCTTGATCAAACCGTTATACGCGCTGATATAAGCAATGATTAAAATAACGACAACCACTGCAATAATAATCCCTGTAATCATTTTTATTCCTCCATTTCAATGCTACCTTAAAGTTGCCTCTATTTTACCAGTTCCTAGTGCAATCACCTAATCGAGAAGTTATCAAGGGAACATTCTTAAAGTTGCCGTAACTTTTCAAAACACTAAAAAAGCCACCGCACTTGGCGATGACTTTCGACGATTCAACTATTAGCGACCAACAGCTTCCATCTCACTCGATACTTGTTGCCCAGCTTCAACCTGCGCAACTGCTCGGTGAACATTCACACCGTTTTGATAAACGTCTTTTTCGTGCTGAATAACTGAAATATCCTCGATTGGGTTCTCGGCCATGGCAATAAAGTCGGCGTATTTACCTACTGCAATTTCACCATATTCCTTATCAACGTGCATGGCCCGGGCACAGTTGATCGTAGCCGTATCAATAGCTTGAGCAGGTGTCATGCCCGCTTTATCAACGTATAGTTGAATTTCATAAGCACTTTCGCTTTGGAACCCGTTGTATGGTGTCCCAGCATCCGTTCCCATGGCGATTGGAATTCCAGCTGCGGCTGCCTTGGTAATGCTTGCGAAATGCTTCTCGATGTTCACAATAACCTTGCGCCGTGCCCACTCTGGTACGGTCTTTTCGCCGTATTCATAAATCGCGTACATGGCGTTCATCGTTGGGACGACAGCCGTACCGTGTTCCTTAAAGATCTTGATGGTTTCATCATCAATGTTGAAAGCATGTTCAACGGTATCAACACCAGCTCGGGCAGCTTCTTTGACGCCTTCAGCCCCTTGAACGTGGGCAGCAACCGTCTTGCCCTTATGGTGAGCTTCAACAACGGCAGCTCTTACTTCGTCTTCATTAAACTGAATATCATCTGGTGTTTCACCGTTCTTTAGCACGCCACCAGTGACCATGAGCTTAATGTTGTCGACACCCTTCTTCATGGCGGTACGAACGCCCTTGATCATTTCATCCACACCGTCGACTTCATGACCGCTGCCTGAACCGTGACCACCAGTCATGGTAAATGCCCGGCCGGATGTCATCACCTTAGGTCCTTTGATCATGCCTTTTTCCTGCATTTTCTTAATTTCGATATCGATATCATAAGCAGCACCAACGTTACGAATGTAAGTAATCCCGTTGTTGATAGCGTCCTTCATGTTTTGAATGGCATACATGGTGTTAAATTCACGAGAATCTGAATGCCGGTCCTCTTCGCCATCGCGCCACCAGTAGGTTGGAATGCTGGTGATATGGGTGTGAGCGTTCATGATCCCCGGCATGATGTACTTACCCTTCATATCCACTGTTTCATCGACTTGAACGGCGCTGCTGACCGTGCCTTCACCAGTTTCAACGATCTTACCCGTTTCCGTATCGACTACGACATAGTGATTAGCTTCAAAGTCCTGTGCGTCATGGTTGTAAATTGCTGCGTTGGTATAGTTGATTTTTGTCATAATAATTTCTCCTCTTTATATGTAAGTTTTTTAACTGTAACGGACCATCATCTTGAGTTGAGACTAACGCGTATGACATATCAACCACCACCTTTCTTTTTGTCCAGCAGCTTCCCCCAAGCCGCTTATCTCAGATACCCAAGCATACCCAAGCTTGAGTACCTCAGAGAAGCGGCTTGAAGCCAGCTTCTATGTAATTATTTCCAGTAAGCGTACTGCAACTGTCCTGAAGCGCCCGACAAGGTGTCCCACTTCAGACCGCCAACGTCTTTATTAACCAAATGAGCTTGTGCGGTTTGGAACGTTGGTGCAACCGCCGCGATTGACATCAAACGTTTATCTGCTTGTTTTTCAAATTCAAAGCGTTGGGCTGCTGAGTACTTGTTCGTATCATTAACCTTCGCCATCAGTGCATCATATTGATCATCCTTGGTTTTTGAGAAGTTGATTGAGTTTTGACTCTGCATCCCATCCAAGAAGTTTTGGGCATCTGGATAATCGGGGCCCCAGCCAACTGTTGTGATATCGAAGTCGGTGGTAAAGTCGCGAGAAACATGGGTACCATGAGGGACTGAGACGATATTAACCGTAACGCCCTTCAAATTCTTTTCAACGGCGCCCTGAACGTATTCAGCAACCTTCTTTTCGGTGTCGGTATCATCGACCAAGAAATCGATGCTGACTTTGTCCTTACCAATCTCTTTTTGAGCCTTAGTCCAGTAATCCTTCGCTTTATTCACATCCGTTGGTGCTTGATCACCCACTTCATCGATAAAGTCCTTGCCATTAGTCGGGTCCTTAGCGTAATCCTTTGGCACAATGTTAGTGGAAGCTGTAGAACCATCCTGGAGCACGTTATCAGCGAGTGCTTTTCGATCAATCACCATGCTAACGGCTTTACGGAAGTTCTCGTTAGCTGTCGTTGGCCGCTTAGAATTGAAGTAAATGTAGTTGTTCCGACCATTCTTAGTGACAACCTCGGACTTATTATTAGCGTTGGCTTTAACGTACTGACCATTAATGCTGGTGACTTGCACGGTACCGGAATTAAACAGGTTCTGCGCGGTGTTGTCATCCTTAGCGACTTGAACGTCAATGTTTGAAATCTTAACGTCTTTAGCATCCCAGTAGTGCGGGTTCTTAACGTAGTGCCAAGAATCATTTGAACCGGTCCAGCCCTTGATCATGTAAGCGCCGTTGGCAACCGTCGTATCCGCGCTTGAACCATACTTGCTGCCGAATTTCTTAATAGCCGCTGTGTTTAATGGCCGGTAGCTGACAAATTCATAATTCATATAGGGTACTGGTCGAGAAAGTTTGATGCTGAAGGTGCGACTATTTTCGGCGTGAATCCCCAGTTGACTCTTATCCATCTTGCCACTATTGACAGCAGCGAAGTTTTGAATGTATTGGGTATCCGTTGTTGCTTGCGACTTAGTAGCGGGATCGGCATTGCGTTGCATCGATGTTACGAAATCTTGCGAAGTGACAGGATCACCATTTTGCCACTTAGCATCTTTCTTAATTGTGAAAGTGTACTTGGTCCCATTTTCAGTTGGCTTAACGATTTTCTCAACGACGCCTGGCACAATCTTGTTATCCGCGTTACGTCTGTAAATTCCTTCACTGATTTGGCTGATGACTGCCGCGCCATTCGTTTCAATGGACTTGTTGGGGTCAATCGTCATGGGTTCTCCAGGAATAGTTACTTTCAGTGTTTTGCTGGTATTGCCGCCCGCTCCACCGACAACGGTCGACGCGCAGCCACCTAATAAGGCGCTCATCATCCCCATTGCGATACTTACGATGACGATCATTCCTTTATGTGTGCTCATTAGCTATTCCTCCATTTCTATGTGTTTAATATCGATGAGTTGATGTTCCCGCGCTTCTGGCCAAAAAAAGCGTCCTTTCAGAAAGATTGAACTTTCTAAAAGGACGCTTAAGCGCGGTACCACCTTTTTTGTTGTGCAAAAAACACAACCACTCACGTACGGCCGGTCGACTCGGCATAACGTTGGCGCTATAGTGGGCGCACCCGATCACTCGGATTTAACTTTGAGAAACAAGACGTTACGTCATCACAGTCCCTGACGCTCTCTGTAAACTTCTTGCTTCCGACTCCTTAAATCTTCTCAGTGATTTCTCATCGATATTTAATGATGCTAACTATAGCGAGTTTACCAATCAGTGTCAACCGTTTTGTGTAAAAAAGTTTTGTGCACAACTAAAATGTTTTTTTGCTACCTATATTTGGCTTAAAAATTTTAAACCTTAATTTTTTTCGCTTGCTTCCGAAAATTAATCATAATCAAAACGAAGGCCACAATAGCCAGAACGGCTAACAGGATAAAATCACGGGCGCCACCACGAGCTGACAGCACAGCTTGTGACAAATGCGAATGACTGTGCTGGCTACCCGTCAGAATGGCAGCCATAATTGCAGTTCCAATTGAACCGGCATATTGCTGACTGGTATTGAAAGCGGCGTTAGCATCCTGCTGTAATTTGCCATCTACCTGCTGAATCCCATTGGTCATCACGTTACCAAAGCTAAAACCAAAGCCTAGGCCAAAGATCGTGTAGAAAGCAACAATCATTGGAATCGTTAAGTGCAGGCCAAATACTGCAAATAACACCATCGCCACGACAATCAGCACACTCCCTATACGAATTGGGTACCCGGCTCCGTGTGAATCCAAAAGCCGACCACTCACTGGTTGAACGATTGCGCCAACAAGACTCCCCAATAGAATCGCTGAACCAGCGACTAGCGAGTTAGCACCAAACACCAGCTGGCTGTAATTTGGCAATAAATACGAAATACCAATATTCATCAACTGGATCAGGAAGTAAGGCAAAATACTCAACACAAAAGTCGGTGTTTTAAAAATCGCCAAGTCCAGCAAATCACGTTCGGAATGAAGTGAATGATAAATAAACAAGCCAATAACGAGTAAACCGGCGATTAAAAAGCCCCAGAACTGAATACTGAGCCAGCCAAAGTTGCCCGCTTCCGTGAAGCCCTCAGCAATCAAGAAGAAGGAAGCGCCCAGTAGGATCACGCCGAGAAAATCGAACGTATCACGACGCGTCTTCATCTTCTGTGTAATGGTAAAGCTACCTAGCAGAACGGCAATCACAACAATGGGTAAGATGAACCAGAAAATTTCGCGCCAAGTAAACAGATAGGTATTCATCCCACCGTAAGTTGGGCCAAGTGAAGGGGCGACCCCCACCACCATGCCGCCAAGGCCCATAAAAACACCCAAGCGGGCAACGGGAATCTGCTGCAAGATAATCGCGAATAATAGCGGAATTGCGTAACCCGTCGCGAGGGCTTGAATCAGTCGGCCAATTAATAAGGTGATAAAGTTGGGTGCCATGGCACAAACAAAACTGCCCACGATAAATGACACTCCTGAAAAAATAAAGATACTACGAATTTTGTACCGGCGTTGAATGTACGCCGAAGTTGCCATGGTCAGTGAAACCAGCAGTAGATAACCGGTTGATAGCCACTGAACCACACTCATGGAAAGACCAAATTGCTTCATCAGCGTTGGAAAAGTAACGTTCATCGATGTTTCTGTTAGGACACCGCAAAACGCCATTAACCCCGCGCCAATGATAGCTAGAATTGTCCTTTTCGGAATGGCTTGATTTTCCAAAATAAAAATCCTTTCTCTATGTCATTTTGGGTTTTAATGTCTAAGTTAAAACCAGCCTTTCTAGTATAAGCGTCTCCAGCCAAAATACCAAGGTATCGGTGATTTTAACGTTGCTTTATATTTTTAAGGTATACTTAATTTAACGATTAAGGAGGCGTTTTTATTGCAAGGCGATTATTTATTCTACGTCAAAGTTGGCTGGCTGATTACCACATTATTTTTGATTATCTTTGGTACCAGTTATACATATAATCGGACCTGGTTGCGTAACGGAATTTGGTTCAATTTGTTTTTCTACAGTTTTTGGTTAGCTCTAGCACTTACGATTCTGAGTACCGACAATAATGCCATTATTTATCCAGTTGGTTTTTTATTCTTGTTTGTGGTGTTTTGTATCGGCCTGGCCTTCTCCCTTCAAGCCATTTTGCTGCTGTGGAACGCAGCCCTCGTTTGGCGTCGAGAAAGCCACTCATTAGCCAATTCACTAACGCTTTATCTAGGGATTGGCATTCTGCTATTACCGTTTTTTACCAGTCTTATCCGTAACCATCTGCCCGTATTCTGGGCTGATCTGTTCACTACCTTTCCAGCACTTTGTATCCTATATGCCATCTTCTGGTTTTATAATTACCTCACCGTACTGGTGCTGTACCAGCTTTATTGGCCTCGGCACAATAAAGACTTTATCATCGTACTGGGTGCTGGTTTAATGAACGGGGATCAGGTCACTCCACTGCTGGCACAACGGATTAATAAAGGGATTCAATTCTATCAACGTCAGTCACAAAAAACTGATCACGCCCCCAAAATGATTTTTTCTGGCGGGCAGGGTGGCGATGAAACTATTCCTGAAGGTGAAGCCATGCGTCAGTATGCAGTTGCTCACGGAGTTGCTGTTAATGACGCTCTTGCCGAAACGACCTCGAAAACGACCTATCAAAACATGCAATTTTCCAAAAAGATTATTGACGACTCTCCAATCAAGAAACCGAAAACGATTTTTGTGACCAACAATTATCACACCTTCCGTGCTGCCATCTTTGCTCGATCAGTTGGTTTAAAAGCTGCCGGAATCGGTTCAAAAACAGCCGGTTTCTTCCTGCCAAACGCCGTGATGCGCGAATATATCGCAATTGTCATGCGACAACGCAAGTTACATCTGATTATGGTAGTGCTCATGTTTGTGTTCTCGCTGCTCTTGGTGATCTTAAGTTTGCATTCTGATTGGATTGCTAACTGGATACAAGCAGTGCGTCAGTTTTTAGATAACTTGTAGCAATACTAAACAGGTTTGTAACATAAGTCTATGCTGACAAGGATTTAGTTAAATTTCTTGACACACACATCCCAGAATTTGCTTTAGTTCATTACTTGCATATTGCCTTAACCTGTTCCACAACTCAGATTCCGGCCATATAACATAAACGAGCACCATCCCGATAAAGACCATCGGAATGGTGCTCGTTTATGTTATATTCTGGAATCTACCGAGTTGTGTCACACCTTCTGTTTTATTAGTCATCTGTTACTATCTTCACGTCATAGCCATTGCCAGCAAGGATTCGACTGGCATTGTAAGGTCCTAGCCCTTTGCGATAAAGGATGTAAACGGTGTGTCCAGTTGGAACTTCATTTAACCGGTCACGAAGTTCGGTCAAGGGAATTGCCAAATCTGAGTCGATTTTACTGCTGACTGGTTTTCCCGCTTCGTGAATATCCAGGAAGGTACCAGCCCATTTTTCCGGCTCAGTTAAGTCACGATACCGCACCGTTTGATTGGCCTGTTGACGCTGATTAATGCCGACATACCCAGCCAGGTTCAGCGGATCCCTTGGTGCTGAGAATGGCGGTGAATACGGCAACTCGATGCTTGGCAAATCGTCGATGGTCAACCCACCTGCGATTGCTGCAGACAGTTCCCCTGCTCGCTTATCCACACCGTTTTCACCAACAAATTGGCCTCCTAGAATTCTGCCAGTATCGGGTTCATACAGCACTTTAATATTCAGTCGTTTGGCATTCGGATAGAAATAAGCGTGATCAAAAGGCGTAATAAACAAACTATCGTAATTCGTGACACCTGCTGCCTGCAAGGTTTGCTCCGAATAACCCACCATACTAGCGGTAAGATTGAACACCTTGGCAACACTAACGCCCACGAAACCCGGGTAGCGTAATGGCTCCCCATTCAATATATCAGCCAGTAAATGTCCCTGACGGTTGGCGGCGCTGGAGAGCATGCTGGCAACGGGCAGTCCAGTGATGCGACTAGTGGTTTCAATCACATCACCGATGGCGTAAATATCAGTGGCTGATGTTGCGAGCTGATCATCCACAATGATGTGCCCATCTGGCGACAACTGTAAGCCGGCATTCCCAGCTAACTCACTGTTGGGTGTGACGCCAACAACGACCAACAGCATATCCGTCGTGAGCACGCTACCATCAGATAAATGAAGCTCATGACCATTTTCTTCAACTAAATCAATCGTTTCACCCAGTCTCACATCGACACCATTATTAACGAGTTCTTCCTGCAAAAAGTCCGTTAGCTCACCATCATAGGGTTGCATTACTCGATCAGCTTGGTCCACTAAGGTAACAGTCATTCCGATTCGACGTAGATTCTCAGACAGTTCTATACCCGCTGCGCCAGCGCCCAGAATGGTAACCCGTTTAGGATTTTCCGACTGGAGATAATTCTTAATGCGATCACCATCGGCCAAGCTGCGTAGCGTGAATACGTTGGTCGCCGTTTCGATTCCCTTGATTGGTGGCAAAACCGGTCTAGCACCAGTTGCCAACACCAATTTGTCGTAGGATTCTTGATACTGTTCATCGGCATCCAGATTAGTTACGTTTATCACGTGTCGTTTGGGATCAATGGCGGTAACTTCGTGATGTACCCGCACATCAATGTTATTTTTCTGTTTCAGCACTGCTGGTGTCCGCTCAATCAGCGAATCGCGATCAGTAATAACGCCACCTAGATAGTACGGCAACGCACAGCTGGCTATGGAGATATACTCCCCACGCTCCAGAATTACAATCTCGTTTTGTTCATTTAACCGCCGAAACCGGGTGGCAAATGATGGTCCGCCTGCGATGCCGCCAATAACGATGACTTTCATATGAATGCCTCCATTCTAATTAAGCGCTTTCATTGCATTTAGCATACCGATTACAGGACTTAACCGCAAGCGATTAGTCCGGCATTGTTACCGCATTTAACAAATTAATTACCGAATTTGCTGTACTACATTATTAGAAAAGTGTACACTAAGGAATAATGTTTTCTCATAGAATGTTAATAATCTAATCAGATACACATAGGGGGTAACTCGTGATGTTTAGCGAGATCGGGCAATTAATTTTTGATAATGAAGCAGTGGCGAAAACACAGGATTTCACCATGGGGCTAGAAATTGAAATGCAGCGAGTTGATGAAACCGGAGAGTTAAGTCAGGAGCCTTATCCGGCTGGTGCTGGCGATGAACGAACTAATCCGTGGATCACCAATGATTTCTTGGAAACCATGTCGGAAGTGGTGACGCCACCTGCCAGCCACGCATTGGATGCGATGCACTACTTATTTAGTTTGAATAACGCATTGCGAACTGCGCTTTCACCAGGTGAACTCTTGTGGCCACTTTCGATGCCACCACGTTTACCCAAGGATAAATCAACTATTCCACTCGCCAAAATGGGACCTGATAAGGAAGCCTATCTGCACGAATGGGTCAAGCGGCACGGTTTTGCAGCTGGAACGCCATGTGGTGCCCACATTAACCTGAGTATCGATGACCACGTTTTTGAATTGGTATATGAACATCTAAAAGACCGTTTTCCCAATCGAGTAGACTTAGAAAACTACCTCTACACTGTGATTGCCCAGGGATTTAATCGTTATCGCTGGTTGATCACCTACCTCTTCGGTGCCAGTCCAATCGCTGAAGCCGGCTATTTTGATAAGAATGAGGGACCCGACCACCCAGTGCGAAGTATCCGCCAAAGTGTCTACGGGTTTGGTACAAAATTCAAAGGTGATTACACCAGTGTACAGCGTTATGTCGACCGGATTGAAAAAGGTGCCAAGGATGGGACATTAATTTCCGACTATGAATTTCACGGTGCTATTCGTCTGAAGGGTAACTCTAACTTAAAGGACTTACCAAAAACTGGCGTCAAGTATCTGGAACTGAGAATGCTAGACTTGGATCCCAGCAGTTCAGTGGGCGTTCGAACTGGAACGTTACGTTTTCTAAGATTAATGGCCAGCTATTTCATCATGACGCCGGCATTACACCCGGAAGAAGTCGAAAAGGTCATTAAGCGAGCCGACGAAATGAACGAAATCGTTTCGGAAGAGGAACCTACTTCAGTCACTAAGTTCCAGGCTAAGGCCAAGGCTCTCATGCGCCGGCTGGAAATGTACGCCAACCAAATCCAGCTGGGGCCAGAATATCAAGAAGAACTAGAAGATCTCGAAGACCGGATTGAGAACCCTTATACCACACCGAGCGCGCGGTTAATGACCCACGTTAAAAACGATTCTCTAGAGGACTACGCACTAACCCGGGCCAAGCGGTATCAGAATTCAGCACTGGAGACTATCCGACCATTTAAAGGATTTGATCAAAAACAAAAACTCACGGCTGAAGAATTGAAGAGCCAACTATTCAAGGGTAGTTGGGACCCGCAATGAGTTAAAAGGACGTTCACTTATCATTTCTGCTCGTTTTTCACTACATTTGTATCACTTTGTACCGATTTCCCCTATTATCTAGGCGTTTTTAGCCCAAAATGGTAAGCTTAAATCACCAAATAATATCCATTGAGGTGCATTATGTTCAAAAAGATCAAAGATAAGCTTTATATCTTGCCAATCTTTATGCCAATTATCTTGTTCGACGTGTACGAATTGTGCTGCTTTCTCATTCCCATGACGCATCGTGTATTGCGATCAATACTAATAATGCTGGGTGCAATAGCGTTGTTCTGGCAATATCGTGATTACTACAGATTTTAGCTATCTAGAGCAAATTCAGCAATAATGTCGAGGTCTTTTGACAGCTCTACTAGATATTCAGTGTCTCTACGATCTAGTCGTCGATAATCAGTGCTTGTAAATGGCATTTTACTTTCAAATCCGCCATCAATTTCTGGCGTGTAGGCATTGCAAACACGTCCTCATCAATCTCGTGATACATTGAATCAAATACTTGTGCTAACTTCAATCTTTACTTCAGGGCAGAATTCAAAACAGCACAAAAAAGGACGCTCACTTATCATTTCTGGTAAGTGAGCGCCCTTTTTTGACGGCTATAATTATGCAGTAACCGCCGATTTTTCACTGATTTTAATCGTACCATCTACCAAATCAGCTTGTAGGTGTTTGACATCCAAGTGATCCAAGTAGAAATCAGTGACCTTATCTCTGATCTGTTGTTCAATAACCCGACGAAGTGGACGTGCGCCCATTGCTTCATCATAGCCTTCCTGCATCAACCAGTTCTTAGCATCGTCAGATACGGTCAACGTGATGCCCTTCTTGGCCAACGTTTTATTAACATCGATCAATAACAGGTCAACAATTTGACTCAAATCTTCCTTAGTCAGATGACTGAATTCAACGATTCCGTTAAACCGGTTCAGAAATTCTGGCCTGAAGTATGGTGCTAGACGTTCGGATAAACTGATGTCTTTATCCTTGTCGCCAGTCAAAGCTTCATTACCGAAGCCGGCGTTTGAAGTGGCAATGATAATCGTGTTCTTGAAGTTAACCACGTTACCTTGACCATCCGTCAAACGACCGTCATCCATAACTTGCAATAACAGGGTCAATACTTGTGGATCCGCCTTTTCAATTTCATCCAAAAGGACAATTGAGTAAGGGTTACGACGAACTTGTTCCGTTAACGTATTACCGTTATCTTCGTAGCCAACGTAGCCGGCGCTCGTCCCGATTAATTTAGAAACCGCGGTTCGGTCGCTGTATTCACTCATGTCCAAACGGATAATGGCATCCTTGTTGCCAAACATGTCGAGCGCTAATTGCTTAGCCAATTCCGTTTTACCAACACCGGTAGGGCCGACGAACAGGAAACTGCCAATTGGCCGATTACCTTCGTCAAAACCAGCACGGTTCCGACGAATGGCACGAGCCACCATGTCAACAGCTTCGTCTTGGCCAATGACCTTAGACTTCAACCGATCAGCAATCCCCTTCAAACGCTGGATATCGTTGGTACCCATCTTGGCAACCGGAATACCCGTCAGCCGCTGAACGGATTCAGCCACGTCGTTTGGTGTTGCAACCACGTTACTTTCAGTGGTGTCGTCAGCGTTCTTAATCTGTGCTTCCAACTTTTTAACGCGTTCCTTGGCTTTAGCGGCTTTTTCGTAATCTTCAGCTTTAGCCGCTTCATCCTTGGTCTTTTTAGCAGCCTTAAGTTGTTCCTTCAGGCTTGCTTCATCAGAACCAGCGTTGCCAGCTGCCAAATGAGCTGCAGTCATATCGATCAAGTCAATCGCTTTATCTGGTAATGTCCGTTGCGGCATGTATTGAACTGAGTAGTCCACTGCAGCCTTCAAAACATCGTCAGGCAAACTGACGTGATGGTGCTTCTCGTAGAGACCTTTGATTCCTTTAAGAATTGCCAAAGTGGTTTCTGGAGATGGTTCGTTTATGGTTACATCATTGAACCGACGAGCTAACGCCGTGTCCTTTAAAATGGTGTTCCGGTATTCATCCTGAGTTGTGGCACCAATTACGGTGATGTCACCACGGGAAAGCGCTGGCTTAATAATGTCAGCTAATCCTTTACCACCATTCTCTTCGCCACCGGTAGAACCGATGCCTAAGATCTGGTGGATTTCGTCGAAGAACAGGATGACATTACCGGCAGCCTTAACTTCTTTAACCAGGTTTTTAATATTGTCTTCAAATGAACCACGCAACTGTGTGCCGGCTTCTAGTGAAGACAAGTCGATGGAATAGATTTCCTTGCCCTGAACTGCTTCAGGGACCTTGCCGTCAACAATTGCTTGAGCCAAACCTTCCACAACCGCCGTCTTGCCAACACCAGCATCACCAACGAGGATTGGGTTGTTCTTGATTCGTCGACTTAAAATTTCAGCGGTTTCTTGAATTTCCTTATCCCGGCCAATAACCGGATCCAGCAAGCCATCACGAGCTTCCTGGGTAAGATTACGACCTAATTTTTCCAAAATACCGCCCTTTTTAACGGCGTGGTCGCCAGCATCGTTCACTTCGATTTCGTGTTCGCGGTCTGGTAACTTCCCCGTTGCACGGTATTGTGCAAATTCATCCGGTGTTAACTCATGCCCGTTAACTTCGTAGCGAGCGGTTTCACCGTTACCCATTTGCCTAAATAGATTGTTAAACATGTCATCCATGTTGTTATTAAAGAATGGATCGTTAAATTGATTTGCCATATTACATGCACCCCCATGTGATTTGACGCCCAAGCACAACGCAAAGGCACCGTCTGGTCGACGGTGCCTCGCTGATTGCTATTAAGTTGGTTAGTCTAGTCAGTCGAGACAGATATTAGTTCTATATTAAACACAAGTCTAATATAGTTCTTATATCCCCGTCAACGATTATATAATAGCACCTTTTTAGCACTCTTGCAAGTAGAGTGCTAATATTATTTTTATTTATTTTACAGGGTTGAACCGGTTATAATAAGGACGTATGTTAAAACGCTTACAAGGAGGATTCAAAAATGTCAAAAACAGTTAAAATTGGTAAATCAGAAGTGACCTCAACCCCACTAGGTCTTGGAACCAATGCAGTTGGCGGCTATAACCTCTTCCCTAATTTAAATGATGACGATGGGTTAAACATTGTTAAAACCGGCATTGAAAACGGCATTACTTTATTGGATACAGCCTACGTTTACGGCCTTGGCCACTCAGAGGAACTGGTGGGTCAGGCAATCAAGGATTTTGACCGTCATCAGTTGGTGATTGCGACCAAGGGTGCCCACGATTTTTCATCAGGTGAACAAGTCATCCGTAATGACCCGAAGTTCATTACGCAACAAGTTGATAATAGTCTCAGGCGATTAGGAACCGACTACATCGATATTTACTACCTACACTTTCCCGACCACGACACCCCTAAAGCTGAAGCGGTGGGTGCACTCCAACGATTACGAGAACAAGGTAAAATTCGGGCGATTGGTGTTTCCAACTTCAGTCTGGATCAGATAAAAGAAGCTAACGCCGACGGTTACGTTGACGTAGTGGAAGACGAGTTTAGTCTGCTACACCAGGATCACGGTGCGGACATGCTGCCCTATCTAAAAGAAAACAATATCAGCTTCGTGCCTTACTTCCCATTGGCAAGTGGTTTATTGACTGGAAAATACCAGCGAGACACGAGCTTCCCAGACGATGATATCCGTAGTCAAATTGCGGACTTCCAAGAACCACGTTACGGCAATATCCTCACAGCTGTAGATGCTATTCGCCCGATTGCGGAGGCCCACGAAGCGACGGTGACACAAACTGTTTTGGCCTGGTACATCAAGAATCCACTCATTAGCGTCGTAATTCCGGGTGCTAAAAAACCGGAACAGGTGGCGGCGAATGTGAAAGCCTTGGACGTTGAATTAAGTGACGAAGAGTTTAAGCGGATTGATGATGCTTTTACTGCATTTAAGCAGATGAAGAGTGGTAAGTCGTTGAGGGATCCGGAATAGAGTGTGTAAGCAGGCGGTTAAGGAGCGTCATGTAAGGTGATGTTGGTAAAAATCCTGGGTTTGGATTTATGCCAATATCACCTTACACATAGCTCCTTGCCTGCTGAAACACGTTTGAGTGTGTAGGTAAGCGGTTAGATAGCGGAGTGTAAGACAACCCCACCATAAGTCCATGGGCTTAGGATTTGTGGTGGGGCTGTTTTACATGCAGCTGTCTGCTTGCTGA
Organism: Secundilactobacillus angelensis; assembly: GCF_012641075.1. Classification (GTDB taxonomy): domain Bacteria; phylum Bacillota; class Bacilli; order Lactobacillales; family Lactobacillaceae; genus Secundilactobacillus; species Secundilactobacillus angelensis. Next base: position 199,001 of record NZ_JAAXLJ010000001.1, on the reverse strand, counting down.
AGCACGTTTCGGCAATGTGCCCTAAATGAGGCAAACTTCATTACTCGCCCAAACGCGTTCCAGCAGGCAGAGACTTATGTGTAAAGGGCTTCCGGTAAAAATCCAAGTTCGGGATTTCTACCGGAAGCCCTTTTCACGCCAGTCTCTTAGCGCCTGCTTCCACGCTCTACATTTCTCATCTCCCCCATCGCCACTCCACGTTGGCCTTCAAGGTAAACCATCTCATCATCATAACCAATGACTTTACCAACTATGTCAGGCAAACATTCACCATTCAAATCCCGTTCATTTAACTGGATACTAACAGTTTTACCTTTAGCATAAGCTTCGCTCAGGAATTGAGCCATCTCTTCCAATGATTGCTGTGTCCTCGCTGGATATTTTTTAGCTTCTTGCTTAGCCTGTTTTTTCAATGCGGCTGTATGGTCAGATAAATAATACCCCTGCCATTTAACCACACCACGGTCTCTGTAATCGTGATCGAAAAAACGTTGGACTAGCTGGTCATCATTGATTTGCCGTAATTTACTCAACGTTCAATCGCCTACTTTGAATTAAGCGCTGGTTAGATGGCCAACGCTGACCTGTGAAACCAACATATTCAATACTCAATTTAGTATGTTCCCTTAGGCCCTTAACTACCTGCTCCAAATAAGTTAAGCGGTACTGACGAATACTGTGCAAGGGCTGGGACTTTAGCCGTTGACCACGATGTTGATAGTTCAGAAAAAAATTATACGTTTTATCATACGGATCATCCGTAATCTGGACTTGATACCGTACTTGCGGTAATCGTTTAAAACCGGCATCCAATCGTTCCGTTATTAATTTTAAATCATCATTCATAAGCGTTTCCTCCATTATGTCCACCAACTAATGATGCACGTTCAATCGCCGTGCCGCCCTTTTGCAAACTGCTGGCATACACTAACCTAGTGAAGCCAAACCGGTCACGAATGGCGTCAACCACGTGATCCGTTTTGGCGCGCTTAATTTGCGCTTGGGCTGGTTCAAAGAAATTCAGTTGTAAGCCCGTTGAAGCGCACAACCGTGAAGTGTATACCGCAACATTACGCACCGTTTGGCCGTCCCAATTATTTCTAAACAGTCTAATTAATGCTGCAACAATCTCGCCGTTTTGATCCGTGGGTGCGATTCGCATCTCTTGATGAAAACCACCACGGCCGTCTGCCTCACTGGCCGCGTAAGAAAAGCCAATGCCAAGTGACACACAGCCAGCTTGTTTGTGATGGTGGCGCAACCGTGAAGCTACTTGTTCACCCACTTCTTTGATGACAGTTTCAATCTCTTTTTGCTTGACGTAGTCCCTCGGCAATACCTGTGAATTTCCTAAACTGGCATTCTTGGGACCGCGACGCTTATTTAATTGTGACCGGTCAATTCCCCACGCCATGGCGTATAGTTGTTGACCCATCAAACCCATCTCACCTTTCAATTCATAGGGATCCACGTGAGCTAACTCGTACATGTTATGAATACCTAATCGATTAAGATGATCTGCGGTCCGGTGCGCAATCCCCCAAACGTCGGTTAAATGATTCACCGGCCAAATTTTCTCTGGTACCGTCGAATAATGGATTTCACCAATCAAATCCGTATCGTGTTTCGCGTAAAGATCCAATGCTAACTTAGCTTGGACCGGGTTATCACCAATCCCAACCGTTGTGTATAAACCAAGTTCCCGACGAACGGTTTTCTGAATTCGAACCGCCACATCCCGGGGCGATTTCCCAAACAACTGCCAAGAATGAGTCAAATCCAAAATCGATTCATCAATGGAATATGGCATTAAATCTTCGTTAGCAACAAAGCGTCGAAAAATATCGTTGATCTGTAAATTTCGTTTGATATACAAATTCATCCGTGGCGGGACGACCGCCAGTTGCGGGTCCTGAGGTACTTCCCGAGCACGAGAAACGTTGGCCTGCAAATGATAGCGTTTCTTGGCTTCCGGTGATGTTGCCAAAACCAGACCACCATTCGTATTACTGGCTTCACTCATTACCACCAGACTGATCTTTAATGGATTCCACCCACGTGCCACGGCTTCGACGCTAGCGTAAAACGACTTGTTATCGATTAAAAAGAAGACCCCATGAGGTTCATTTTGGTAATTCATCATGCTCACCTCGAACATACGTTTGTAACTATTATACAAACGTATGTTCTGATTTAGCAAGTATTATTTACGTCTTTTTTCCGTTATTTTCCTGAAGTAACCTGTGAATGTACTATAATAGGGGTATTAAGTGAATATTGGAGGATGATTTTATGTCAGATGAGCCATTTATGAAGGATGCCAACGTTACTTTTCCCAGTGGAACATTGACGCTGACCGAACTTCAGCAGATTTTCAAAACGATTCCGTTTGAATTGGACTTAGTTGATGCCGACGACCGGTTTGGCTGGTATTCGGATCAACCGAATCGCAATCACGTTCGCTCTCAAGATCAAATCGGCAAAACGCTGGCGGAAATTCATCCGGCAAAAATTCTCCCTGCCATCAAGGGCCTGATTGCCAGCTTCAAGGCTGGTGAAAAGGAGTCGATGAGTATTCCAAGTACCCAGAACGGTCACAAAATCATGACCACTTACTATGCCTTACGTGATAACGAAGGCGCCTATCTGGGGTGTTTAGAGTGCACAGCTAACGTTGATCAAATTATCGCCATGTTTGAAAACGGTGCGTTCGACGCAATTTCAGGTGCATCATCTAAACCTGATAAAGCCGGCAAGCCGAAGATGCCCGAAAACATGGATGCAACTACCGGGGCTTCACAAAAGTAACTAACTACGATAACGGTGCTACTCAAAATTGATGAGGAGCACCGTTTTAAATTTACTGCCGTTATATAAAATTTTAGAAATCGGCGTATTTGTCAGCCGTTAACTTGCACTGCTAAAATTAATTTAATGGCGGTATAATCGCATTTTAAAGGGACTTCACACACCACTGTACAAGTCCGTAATGGGACAAGCGCAGCAAAAAAGTTTATAATAAAAGTATAAGTCTGAAAAATGAAAGTGGAGGTCACCATGGATAAACAAAATAAAATTGACATCCTAACGCACTTGGTGCAAATTGATTCGGCTAACGACCATGAAAAAGAGGTCGCGGATTACTTAGAAAAGTTACTCACGGATCACGGCATCACAGTCAAACAAGTTGAAACGTCTCCTGGACGCAACAACTTGATTGCTGAACTTGGCGAACCAGATGCAACACCCGTCTTCGCCTTTGCTGGCCACATGGATACTGTCAGTTTCGGTAACTTAGATGACTGGGCTCATGAACCCTTGTCAGCTGAGATCCACGGTGACCGTCTATACGGTCGCGGCAGTGCTGACATGAAGGGCAGTTTGGCTGCTATGGTCATTGCCATGATTGAACTAGCTGATGATAAAACTAAAATTCCTGGCCGTATCCGTTTATTAGCATCCGTTGGCGAGGAATATGGTGCACAGGGTTCCAAACAACTCACTGAACAAGGTGAAGTTGATGACGTTAATGCCATGATTATTGGCGAACCTACCAGTGGTGACGTGGTGTATGCTCACAATGGTTCACTGAATTACACCGTGACCTCTGAAGGTACGCCAGTCCACAGTTCCATTCCAGAACAGGGCGTCAACGCCTTGACTAACCTGGTTAAATTTGTGAACGCGGAAGCAGATCTTTTTGCTGACGTTAAGCCCAGCGAAGAAGTTGGTCCACTGGTTCACAGCATCACCGTTTTCCATAGTGGCGATCAAGTGAACACGATTCCTGGTCACGCTGAATTACAAGGTAACATCCGCGCCACACCAGAATTTGGTAACGGCGCTGTGATCAAGCGTCTGAACATGATTACTCGCGGATTGAGCTCAGCACCAGACACCGACCTCGCCTTCAACGTGGACATGTCCTTTGATCCAATGGTCACCGATAAGGAAGATCCACTGGTTCAACTGGCGCAGTCCGAATCAAGCAAGGCGCTCAACCGTGACGTTGAACTTAAAGTAATCCACGGTGCCACCGATGCATCAGAATATCGCAAGGCTGAAAACCAATTTCCAATCATCGTTCTCGGTGCTGGCGACTGGGAAAACTCCCATAAGATGAACGAATACGTTGAACTAAGTCAATTCTTAGTCATGAATGATGTTTATAAGCAAGTTGCTTTGAAGAGTTTGAAGGAATTGGGTAAGAAATAGTTATTTGGGATTGGCGTGTGAATTAGCGTGTGGCTCTTACGTAGCCTAAACGCGTTCCAGCAGGCAGGAACTTATGTGTAAGACACTTCTGGTAAAAATTCAAAGTTCAAAATTTCCACCAAAAGTATCTTACACTACAGTCCCTTAACGCCTGCTTCCACGCTCTACATCTATTAAACGCGTTCCACAACTGTGATTCCGGCCATATGAGTCAAAAAATACGAGGTTCCCAAAATCAGGGAACCTCGTATTTTTTAACTTATATTCTGGAATCAACCCCGTTGTTCCACGCTCTCTAAAATTCATGCTCACTCACCCCACCACTAATAATCGCTAAGGTATCATCCAGCGACTGCATCACCATGTTCTTCACCGCGTGATCAGTAAAGAATGCCACGTGGGGCGTTAACAAAACATTGGTCATTTGCTTGAGCTGATTATAATGATCAACCGGTGTTGAACCGTCGAACTTTTGGTTGAAAATCTTGGTTTCATCCTCAACCACGTCCAGTGCTGCTCCCGCAATTTGCTGATTATTCAACGCACTGATCAACGCCTGTGTGTCCACCACTGGACCGCGGGAATCGTTGATGAAGTATGCGGTTGGTTTCATTTGCGCAAAAGCTTTGTCGTTAATCAGATGGAAGTTATCATCGCCACCCCAGACGTGTACGGAAATAATGTCAGCACGTTTATACAGTTCTTCCTTGCTGACGTAGGTCATAATGCCGCGCAAATCTTCGCGGGGTGCCCGTAAATCGTTGCCGATCACGGTTGCGCCAAGAGCATGGAAAATCCGTGCTAACTTACCGCCGATCCGACCAACACCGATAATCCCCACCGTTAATTCGGTGAGTTCACGAGACCGTAAGCCGAGCACAACATAGTTACTGTCACTAAGACGGTCATTGAACTGTGGGATATGACGGGTCAACTGCATCGCTTGAGTCAAGGCCATTTCAGCAACGGCTTCTGGTGAGTATGATGGCACATTAGTGACCCGCAGATGATTGTCTTTGGCCCACTTCAAGTTCACAGTGTCGATACCGGCTGACCGAGCTGACAGCTGAATGATGCCATAGCTAGCTAATTTTTTATAAAAATCGGGGTCCTGCGTGACAATGGTTCGTTGTTTAAAATCAACACCATCGTAGCCCTTAGCCATCTCAACCGTATCATCATGCAGTTCTTTATCGGTACTATCAACTTGTACACCATGCTCCTGCGACCATTGATCGATAAATGGCTGTTCGTCAATCCGCACGTTGTAAGCTAAAATCTTTGTCATTATATGTCAGTCTCCTACCCAAAATTTAATCAAAGAAATCCCTTCCAGTTCACATATCGAACAGCAAGGGATCCTCACTCTCCCAGTTGATTCCTAATAATTGATTACTTTCAATTATTAAACAGTATCTGAGGAGTGTCAATGTTAAGATTAGAAAACTATGGGGGTTTAATGATAGATTTAGTCAGGCGTTTGCTCGTTCATGAGCAGATTTTAGTGAGATAGGCATCAGTTTAATATTTTTACGCATCAACCGCGCCGGATTCCCCACCGCGGTCCAGTGGGCAGGCACATCCTTCAAGACAACCGCGCCAGCCCCAATCTTAGCTTGTTCGCCAACAACGATTGGTCCTAACAACAAAGCGTTGGCACCGATGAACGCACCCCGCTTGACGATTGGGTGACGACGACCATTCTCAACACTGTTTCGGGCACCCAGCGTCACCCCATGTAAAATGGTCACGTCATCTTCCACAATTGCAGTGGCACCAATGACAACACCGGTGCCGTGGTCGATGAAGACTCGCTTACCGATTTGAGCAGCTGGGTCGATGGTAATCCCAGTAATCTTTGCAGCGTGCTGACTCAAGCTACTTGCCAAAACATAGTGTCGCCGTTTATCCAAGAAATGAGCAATCCGATGCCAAAACAATGCTCTAACCCCCGGATAAGTCAGTACAACTTGTAGCAAGTTATGTGCCGCTGGATCACGCTTCAGGATGGCTCGCGGTGTTTGCAGCATACTTCTCGCTCCCTTGTAAGGCTTTGAAGCCGCGGTCTAGATCGGCCAACAGATCCTGTTCATCCTCAACTCCAATTGAAAGGCGAATCAATTCGTCCTTGATGCCATTCTTAAGCCGAATTTCCCGTGGAATTGCGCCGTGGGTCATCAGTGCTGGAATCTCGATCAACGATTCTAGTGCACCCAGGCTTTCAGCCAACGTGACAATTTTAAGGTTTTCCACGAACTTCTTCGGATCTAGTCCTGGTTGTAATTCAAAGGAAATCATAGCACCAAAACCATGATGCATCTGCTTTTTAGCAATTTCATAATCAGGATTCTCTGGATCACCCGGATAGTAGATTTTTGCCACTGCTGGCTGGTCAGAAAGATAATTAAAAACGGCTTGCGCATTCGCCAAATGAGCCCGCATTCGCAGTGCTAAGGTTTTCATCCCCCGTTGCAATAACCAGCTTTCCTGTGGTGCTAGGATGCCACCAATGGCATTTTGCAGATAGCCGATTTTTTCACCCAACTGGTCATCTTTGGTGACAATTACGCCGGCAATCACATCGGAATGCCCGCCCAGATACTTCGAAGCTGAATGGAGAACAATGTCTACGCCCAGCTCCAACGGCCGCTGTACGTATGGTGAACTAAACGTGTTATCAATAATGCTCAGTAAGTCGTGTTTGTGAGCCAGATCAGCAACTGCTTGAATATCTGTCACCCGTAGCAAGGGATTCGTTGGTGTTTCTAGATAAATGGCCTTGGTCGTAGGCTTGATAGCTGCTTCAACGGCAGCCAGATCACGTGTGTCGACCACGCTAAAGGTCATGCCAAACCGCTTTAGTACGGTGTCAATCAGGCGGAAAGTTCCACCATAAACATCGTTACCAACGATAAAATCATCACCAGCGCTGAACATTGAAAACACGGTGTCAATAGCTGCTGAGCCAGAAGCAAAGGCAAAACCTTGAGTGCCGCCTTCGAGATCCGCAATCAGTGACTCCACTGCTTCACGAGTGGGGTTGCCAGAACGGGAGTATTCGTACTTAGATTCGCCGATTTTAGTTTGATGGAAGGTTGATGCCATGTAAATGGGAATGGAAGTTGCACCCGTGTATGGATCTTCACTGATGCCGCCGTGTAATAGTTTCGTTTCAAAGTTCATTTTAAAGTCTCCTCTACTTTGCCTGATGTTGTGTTGCCATAAATGTCTTCACTCATATATCGTTCTGAACTGTCTGGGAATACCGTAACGATGGTGCTGTTTTCGGGTAACCGCTCAGCTACCTTTAAGCTCGCCGCCAACGCTGCACCTGATGAACTGCCGATAAATAGCCCCTGTTCCGCTGCCATCTGCCGCACATACTTAAAGGCATCCGCATCCGAAATCGTCAACGTCTGGTCAATTTGGACATCCTTGAAAAACGGTGGGATGAATTCAACGCCAATCCCCTCCGTCTTGTGGGGATGCTCTGGCCCACCATTTAAAATGGATCCCTCTGGTTCAACCACGATTGATTGAGTGTTGGGATTCTGTTCCTTCAGGTACTTAGCGATTCCAGCAAAGGTGCCGCCAGAACCCGCGCCGGCCACAAAGGCGTCAATAGGTTGACTGAGATCGGCAATCAGTTCCGGTGCTAAGGTGTGATAATAGGCCGCCGGATTAGCCGGATTCTCAAACTGCATGGGCACATAACTATTTGGAGTTTGGGCGGCAATTTCTCGGGCTTTTTGGATGGCGCCTTTAATCCCATCCTCAGCCGGTGTATTGATGAGTTGTGCGCCTAGAGCCTTCATCAGCGTTTGCTTTTCATAACTGAATTTCTCGGGCACAACCAGAATCGTTGGTAAATGATGTTCCTGGGTTGCCAGCGCAACCCCGATACCGGTATTGCCTGCTGTCGGTTCAATAATTGTGGTGGTGACGGTGATTTTACCTTTATCGATACCGTCTTGAATCATGTACTGACCCAGCCGATCTTTGATGCTGCCGCCGGGATTAAACATTTCTAACTTCGCGTAAATGTGCGAATGGTTGGGAATGCTGATTTGTAAATCGATTAACGGGGTGTTGCCGATGAGTTCTTGGATTGATTTGATTAGCATTTTGGGGATCCCTTTCCTTTGATTGAGTTGTACTTTCTTGGGTAGGGATAATTGTTGTTTTTGGGGCAGTTTAGAAGCTTTTTCGGGTCTCCGTGCCTTAACACGTTCCACAAAACTGATAGCTATGTGGTTCTGTATGGCCTCCGTGCCCTAACGTGCTCAGAAAAACTGATAGCTATGTGTAAGGGACCATCGGGATAAATCCAAGACCGGGATTTTTCCCGATGGTCCCTTACAGGCCGCTATCAAAGCGTTTTTCTTCACACTCACCCACAAAAAAAGCGCCTATTCCTCTTTCAGAATTGGCGCGCTCCTCGACTCCGTTCCACCTGGAACAGAGACTTTTAGGTTAAATCAACAATTACCCTTTAAAAGTCAATGCTTAACAGGCCAAACATCGCAGAACACGCGACGTTTGACAACAACTATTTTGCATTTGAGCTTTAACTAAATGGGCAGTCATTGTTGATCCTCCTTCGATTTGTAACTTGTGATTAATATAACTGTTTAAGATGAGGATGTCAAACGTTTTTGTGAGAAAACGATTAGTAAATCTACTTTGCTGATGACATGTTCATCTTTGGCTTTTGCGTACTGAAATTGCCCTTCATTACAACTATATATCTTTATCTAAATACGTAATATCACTTCGTTCACTGAAGCCAAGGTGTTCCCAGAATGCCTTTCCCGCAGGATTATCGTTGGTTGTAAATAGCCCAACTTTCTGAACGCCTTGCTCTTTGAAGCCCTTTAATACCGACTGGATCAATTGACTACCAATATGCTGGCCACGATAGTGCTCGTCAATGGCTGTATGGTAAAAATAACCCTTTCTGCCATCCGTACCACCCAGCAGTGTTCCCACAATCTGCTGTTGATCTTCCGCAACATAACACAGCGTGGGGTTACGGTCGATAATTTTCTTGATTCCCTCAAAGCTATTATCCAAAGAATTTAAGTTCATCCCAGGAGTTCTTGACCACAACTGATACGCAGACTCATAATCTTCGGGGACCATTAACCGAATTTTCAAGTGTCGCCACCTCTTTCTCACTTATTAAACGCTTTGGTAATTGCCTGATCTAAATCAGCAATTAAATCAGCTGCATCCTCCAAACCAATGGACAACCTGATGACTTGATTATTCAGCGCATGCTTAGCGCGAATTGCACTTGGAATCTCTCGGTGAGTCGTCCGAGTAGGGTTTACGATCAGCGATTTGGCATCCCCCACATTGGGCAGATAGCTAAACAGCTCAACATTATCCAAAATGTTTGCGACTTCCTTTTCACTCCCAGACGCCTCAAAGGCCAAGATTGCCCCAATCCCCTTTGGAAAATACTTGGGTAGCAAAGAATTGTTCGGTTCAATACTAGAGTAATAGACCCGTTTGACATGGGGATTAGCTGCCAAGTATTTAGCCACTGCGGTCGCATTTGCCACTTCTTTCTCCAACCGTTCTGAAATAGTCTCCAGTCCCAGTAGAACTAAATAAGCTTCAAATGGTCCCAACAATCCGCCAAACAAGCGAACATATTTCGTTTGAATGCGAGCTGCGAAGGCCCCTTTGCCAAACTTATCAACGAAGCTAACCTGCTTACCGCTTTCTTCATCCCCTAAGGTAAACTCAGGCTCTGTAAATTGTGGAAACTTCCCGTTGGCCCAATCAAACTGGCCATGATCAACAACCAGTCCAGAAATAACATTCCCGTGACCATTGATCCCTTTGGTTGATGAATAAACGTCGATATCTGCACCGAATTTGAAAGGCTGCAATAGATATGGGGTTGGAAATGTGTTGTCAACGATTAACGGGATGCCATTTTCATGAGCAATCTTGGCCAATGCCTCAATATCTGTGATTTCCGTGCTGGGATTAGCAACACTTTCGACATAAATTGCTTTAGTATCCGGATGAAGTCGTTTTTTAACTTCATCCAAATCATTGACGTCATCATAAAAATCAAACTGGATCCCAAATTTAGGAAATAGCGTACGAAACTCATCTAAGCTGGCACCGTAAATATTAGTTGGGGCCAAGATTCTGCCACCACCCTCAGCAACGTTTAAAATTGTGTATGTAATAGCTGCCATCCCTGACCCAACTGCTACTGCGTCAACGCCACCTTCCAGAGCAGCAATGCGCTTCTCTAACACTGCGGTAGTGGGATTTCCGTTACGAGTGTAACTATAACCAGATACTGTGCCACCTAAAATTCCATTTGCTCGAGCGGCATCACCAAAACCAAAGGCTGCCGATTCATAAATTGGTACGGAAGACGCATATTGGTGGTCAGCCGGATCATAACCAGCATGTAACCGCTCCGTATCAAACTTTTGATTACTCAATTTAGTCCACCTCTCTACCAAAAACTGGGCTACTATCAACACCCAATTCTGTGGCAATCTTGTTCAATTCCCTGATAGTTGCTGGCTCTAAAGTAATCCCGTCAACTTGATTTTGTTGATAAGTTTGCCATTCTCGATCCCCAGCAATTCGAACGCCAGTCAAACCCAGTCCGGGTAATTCGCGCAAACGCGTTAAGAGCAACGTTACCCGACTTTTAAATGCCGTTGCATCACCAAAGAAGCTCGGATTCAAAGCAATAAAAAAATGACTGATTCCACATTGCTTACCGCCTAAATCGGCGGACAACGGGCCATTCGCTAAGACCGAGGTTAATAGTTCCACAACCAGTGCTAGACCAAACCCTTTATAGCCAGCATCCGTTTCGCCTAACCCCCCGACTGGCAATACGCCACCAAAACGATGGGGTTGGCGCATATTATTTAACAGCCGATTAGAATCTTGGGTCACATTACCGGTTTCATCCAAGGCCCAGACACCAGGCACTTGCAAGTTCTGTTTCGCCAATATTTCAAACTTTCCTAGGGACACGGTGGACATCGCGCCATCAAAGACAAAATCCTGCGGGTCAGCCGGTACTGCCACAGCAATTGGGTTACTTCCCAAGAATGCATCTCGGGCGCCAGTTGGTACCGTTAATGGGTTGGTATTTGTCATTGAAATTCCGATCAATCCAGCTTGACTTGCCAAACGAGCGTAGTACCCAGCTGCACCAAAATGATTGGAATGTCTAACGCTTACGATACCGACACCCAGTTGTTGCGCCTTTTCAATGGCACGTTGCATCGCTTCAGTAGCAACTTTTTGACCAATTCCATATTGCCCATCAATCACTGTAACCGCACCACTGTCCTTAACAATCGATGCGTGTTGATCAACATCAATTTCACCAGCTCGTAATTTTCTGACGTACATGCTTACTCGCTGAATACCATGTGAACGAATACCACGTAAGTCCGCATCAATCAGGTTATCAGCCCATTGTTGGCTATCTTCAGGTGATACTTGTAAGCGTTGAAAAATCTGACTCGTTAAATTTTTTAAAGCTGTTGTTTCATAATGAATTGCCAAGTAATCACCACCATTTATTCCGCCTTCTTAGCAGCATATTCACTCAAAGCATGAGCAGCGTCCACAAAATATTGAATGCCGAACTTCAAAGTGGAATCCAACCCCACAAAATAAGGATCATGCCAATCAGCAGCGTCTGGTGCACCATTAGAACCAATAAACACAAAGACACCGGGAATTTGTTGCTGAAAAGTGGCAAAATCTTCTCCAGCCATCGATACTTCGGGAACAATTACCTCCGCGTGTTCACTCACGGCTGGCCTAATTGCAGAGACCAAATCGGCATCATTTTGAATCGGGTAGGCACCAATTGCCCAATCAAAGTCGGCAGTAACATCATATGCGGCAGCGACCTGAGAAACTAACTGTTCCATTCGTCGCTTAACCAACTCGGTGGTCTCATCGTTGAACGTCCTCACCGTGCCACCCAGTGTGACCTCCTCTGGCAACACATTCCAAGTATCGCCACCATGAACCTGGGTTACACTGACAACTGCTGCCTCCAACGGCTTGACGTTCCGGCTTACTACCGTCTGCAATGCTGTGACCACCGCAGCTTGTGCCACAATTGGATCACGACTTTTTTCTGGTCTGGCACCATGGGCCCCGGCGCCATGAAGTGTAATATCAAAATGGTAACAACCGGCCATCAGACTGCCAGCTTTCAGGCCAATCGTCCCAACCGGTAAGTTGGGGTTGTTATGAAACCCGGCCATTGCAACAGTATGGTCAAGCACGTGCGCATTCAGTACCTTTTCAGCACCATGTTCTGCTTCTTCAGCCGGTTGAAATAGCAGTTGAATCGTTCCAGTTAACTGGTCTCGCTCTTGCTGCAACAAATAAGCCGCACCCAATAAACTCGATAAATGAATATCATGACCACAAGCATGCATCACGCCATCATTGACACTTTTAAAACTCAAATCGGTGGCTTCGGTTATCGGTAATGCGTCAATATCCGCACGCAACGTCACTTGCTTGCCGGGATGGGCGCCTTCAATAGTTGCAACGACACCGGTCACTAAAGAAGTTTGATTAACCGTGATACCCCAGTGTTCAAGAATTTCCGTAATTCTCTTTGTTGTTTCAAACTCATGGGCTGACACTTCTGGATGCTGATGAAATTCATGTCTAAGGGCAATAACTTTTGATAATAACGCTTCCGAAATCGCCATTTATAAACCTCCTCACACTAATCTATTGTACAAATTCACTCCACTCTAAGCCCTAATTCGCACCACTTTGCAATAGTCTAAAACGAGGTGTGACCACTTCACTAGTATTGGTTTGCTGTGGTGTCGAAATGACACGGTTTTCCAACGAATTAACAAAATCTGCTATCCGACCAGTTCCCTTGGTGGATAAGATCTTGTTAGCTGGGCCCTGTGCTATAACTTCACCGTTCTCAACAAAAATAGCGTTGTTGGCAATTTGGCGTGCAAATTCAATTTCATGGGTCACAATCACCATAGTGATATGCTGTTGTGCCAGCTGGGCAATGGTCGTTAGAACATCTGACACCATTTCTGGATCCAATGCTGACGTTGGTTCGTCAAACAGGACCACCTTAGGCTTGGCAACGATTGCCCTTGCAATCGATACCCGTTGAGATTGCCCACCGGACAGTGTTACCGGGTATTGATCAGCGATTGATTCCAATCCAAAATCGCTGAGAACTTTCAGTGCAATTGCTTTTGCCTCATCAAATCCAGCCAACTTGTTGTAAATCAGTGGTGACATAACGTTTTCCAGTGCCGTTAAATTTTTGAACAAATTAAACTGCTGAAAGACCATCGTCGACTGACTGCGAATCTTATGCACATCGGCTTTGCTGATATGTTTGGCATCAACTGTTATCCCCGCCACTGTCACTGTCCCCTCAGATGGTGACTGCAGCAGATTCAGGGTTCGAAGTAAGGTGGTTTTACCAGAACCAGATGGTCCCACAATAGCTGTTACACTACCTTCTTCAAAGGTTAAATCAATATTTTTCAAAACTTTGTGTTGGCTAAATTGCACTGCTAGATTGCTGATCTGAATCAACGACATTGGCAACCACCCTCCTATAAGGTTTACTGAGTAAGTCCTCTACATATTTTTGAGCCCAGGTATATATAATGATCATGACCCAATAAATCAGACCAACTGCAACGTAGACTTCAAAAAAACGCAACGAAGCACTAGCAAGTAATTTCCCATCCGCAAAGATTTCGGTCACTCCTAAAGTGAAGGCTAACGAAGTCTCTTTTAACAAAGAAACAAAGGTATTACCCGTGGCCGGCAAGGCATTCAACGCTGCCTGTGGCAAGATAATGCTGAGGAAAATTCGCGTGAAACTGAAATTTAACGTTTCACCAGCTTCAATCTGTCCTTCATCTACAGAAGTGATACCGGCACGGAAAATTTCAATCAAGTAAGCTGACTGCTTAACACCAAGTCCCGCGATTGCTGCGGTTAAAGCCGAAATACCCTTAAACGTTGGCGAAATTTCTGGTAAGCCATAATAAACAATGAAGAGCAGTACCAATGTTGGAACTCCTCGGAAAAATGAGACGTAAAGCTTCACCAGTAATTGAAATGGCTTAGCCGCGTACAGTTGTACTAAAGTTAATAAACCGCCGACTATCACTGCAATCAGCATTGCAACAACCGCCATAAATAAACTCAACGGAATGTACTTAATTAACTGTGGAAATAAACCGATAAAATACGTCCAACTAAACGTCATTTTTCATCAGCCTCCTTATTTGATTTGGCTAGTAATGTTGTAACCGAAGTACTTAGTCGAAATTTTGTTCAAAGTACCATCTTTAGTAATCTTGGCAAGTCCTTTGTTGAAGACTTTGCGTAGTTTTTTACCGTGAGTATCGTTCTTAAACGGGTAGGCGACTAATGCTTGTCCTGCACTATCCTTCACAACGTGCCAGTTCAAGTTTTGCTTTTTGATAATGGCGCTCAAAGTAGCTCGTGAGTATAGTAAGCCGTCAACGCGACCAGTGATGAGAGCCTGAGTTGCTTGGTCCCGAGTCTCGTAAACCTTGATTTTGATTTTTGGATCATACTTCTTTAACGTGGTAATGAAGTTATTACCAGCACCACTTGTTGCAACAGTCTTGCCTTCAAAGTCTTTGAGATTCTGGTAACTCGTTCCCTTCTTGGCAGCGATATTCGTTGTTTCATTGTTGTATGGCGTGGTGAAAATATACTTTTGCTTTCGCTCTTGGGTAGCGCCAATGTCATTGGCAACAGTATCTACACGACCACTGTCGACCTGTCCAAAAATCCCATCAAAGTCGGTAACAGTGAACTTAGTCTTATAGCCTTCTGCCTTTGCAACAGCTTTTGCAACATCGACGTCATACCCAACCAGTTTGTGATTTTGACGGTAGGCATTTGGAAAAATAGTTCCTGCCGTGGCAATGTTGATTGTTGGTTTGGTTGAAGAACTGGCCTTCTTCCGACCATTTGCCCAGAAGGCGCCACCAATGATTGCAATAATAACGACAATGACTGTAATCCATAATCCATAACGATGTTTTTTCATAATTGAATACCCCTTTTCATCTGCTAGTTAAGACTGACTTCATGTGCACTGTGACCACCGGAAATAACAGCTAACGTATCGTCCAATGACTGCATCACCATGTTTTTGACCGCGTGATCGGTAAAAAAGCCAATGTGCGGTGTCAATAGAACGTTATCAAGTTGGCGAAGTCGATTATAATGTGGCACCGGTGTTTCATGGTCAAAACGTAAATTGAAGATCTGGGTTTCATCCTCGACCACATCTAGTGCTGCACCAGCCAGCTCTTGGCAATTCAAAGCTTCAATCAGTGCCTGCGTATCCACCACTGGGCCCCGAGAATCGTTAATGAAGTATGCGGTTGGTTTGAACTGTGTAAACTGCTTTTCACCAATCAGGTGGCGATTATCCGCACTGCCCCAAACATGGACGGAGATGATATCAGCTCGTTGGTACAATTCCTCCTTGCTGACGTAGGTTAGGATGCCACGTAAATCCTCTCTTGGTCCACGAATGTCATTACCAATCACGGTTGCACCCAGAGCGTGGAATAGTCGCGCCAACGTGCCACCAATCCGGCCAACGCCAATAATACCAACGGTTAACTCCGTCAATTCACGTGAACGTAATCCAAGAACAACGTAATCGTTATGACTCAAACGCTCATTGAATTGTGGAATATGGCGAATCAGCTGTAGTGATTGGGTCAATGCAAGCTCAGCAACGGCTTCTGGAGAATACGACGGGACGTTTGTGACTCGGAGGCCATTTTGGGTTGCCCATTTTAAATTGACGGTATCGATCCCAGCGGAACGAACAGCCAATTGTTTCAAACCAAAGCTGCTTAACTTCTTGTAAAGCTCTGGTTCATCAGAGAGTGTTTTTCGTTGCTTATAATTAATGCCATCATATCCTTCCGCCCAATCAACCGTGTCATCATGCAACTCGTCAGGTACGCTATCTACCTGGATCTGATGCTTAGTTGCCCATTCATCTATGAACGGCTGTTCATCTTCCCGTACGTGATACGTTAAAATTTTGGTCATTCTGCGATTCACTCCTAACAGACGAAAAGAGCGCCTTCGTCTTAATCTACTGTTGTAGAAAAAGGACGAAAGCGCTCTTTCGCGGTACCACCTTAATTTCATAAATACTCATTTATGACTCTTCAGATACATGACAAGTGTCAGATATCCTACCGCTATAACGGGCGCACCCGAATTTGGTTCACAAAAGCTTACCAAATCAACATTATTCAGACCATCTTCAGCTCAATGCCAGTATCACCTTTCACCAACACAGTGACTCTCTAAAACTGACAAAATAAGCTTACTCATCCTCAAGCTTTTTCTGTTGTTCAACTTGTTGTTATTATTAACCATGGCAAGAACCGTGTCAATAGAAAAATTAAAATTTAATTATATTTTGATGATAAATAAAAACGTCCGCAGTGATCAACTGCGGGCGTTATTATGTCAGT
Source organism: Secundilactobacillus angelensis (assembly GCF_012641075.1). Taxonomy (GTDB): domain Bacteria; phylum Bacillota; class Bacilli; order Lactobacillales; family Lactobacillaceae; genus Secundilactobacillus; species Secundilactobacillus angelensis. Next base: position 182,220 of record NZ_JAAXLJ010000001.1, on the reverse strand, counting down.
TTAGGTTATTAAATTGTGATGCTCTCGATCTTAAGAAGAGTGTCACGAAGGTCGTGTTAAAAACTATTTTGGTTGATAATCAAACGAATTAAACGTTGCCTTAGCGCGATTATACTGTCCCATATCAATCGTATCAAGGGCAATGAAGTTACCTGTGAAACCACCTGATAAGAAACTCAGGTCTAGCTTCGGGTTGATTTCGACTTCGTGATTGCCATCGATGAAGGAGAAAGTCCCCGTGATGCCGGTAACATCAGCCTTTAGGGTTACAGCTTCACTCTTAACGGCGATTGGCGAAGTTAAGATACTAAATTCACTCTTTTCCGCCTTAAGTAAAGTGATTGACCGACCAACTTTTTCATCATAGCTGATTGCCAAAAAGGCATAGTTATCAATGTCCAGGTACAGGCCTAGTCCAGCCAGCTGCATATAGTTCTTAGGATCAAACTTGACTGAAACACTGGTGCTAAAGTTGACGTCAGTTTGTCGCTTAGCAATCAGGTGTTGATCAAATTCAGATTGTGGTGATTGGCCACCAGCAATCGTTACCCCATCCCCTGTGAAATGGAGTTTGAATTATTTCTCATCTAGTTTTATCTGTTTAGCTTGCAACAAAAGCTCGTCATAATGTATTTCGTATTTATCAAACAAGTTTTTGATTTCTTGCATTTTATCCCAGTTTCCAACATGAGTATTTAGGTAAATACCTGGTGCTACTTGATCATAGTTATCACCATCTATGTCACTGAACTGGGCAGCCAAGCCTGCTGTACCACTCTGGTTCACTAAATCAATGAGAATTGTTGAATTGATATCGTACAATTTTCTTACTATCTGGAGGTAGAAGTTTTTCCACCGCCGCTCTGCAACATAGTCATCGTCGAGAAAACTGTACCCCATTAATTTATAACCAACAAAATGATTGATTCCATCAAATGGCTGCATCTCTTTGTCAGCAGATGTTGGCACAAACTCAGAGTGCATCTCAGGCCATCTTTCAAGGGAGAGCTTTATCAATTGACTTAATCTTTGTTGAATTTCATTTTCCGTCCACTTTTCTGAACGCGCAGGTAGGTAATTTAAGTTAACAAAATGGCTTTGATTAAATCCTCCAGGCATTAACTTTTTCTCCGAAAACTGTCGGTTGCTGTACTCGGAATTATAACCAGTAAGTGTTAGATTTCCCAGATTGTGTAACCACTTTGTATGAACGTCGTCAGCCTGTTCTCCTAAATCTTTCTTCCAAGATTGATTTAATTTTTGTGGCATAATATGTTCCACGCTGTACTGACGTTCTTCAATACCCTTATACACGTTTAGAGGTTCATGTGTATCACCATTCTCCAAGCGCTCAAAGAAATACGTTCTAAAATAGTGATTAATATTATACATATCCCGTGACTTCAAACTATTAATAATTTCTTCATTGTGTGGATATCTGCCCGACCCACTTCTTGCATTCAACAAATAGATGAGTATCTCTTTCAAGCCAATATCTTGATTTTCATGATATCGCATTGTTTCGCTATAAAGAGTAGCAAATATTTTATTCAGACCATTTGAAGGTACCTCGGCAATCATTCGACGGGCAAGAAAATTTTCAGTGATCTTTAACGTATCAATAAAATCAGAATCAGATATTTTCTCTTGAGCATGTGCCACCAGCATAGCAATTAAAAAGGAACGTTGAACTGTCACGTCTAGATAATTCAGCCGCTTTAGTATACGGTTCGCCATCGGCAGGTCCGTAGCAGCATTACTAATTTGATAGAATCCTTGAGCAAATAGCAGAAGGTCCTCAAAAAAAGCCCATTTATCAGCCACTTTGATATTGAAATATTCTTTAAAGGTTTCGTAAATAGCCTTATTAATCGGTGTTTTAGAATTTTTAATTGTTAAATAATCACGAAAGAAACTAGTAACCCTTAAATCTGTAAACTTTTCAATCGGTTCCCAGTAATCTTGAAATATTTTCCCCTGATCTGGTACACTATGGCGCATCAACAAAAAATTTCGAATCTTATCGGCATCAGTTAATCCTAGGCCTGTCGAATTAAGACTTTCAAAGATCAGTTGGGCATCATCATCTGGAGAATTTAAATTCACCACCATTATTTGCAGTCCACTGATGCTACGCATTAAATCATCTATCGGAATTTTCAAATGATCTAACTCGTCATAAAAGAATTGATAATTATTGGTAATATTCGATCCTTGAACATAATTTTTCGGACTTGAAAATAATGCATAATAAGCTTGAGCATCACGCTTGATTGGTACTAGCTTTTGAGGATTTTTATCGCTGGAAAATGGTGCAATAAGAAACTGTTCTTTTATTTTATCTGGCTTAAATCTTTCATCGGTCTTATTATTAGCGCTCATCCAGTTCGCGATAGCTAGTATCAATAGTGAAACCGTCGTAATTCTTTGTTGGCCATCAATAATAATAGTTTCCTGAGCAAGATCTGCTGGTTTAACCACAATACTTCCGAAGAAATGAGTTGGCCGATTTTCTGATTTGATCTTTACGAAATCATTCCATAATCTACGACAGTTATCAATTGTCCAGTCATAATTACGTTGATAAACTGGAATAATAAATTTTGTGCCACCCTGTAGATACTGAGCAGTATATTGAATATTTCCGTCCATTACACATTTCTCCTTGGTTAGACAGTTTTGAAATCAAAGCCCTAGAGACCCTTTAGTTAACTCCCAGTGCCTTATATACTGCATCATCAGCTGAAGAGTAAAAGATCAAGTTAAAGGTAGCTACAACTTCAGAAGGCACTTCTGAAAGCTTCTCAACAACCGAAATTGGCAAAAGAACGTTTTTAGCACCACTCTCTTTAGCAACTTGTAGCGTATCAGCCAAGTCATCAACCATTCTAGGTTCGCCACTAATTGTGATATCACCAATAACAACTAAACTATCGAGGGTTGGCCTGCTAACACCAATTGAAGCAAGTGCAATATAACTAGCTAGGGCTAAATGGCTCGTTGTGTCTGTTCCATTAAGGTTGCTGACATTCAAAACAAAATTATGTCGCTTAGGCGCAATACGTTGATCAATTTTACGGAAATTGGTCAGTAACAATCTCATGCCGGCATCCATAGACTCACGAGCTTCACGCTGATTACCAATCCCCGTTTTTTCAAGCTTACCGTTACCAGACATTACTTGAGACTCTAACTTGAATAAGCCTAATCTCTCATCGGAATCGTGCCCAATGACATAAACAAAGCCTGGCTTTTCAGTTCCCATTGGAATTAGTGTTGCGGAACTTTGCTCCGGAACACCCACATAGGTTTCGATTTGAGTTTCTCGATCAATATAGGAAAAGTTGACATCATAAAATTCCATGCCACCAATTTTCTTAAGTTGTTCCTTAACCCGTCGTCTCATTTCTAAAGCAAATGTAAGTACCTGGGCCACGTCTTCTTTAGAAAATTCACCATTAGGATACAATAACTTGATCATCCCAGAAACAGTCTTACGAACGGCAATTGTATCACGCTGATTCAACTGAGAGCCCAGTGAGAAGTATTCATCAAAAGCATCTCCGTAAGAGATCTTACGCAACTCTCGCATCACTTCTGCAAGATAATCAGTAATAAAGCCAAAACCACTCGTAAAGAAAGCTGGTTTATACTTTGGAATTTCCCAGCCTGGTAAATAGTTGTGAATTCGGTCCAAAAAAGCAGTATCGGTTCCCATTACTTCTGGAAATGGTTCAAATAAGTTAGAAGTTCGTAATAAAACATCCACGCTCTGATTGATATTACCAACAAATACCATTCCTGCACTTGCTTGAATTTCAGCTCTTCCGCGAGCAAATGAACCAGAAGCCATGTAATCCTTCATGATCTGGATGCCATCTTGATCTTTAAAATTAATCCCAGCAACCTCGTCAAAAGCAACCGTATCCCACATGCCGACCAAACCGACCTCATGACGCGTCATGTTATAGAAAAGGTTAGCCACAGTAGTTTGCCCACCAGAAACTAAAATTGAATTGGGTGATAGTTCTTTATATACGTGTGATTTCCCCGTCCCCCGAGGTCCTAATTCCACAAGATTATAGTTATTTTCAACTAATGGAATCAGTCGTGAAATTAATAACCATTTAACACGATCATCAAACTCATCTGGCTCCATTCCCATAGAACGTAATAAAAGATCAATCCACTCATCAGTCGTGAATTCACTCCGACCAGAGTAAATCTCCTTCATATCAACAAACGGTACTTGAACAGGGGTAAGGTCTTCTATATGAAAATGATCTTCACTTTCATGATCGTAACTAAGTCGAACTATGGACCAAATACCACCAATCAATAAGCGCTCATAGTCTTGGGGATAACGTTCATCTACAGGAACGCCATCAATTCCTAAGTTACTAAAACTTGCCTCATAGCGATCTTCTGCTGTATTTAAATAAACCGTTAATTTATCAATTACCGTATAAGAACCATTTTCACGGATTTTTGATTTAATTTTTTCGGCTTCATCCGGTCGAACATAATTATTCGCTAAAGTTCGTTTGACGTTTTCAACCCCATGTTCAATCGCTTCTGAATCAGACCCATTAGCGTACTGGCCTAATAGAAATTCTAGAACATAAGTTGGAACATTGGCTCCTTCTTTAATTCGTTGAGTTAAATCTTTACGTACATAACGTCCTTGGAAAAACTCTTCCAATTTAGTCAATATCGTCTTCTGTCGTGTCTGTTGTTCCTCAGATGTCAAAGCCGAATCCTCCTCCAATCACCATGTCCATCGTGTAGTCAGAACGTTTTTCTGTCTTAGTGTCAGTATTTTGTATAACTAATGAGTAATGCTGTCCAGTGGCGTATTTAACGTCCTTTAACGCTAACCGAAGTGTTTGAATTCGATCCGTCGGTAAATCTGCGGTACTCTCTGCCGTCAATGTTTGAATTTCAGAAATAACCTGATTTTGGTCATCAACAAAGTATACTCGGAAACTGGCAGCAATTACGGTGTCACTAAGCGCATCGTCCTGCATAATTTGAACATTAACTTCACGGGACGTAATTCGGTTCATTGCTGTAACATCATGAACAGTTACCGGGGCTGCTTGTGAGCGACCTTTACGAGTATGAATATCTAAGACAGGAATGATCATTTCTTGTGGCGAACAACCGCCATGCACGTAATTTTGACTTGGCCCAGGAGCTGAAAAAATATCAAAATTCTTCGGATAACTAATCCATCGTGAGTCTTCATTGCCAAGTAGCTCTCCCAACGATTGAGCTATAACACCAGTTAACTGCAGTGGCTTTTGACTAATTAAATAGCGTTGTTCCTTCTTCTCGCCACTAATAGCATCATAATTCTCTTTAGCCACATCGATTTTATTAGCGCTATCTAAAGCTGATTGACGATAAATATAACCGTGATCAGCTGTTACCACAATATGACTAACGCTAAGATTTCTTAAAATTTCAATTGTTCGTGCAAGCTCATTAATGGTTTTGTCAGTTGCCGAAAAAACGGTTTGTTCAGTGATTGATTTTTCACCTGTTGTGTCAATGATATTATGATAAAGATAGATCACTTTTTGATCAGTTAACGTTGCCTTACGTTTTTTAGAATCCATTTCTAGGAAGTCTTTTACCTGAAGAGCCCGACTGTTAGGATTAACGTTTTGAAGAACCAGTTCACGTTTTTCTGTATTATTGGCTTCCTGTCCATCAACTAACACCGTGTTATCGTGCGTATATGTCAATTGTTGGTTAGGTAATAATGCTGGCATGCCAAAGTAAGTAACGGAAGGTAGTCCAGTTATTCGATAATCCATTGACGTATCTACAACATCTCGACTATCCAATTGTGCTTGTAATGACTTCCCCGCTTCAAAGCGAAATGCATCTGAAATTAAGACCACAGTTCGCTCTTTATTATGACGAATATCATCGTAGTAAAAGTGACTTTGCTGATGATTAGTAGGTACTTTAGACGGTGCATAGTTAGCCGTCCAATTGGGTACAACAGCACTCAGAAAGTCATTAAGGTACTTCGCTTCAACTTTGTTACGTAAGGGTTCAATCGTTGCTTCCAATTGCGGTTGAATCTGACTGAACGCCATAGTGAACAATCGATAACTCGTATCAAGTTGATAATCATGGCTAACATATTGTGTAACAGCCGTTTCAAAATTATTCGGTGTGGCTTGTAAGTCAAGTGTCAATAACGTAAATGCCTCATTTTGCAGCTGATAAGCAATTTGATAATCTTCTGCGTATGCTCGAGTCAACCGATCAGCTATCAATTCTGGTATTGATTGGTTGTTAACCTGAACAGAATAATCCTCCGCTACTAAGCGCCCAGTCAACCATTTTAAGATCATTGGGTCAACTTCTGGAAAAACATCAACTTTAACGAGTTGAATAATCTCTAATCTGCCAAATAGTTGATCACCTTGAATAGTTAACCAAACCTGATTAGCAATTTGTTTAATTGCACCGCGATATGTAACGGAATCACGAGTGTTTTTCAAATACGTAATGGCATTACTGTTATTAGTTAAGGTATAGGCATGTAACCCCGTTGGTAACTTAATTTCTGCCTGATCAAATGCCGTATTAACAAACATTGCCGTCATTAGATGTAGCAGTGTTGGCTGTGCTTCAGAAAAACCGTAAGCACGCTCAACATGACTCCAAAATGAAGTTAATAATCCATATTTGTCAAAACTAACAAGATACTGATTATTAGCGTCTAAGGTATCCTGACAGACTGCCTGCAAGATAGAAGTCATACTAGCATCTTTAGCCTTCGCTAATGCGGACATCATCACCATTTCAAGATCAGATTGATGATGATAACGTGTTTTAAACCGTTCCTTACGTTCTTTATTCGCAAAAAATGATGCATAGGTTACCAAAGTAGTTCGATTATTCTCCGGAATGCCAAGTTCTTCTAATAACATCGAAGTAGCATCGGCTGAGTAACGCTTAGAAAAACGAATAAAGTCCTCTAAATGATTAAGCTCAATGGGTGGCATCGGTGCAGGTGAATACACCAGTGCATCTTGCTGCTGGCGTTGCATGTCTACCAACTGAATTTTAGTTTTGAATTGTTCTTGCGGCTGCATTACAATCACCATTTCTTTCAAAGCAGTCGCAATCTCTGTAATATTATCGACAAATTCGCCTTGATCATCAAACCAAAAAACAAAGTGATTACGTTCAGTAAACAATGATTCAATTGCGGTTACTATTTGTGTTAAATCTAGATCAGCCATACGTTTTCATATCTCCACTATCATGCATCGTCCATGCAATTATTCTCTTGCAATTAGTATAACGAATCCAGTAATTGAATACTAGATGACGTCAGTAATTATCGTTCACTCCCAGCTATAATCGCGGTGTAATTGCAGACTTAGTGGAACAGATTCCGGAAACAGATTTTGATATTTCTAGTGATGATAGCCAAGGGCAAGTTGAAATTATTGGGTGGCTGTATCAATATTATAATCAAGAGCCACACAATGAGGTCGTTAATATTAACGGTGGTCCAGTTAAAGAACGTGATATTCCGGCTGCCACCCAGCTTTTTACAACTGATTGGGTAGTGAGGCATATGGTCGATAATTCCTTATGACGTTACTATTTGGAACATACACCTGATTCCGGATTGGCAGATCATTTACAATATCAATTGCCAGGTGATTTAAATAGAGTAAGGGACACGTTAGATCTGTCTAAATTACGTGTTTTAGATAATGCAATGGGTTCTGGTCATATTTTAGTTTATACATTTGACGTTTTGATGCAGATTTATGAAGAACAAGGTTATTCTCGACGCGAAGCAGCACAACAGATTGCCACACATAATTTGTTTGGTTTAGAAATCGATAAACGAGCCTATCAACTAGCATATTTTGCTATTATGATGAAAGTTCGTCAGTATGATCGACGAGCACTGAAGCGGCATTTAGGACTGAATCTATTTACGTTTGAAAGTACTAAAAATATAACAAATGATTTCTTGAATCAGTTAGCCATAACAAGCAATCAGCGCGAACAGTTAACAAAACTTCGAGATACCTTTTTACAGGCTAAAACGCTTGGATCCATCATCCACCTAGATCATAAATATGATACTCAAGCACTAACTAATGCTATTGATTCGTTATCAGATACTGAGCAAAGCAGTTTATTTGTGAGAAAGGATGATTTGTCACAATTGCGGCAGATGCTGCAAATTAAGTACGACGTGGTAGTAACTAACCCACCGTACCTAAACAAAATGGATAAACCCCTTAAAGATTACGTGAAAAAGTATTATAAGAGCTATTCAGGTGATCTGTTTTCGGTCTTTATTTGGTTGAATATCAATATGACTGTACCTGTTGGGTATGCTACCTACATGACGCCATTTGTTTGGATGTTTATTAAAACATACGAAAAATTACGACTTAATATATTAGATAATCAGTCTATTTCAAGCTTAATTCAAATGGAGTATTCGGCTTTTGAAGAAGCAACTGAAGAAGTAGCTGTACCAATTAATACCTTTGTATTGAAGAATTCAAACAAGGAAATAAACCATATTGGGACTTATTTTAAGCTTTCGGCTTTTAAGGGTGGTATGGATATTCAAAAAGATAAAGTATTAGAGGCTGTATCGAATCCTACAGTAAAATATCTTTATCGAACTAATCAAACGAACCTTGGCAAGATTCCGGGAAATCCAATTGCTTATTGGGTCAGTCAATACTTACTTCAAGATTTCGAGAAAGGACTTTCCTTGGATTCAGTAGTGGATCCTAAAGCTGATTTAACTACTGGGGATAACGCGCGCTTTTTACGTCAATGGTATGAAGTAAGAATAGATAAGATAGAATTTAAAGTTAAGTCAAATTAAGAGGCAACGCTCTCACACGCAAAATGGTTCCCATACAATAAAAGAGGGTCTTATCGGAAGTGGAGCGGAAACTATGATTACATTATTAACTGGGAGAATAATGGACAACAAATAAGGTTCTTTACTCGTGGAACACAACAAACTAAATCTAGAGTGATGAGTGAAACTACTTACTTTAAGCAAGCAATTACATGGTCATTAATAACTAGCGGTGGTTTTAGTATTCGATTTCGACGTCAGGGAAGTATACATGATAGTGCTGGCAAAGAAGCATTTGGAGATAAAAAATGTTATAACTAACATTAGTAATGCTTAACTCAAAATTAGGAAATTATATTTTTAAATTATTAAATCCAACCATTAATATGCAAATTGGTGATTTTAGAAATTTTCCCGTAGTAAATACTCATTTATCACCAGCAATCGAAAAAATATTTCAAAATAATATTTTAATTTCAGATATTAACTGGAATTTAGATGAAACCTCTTGGAATTTTGATAAATTTTCACTAGTTTCTCACATCGTTGAGCATAATCGCTCAAACTCATACATTTTCATAAATCTACATGCCTCTGGGCCAATTTTGTGCCAACTTAGTAGTTATACCACACAAAGAAGTGGCATAAATTATGGTTAGTTATCGAAAATGGGGCAATGTTTGGCAGTACGGAATTTCATATAAGGATATTGATGGCACTTACAAAAAGCTACGTAAATCAGGATTTTCACTTAAAAGTAATGCCGAATTAGCCGCCAGCCAAGTAAAATCAAATTATATTAGTGTGCAACATTATCGAGCTGGTAACATTCCATTTACAGACTATTTTGCGCGTTGGGTACAGCTGTATAAAGAAAATTCTGTGAGTGATGTAACTTTAATCAAATATGGTAATACACTACAACATATCAAACGATTATTTGGCCATATTTTGCTTAAAGACATCAGCCGGTCCCTATATCAAGAAAAACTTAACGAATTTGCGGTTGATCATGCACCTCGAACGGTTTCAACATTTCATAAACAAATTTATGCAGCTATGTTGGATGCTTTGGACGAGCGTATTATTCCAATTGATCCTACTCGGAAAGCAGTTGTAAGTGGACATACAGTTAAGCATCCAAAAAAAGCACTAAACTACGCTGAATGGCAGTGCCTTATCCAGCACCTAGACTTAACAGAACGCAAACAATTAATCATCTATATAGCTGCTATTACCGGCATGCTCTACGCTGAAGTTATTGGCCTAACACCTGAAGATCTTGATAATGAGTTAAATCAAATTAACATCAACAAAACATGGGATTATAAATATCACACCGGTTTTAAAAAAACTAAAACACCAAGTTTAGTGCGTCGTATTTCGGTTAACATTGCTGCAATCAAAGCACTACAACAGTCCTCAAATAGCCATGAGATAGCTTCTAGTTCACCAATTTTTCTAAAAGATGGTAAGACACCCGTAAGTGCTGAAATCAATAAAATATTAACGGCAAAGTTAACGTCATTAAATTTGCCTAGAATCACTTTTCACGGACTCAGACACACGCCTCAATTTTACTCTATCAAGGTATTAGTGTTTTATCAGTGTCTAAACGACTAGGACATGCAAATATTACAACGACACAATCAACTTATCTACACGTTATAAAAGAACTTGAAGAACAGGATACAGATCGAATTATCGATATTATTTCACAAGAATAAGTTGGCACTTTTTTTGGCACACTCTGAATAATCAGCACACCTAAAAAGAAGACTCCTTACGAATTGATATCTAATTCGTGAAGAGCCCTTTTATAATGCCTATTTTAACGGATTTAGTATTTTTTGTCCGCCCTGCACTTTTTCATGGTTAACAAGTACACCATCATCTAGGTCAAGCTCAACGTGCATGTTAGCAACATGTTGGAGCGCACTATCATATTTAATAATTTCATCAATCATTTTCCCAAGGGTGGTTACACGCTTGGTCATTTGATTGCGCTGTTTCGTATTGATTTCACTCTCAGCTAATTTCTGTAATTGTACTCGCCTATTCTCATATGCTTCCTGCAGCGGATGAAGGTATGATGTTCGAATCATAGCCAACGTATTCTCATCATAACGATGTAAGTACATTAAGGCTCTAAATCCCCCCTGTCTACCAGAAGTAAATTGCCAATAAATCGGTCGCTTTTGATAAGTTGATAGATGATCCTTCTTGTAAAAATCATCAATAAAGTACTTCCGAATTTGTATTTCAGGGGTCTCTCCCTTTTTGCCTAATACATTAGCAATAAAACGAAGATTTTCATCTAAATGACTCTCACCAAACGTAATCGTCAAGAAAGACTTTAGCCGGTTAATAATGTCTCTTTGATCTCCAAAGTAATCATCATCCGTAAGTAGAATAATATCATCTTTATTAGGCTGATAAGTCTTATATTTATCACTATCCCATTGACCACCGGCATACACTAATCCTGGAACATCCAGCGAATATCGACCAAAAGTTACACCAATAAAGTAAGACAAGAATGCTTTAATATCCGGTGGTAAATCAGCTTTTCGTACTGATACATCTTTATCTGCCACCTCAGGTGTTAACTCATCTTGAAGACCGAAAGATCAATGAAGAATCGATTGAGTTCTTCTTCATTTGCTTTCAGTTGATTAAAGCGATTTAACGCTTCCTGCTCCCATTGATTGTATGCAGCCTCAATGGTCCAGTTTTGATTATGCTCAGCGATATGTTTTATAAGTATGTTTTGTAAGAACTCCCAAGAAGTTTCAAATGAGTTCCATTCTCCCTGAGTTATAAAAATATTTTCTTGAATCCGTCTTAAAATTTTCCTGTTATCAAAGATAATAACGGGAGTTTTTCCCACATCCTGCACATTCCTTGTAATTGTCGGATTAATCATTCGAATAATATGTTGTCCAACAACTGAATTCATAAGCCCTAGAACTGTTAATAACGCACTTTTATCCTTTGAATATGCGCTTGGCCCTTTATTCCCCATAATAGAACCTTGTTCTCGAAATCGCATACTGAAAAGACCACTCCCAATATCTGACCAGGTAACACAAGGGTGAAAGTAATACCTTGAATTGGGTACGACAAAATCAGGAGTCTTTAAATATGGATATCGTTTTAGTGCATTAGCTTTAATTTCTAAGCCATCATATTGGTAATTAACTACATAATCATAATTTCCCGACCAACGTCTGAATGCTCCACCTTTATTGAATGGAAACCATTTTTTATTAGATTGTGCTGCTTCAGTTACTGTTTTTTCATGGAACTGAATATTTTGGAAAACAATTTCATACCATTGCCTAATAAATCGGTTATTATCAGTTGTGGTCATACCATGCTTTACATCAACAAATTTGTTAAGTGGTTTCCCGATAGTGAAATCTTTCAATAAAGCCAAACTAGCCCAATAAGCAATTGGACTTCCCGGAATCTTACCAAAGTTCGCTTGATTAGTTCGATAAAGATATTTTACTGTAGGATTCAATACAGCCTCTAATACTTTATCTTTTTGAATATCCATACCACCCTTAAAGGCCGAAAGCTTAAGATAAGTCCCAATATGGTTTATTTCCTTGTTTGAATTCTTCAATACAAAGGTATTAATTGGCACAGTTGCTTCTTCAAAAGCCGAATACTCCATTTGAATTAAGCTTGAAATAGACTGATTATCTAATATGTTAAGTCGTAATTTTTCGTATGTTTTAATAAACATCCACACAAACGGCGTCATATAAGCAGCATACCCATCAGGCCGAGTCATGTTAATATTTATCCAGATAAAGATTGAAAACAGATCTCCTGAATAATTTTTGTAATACTTTTTAACATAATTTTTCAGTGATTTATCCATCTTATTAAGATAGGGCGGATTAGTCACCACAACATCGTATTTAGCCTGTAATACGCCAACTATTTGAACCATCTGCTGTAATTGTGCCAAATCAGCACTCGTAATAAATAAATTATGTTGAGTATTTTCATTTAATCCATTGATAGTTCTCAACAATGATTGAACATCATATTGACGTTCAAAATGTATAATTGATCCCAATGTTTTCGCATGTAAGAAATCATCCCGCAACTCTAGTAATTGGCTACGTTGCTCTACGGAGAGTTCTAATTGGCTAAAGAAGTTGTCAGTTAAGTTTTGTGTATTCTCAAATACAAGTAAATTTAAGTTTAACTGGCGGGTTAACGCTCGTCGATCATATTGACGAACTTTCATCATAATTGCAAAATATGCTAATTGATAGGCTCGTTTATCAATTTCTAAGCCATATAGATTTTGCGTCGCAATCAATTGAGCTGCTTCTCGTAATGAGTATCCTTGTTCCTCGTAGACTTTCATTAAAACATCAAATGCGTAAACCAGAATATGTCCTGAGCCCATAGCATTATCCAAAATGCGTAATTTAGTAAGGTCTAACGTTTCTGATGACATATTTAAGTCACCTGGTAACAGATACTTCAAATGTGTGGCTAGTTTTGAATCCGGTGTGTGTTCCAGGTAATAACGTCCTAATGAGTTATCGACCATATACCGCACAACCCAATCAGTCGTGAAAAGCTGGGTGGCTGCAGGAATATCTCGTTCTTTAACTGGCCCACCATTAATGTTAACAACTTCGTTATGAGGTTCTTGATTATAATACTGATACAGCCACCCAATAATCTCAACTTGTCCCTGACTGTCATCACTAGAAATATCGAAATCTGCTTCTGGAATCTGTTCCACTAAGTCTGCAATTACACCGCGATTATAGCTGGGAGTGAACAAAAGCTGCATATAGTCATCAGTGCGCTCAAACAACTTAGGTAGATTCGCATTCAAAGCATTAGCTTGCTTAATAAACAGCATTTGATACATACGATCAAGATCAGCAGGCAACTGTTGATCTGTAGCCCGTTGAATCAATTCATGTTCTGCTTTGGTATAAGTACCAATGTCAGCCTCTATATCATTTGCGTAAAACATAATATCAGGTTCATTACGTCCCTCCACTGAAGAGAGTACACGGACACCAGATGGTAAATAATCGTTAACTTCCATAAACCGAATCGCAATAATTCGGTTAAACCAAGTGTAAGCAACTTCTTCAATCAAATCCTGATAAGCACTTTTCCAATCACTGTTTTGAGCAGTTTCTTGTAATCGTTGAACAATTTTGGCCCGTCGAGCAATGTCCGCGCCTTCCAATGGTGTTGTATTATCGTTGTAATACTCTGCTTGTGCGGTTGACCGATCGTTCTTTTCAACAGCCCCATTTTCTGTAATTCCAAGTGTTTGCAGACGTAACGTAACACTTAGAATCAGATCACGACGCGCTTGGACTGCAAATTTATTAATGACACGTTTATCCATTTAATTTCTCCGTTCAGTCAAGTTAGAATTTAACGTTAATTTCGTTAGTATCAGATAATTTTATCTTTAATTGTTGTTCCAAAGAATTAAGGTAATTCTTAATGTCCGCCTCACTAGTAATATGCCATTGATTAGTATTAACTACATCTCTGACCCGTACAGTTTCAATTGATTTTTTAGCTGGCTTAACATCGTCTGTTGGCGGTGTTAATGGATCCGGATCGGGCTCTTGTTCCTTTATCAATATTTCAACTGTATTAGTCAATTGGTCAAAAACAGCATCTGCACGATTAGAGGTGATCGTTAAAGCATTCAACGTTTTAGCTTCTTTAGCATCTTTTTTAATAGTTTCAATCATTGAATCAAAACGTTGTTGTGGTTTCAGTAATTTATCTGTCGCCACTTCAGATCGCTTTAAAAAATCTAACCCATTTTGCTGTATGTTTTCAATTTCTGTAAGTTTATTCGCTAATTTAGCATCAAAAACTTGACTAAACTTTACATCAAACTGTTGATCTAATTTATTAATCTCACGTACATTATTATCAGCACGGTTGGAATTCAATAATTTTTGAAGCTTTTGAATAATTTCTTCAAGTTCTGCATCAGCTATAAAGTCATGGGAATTATCGTAAATTTCTAAGTCATTTAGACCTGCTTGCCAAATTTTCTGCATTTCAGCACTGAAGTAGAAATCTCTAATACCTCTTTCTTCGTAGTCATCATACCAATCGAGTAAGTCCTCAGCTTTAGAAACGACAATGTTTATAAATGAATCAGTATCACTGGTTATTGCCAACTCATGTATTAATTTTTCCCCTTGTTGTAAAATATCATGGCCAGGGAAAAATTTATTCATGTTTTCAAAATTAGTTAATAATTCATAGTCAGATTTTACCTTTGTCCGTGTTTCAGTTGCTACCGTCTCTGCATCATCCGAACTAAAGGTTTTTTTATTAAAAACATCACCTGCAACTTCTCTTAATTTTTTCAAATCACGAGGAGCAACTTCTTTGCGACATTGAATTGCTATCTTTTCTGAAAATTGCTTTTTGGTAAGATATTCTGTAATTTGAGAAGCCGGTGTGGAGATTGGACTGATGCTTTCACCATTCAGGCTAACTTTAATATTTCCTTGCTTAAATAAAGAAGCCACTAGCCATTCCGTATCCGCTTCTGTATAACCGTAAGGAATATCTTGAAAGCGAGTCAGTACAGACTTCAATGTTGAATGTTGACTACCTGCTTGGGCTTTTTGTTGTAGATAGTCCGAAACTTCAGCAACCGCCGTACTATTTTCATCAGTTGAGACCATTCCTTCATCTGCAAACAACTGCGTAATATCATGAGCATCTTTAGCAACCTCGATATAACTCAACTTACGGTAAGCATCGTCTACAACAGCTTTTTCAGCTTCTTCACAACGATTTTTAAAATCGTGTTTGCTCTTAATAGGTGCTCCTGAAACATATAAAGTAGCGCTTTCTAGTGCATTAAATAGTTGCTGTTCGGCTTTTTTATCTATTTGAACCCGTTCACTTTGCCGTTCATCAATCAATAATCGAAAACGAGATTCTTGATTATTGGTATTACTTAAAATATACTGTTTAATTTTTAATGATCGAGTAATGTGGTCAATGTAGCTTCGATCGTTTGGCATTGCTATAACTAAGCTCCCCGGAACCGTTGTTTCTTGAGCATAAGTCAATTCATCACCAAAATAATCACTCAGCGGTGTAAATAGTTTAATATTGAGCTGATTGTTATATTTACCATATGGTTTACCATCCAAAAATCGGTTGAAATTAAAACTATAGCGGTTGTGTAGTTTAGGATAATTATACTTTTCTGCAATTTCTTTATTATTGAATAATAACTGTTGCAGTGTATTGGTAATATCTGCTGAATTAATCTCTTGTTTTTCAATTCCAGTATTGATATCTTGTTCAGCATCCGTCAGAAAAATATAATCTTCAAAGTGCTTTTCAACGATTCCTTCATGTTGAAGTGCCAACAATGCAGCGTGGACATTTTTCGTGAGTTCAATTCGATCAACGTTAATCTCGTCGATCATTAACGTGACTATGTTATTCTCAGTAGCTTCAAAATTATCTAAATATTTTACCATGAACAGGACTTTCAATACTTGAAGCGTCAATGGATTCTTTTCTTTATCAGGATTCAAAGTACTATTATCACGTGCATTTTCAATAACAATTCGGTGGGTATGATCAAGAAATTGAACGAGTCCCTCGAAGAAAAGTGAAAATGGGACTAACTTACCCTCTTCATCGTTCATCAATCGTCTTGCTGATTCTTGGAAAATGGACAGCATCGACCGTTCCCCTTCAGACAAATGTTTACCATCTGAGCCATGGGTCCGGACAGCGGTTAAAACATGTTGTAATAATTGAAATTGATATGGTACAAACGGATAATTTTCAGCAAATTCAGCACCATTAGTGAATTTTTGCCGAGTTGGTCCATCATCGAAATCAATCGCATTATTAAGAGAGGCAGCATTAGCTTCATAGACGCCTGATAATTCCTGGTGTGCACTGTCCGTTTTCTCTAGTAATCGTCGTTTAATTACTTCATCGACATTAGCAGAAC
Organism: Secundilactobacillus angelensis; assembly: GCF_012641075.1. Taxonomy (GTDB): domain Bacteria; phylum Bacillota; class Bacilli; order Lactobacillales; family Lactobacillaceae; genus Secundilactobacillus; species Secundilactobacillus angelensis. The sequence continues at coordinate 165,328 of NZ_JAAXLJ010000001.1, read as the reverse complement.
TCATTGCAATTCTAGTCTTGAAACGTCCTTGAATTTTAGAAAAATCTTGGCCATTGATATTTGCAGTAACTTCATTAATCGCTTGTTGAGAGGTCACGATAACCCAGGCCTTACCATGAGTAGCTGTTCCTAGCTCTTCAACAAGAGTTTGTAGATTCAGCATTCGTTGCTCGCTTTTACCCACGAATTGACCTACTTCATCCACCATAAAGGTCAATCTTTTCCCTGTTTTATCGCAGAAATCATTAACTAGCTTCGCAAACGAGCTAAGATTAATTTGATAAGGCTGCATAATACTGTCTATAATGCCTTGAGCATCACCTTCAGACTTGATATTTAATTGCACTAAAGTATCTTTGATCGTTCCCATATTCATTGAATAATGGTCACGTCCAATGTCCCAGCTAAGGTGATTCTTCTCTAACTCTTTATATTTGTTCTTAAATGCTTCATAATCACCAGATTGATCTAATTGACGTTCAAGATCTGCAATCCAAGCATTTTTATCTGAGTACCCCTGCATCTCATTAAAAACATCGAGAAAAACATTAATAATGACACTATTCTCCTGCTTTTCACCACTCTTAGCTTTTGAATCAATGTTAAACAGAATAACCTGAGTATCTGATCCAGCAGCACGTTCCATGCGGTTGTATGTCATAGGATCAGTAATTTTATCCTTAAAAAAGGTAACGGCAGGTTGCCCATCTACTTGACGGTTTTCTAGAATATAAGAAATAATTTTTAAGAAATGCGATTTCCCAGAACCAAAAAACCCAGAAATCCACACACCCATATCATCTGTCGGTCCCTGTAATGCTTTCTCATAGGCTGTAAAAAAGTTTGCGAACTGTTCTTGTAATTCTCGAGTGACAACATATTCTTCCAATTCCTGACGAACACGCTTATCATCTTCTTGCCCAACCTTGATCACCCCTTGAATATCGCGATCAATTGGCTTTGCAAATAACTCTTTAATCTTCACGTTCGTTCCACTCCATTCTCAAACTAAATGCCCGGTAATAATTATCGTCCTCAAGCTCACCAAACATCCGTAAGTGAAGGCCATCATACTTGCCAGGATAAAACATAATAACGGGAGATTGATCAATTACTTGATTCATAGTGTTTAACACTTTATGCGATCGCAATAATGGAAATACTTCTCCGACTCCGGTAATAAAAATAATTGTTGGCTCATCATCAGAAAGCTGTGACTCAATGCGTTTAACGATGAGATTATGCTCTTCGTTCATTTCCAAGATATTATTGACTTCCTCAATTACATGAGTCATGCCAAAGTTCTTTTCAAGATCTTCAAATCCAGCTGTATAACCAAAATCATCTAAGATCTCCATCATCAAATCATACAAATTAAAAATTTTTACATTGGCACCTATCGTGGCAACAGTTGAACGATTAGCAATGTTTTTAACGTATTCTCGAACCCGTAATTCATCTTCTGGTCGATAGTCAAAAATGTAGTATCCGACTTCATTAGACAAGCCGCGGTTCTGCTGAAATTCTTTTTGCCCAATTTTTTGCTCTAACCGTTTAAAATCGTTATCTAAATCACTCATATGTCCTCCCTGTGAAAGTTACTAAATATTCCTGTAATGATGCATTCACAAGTGCATCTATTAGTCTTGGATCAAGTAATGGACGGCGTAAAACCAAATCATCACCTTCCGAACGAACAATGCCTGATTCTCTGAGGTAGTTACGAATTGTCCCCTTTAATCTGGTAATTGTTTGGTCTTGCCATTTGGCAATGCTTTCATGAGTGGCTTGCATTCGTGTAAAGAAAGCATCTAATTCATAGTCTTGCAACCGCTCATCACCCAATACCACTGCATCTTTAAAACAAGTAATCATAAAATCATGAATTAATCGATCAGTATTCATAATGCTAATTAGCACTAATAATCGCTGATTATCACGGTCTAAATCTGGATATAATTTCTGAAGTTCTGTAGTTAATGAATGGATTCGCGTTAATAATCTTGAGGTCACGTTCAAAGAACGTTGCCGTGATTTTTGTTTAAGAAAAACACCATCTTGTAATTGATCCTTAATTGATTGATCTGATGTGCCATCAAGAACCCACCGAATTAATTGATCAAACTCATTAAACCAAAAGCCGTATTTAACAGCACCAGCAGAATACTCATCCATTTTTACACCCCATTGTAATGACTATTGCAGTTCAACTTCTGACCACCTTATTTTAAGTCCATTGATTTTAGATTACCATGTACAAATACAAGGAACAACATCACTAAAGTAATAATACGAATTGGCACACCAAAGGGGCTGCAACCTTAAGTTTTGGCGTAACCGATACTCAAGATGTAACCCCTCTTAATTAATGCGAAAATAAATATAACTACAGCGAAAAAATGCGTTAGAAATGTTTATAGAAACTCAGTTTTTAACATTTAAAAATTACTTTCTAACGTAATACTGTGAAGCTGTATCGAATATAACATGGATGGCTGCATGCCCCTTATAACGAGCTTTCCCCAAAATAAAGTTTTCTCCTGCTCGTTTGCCGTGAGAATTAAGCTGATAAAGCGAAACGTACTTTTTACCTACATGAACGCCCAGCCGTCTACCACCTAATGTAAATACAGGATGTTTCACATATCGGGACTTAACAACTAGCGTTTTAGACTCACCTTTCCATGACCACGAAGACTTTGCTAACTTCCATGTACCTCTATATGTGTGTGGCACATTTTGATGGAGATTCTGTGCATACACGGTGTCCCACCAACAAAAGTAAATCCAAATGATAACGCCATTGCTAATAATAATTTTTTCATATAATTGCCTGCCTACAATGTCATTATACTCTTCTACAAAAAGCATTAATCATTCTCAGTACTAAGTTCAGTAATTTTCTCAAAAAATAACCTTATACTACTCTCATACTCCCTAGCACGTCGATGATCAAGTGGTATCCCCAACACGCCGACAGTAATCCGATCATACTGTGATATTTCTTCAACAACTTCGTCACCATCAACTGGTGCTATGACGATGGCAGTTCTAGCATCGATTAGACTTGTATACGCAATAATCTGATGAATATCGTGCCGTATTCTTTCTTGCTGACTCTCATGACCTTCACCAAATCGATCGTAGAAATATGATTTATACTTAGCATCTAATACTATCTTCTCACCAGCAAATTTAGCCACCATATCGGGTTCGAGATACTTTGGCATCAGTTGCGAAACTTGATGGCGATAATGCGGAGTTAGTGTATGCCCAATTCTGGTGTTGTTATCTACTCGTTCAACGGTATGTGCCAGTATCTTTTGGACGTATCGCTCAAACAACATTGAAAAATCAATCCGCCAGCTATATTCTCTTTTCGTCTGTTGTTGAATAAATACATTTAGCGACTCTTTTAACTTCTGAACATCCGCACTTTCTCGCATCTGAATGTGAAAGAGTTCTGTTTCATGCATTACACTGCGATTTAAAGAAATTTGATGCCCCAAGAAAGCTATGTTCTGGGCACAATTTTGTTTAACCCGATTCGGCGTTAATCTACTATTAATAATCTGAATAGCTTCAGAAAGTACATTCAAAGCTCGTTCAAATTCAGTGTGGTTTTGAGTCATCACATTAACTTGGGTTGGAAACAACAATCTTTTCTGCGGGTCCGCTGCTTGTTTGGCATACTTTGTCCAGTTAACACTACCAACTGGCCGTTCGAGTAGCTTCCGTTCATTCTTAAACAACTGCCAGTCACGCGACTTCACCACGGCTACCATATTTTTGATAACTTCCTGAGCCATCAAATAACGCGGAGTAGGTGTCCCCTCAGAACGGGTTAATTTCAATCTAGAATCAGTCTCTGGTGCCAAGCTAACACCAGCAAAATCAGCCATTTGGCTCATCCAGGCAAACCAATCCGTTTCGTGAACGCCATAACGAGGTCTAACGATGAGATCGGTAATTGCTTTTCCCTTGCCCGCCTGTGGCATCCGCAATGGGACTGCCCCTACATAACCATTTGTTAACAGATGCAATTCACCGTTTTCTTGTCTAGCTTCAATATTTAAATATAAGAAAGCTTCGCGATTTAACTCAATAAAAGTGGCTTGATCCTCAAGTGGTGTTCGGTGGTCGATCATTCTTTTAGGAAGATGGTAGACATAGTCTGTGAAGGTTGGTATCTCAACGGTAGAAACATGAAAATCTTTACCCAAGATATCCCTCCTAAATAAACAATGTCTGATTTAGTTCATCGACAAAGTACTGATTCAAGGCATCTTTTGCTTGCGTCATTAACCCATTCTCAAGGTACTCACGAATAAGAGGAAGAAGTTCATATTGCATGCGGTCGTTCATCAGAGCATTCGCATTTTCGGAATCAGTCAGATAGTAGGCTTGTCCTGGTTCTAGCATTAATTCCTCGCTAGTTGCGTACGTTTGAAAGATGCGGTCCATTGCTTCAAACTGTTTTGCATGAAAAGTCTGGTTGCCAGCTGGTTTAAGAGCATGCGGCTGCATCGTGTACCAGGCAAACCGACGTCGTAAGGCAAAATCAACTACTGCCAAGGATCGGTCAGCCGTATTCATAGTTGCAATAACATACAGATTGGAAGGTAAGGCTTCAATACTAATTGGATTCTGTGGGTCACCGAGCTGTACTTTAGCTCTACGCTCACCAGCTTGCTTTTCAAATAGATAGAATGCTTCGCCTAAAACGTTACTTAAATTAGCTCGGTTGATTTCGTCAATCATCAATAGAACCTTCTGACTATCGTTTTCCTTTGCTGCACGAATCGCTTTTAATAGTGGACCTTCAAAGTACTGATAACTTAATTGACCATTATTAGTAATTGGCCGGTAACCACCCACAAAATCAGAGTAGGTTGTTTCAGCATGAAATTGAGTAAAATACGGTTTGTAATTTTCACTCAATTTGCTCATTAAATAGGTTTTTCCAGTGCCAGGGGCCCCTTGAAGGACGACATATTGACGATGTTTCAATAATTGTTGAATATAAGCTGACACATCTTGGCTGCCATCATGATCACCATCAACTGCCCTAATAAACTTATTAGCTATTTTAGTCTCACCCTTGTTTGACCATTGCCGTAATTCAGCATAAATTGCAACAACCGCTTTGAAGATTAGCCAAAAGTCTTCCTGATTATTTGATTGATCACGGATTTCTTCTGTCAACTCAGGCTTTTTTGCGAATGCTACAAACAAGTCTTGGGGATGTGAGTCGATATTATCGGCTTTGTATTCTTTTTCGAGATCTTTTAATTGTCGTTTGGGTGCATCATCACCGTATTCCAAGGAGCAAAACGACTTAATGTCAGCCTCTTGATTCTGAGAATAACTAATAATGTTCCTTTGCAAATTTAGAAATCGGCGTCGGGTTCCTGGCAAGGTTGCTAATTGATAGTCATCACCAAAACCTTCGTTACCAATATCTAGAGAAATTCGATAGTGGTTCTCTCCAGGATTCACTTTGATTGATAGTCCTGAGTAACGGCCACTAACTGCCTGATCACTGCGAATAAAGGAAATGAACCCGAACCCTTGCTCACCCTTTGTTAAGCTATCACTTACATTCTTACGAGTAATATATAACTTATCTCTGGAACCATCTTTGCCTCCAACCATGTTCAAAACATTTTCCAACTCTTCCACGAACGTTTCCTTTAAAGACATATTTAAAGCCCCTCTATAGTTAGTAATGTCATTATATTATGAATCCAATGCCATATGTTGCTTACTGAGCAAATTTACGCGTTTCACTCGTAAAAATTAGGTTTACTCTGCCGAATACAAATATCAACAATGTACCCTGACTTGATATGGCTTTATAACTCTTTTAAGAGTAATCTTTTTAAATAAAGGGGAGGTTCACTTGAATGTTAAATAGAAAACTCATCGGTTTCATATTAGGGACTATTGCCGTATTAAGTTTATCGGTGGCAATCCTGCCCACCCATGTATCAGCCAAAACAACTTTGAAGTCATTTCCAACATCACTTCATCGAACCTGGTATCATTATGACGGCCATGGCAGATATGATACGCTGCATTTTTCGGCAAAGAAATTTCACTATTCCGAGTATTATGACCACAAGTGGTATCATGGTACTTCAACATTACATTATCGAAACGATAGCATAAACTCAAAAAAGCCAAAAACTCATCTTTCTTGGCTGGTTGGCCATATTTACCATATTGGCAAGGCCACTTGGACTAATACAAGGGGCTGGAACCAAACAGCGGGTGATGGCACTTCATACAAAATTGAAACTAAAACTTATCATCACAAGAAAGTTCGGGTATTAAGCGAAGGCGGCGGTGCAGAGTTCTGGATAGAAAATCACTTCTATACCAGTAAAGGAACTGCCCATAGCTTAGGTAATCATCACTTCTCAGGCGAACATTATTACCCTAAATATTAATTATCACTATTTAAAAGACAGCGTCAAAACTGATACTTCAATCAGCTTTGACGCTGTCCTTTTTTAATTTCCATAGAATATCTCCAAAAGCACTCCATTGTCAAAGGAACCTTAAATCACTCAAATTAATTTCAATTTCATAAATAGGTTTAAATTGAAACCTTTAAACTATTATTAACCCCAAATAACGACTAATAGAGTACTATACATTGTGGCTTTTATCCACAATGTAGTGTCCTCACTCTTGTGAAAATAATTGTTTTCATTCTCTGAATTCAATTAAAATGCTGCTGAGTATTTTCATAAGGATTCTCTTGTTGTTACTAAAAGTACATTGTTTACAAGCAATTGAGTGTAGCGGCGATTTTAAGAATTTTCGTCAAGAAATTAAAAAAATAGTTATTCAGACATTCACATATGAGCTATAATAAGGTTTGCAACATTGTTACTAATTTAACTATTAAATCACTCCTGGAGGGTCCAAATTGAAATCATCAAAAACACTAAAAGGCATTCTGTTAGCTATCGTCACTTGTTCATTTATCGGAGGCATCAGCCTGGTATTACCAGAAAAGTCAACTTCTGCTGAAGCCAATCCCGCTAAAGTTGTTTCTTACTCTAAAGTCAATAATTCTGAGCAGTATCAGGCTGTTGATGGTAATGTTTACAGCAACGCAAAACTGACCAACAAAGTTTATGATGCCAGCAACTTTCAAACTGTGGCTTTAACAGTAACCAAGTCAGCCACAGTCCAGAACCAACAGGGCAAAAAAACGGTTTACTATTACATTTCCAATGACTCTAAAACGATGAGTGGTTGGATCTGGAGTGGCCACTTGTCCGCTCTAAAAAAGACCAACGTCAACGCCATGCTTAAGACTATCAATCAACCTAATAAGAAATCACAGCATGTTAATATGAATGTGGTTAATCACCGGGTTGGTTCCGATGGCAATTTTGTTGGCATGGGCTACACAAAATTATAATTTAAATTCAATCAAAATTTCACGATAAAAAACACTTCTAATATAGAAGTGTTTTTTCTTGCTCTTTAACTGAAATTGGCCTTCGTCTCGCCATTAGTACCTGTGTGGCGCTTCTTAAACCGTTTAGTAGTCCAAGTCACTACTGTAAACCCAAGAATGATGGTCATTAAAGGATTCAAATAAGGATAAAAGGCATAGCCAATGTACTGAAACGCACTCACGCCCAGAGTGGCTGAGCAGAAGATGCCGCTGACACCCCACGGCACCAGTGCGTTAATATCGGCACCACCCGTAGCCAAGGTTCTGGAGAGATATTTCTTATCAACCTGCAAGTTATCATAGGATTTTTTGAAAGTCTCGCCTGGCAAAATAATCGAAAGATACTGCTCCCCTACCAAGAGATTGACGGCAATCGAACCGGTTAAAGTAGCTAGAATCAACCGGCCAGGGGTGCTGATCAGGCTCCGCATGCTATTAATCAACACTTCAATGATACCGAATTTAATCAGTAAACCTCCAAGTGACAGTGCCAAAATAATCAGCGCAACAGAACTCAGCATATTCGTAATGCCACCACCGCTCATTAACCGATTGATAACCGTATTGGAGCTGGCAACATGGTTACCATTCATCAACAAATCACCAATTTGAGCGAATGTGAAAGAGCGGTCCTGAAACATCGCTAATACAATGGCTGTTAGGGATCCCAATAATAAAGTCGGAATAGCTGGAACCTTTCGCCAAGCTAAAATCAATAGCACAAAGACTGGTAAAAAAGTCATCAGTGAGATATGATAGGCGGTCATTAGCTGAGAAGAAATCGAATTAACCGCGCTGAGATCAGCATTTTTAGCTGAGTGTAGTCCAATCGTGGTGAATGCCACTAGCGCGATCGTCGCAGCAGGAATAACCGTCAAACTCATGTTTTTCAAATGGGTATACAAGTTAACCTTCGCGATACCCGTGGTCAGATTTGATGTATCCGATAACGGCGACATATTGTTGCCCAGAAACGCACCCGAGACGACCGCGCCAGCAATAACCGGTGCAGCAAATCCCAGCACATGACCAATCCCCATAAAGGCAATTCCAATGGTGGAAACGGTCGTGAATGAGCTGCCAACTGTAATCCCGATAATGCTACAAATCACAAAAACGGTTGGTAAGAATAATTGCACAGAAATTAATTTCAAACCAATAAACATCATCCCGGCAATCGTACCGGCCTTTAACCAGCTGGCAACTAAAATTCCAATCATCAAAAAGATTAAGATGGGAATGATTCCAGGAGCAACTCCCTCAGAAACCCCGTCAAAAATCTCATCCCAGGAAAATTTCTTAAAGTGTCCGTAGAACAAAACCAGCGTAAAAACAAACAGGATCGGAATCTGCGGCGACATATCAAATTTAATGATCATCACGCCTAAAATCGTAAACATGGCTAACATGACAACCAGGCTTTCTCCCAAACTAAACCTTGCTGCTTTATTAGAAGAATCCATTTTCATCGGCCCTCTTTCAAAATAAAAACAGGAACCTATCAACAGATAAGTTCCTGTTCGACATTCCAGCCAACCTAGAAGTTATTCGTCGATTGTAAATCAGCTTGAACTTGAATCATCCATTCCTTATTTTTGTTGCGATCAATAATGAGTGGGATGATGAACAAAATGAGCGTGATTGCGATAACGAAAATCGATTGCAGTAGATCTGAAGCCAGGAAGGTTGCTGCAATAATGACCACAATCCCGAAAATCAAGGCGTAGGCAACTGTGTAGGCTAATGCATTACCAGTTTTACCTAATCGATATGGTCGTTCTAAGTCAGGTTGCGTTTGTCGTAACTTGATCAGCGCGATGGCAATCAAAATATAAACCAGGGCGTAGATCACGGTTGTTGCATTCGTTAACGTCAGGAAGACGTTGTTAACGTTCTTCATCACACCGTAAAGCAGTGCGAACAGTGAGATGCAGATACTTTGAGTTAACACAACGTTGCGTGAGACACCGTACTTATTTACCTTGTGATAACCAAAGCTGGCAGGTAACTGACCGTCCCGGGCAACTTGTGTCATTGTCTTGGATGGCCCGGTTACCCAGGCAGATAATTGAATCAAAACCCCAATAACCACCATGAAACTGAAGATGTTGGCAATAATCGTTGGCCAACCGAGAATCTGGCACCATAGCAGAATTGGCTGCGTGATGTTTGATAATTGGATTTGACCATTTGGTACCGCATTGGCTACTAAGATTCCGTTCAGAATGTTCATCAAAATTAAGCCAACTAAGGCAACGAAAATACCGCGCGTATAAGTTTTCTTAGCATCGTGCAGCCGAGGAATAAATACCGACGACATTTCGATACCGGTGTAGATGAATGAAATAGCAGCGAAGTACTGTAACGTCTGTAAATTACCCAAGTTGGGAATTAACTTTGAAACTGAGAACGTTCCGAGGTAACTGGCAGGATCAATGCCTTCCTTGAACAGTGCTGCAATCCCCATGACCAGCATGATCACGATAGGAATATAGACCCCTAACCAGACCCCAACGTTTCCGCCGACTTTCGCCATATCATACCGTAAATTCAAAACGGTGATCAGCCAGTAGAATCCGAGGATATTAGCTAAAATGAACCAGTGGTTGTTGCCCAGTGGTACGTTACCAAAGGTGTTCCCCCACAGCGGTCCAATGGTCGAGGCCACCATCACCATTCCGGGAAACATTTGAACCCACAGGAGCCAGGCAGTAACAAAACCCCATTTTTCGCCTAGAGCTGTTTTGACCCACAGTTGAGGGCCACCATCAGCCTGGAGCATTGTTCCCAATTCCCCAGAAATCAGAGCAACTGGTAGTGCAAAGAACAAAACTGCAAAAATCATATAGGTAATCTGAGACCAACCGGTAGCAGCCACAGATGGTATTGAACGCACTGTCGCGCATAGGGCCATTGTCATTCCGATAAAGGTACCTAGGCCCAATTTGGTTGCTTGTTTATTCATGGTAACTTCCTTCCGTCCGCTTTATTTCACTGTTGTGCTGAAGATAATTGCTTGGTTGTTTCTGCCACGAAGATGTTTTGAAGATATTCTTTCATGGCAACTTTGATTTTTGGCACAAAGTAATCAAAGTTTTCTTGGCGATTCATGTAAGGCGTCATGACTGAGGCCCGAATCACCGTTACTTTACCAACGTTATTCCAGTCAGCCTCGCTAATACCCAAGCTCTTTACAAATGGCAATGGGCTATCACCGTAATCTGGGTTGGCAAAGTCAGTATGGGAAACGATGTATTCTTTGCTGTAGAGGGTTCCCTTGACGTATGAGGCTTGCTCGTAAAATTGGTGGTTCAGCTTATTCATGTCAGCTAAACTGTCGTTACCCTTTTCCTTGAGGACGTAATCCACCATGTTGAAATCAGGGTTGACGAGTGGATGAACTTCAATCGTCTTGTCATTGATCTTGAAGCTCAAGTCTTTCAGGAAATCGTAGTAACGGTGGGCACCTTCTAGAGAAGCACCCTCTAATTTACCGTAACCCGTTACGTTCAATGGCAACGTGTGATGTGCAGCCCAAACAGCTGCGGCAGTTGCACCAGCTTTTGAACCTTCGAGAATGTAGGCACCTAACAACGCTGGAATATCGGCACCCTTTTCAAAGACGTAGGTTGCAAAGTATGAAATCGTATCGCGCATGGCGACGTCCTTAATCGCAATCCCACCAGCGGCGTACGGGACATAGCCCATCTTGTGAGGATCAATCGTAATCGATTCAGCCTCAGTGAAGGACTTATAGGCGTTATAGACGTCTTCTTTGATATAGTCTTTTGATTCAGTGAACACGTGATTCTTGGCGTGAAGTTCTTTTAATTGGTCAAATGGCACGAAGTTATTGTCTTCATCCAGGAAGATGGTTCTGAAGTAGCCGCCGTATGCAGCATCCACGTGGAGGTAGAAGTAAATCCCCTCTTTTTGCAGCTTGTGTCGAAGTTCAACAATCTTGTCGATTTGATCAACGGCACCTTCTTCAGTCGAACCGGCAACACCAACGACACCTAAGATAGGCGTGTGGTCTGAGGTCAAGCTGCGAATGATTTGTTCGAGTTGATCAATATCCATCCGATAATTTTCATCGATTGGCACTGGAACAACTTGATCAAGACCGATTCCGATAATATCAGCGGCCTTCATCCATGAGTAATGCTTGGTTTGAGGCACTAACCACTTGCCGAGTTTTTGTAAATTCTTACCGCTACGAGCTGACTTAGCCTTTAATTCGTCTAGTTTTTCACCGGACTTTTCAACCAGTTTCATGATTTCGTCAGTTGGCATATTAAGCAGTTCCCAATCGGACTTGCCCTTGACTAATTCTGGTGTGACCTCTTTCATCGCCAATGGCAGCGATTTAATGTTCCGGGCATACCAAAGGCCTTCGAGGTTAGCCAATGAGCCATCGGCTACGATGTGGCCCCAGCCGTTCTTGTAACCCATCATGGTTGCAAATTCATTACCGACTTCTTCTTCCATCTGCGAAGTAGCAGGCGATGATTCATAGGCCACGTTGTTTCCGTTCCAAAGCATCGCGTAATCGTAAGCCAATAATGCTGGCATCAAAGTTTCAGAGTTCATGTGGCCCCAGTAACGACCAGCTGAGTGCCAAGGCACTGATTCAGTCCGAATTCGGTTGGACACGTCATCCAGTACTTTGCGCATGCGGTTGACCGTATCTTGAAATTCGGGAGATTGTTGTTCTTCAGGTGAAATCATGTTTTTATCCTGAGGAATGTAATTCTTCCGCCAGCCTAAGTGTTCATCGACCAGTTTGTTCAGCAATTCCTTGTATAAATCACCATTTTCAGCCTTGTCTCCAATGAACAGGGCGTCCAAATTTAGATCGTTAATCTTCGAATCTGTGATTTCCATGGTAACAGCCTCCAAGTTGTGTATTTATTTTCAAGTTGAGAATACGCTTTCACAAATACCCTGTAAAGGGCATTTATGTTATATATATCGCATATGATATTTCACATTTCCTTGCAATAATCTCCTGAAACAGCACGAAAAAAGGCAATAACCGGTATCGGTTATTGCCTTTTGCTTTTGTTAAATTAATTAAAAACTAATTTTCATTAACGCACTTTTGCGAGGAAATAATTCTTTTTTCCACGTCGAATAATCACGAATTTACCGTCAAATTGCGCGCTCGGATCCACTTCAAAATCGGTCTCTTGAATCCGGTCACCGTTGATCGTAATGGCGCCATTAGTCACGTCTTCCCGTGCTTGACGCTTGGACGGTTCAATCTCCGTTTCAACCAGCAGATTCACAATGTTCTTGGGTTCGCTGGCAATCGACACACTTGGGGCTTTGCCAAATGCATCTTGTACCTCAGATGCAGACAGTTCTTTCACATTGCCAGAAAACAGGATGTTGGTAATTTTTTGGGCAGTCTCGAGTGCTTCTTGACCATGAACAAACTTCGTCACTTCTTCAGCAAGTCTAGTTTGTGCCAAGCGCTTTTCAGGTTCATTTTTAACACTCTGTTCCAGTTCAGCAATTTCATCCTGATCCAGGAAGGTAAAGTACTTCAGGTATTTGACAACATCCCGGTCATCTTGGTTAAGCCAGAATTGGTAAAATTCGTATGGCGAAGTCTTTTCAGGATCGAGCCAAATTGCCCCACCAGCGGTTTTACCAAACTTAGTCCCATCAGCCTTAAGCATTAACGGAATCGTTAGTCCGTAGACCTTTTCATCCGCGCCATCAATTTTGTGAATCAAGTCAATTCCACTGGTAATATTACCCCACTGGTCCGCACCACCAATTTGCAACTGGATATCATGTTCGTGATGCAAGGTCAGGAAATCGACAGATTGAAGAATTTGGTACGTAAATTCGGTAAAAGAAATACCAACATCGAGGCGACTAGCGACAATGTCTTTAGCCAACATGGTGTTGATATTCACTAATTTCCCGTAATCACGCAGAAAATCGAGTAATGAAATTTTTGAAAGCCAATCGTAATTATTAACAAACGAAATATTCGAACTGCCACCAAATAATTTTTGCATCTGGTGTGTTAATGCTTTAACGTTGGCCTGCACGGTTTCCATGGTTTGCAACTGCCGCTCTGACTTACGTCCACTTGGATCGCCAATACTGCCAGTTGCACCACCGATGAGAATATATGGATGATGACCGGCAAGTTCGAAGCGTTTCATCATCATGAACGGAATCAGGTGACCAATGTGCATGCTGTCACCCGTTGGATCAACACCGCAATACAGCGAGATACTCTTGTTTTCAGTCAACTCTTTGAGTCCCTCGGCATCGGTCTGCTGGTTGATTGCACCCCGCCAAGTTAACTCATCAATGATATTCATGTCCTCTACCTCCAAAAAATTTCTTGAATTTCGGACATAAACATAAGCCAGTAATGTAAACGGTGTCAACATAGTGATCATCTAATCCTGTACTAATGTTCTAATTTTAGTCTGCTACTCTTTCATAATTAAGTTTAGGCAGTTCGGTTAGTCTTTGGCAAAAATTCATGTTCATCATTAGCGGCTTCTTCCTCGGTTAATCCGGTCACAACTTCCATGCCTTCCCGAGTGACAACGAGCTGCTTGCCAAACTTTCTAATTGTGCCTTCCGGAAACTTCCAGGGTGTTTTCCGATAAGCCTGGCGCACGTAATCATCCGCTTTATGCCAACGTTTGGCAGCCTCACTGGATGACATAATATCACGGTTATTTAAATCAAACATTTCATCACCTACATTTTGATTATCTTTCTTTGTATTCGGTATCTGCACCCTTTTGAATAGCAAGAATTAAACTCTTGGACGTTTTCCAAAGACCAATTGCAATGCTTGCCATCATAATCAAAATCAAAGTTCCTGAAATGCTATCTACGTTTGACCAACTTGAATTAATCATTATAATAAACAACGGTGAAAGCATAACTAGTGTGACAATGATTCTGGTTACTGTCGCTTTGAGAGCTTGATGTGGTTTTACTTTGGTATTTTCCATATACTTATACCTCCTGTGCTATATTGCAAGTCCACTACCGCCATAGTTGACTTGCTGATTGACTAAGTTTCACGACTTAACGGCCACTGTTAATTACATGACCGCATTCTGCACAAATAATTTCGCCATTGTTATGTTTCTCAAAAACAATGTCCCCGCATTCGGGGCAGTGAATAGTAATATCGCTAGACTTCATGATCTACACCACCTTTTATGTTTTCATCAAGGTACAAAAAAACGTCCCTTCATTATCTCTAATGAAGGGACGTTTTTTAACGCGGTACCACCCTAGTTCAAGGTGTTAAACACCTCACACTCTCTCCCATATATCGGTGGGCAACCGTGTCCTAACTCTTTAGTATTTCGCAATATTACCCTGCATAGTTTTCACCAACCACTATTTCTCTGATCCCTGAGGTAATATTCCTACTCACGAAAAGGTTAAAGATTACGACCTTTGATGTTGATATCACATTATCACGCAATAAATTAATTGTCAAATAATGTTCACATAATTATTCTTGAAATTTAACTTGGCTCATTTTCCACTCATTTAAGATGATGAAAAATAAAAAAATATTTCACTCAACCGCTTCCAATTCTGTAATCAAAACGTAACTTACGAAGCACCCACTCCTTTGGGTATACTAAGCAAATTGTGATTAAACCCCAAGTACAGAAATGGAGAAATACATGCCTCGTAATTTTAAAGAAGAAATTGTTTTTACTGCCATCATGGCTGGATTAATGGTCTTAGTAATGGTTGGCTACAACGTTGTTTTAGCAGAAGGATTCACCAGTAGTTTCCTATTAGATACCCTGTCTGAATATCCAGGAGGACTACTCGTCGCTGTCATCCTTGACCTTTTGGTAGTGGGCAAAATTGCTAAATTTGTTGCATTCAAATACATCATTAACGATTATATGAAGAAGAACGTTTTACTGATTGGCCTCACTATTTCGGTTTTAATGGTATTAGGCATGGTCACCTGCATGTCACTCTTTGGCATCATCATGGCTGGCAACGTTAGTTTTGGCGCCTACGTTCATGCCTGGCTATTCAATGTTGTCATGGCAATACCACTGCAGTTACTGATTGTCGGTCCAATCGCACGATTTGCCTTGGGCAAGATGCAGGCTGCTGCCGATAACGCGGCCGCTCTTCGTAAAAACGTGGAAGAAACTGATCTATCTGAATAGTCATCGGTCTTGTAACTAAATCATATAAACTTCAGAAAGCAATTTTGTAGCGTTAACAACTGCAAAATTGCTTTTTTGCACAACAAAAACATCAATTTGTTTATTCACCATGCGCAATGAGACTATAATGTCTAAGTAACCTTCTTCCGAAAGGGACTTAATGACTATGCAAAATGAATTAAAATATTATCAACGATATCTTCGTTCTTACTGGCGAACCGAAATCTTTAATACGATTATTTTCGTTTTGGCACTGGGTGCGACAGTGGTTAACGGGCTGATTGGCGGCAAGGACCTCGTCTCAGCTTCCGTTTCAAACATTCTCTATATTGGCGTGCTCATTATCATCGGCATCACAATTGTCGTGATGTTTGGTAAAGTAAATCGCCAAAATCGTGCAGTAGCACAATTTAAACAGTTCATGGCAAAGGATGATCAACAGCTATCCGAAAATGATCAATCACTTTTTAATCAATGCAAGCATTACTACCAACGTGGCCGTCAACTCGATAAGCTCAATATGGTGATTGCTTTGGGGGTTGTGTGTGGCTACATTTTGATTAGTATGTAAAAATGAAATCGGCCTCGCAGTCGTTAATCCTGGGACGTCGATTTTTCATCTCCTTGCGTTTGACACCGAAGCGTTGTTCCACATGAAACAATCGTCATCAATTTTACTCTTTTACTTTGTTTATCTGATAAATAAGACTACAATAGTATTATGGTTTAGAACGTATGTTCGAAATAAAGGGGGATTGCCGTATGGCTTTACAATTATTCGAACCCGGTCATTCAGCGCAACGGACAGATTCAAAAGAGCGCAAACAAGCATTGGATCAAACTTTAAAAGCAATCGATAAAAAATTTGGTAAAGGCGCGTTAATGCGCATGGGTGACAAGCCCAATCTTGATATTAAGCGCTTCTCATCTGGCTTACTCTCACTAGATCACGCCATCGGTGGCGGTTATCCGTATGGTCGAATCATGGAACTCTATGGACCAGAATCGTCAGGGAAGACTACTTTGGCTTTAACGGCTGTAGCAGCCCTTCAAAAGGAAAATGGAATTGTTGCCTACATCGATTTTGAAAATGCTTTAGACCCAACCTACGCCAAACATCTTGGCGTGGATCTAGATTCACTATTACTATCTCAACCAGGGACAGCCGAAGATGGCTTTAACATCGCTGACACCCTCGTTAAGAGTGGTGCAGTCGACATGATTGTCTTTGACTCGGTTGCGGCCATGTTGCCAAAAGCTGAAATTGATGGCGAGATTGGTGATAACCACGTGGGCTTACAAGCCCGTTTGATGTCGCAATCCTTACGGGGCCTCACAAGTGTCGCTAATCAGACACAAACTACACTGCTATTCATCAACCAGATCCGTGAAAAAGTTGGCGTGATGTTTGGTAGTCCAGAGGTTACCCCAGGTGGCCGTGCACTAAAATTCTACTCGACCATTCGGCTTGATATTCGTCGTCGTGACAACATCAAAGACGGCCAAGATATCATTGGGACGAACGTCAAAATAAAAGTGACTAAGAATAAGGTTGCCCCACCATTCAAACAAGTTGAAGTCCAAAACTTCTTTGGTAAGGGACTTTCCCATGCGGGCGATCTGCTAACCATCGCGGTTGATAACGATATTGTTCAAAAATCCGGTTCATGGTATTCCTACCAAAACGAACGGCTAGGACAAGGTCAACCTAACGTGATTAATTTCTTGGAAAAGCATCCGGAAATTGAAGATAAGATCGAAAAAGAGATTAAAGACATGTGGAGCGACGAGCAGAAAAATGCTGCGCCGGATAAGGATGATAAAGCCACTGGTGAGCATTAGGAAAATGTCTAGTTATTACACTCACACTCAAAAGGAGCGCCGATCGAATTGATCAGCACTCCTTTTGTGATTCTTTCAAATCAAGAAACACTCTACCTGTCTGCTACTTAATTTAAAATATTAATCATCATAGTTATATTCAGGATTAAAGTGATTCAAAAAATGATAGTACTTAGCCTTACTGACCTTATGATAATAAGCACTGCCAGATTTTATTTTAGTTCTAGCATAATGGTTAATTTTTAAAGTGAAGTAGGTACGACCACCCAGGTCAATATATGAATGAAGATGGTAAATATGATTGCTATAATTAACTTTTCTAACGTGATATCGATAAGAATCAGCCAGCGGTGAGCCGTCAACTACCATGTGCTGAGTAATTTTCATCGAGTCATTAGCTGATTCAGAAATATAATATCCACGAAGTGCGTGCGGAACCGAATGATATGTTGTGTATGCTTCAGCTTTTGATTGTGACGTTACTAAACCGGTTCCTAGTGAAACAACAGCAAGACCCAGCATTGCGCATGATTTTATTTTCAACAGATTATCCTCCTGTTAATTGACTAGTGAATTCCTTGGCGAAACCACTTTGTTCCTGATCCACGTTCCACAGCATAAGTGTAATAGCTATTAGTGTTAAACTTGCCGCTCTCTACTAACCAGTCATAACTAGCTCCATGATGAACTTTTAAATGATAGCCAGGATATACAATCCATTCTCCAACGCTATAACTCTTGTAAAGAGGGTACGTATTATGAATTTTAGCAATTGTAGTAGTTTTACGAACGGTCACCCAATGTGGATGCTCCCAATAGAAAAAACTATGGGCTGATGCTTTTGTCTGAGCAGCTGTCATTCCAACTCCCAATGACAAAACGGCACTTCCTAGCATAGCCAACTTCTTCAGATGCATGAATCAACTCTCCCAAATTCCATTTCAGCTTTTTACGTCGTCAGTATTTGGACACATAACTTGATACAGAAACAGTCACTCAGTACAAATTATCATCATGGTCATTATTATGATACGCCCAGGAATCAAACCAGCCCGCGTCATAGCTGTCATCATAGGAGTCTCCCGAGTAGCCACCACCGCCACCCGTTTTATTGTCAAGCCAGATGAAGAATTTAATCATCAGTATTGGTGTCAAAAGCATGAGTATTATTAAACCAATATCAATCACCCACCACTCGACATACGGCCAGATCCAATTCACAATTTTGATGACGAGTAACGTCGTGCCAATGGTAGCGATCCAGGAATGCTTTTTTCGCTTACTTGTTCGCTGCATCGCTTCCAACTGCTTTTGTGGTGCCACCAGTGGGTGTTTCACTTCAGTCGTTGCCCCAATAACATATTTATAATGCGCTTGTGGGTGGGACGCTGTTCTGGGATACATTTGCGTTGACGGTTTTGCGGATTTTAACTGAACAGTCATTGGTCCCTACTTCTTTCCGATTTTATCTTTACTGGTTTAATTTTACTCTCTTATCTGGGTTGTCACAGGATTAGTTCAAAATAAAACGCTTGATTCAACATATTTTCAATGCCGATCAAGCGTTATTTTGTGTGGATTCTTTTAATTTTACTTTGCCTAAACGTGTTCAACGAGGCAGGGACCTGCATGTAACGAGCTATCACCACAAATCCAAGCCCATGATTTATGGTAATAGCTCGTTACACTCCGGTCCCTAAACGCCTCGTTTCACACTCTCTAATGAAACCTCATTCCGCCATCAACCTGCAAACTTTGCCCCGTCACATAGCCGGCACCCGGACTCACGAACCAGGCGACCACTTCAGCTACATCCGTTGGGGTGGCTTCCCTGCCAATCGCGATTTCGGTTAAGCAATCTGCCTGTTGTTCTGGAATCGTTTTATGCTTAATTGCCGCTGTCTTTTTATCGATGGCATCGCGCATTTTTGTACGAACAATACCAGGATTATAAGCGTTCACAGTAATTTTATCCTTCGCAAATTCCTTGGCCGCAGATTGCGTCAACCCACGGATAGCGAACTTTGATGCAGAATACGCACTTTGTAGCGCTGACGCTTCATACCCTGCCAATGAGGCAGCGTTCACGATTCGACCGCCATGGCCCTGTTCCTTGAATTTCTTACCAGCGGCTTGGATCCCCCAGTAAGTCCCCTTTAAATTCACGTCCAGTAATCGTTCAACATCGGCTGGATTCGAGTCAATGAAGCTATCAATGAAGGCAATTCCAGCATTATTAACGTAGACGGCCAGCTCCCCTAAATCTTCGACCGCTGCGTCAACTAAATCAAACACCTCATCACGGTGAGCAACATCCACGTGATAGGCTTTTGCGCTAGCGCCCTCGCTCTGCAGATCCTGAGCAACTTTGGCAGCAGTGGTGTCATTAATATCAGCTACGGCGATAGCGTAGCCTTCCTTTGCTAGCCGATGGGCGATACCTTCACCGATACCCTGACCTGAACCAGTCACAATTGCTAATTTTGCCATTTTGACAACCTCCTGTTTGACCTAGACTGTATGTCGTTCAAATGGATCGTCACTGATACCCTTTTCCAGAATATCGCGAGACCACTGTTTTGCTGAGAAGAGCGAGTGATCACGGTAGTTACCGCAACTGTACTTGTCAGTTCCCTGAACATCTTTCCATTCAATCTTGTTAGCAATGTCGTCTAATGAACCCTTCAAGGCCTCAGCAACTTCAGTCGTTGAATGCTGACCCCAGGTGATTAAATGAAAGCCGGTCCGGCAGCCAAATGGTGAACAGTCAATCACACCGTCTAAACGGTCACGCAGCAAACCAGCCAACAAATGTTCAATGGTGTGTAACCCTGCAGTTGGAATGGCATTTTCATTAGGTTGAACCAATCGTAAATCGTAGTTGCTAATAATGTCACCCTTAGTCCCGTGTTCCTCAGTAATCAAACGAACGTATGGTGCTTTAACCTTTGTGTGATCCAATGTAAAACTTTCAACTTTAGCCATAATTAACGATCTCCTTTATATTGTCTGTTATTTCAAATAACTCAGTGGTTTGTTAACTTCAATCTTGGTGCCGTAATACTTATCCTTGATGTACTTTTGGATATCTTTCTTGTGATACAGTTTGACCAGCTTCTTGTAGTTGGCGTTGTTCTTGTTTTTCTCGGAAGTGGCCAGAATGTTGATGTTGTCCTTGGTAGATTGATCAACTTTTTCGTGATAAATGGAATCAGTCAAAACGTGCAAATGACCTTCCAATGCCACTGTGTTAGAAATCAGCACGGCATCCACATCGTTGATAACACGAGGACCAGTCGTATCATCAATCTGCTTGAACTTAAAGTTCTTTGGGTTGCTCTTAATATCCTTGATCGTACCAACGTAGCCGAAGTCCTTATCCAAGGTGATCAAACCGGCCTTTTGTAAGAGAATTAAACCACGAGCTGCTTGCGATGGGTTGTTTGCAATCGCGATCGTTGCACCAGCTGGAATATCCTTGACGTTCTTATATTTCTTAGAATACAGGCCCATGGGTTCCATGTAAGTGGTCCCCAAGGCTGTCAGCTTGTTGGACTTATTCTGCTGGTTATAGGTTAGATAGTATGACCATGATTGAAAGGCGTTAACATCCACGTCGCCATCAGCGGTTGCCTTATTGAGTTGAACACCATCGGCGATATTTTTCACCTTAATCTTCAGGCCTAATTTCTTGGCGTCATCTGTCTTGGCAATGTGCTTCCAGATATCAATATCGGAACCCTCTGAACCAATCAAAATATTGCTGGATTTACTCTTATTAGCTGCCTGTGAACTGGAAACACTATGAATTCCAAATCCAGCTAACACCACAACAACCACAATTCCAATTAACCAATATGCACTTTTCTTCATTCTCCATCACTCCTCTAATTATGTTCAACTCTTCTAACGATCCAGTCGCCAATCAGCTGAACCGCAAACACTAACACTAAAATAATAATCATTGCTGTAAAGGTAATATCATTCTCGAATCGGGCATAACCAATGTTAATCGCGACATCACCGAGACCGCCTGAACCAATGGCACCCGCCATGGTGGTCAGTCCAATCAAACTAATGATGGTGACGATTGAGACCCTGATAATATCCGCTAACCCTTCTCGCAGATATATTCGGAAAATGATTTCCGTTGGGCTGGACCCCATGGACTCAGCGGCCTCAATAACCCCATGATCCACATCCAACAAAGCGTTTTGGACTTGTCTGGCATAAAATGGAAAGATGCCGAAAATCAAGGGCACCAAAGATGCTGTGGTCCCAACGGTCGTCCCTATCAAGAACTTAGTCAGTGGTGAAATCACTGCCAGCAAGATGATGAACGGAATGGAACGTAACAGGTTGACCAACTTATCAACCACTGAATAGGTCAGCTTATCCTCCAGAATGCCACCCGGCTGAGTAATCACCAGCAACACCCCAACCAGCAGCCCCAACACTGCGGAAATGATAGCTGACATTAATGTCATATAGATGGTCTCCCAGGTTGCTTGAACGAATTCACCCTTCATCGCCATGACGTTTGGAATAATGGCTGTCATTGGTCTTCACCCCCTTCCAGTAGCGCATCCGTCAAAATCCTCGTCTTGACACCGTCACTCCTTAACTTCTGAATGGCGCCATTGAAGACGTTTAGGTCACCAGTAATGATGGCAATCATGTAACCGACGTTTTCACCATCGATTTGATCAATATTGGCAAACAAGATGTTCACATCCACGCCGTATTTTTGTGAAAATTCTGAAATCACGCTTTGCTTAGTAGAATTACCGATAAAATTGAAGTACATCAGCTCTTGATTATCCTTAAAATCACTAATTTCAATCGTGCTGGTAATTCGTTCAATTGCCTCTTTCACGTTCGTTGAGGTTTCAACGAAGTCATTAGTCAGCTTTTGCTGAGGATCCGTGAAGACCTTTGCCACTGGCCCACGCTCGATAATTTCACCGGCATCCATGACTGCCACGTTATGACAAATACTTTTAATCACCTGCATTTCGTGGGTGATCAAGACGATGGTTAAGTGTAAATCCCGGTTCAGCTGTTTTAGCAGTTCCAAAATCGATTTCGTAGTTTTGGGATCCAGCGCGCTGGTCGCTTCATCCGAAATTAAAATTTCCGGGTCACTGGCCAACGCCCTGGCAATCGCCACCCGCTGTTTCTGACCACCGGATAGCTGACTAGGATAGGTATCCGCATATTCGCTTAACCCTACCAGTTTTAATAATTTCTGAGCTTTAGCTTGCCGCTCGCCCTTACTGATCTTGGTGCCCAACAGCGGATATTCCACGTTGCCTTGAACCGTCCGCGACTTCATTAAGTTGAAATGCTGGAAAATCATGCTGACCTTTTTGCGGGCTTGCCGCAGTTCAACTGGTTTCAATTGCTGGATTTCTTGATTGTTCACAGTAACGGTACCAGCGGTTGGCTGCTGCAAGAGATTGATCACTCGCACTAGTGTACTTTTCCCTGCACCTGAGTAACCAATAATGCCGTAGATATCGCCTTTTTGAATTTGAAGATTCACGTTTTTCACAGCATCAAGTGTCTGATCGTTGTTGTGGAAGGTTACTGATATATTGTTTAGTTCGATTACATTTTTCGCTGCTTCACTCATATGTCTGTCTCTCCTATGTTTTTACGATGGTTTTTTCTACATTGTCTAATCGGGCTCCAGCAGGCAAGGACTTGCGCGTAACAGAACCCGGCCAAAAATCCAAGTTCGGGATTTCTGTCCAGGCTCCGTTACACTTCAGTCCTTAACCGCCTGCCTTCGCACCTTACACAAAAAAACCGCCCCTCTATTTATCTCTAAATAAAAGGACGATTTAATCGTGCTACCACCTTAGTTCGAATACCCCTCGCGGAAATATTCCTCATCGGGTACTAACTAACGGCGGTTCAGTACTTACTGCTATCAGTGCATACCCTAACTCTGTAACGGGAGTGCCCGCCACCGCCTAGCCAACTGGTTCAGCAGTAGAGCGATCATCAAGACCATATTCAGCAATGCGCCGCCGTTATCTTTCACCAAACGATAACTCTCTACAGACCACGCAAGGCTTACTCATCTTGTCGCTTGCTTCGTATTAACAACTGATGAATATTATGGCTCTTAGGTTAGAAAGTGTCAAGCTAATTTCAGAATATTTTAATTTTGAATTTTATTTCCCGGTAAATAGTATCGCTTAATTGTTCCAGATCAACAAGCTCTAATTCCTCACATATCAATGATGCTAAGAAACTTAGCTAGTATTTCCATCCAATTTCAGGTACCTTTGAAGACGAATAAGGAGGGCATATAAACATGCTATTTGGGGAACGACTGCAACAAACTCGAAAAGAACACCACAGCACCCAGCAGGACGTGGCGGCAGCATTAAACGTGTCACGGCAAACCATTTCTAGCTGGGAAACTGGCAAAAGCTATCCTGACATTGATAGTCTGATTCGACTAAGCGACTTCTATGATATGTCACTGGATACAATGTTGAAGGAAGATGAAGGCATGAAGAATTATCTGAAGAAACAAGAGGTCATGGCAGAAATTAAGCCTACAAGAAAATTGACCGTGGTCATCGATATCCTCTTTTTGGTCATCATTATCTTTACACCTTCTGTACACATCATGAAGGCACTGGTTTTGCTAATGGGACTACTAAATATGGCCGTGATTGTCCACATCAGCAATCTCGCCAAATCAGCCGATGAAACTGATTCATGGGTCCGGTGGCTGAAAGTTCGCTGGTGGTGGTTTGGTGTAGCCGTAATTTCGAGTTTCATTTCAGGCTTTAGTATCTACCAACAATCCTTTACAAACCTCTCACAGAACTTGTTAATTCTTACCTTCGCTCTTTGGTTCGTGCTCGTTGCGGAAGAAATCAGGCATCATTTCACAAAATAGCCGTTAATTTAAACTGATATATTACATTTTTTGCCTAATATGATAAACTTATCAGGAAGTGAGGCGGAAGATGTGAAAAATACGTTAAAAGAACGGTGGATTGGTCTGATTGCTGGCCTGCTTTTGAATGCTTTCGGTAACGGGATGGCTGTTGCCGGTAACATGGGTAGTGGCCTGTGGACGGCTTCCGCGGTTAATCTACATAACTGGACTGGCGTTAGCTTAGGCATCATCTTATTTATAATCGGCGTCATCAATGCCATCACCAATCAGTTTTTAATCCGTAGATTTGATGGCAAGCGACTCTTTTACGAAATCGTGTACGTGGTCTTTTTCGGTAGCATTGTTCAGTATTCTGCTCAAATGTTGGAAGCATTTGGCATTAATCATGCACCTGTCATTTGGCGATTAATTTTTAGCTGTTTAGGTATCGTCGTTTTTTGCATCGGGATTTCACTTTATCAGCGTGCTAACATTATCATGCACCCTAACGACGACACCTCCAATATCTTGCGGTTCTTATACCTCAAAGGCAACGCTACAGCATCACAATTACTGGACTTTTTACCAGCTGCCATCATGATTGGCATCACCTACTTCGCTACCGGACAGATTCTTTCTGTCAACGTTGCAACGTTGTTCTCAATTTTCGGCAATGGCATTCTCATCGCCATATCCGACCGCGTCGTTTGGCCACATCTAACGCATAATTTTACGGTCAAACCAGTGACTAATCGGTAAAAAATCACAACCTAAAAAGCAGCTATACCGACAACAGTGTCGGCATAGCTGCTTTTGCATTAACCAATTCGTATCCCACATTTATTTAGTAGCAAAACCATGTTCCAAAATTTCGTATTCAGCTTGAATCTCATTAATGATTGGTTCGAAATCCTCAATTTTAGCATCAGGATGCTTCTTCATAAACGCTTCAGCCTCCACAAACACAGAGTTCCCGATTGAACCCAATAACTTTTTCAAAATGGTCTTATCAACTCCTGGTCGAAGCTTCATTCGATCCAATACTGGTTCCTCCAGCATGGCAATCGACGTGGTGGTCTGCTTTTGCCACAATTCGCTGATCTGTGGTCGAATATCCTCTGGTAACACATTCATTTCACCAAAGGACTGCACCGACAACTTAAACTCGTCGGGATATTGCAACTGGAGTTCAATTTTATAGCGTACCGCCCGTTCAATCATGTCACCTAAGTCTTTTGCGTCCGTCCAAACGGTAAAATCGGCCCGTTTAGTTAACAGGTCAATCACATACGTCACGGTAGCCAGATAGAGGTGGCCTTTATCGCCAAAGTAGCGAAAAACGATGCCCTTAGAAACGTCAGCATCTTTCGCAATATCAGCGGTTTTAGCTTGTAAATAGCCATTGTTAGCAAAGATTTTGGTTGCACTAGCCATAATTCGATCAATCTTTTCTGGATCCTTTGGAATTTCGGGATTCATTTCAAGCATTCATTTTCCCTCCTCTAATTTTCAACCAAGTCACGCCTTTTATATAAAATGTATCCAACCAGTATGAGTACTATGCTCAATAATACCAGCCAACCCGCTTGATCCCACTGAACTGCTTTTAATGGTACTTTATTAATCCAGCCAAACGGGGTTAACTTCTTCGTCCATTCAGGAAAATCCAGCAATCCGCCAAGGTAAATCGACAACACTGCATAAATTGGTATTACCCAGGAAATTTTTTCATACCTTGGCATTAATCCAACTAATACAGCAACAACACCGATCACTACCAACACAGCGGGTGTAAACGCCCAAAATGATCGCATCATCCGACTAATATTGAAGGCGTGCTTAGCGCCTTGACCACCCAAAGCCATCCCAAATGTACCAGCAAACAGGGTTAGTAATCCCGCAACTGTGCCAACTACGGTGTAGGCGCCAAATAAGTGCCACCGAGAAACACTATGAGCATGGATTGCCTCTAACCAGCCTTTTCGTTCATCACTATTAAGGCGCAGCATCGTTGCGATTGCTGGCACGCTGGCGCCGATTGCCATCACGACGCTCATTAAAGAAGCAAACTGCAAGGTCATGGTTCGTCCAACTGAAGCGGCGGCAGCAGGACCAATAATTTTTGCAATCATTGGGCTGTTGTTCATCATATCGCCGACGGTATTAAACAAGGTTCCCATGCTGGTTCCATATACAGCAAGACCAACGACCCAAGCGATAATACTCGTGCGTTCCAGCCGAAAGACCAGCGTAGTCGGCCCCGCTAATAAGGCACTGGCATGACTACGACCAGGGCGATCGGGTAGAAGCCCGGATCCTAAATCTCGCTCAGAACTGATAACAAAAGTCGCCACCAGAATCACAACCGCCAGAACCAGCATATATAAAACAGGTGTTAGGCGATTCTTACCATGGGGATCAATCTTTTCTACCCAACCGAAAACCGTCCACCACGTATATTTAACATTTTGAACGTCCGTCATTGCTCTAAGAACATAGAGCAGACCTAACAGGCTGTAACTCATTGTCGTTGCGCCACGAGAATTACTGGCAAGTTGTGATAGAAAAAGCGTAAAAGCGCCAAACATCAAGCCAAATGCTGCAAGCCCAAGTCCAAATAACCAATCGCCCAGTACATCGGACCCGTCCATGTTGATTGCTTGAAGTGTTACCGCGGACAGCACCCCAGCTAAGAGATTAATCAAGAGTAATTCGTAAACTGTTGATAGGAGAGGACTTTGTCGGCCGACACTGTGCGCACGAACCATTTCCAACACACCGTTATCTTCTTGCGTCCGAGTATTTCGGATTGCAAAAAAGATGTTCATGATTGCCATCAGCAGTCCAGTGAAGACCATCATGGAAGCTGCGAAAATAGCTGCCGTGGTATAAGGCTTTACTGCGGTAAAAGGACCAAATAAGGCCGCCATGGAGGGAGTGTCCAGTGTGGTGCCTAATGAAGCCACCTGTTTATCACTACCGCTTAAGCCAATGATCTTGCTGGCACCTGCGCCGACCATACTTACAATTCCTAATAGCCAAACAATAATTGCCAACCGATCGTGTCGCAGGTACATCCGTGTTAGATAGCCAGTCTGAGCTACTTGATTACTTTGTGTCATGATCCTCAGCCCCCTCTGCATTATAGTAATGCATGAATAAATCTTCCAAGGTTGGTGGCGTGGTCTGCAAAGTCACAATTTCTCTTTTTGCTAAATCGGCCATCACCTGACCAATTTGGGTAGTGTCCACGGCAAACACTGCCTTATTTGTAACGTGACTATCCAGCCGAAAATCATGGACACCTGCTAAGCTTTCAACACCGGCCAGTGATTGTTTGGCCTGAACGATCACTTGTGTTCGAGTCAGCTGTCGCATTTGTTCCAGCGTTCCTGTTTCAATGATTTCACCGCCACGAATAATTCCGATTCGGTCACACATCCGCTCCACTTCAGAGAGAATATGGCTGGACAATAGCACGCTTTTCCCCTGTTGCTTTAACGCTAAGACGTGTTTCTGAAACAGCTCTTCCATGAGTGGGTCTAACCCACTGGTCGGCTCATCAAAAATATATAAATCAGCTGCCGTAGATAGCGCTGCAATTAACGCAACTTTCTGGCGGTTTCCTTTTGAGTAGTTACGCGATTTTTTCTTTGGATCTAATTCAAACTCGTGAATCAGCTCGTCAGTTGTCGTACTGTGCTTTTGGTGATTGAGCTTCAACAGAAAATCAATCATTTCACCACCGGTTAAGTTAGGCCACAGATAAACATCACCAGGGACATAGGCAATGCGGTTATGAATAGCGACGGCATTTTGCCACACGTCCTCGTTAAAAATCGTTGCCTGACCACTGTTAGCTTTCAAGATACCCAATAGGACCCGGATAGTTGTGGATTTACCAGCACCATTCGGACCAATGAACCCAAACACTTCACCAGCCTGAACATCAAAAGTAATGTCCTTCAAGGCTTGAAACTTACCAAATGATTTCTGTAAATGATTAATGCTTACAACGCTTTGTACCATCGTTATCCCCTCCTAATTCACCAAACAAAATTGTGGCATCCTTAATTTCACCCAGAGTATATTCTTTATTGACCAGTAAGTCAATGACTTGCGAGTCAATATATTTTTTGCCTTTATACACCTCACTTGACTTACACCTAACTCGAACCATTATAATGATGATAGTTGTAAGCTAAGGAGGACTCAGAATATGAAAATTCCAAACGTCTTATTAAACGATGGTCACCAATTACCGATGTTAGGATTTGGTACCTATCAAATTCGCGGTGCTCAAGGTATTGACCAGATTCTATCAGCAATCCATGATGGTTACCGGTCACTGGACAGTGCCACCAATTACGATAATGAAGGCATCGTTGGTAAAGCCATCCGTGAAAGTGGCATTCCTCGCAGTCAATTTATTGTGTCATCAAAGTTACCAGGTAAGTATCACCACTATGATGATGCGCTTGATGCCATCACAGAATCTCTGGCTCGGATGGGACTAGACTACTTTGATTTATTCTTGATCCACTGGCCATTACCGAAGCGGGATCATTATGTTGAAGCTTGGCGTGCCCTGATTACTGCACAAAAACTTGGCTTGATTCACACGATTGGGGTGTCCAACTTCATGCCTGAACACCTGGATCGTTTGATCAATGAAACGGGTGTCACCCCTGCCGTCAACCAGATTGAGATTCATCCGTATTGGATCAATGAAGCTAATTTGCAAGCTAACAAAGACCGGGGAATCGCGACTGAAGCATGGAGTCCACTCGGTCGTGGCAGCAAGTCGTTAAAGGAACCAATTATTCAAAAATTAGCCAAGAAGTACGATAAAAACACGGGTCAAATTATTCTGCGTTGGCACACGCAACGGGGCGTCGTGCCGATTCCAAAGTCCAGTAGTCTGATTCACCAACGCCAAAATCTCGATATTTTCGATTTCAAGTTGACCGACGACGAGATTCAGGCCATTAATTCCCTGACTAAACCAGATGGCCGAAGCACTAATCAGGACCCAAATGAGTACGAAGAATTCGACTAAATTGATTGTCAAACCAACAGTTAAGAGCGTTATCATTCACGCCGTAATAAGTAGTTGACAATTAATCAATATCATTGTATTATAGCCACAATCAAAAAAGGGGGTGATGCTTTGAGTTACGGAATAAGTCTTAAAGCATCAGCTACGGAGACTTCAGTTAAATAGCTGATACTTAAGAGAGGGTCCCACGAAATCTATTCGTGGGACTTTTTTGTTGCAGGTGTGAAGCAACACGGGTTGACTCCAGAATATAAGGCAATCAAAATGGGTATTCCTGTACTTTGGAATGCCTATTTTGATTGCCTTATATGGCCGGAGTCAGTGTTGCTGAACACGATTCGGCTATATAAAATAAATCAGCCATATCCCCCCTGAGATATAGCTGATTTCATTTTCTCTTCTATTTTATTTCACCGTCGCCACCGAAAAATACCGCACAGCATTTGCCACATCCCGAGCTAATGCCATCCCAAAGGTCTCTTCAGCATCGCTGCCAATCATATTGAAAGCGAGGGTCAGCTTCCCATTGAAAGTGCCCGCAGCAATCTGATACATTGGCGCACGACGAAAGCCACCAGTAATGACTAGGTCATCAAGACTAACCTCACCAAATTGCAACTGTTGGGCATTCAGAACACCGAAGTTCGTGTAGGCAATCTCTCGAATATGGTAATTATCCTCAGCCGCTTGCTGTAATTTGGCTACCGGCTGACTATGGTATTGACTCAACAAACTGGCGACGGAATCGAAACACTGGCGCTGATCTTTTCGAGTCTGCATTTCCTTGTGAAACCGCTGAATTAACTCTTCCAGCGGAGAATCAATCTCAGCAGCCATTGAAATATTGTACCGGGATGTCATGTTGGCAATTTGTACTGTGTGCTTCGGAAATTGATTGAATTGCCGCATATCCGTTGGGCAGGCCAATGCTAGCGTGGAATTACCAGCGAATTGCTGCATCACCCGGCCAAACGAGGCCATCACAACGTCATTTACCGTCACACCCGCTGCATGAGTTGCTTCAATTAATTGTGCCGTATCTCCAGCCGATAAAGTAACCCGACCAACCCGATACTTAGCTGGTCCATCAGCATTTAAACGTGGCAACAACAATGGTTTAGCTGGATGATCAGTTTGGCGACTAGCTTTTTGTGGCCGCTCCTTGATCAGCTGCTCAAGCCAGGCAACGTCCTGAAGGTTTTTAATCCCCGTTACTGCTTCGCTGCCCTTCGTATACGCCTTGGCCAGCAAGTACAGTAGTTGTTTACTCCCTGCCCCATCCGTCAAAATATGGCTGATGTAAAGTGTCAGTACTGTGCGACCGTCCTGCTCATTCCAATAGACGCGTAATTGCGGTTCTTTCATTAAATCCCAGTTAGCCGCGTCTGCATCAATGTCGGTCACGTTATCCAAAATTAAATCCGCAACTTGATCCGTCACCTGTATCCATTGATTATTTTGAACATCATAACGACACAGCAGTTCGGGAACTACTGTTGTCACTGCTTCTAACGCGGATTCAAATCGTGTCCGATCAAGTTGGCCACCAAAATGGAGTGCTACACGAACCACTGGATAGAGCACATCCAAGCCAATGGTATGCAAAATATTAAGTGGTTCACCTTTATACGTTGTCATTTACCTATGCTTCCCTTCATACTTTGTGATTATTATATCACCACTAATATATTAGTTTTAGGTATTAAAGGAAAACAATCGACTACCACTGTTTTAATGGTTTCATTTAACTCAAGAATGACTATTCAGCTGCTTCACCATTCTTAACCGGAGCAGCAGGCACGCTGTCCACATTGATTTCTGACGCTGTGGAAGTTTCCAACATATGCCAGTAAACCACCAGTGAAACAAGGGACGCCAAGGCAACGTACCAGAAGAAGAGTGACTCAAGGTTCACTGATCGCAACCAGAGGGCAACGTATTCAACAGTACCACCAAATAACGCAACCGTTAGCCCATACGGGAAGCCAACTCCTAAAGCCCGAATCTCCGTTGGGAAGAGTTCCGCCTTAACGATGGCATTAATTGACGTGTAACCAGAAACGATCACAACACCGCCTAACATCAGGAAGAACGCTGCCCATGGAGAATGCACGTGTGCCAATAGGGTAAAGATTGGAACGGTAAACACGGTGCCACCAATTCCGAACCACAATAACAGTGGCTTACGGCCAATTTTATCTGAAAGATGACCGAAAATCGGTTGTAGGACCAACATGATCAGGAGTGCAAAGAAGTTAATCACTGAAACAACCCGGGTATTGAGTCCCGTGGTGTTGATCATGAATTTTTGGAGGTATGTGGTATAGGCGTAAAAGGCAATGGTACCGCCAAATGTCAACCCGACCACCGTGAAGAATTGCTTCGGATACTGAGCCAAGAGTGTTAACGTCCCCGCTTTCTTACTGTGCTTGTTTCGAGCTTCAAACTGATCCGATTCTTCCATTGATAAACGCAGCCATAAGACACCCACTGCTCCGAAAGCACCAATCACGAACGGAATTCGCCAGCCAAACGCAAATAACAGAGCATTCGTTAGAACGTTCTGCAACACAATTTGAACCAACAACGCAAATAATTGACCTGAAATCAACGTGACATATTGGAAGGATGAATAGAAACCGCGGCGTTTAGGTGACGCCATTTCAGATAAATAGGTAGCGGAGGTACCATATTCCCCGCCTAGTGACAGTCCCTGGAACATCCGGGTTGCTACCAAAATAATCGGTGACCAAACCCCAATCGATTTAAAGGTTGGCGTGATCGCGATAATCAAAGAACCAGTCGCCATAATTGTCACAGAAAGCGTCAGTGCAGCACGCCGCCCCTTTCTATCCGCAAAGCGCCCCATGACAAATGAACCTAGTGGTCGCATCAAGAATCCAACAGCAAAGACTGCCGCCGTTGAAAGTAACTCTGCGGTCTTGTTTTCAGCTGGAAAAAAAGC
Source organism: Secundilactobacillus angelensis (assembly GCF_012641075.1). GTDB lineage: Bacteria > Bacillota > Bacilli > Lactobacillales > Lactobacillaceae > Secundilactobacillus > Secundilactobacillus angelensis. The sequence continues at coordinate 132,886 of NZ_JAAXLJ010000001.1, read as the reverse complement.
AGCAGAAAAGTATATCGCAAAGAAAGCATAAACATACCAATCAAACCATTCAATCATATTACCTAAAGAGCCCTTTAAGATGTTTGCAGCAATTTGTTTTTCCGATCGAGTCGATGCTTTGTCCATACGCAATCCTCCCGAACATTAAATTAATATTAGATTATTAAAATCTAATTAGCTTGTATTGTAATCATCCATGGATAATTATGCAAGCACTGACTATTTATTATTTTTATGTAAACCAAGCTAAATCCTTGCCAACAGTGGCGTAACCGCTAACAGGAATCTTTTTGAGATGAATATTATTTGTCCAAAGATTAAAGTTTAATTTGTTCGTGAAATTTCATTGAAACACCCGTAAATTGTGCTTATAATAGCTCACAAGACATTGAGACGAATAATTGCTAAGGTTTAGTAGTCAACATTCGTTCTTTTCAACGCTCATAGATAACTAAATAGTAAAAGTGAGGTGGTTATATTTGTCGTAAACTTAGCGGAATATTCACTAGGTCTGGCTTAATGCCCACGCCTAGAAGTACTTAGCCGCCTTATACCTGGTCTCACTGCCCACCCTCTATTCCACCTGACAGTGTTGCCAATCTTGACATAACAGATATATCAAACGACTAAGCAGACGGTTGATGATGTTCAAGGAACTCAAGTCAATTCAAAGGGAGAATAACCAATATTATGGATCGCAAACAAAATGGCTTATTGTATGGACCAGAAGACAAGGTACCATACACGCAGGCTGGTTTCTTAGGCTTACAACACGTGCTCGCCATGGACGTGTACGTTGCACCAATCATCATGGCTGGCCTATTATCGATGTCCGTCGCACAGAAGAGTGGCTTCTTACAAGCCGCCTTTATTGCCTGTGGTATCGGGACAATTTTACAGACGAAGTTCTTTTTAAAGTTGCCCGTTTCTCAAGGCCCATCCTTCGTTCCCGTGGGCGCCGTTGCTGGGATTTACTTAGCTAACGGTGGTGCACACAGTGGGATGGCAACCGTTTTGGGCTCGTTAGTTGTCGGCTCATTTTTACTCATCGCTTTAGGCATTACTGGGGTGTTTCAGAAAGTCATTTCCAAGTTAGTCCCCGCCATTGTCGGCGGTACGATTATCACTTGTGTGGGCTTATCACTACTACCAGGCGCCTTGAACGATAATATCTTTAAAGCATCCGGCAATATTAATTCAAATATGATTATTGCCGGTGCCACTGGTATTACTATGTTAATCGCTATTATTTTAAGCTCGCGAATCCCTCAGTTAAGAAAGGCACTCAAAGTCAGTTCAATCATTATCGCGCTGATTGTCGGTTCGGTGGTTGCTACTGCCATGGGCGTCTTCGATTGGTCAACAGTTAATACGGCCCCTTGGTTCAGCCTGCCCCAGTTCACATCGATGCACTACGGCATGCATTTTTCACTCCCAGCTATTTTAACTTTCGTCGTCATTTATTTAGTATTGACCACCGAAACTACTGGAACCTGGTTCGCCATGAGTGCCGTTACGGGTGAAAAAATCAGCAAGAAACAATGGAACATGGGGATTATTGGCGAAGGCCTTAGTTGTCTACTAGCAGCACTGCTTGGTGCAACTCCAATGACCGGCTACTCAACCAACGCCGGAGTGGTTTCCGTTACTGGTGTTGCCAGCAAACGGGTCTTCGTCTCCGCTGGTTTCTGGTTTATCATCCTTGGCTTCTGCGGTAAATTGTCAGCCTTCTTCGCTGCCGTTCCCGCACCCGTCATCGGTGGTGTTTACTCCATCATCTGTGTCATCATCATGTTGAACGGGCTTAACGTGGTTCGTTACTTGAACACGGGTGAAAGTGCCATCTACATCATTGGTGTGCCAATTGTTTTAACCATGGCAATGGTCTTATTGCCAACTAAGGTTGTCAGCGAAGCACCACAAATGCTGCAATACTTGCTAGGCTCTCCAATTACAATTGCTGCGCTTAGTGCGATTCTGCTAAATCTATTAATGTCAAAAAAACAAACGGTGCCGTCCGAAACAACTGAGGCTGTCCAAACTCCAGCTGGGCGGTAACCGTGGCCTATAACGCAAAAGCGCCTCACCTTATTGGTGGGACGCTTTTTTGATGATCCGGCCAGGATTTCTAACCGCAAATGCCTGTAAGAAAGCTGTAGCTAAAATCATTGCTCCGCCTGCCATTTCCGGCAAGCCAAAAGCCGTATGGAGAACGATAATCGATAAAAAGGTTGCCGTTAAGGGTTCAAATGAGCTTAGCATCCCCGTCGTCGCAGGCAAAATGTAATTTAAACTCGTTAAATAAAACAAATAAGCAAACATGGTGCCAAAAGTTGCCACGAACAGTACTGCAGACCAATCTAAAATAGTTAGTTTAGGGATGGGTGTGGTAATGATATGTGGCATAAAAACCAAACTGCCAATCAACATCGCCCAACCAGTCACAATTTTAGCATCATATTTTTTCAGCAGTCGAATTGGAATTAGCGTATATAACGCCTGACCAACCCCTGCCATGACACCCCAGAAAACGGCTGCCGGTGCTAATTGAAGGCTATCGAATCGTCCTTTGGTAACCAATAGATATGTACCCAGTAACGCAATTAACATGGAAATCACGTCGATTCGTCGAGGCAATCGCCAATACCGCAATGCCAAATAGGCAATAATAAAAATCGGGCCAAGAAATTGTAAAATCGTTGCAGTTGGCGCATTACCATACTTAACCGCCATAAAGTAGGAAAACTGTGACGGGATCATGCCAAACAATGCGAAAACAATCAATAATAGCCAGTCGGCCCAATTTCGCCAAATTGAAATCAGTTCGTTAAAGTTACTAAGTGCCCCCCATATTACGAGCATAATGCCCGCAATGGCTAGCCGGACACCCACCAACCAGCCCGGTTCAACTGCTTGATGGGAAAATAAGTATTGGGCGGCAACACCGGACATTCCCCACAATGTTGTCCCCACGATGACAAATGTCAGCCCTTTATGTTTGTCGGTCACACTAATTGACCCTCTTCCTCAGATTAAAAGTTTCTGAGTATTATATTAGGTAAGTTTGAGCGTAAAGTAAACCTGTAATTGAGGTAAACGAGCACAGTTCGGATTTATGTGCATTTATTTTATCTAGACTAAAAGTGCTCACCAAGGCAGAGACCTGCACAGAAGAAGCCTTCTTCTATTACGGTCTCTTAACGCCTTGGTTCGTACTCTTTACTTTTACATAAAATACCCTTGTTCCCGTATCAACTAACTCTTGCAGGAACTGCAACAACAAGAGTACCCAGCCGAAAGTTAATGTGAATCCTATTATTTCGTACGCTGTCAATGATAGATACCCCACAAATTTAAACAATACTTCGGCCGTCACCAAGATTGCCCCAACGGTGTAAGACATCCGCAAAAATTCTTTGGGTAATTTCGGCAAGAACCAACGGATACCAACAATTAAAACAATAATGAAATACACCAGAAACGATGCCAAATGGTCATGAAGGATATGTGACTCACTATTATTCGGGAAAAAGCCCACCGCCCCCATATCGACGGCCATGGCGGTCAAAATCACTCGCAAAACTAGTAAGCGGACAGAATGGGGGAAATTAGCATTGAGTGAAACGAAGATATAATCAATTAACGCTACCATGATTAAGGCAGAAAACATCAGTGTCATATTGAATTGCCAACTGTTGTTAGCAACATTGGTTCCCAAAAAGCTCAGATTATACTGCCACCACTTCCGGGTACTATTGGTCGCCATCGCAATAATGACGCCACTCACGATCACCAACATAAAGATTCGAATCAGGGTTCGTGAAGAAGTCGAAACCGCGGCGTAAATCATGATGTAATTGATCATACTTTCAAAAATAAAGAAGATGATTGTGGCTGTCAGCCGGTCAAATGTCGCGCCTTTAAAAATTGTGCCCAGTAGCCAAAACACCCCTAAAAGGCCTAAGCCAAGGATCAGTCCAAAGGATAAAATCACCACCGGAAAGTTCCGCCAATAGATAGTCGCCGAAAAAGCATTTCTTTGACTTCGCCGTCCCCGAATAAAAAAGATGGTAAACAACAATGTCCCGATGATAACGCCAGCCATAATCACGGTTGTCCCCAATGAGGTATTCCCAGACATTGGTATTTGATTCCTATTTTTCATGGCAAAAAAAACGTTAAAAGCCAGAGCACTCGCCAGGGCTGGTACTAGGTACCACCAAAACGATACCCGTTGAAACAACGATTGTTCACTGGCTTCAGTGGTGAGAACTGCATCATGATTACGCAGTTCGATTTTGACGTCCTCACTATCATTAATTTGAAGCTGTTCTGCTACTTTATCTGGTAACTCAATTTTCATCGTATTTCTCCCAAATAGATTATTGTATGAGTTCATTTTGGGGTAATCGGGAATATTTGGCAAGTTTTTCCTTTTTTTCTACCAACTTGACCTGTGTCAATTATCCCTGGATCATTTCGCACTAAACTATAGACATTCAAACGAATAAAGGAGCGATCGATATGAAATTTCAACGTTATATCCAGAATCATCAAAATCAAATCACCTTAGCCAGTGCCATTTTGATTGCGATTGGTTTTGCCGGTAAGTACCTGCTAAATTCGATAATTGTTTATGACTGGGCGTTCATCCTAGCCTCAATCATCGCAGCTGTACCGATCATGATTCATGCTTACCAGTCCTTACGCGTTAAGGTAATCAGTATTGAACTATTGGTCAGCATCGCCGTTGTCGGGGCTTTCATCATTGGCGAATATAACGAATCTGCTATCGTGACCTTCCTATTCTTATTTGGGAGCTACCTCGAACAGCGAACGTTATCCAAGACGCGTCAGTCAATCAAGTCATTAACACAAATGGCACCAGAAACAGCGATTCTCCTTCACGATGACGGCGCCCAAGAAGAAGTCGACATCGAAGACGTTGATGAAGGCGACCACATCATGGTGAAGACCGGTGCTTCCGTTCCGGTCGATGGCAACATTGTTTCCGGTTCAGGCTACCTGGATGAATCCGTCATTACCGGTGAATCAAAAGCAGTTGCTAAAACCACTGGCGACTCCGTTTACTCCGGTTCAATCTTAGGTAACGGAACGTTAACCGTTGAAGCTACCAAAGTTGGTGAAGACACAACTTTTGGGAAAATTATTGAATTAGTTGAAGACGCTCAGGATGCTAAATCACCTGCCGAATCCTTCATTGATAAATTCGCACAGTACTACACCCCAGCCGTTTTGATCATCGCCGTTCTGGTCTACATTTTCACCAGAGACTTCCCCACTGCCATTACCGTCTTAGTGCTTGGCTGCCCAGGTGCCTTGGTTATCGGTGCCCCAGTTTCTAACGTGGCTGGTATTGGTAACGGTGCAAAACGCGGCATCCTGCTTAAAGGTGGTGCCGTTATGGACGACTTCGCTAAAGTTGATACCTTTGTCTTCGATAAGACTGGGACGCTAACCCTTGGTAACACTGCTGTTTCAGCCGTTAAAGACTACGCCGATGATTCGAATGAAGCACTGGCACTGGTTGCACGGGCTGAACGGTTATCCGATCACCCACTGGGCAAAGCGATTACCGATTATGCCACTCATGAAAAAGTTTCCTTTGAACAATTAGACGTTGCCGGAAATGACACGGTTAAGGGCCAAGGCCTCACCGCTACCATTGATGGTCACCACGTTCTGGTGGGTAACCTGAAGATGATGAACGCTAATCACGTTGCTTTAACCGACGCACAGCACTCTGATTTAACCGACGTTCAGCACACTGGTAGTTCAGTAGTTATGGTCGCTGTTGACGGCGCGCTGAAATTAATCCTCGGTGTATCTGACACCATCCGTCCGGGCATCAAAGAACAGTTGCAGGCATTGCGTGATCACGGCGCCAAGCACTTAGTTATGTTGACTGGTGATAATAAAATCACCGCCCAATACGTTGCTGAACAAATCGGGCTTGACGAAGTTCACGCTGAACTCTTACCCGAAGAAAAAGTTGATTACATTAAGAAGTTCAAGGATCAGGGCCGTCACGTTGCCTTCGTTGGCGATGGTATTAACGACAGTCCGGCAATTGCTACCGCTCAGATTGGTATCGCAATGGGTAGCGGAACCGACGTCGCCATTGAAACTTCCGACGTTGTCCTCATGCAATCTAGTTTCGAAGCATTGGTTCACGCTTACTCACTTTCTAAGAAGACCGTTATTAACACTAAGGAAAACATCGCCATTGCCATTGGCGTGGTTATCTTCCTGCTGATTGGTTTAATCCTCGGCTTCATTTACATGGCCAGTGGCATGTTCGTCCACGAAGCAAGCATCTTAGTTGTTATCTTCAACGCAATGCGTTTGATTGGTTACGGCAAGATGCCAACTCAAGCACAAAAAGCTGCTACTCAAAAAACTTCGCTAACTTGATTTACGTCAATTTCAAATCAAGTCAAAGCGACTAAACTATAGACAATCAAAGAAATCAAGAATAATAAAAAGGAGATCATTATTATGACAAACAAACGTGCGATTTTACAATTAGATGGTTTGACCTGCCCATCATGCATGACCAAGATTGAAAGTGCTTTGGCACATCAACCAGGTGTCGAAAAGGTGAAAGTTTTATTCAATGCCAGCAAGGCTAAAGCCGACTTCGATGACAGCAAGGTCTCCGCTGAAGAATTAGGCCAAGTTGTTGATAAGTTAGGTTACGAAGTTAAGAAGATCAAAGTTAAAGACGAAGTAGCAGCCAAGTAGGAGGAATAGGATATGACGACAGATGTTAAAGATTTAGTAGAAGAAAAGTACCAAGCTGAAGTTAAGCAAGCTGATATTGATCACCACACCCCCACTGCGGGTGCTATGACTGGCCACATCGTTTCCAACTTACGTATCTTGGATGTAAAACTTCACCAGGCTAAATGGTTCATGAAAGGCTTTGAAGCCGCCGCCGTTCGCCCGCTGTATGACGAACTCATCGACCAAGCCCGCAAAGATTACGACATGGTTGCTGAAGCCCTGTTAGACGAAAACGAACTGCCACCTTCGACTACTGAAGAATACGGTAACTACAAGATGTTAGACGAAGACGGCCGTAACAAGTACCTGACCACTTCCGAAATGATCGATATTACCGTTCATGATTACAACACGGAAAATCTGTTTGTGACCCGGGCAATCAAGTTAGCTGACAAGGAAGACCGACCAGCACTAGCTGCTACGTTAACCAACCTATTAAAGCAAAACAACCACGCCATTCAACAACTGCAAGCTCTCTTAGGCAAGACTGCCTGGGAAGGCTTAGTTGAAGAAGACGATGATGATGATGACGATTAAATTAAATGGCTGACCGCGAGTGGCCGATTTAATAACCGATATACGAAAAATAATCCGGTGCCAGTGATGGTACCGGATTTTTCAATTTTCAAAATAATTGCTAGTTGTCGTATAATTGATAATTGAACACTAATTAAAAGCAGGTAAAGAGATTGTTTCACATGAAACATAGCTAACCTGCTATTCGTGTTCGGCATATAAGAAATGAGAGAATTGAGGAAGTTAATGATGACATACCAGATTTTCCATTGGTTGATTGTGAGGACGGAGAGTCCCTTTTTACTGTGAATAGAATATTGTACCTAGCTTAAACGTGCTGCAGCAGGCAGAGACTTGCACCTAAGAACGGACTAACTAAAATCCAAAGCCGGGATTTTTGTCAGTCCACCTGCTATCTAGCCGAAACGTGCTCAAGCGGGCAGAGACTTGCACCTGAGGGTGAACTGACTAAAATCCAGAATCGGGATTTTTGTCAGCCCACCCTCAGGCTCCAGTCCCTTAACGCCCGCTTTCGCACTCTACTCTATTTGAAAGAAGCCTCTTTATATGATGAAAGAACCACAATCAATTTCACGCAAAACCGTCTTACTCATGGCGATTACCACCGGTATTATCGTCGCTAATCTGAACTTTATCCAACCCATCGAGGGGTTAATCGCTAATGATTTTCACCTTTCTAAAGCCATTGTCGGTGTGCTGGCAATGCTCACACAAATGGGCTACGCTGTTGGTCTGTTATTAATCGTTCCACTTGGTGATATTTTTGATCGTTACCACTTGATTCAATTCATGATGGTCTTATCGATTATTTCTCTGTTAATTGCGTTCATGTCACCCAATGCAATGATTTTTGCGATTGCGACCACTCTCATTGGTATCACCTCAGTGGCACCTCAAATTATTATCCCATACGCTGGCTTTCTTGCCCCCGCAATGCAACGGGGAAAAGTACTGGGAACCGTCTTAAGTGGTCTTTTGACCGGGATATTATTGTCACGGTCTTTCAGTGGCCTGCTTGGTAGCGTCATTAACTGGCAATACATTTACTTGATTGCTGCAGTCATGGATCTTATCCTGCTTCTGATCGTTCATCAAGCAATGCCACGGGATCCTCGTGGTCATCAAAATTTAAGTTACGCTAACGTCATTAAATCATTGCCCCGCCTATTCACTACTCAGCGACGACTGCGCGGTTCTTCGCTCAATGGTTTTACCATGTTCGCGGTTTCTAACGTCATGTGGTCAACCATCGCGTTCTACTTGGCTGATCAATATCATCTAGGTAGTAACGTTGCTGGATTGTTGGGTCTATTAGGGATTGCGGGAGTCTTAGCTGCTCCCTATATTGGGAACTTGGTAGATCACCGTTCACCCCGCCTGACAATTGGACTATCGGTCTTTTTCTCTGGTTTAGCCTTCCTGTTGTTCTGGCTGATTGGCCATTGGATGATTGGCCTAATCATCGGCATCATTCTTCTGGATCTGGGTACTCAATTCAGTCAAGTGTCCAACCAAGCCATCGTCCAGTCACTCAACCGTAAGGAAAGCAGTCGCAACAATTCCATCTTCATGTTCAGCTACTTCCTCGGTGGTTCGTTAGGAACGTTATCCGCTACCCGGGCTTGGAGCATCGCCAAGTGGAATGGTGTTTGCTTGGTGGCAGTCGTCTTTTTGGTCATCGCACTACTTGGACATTTGATTCTGAAGGAACCAGAAACATTACATGACTAACAACCAACTCGCGCTTATTTGCCAAAACGACAGAGAAGCGCGAGTTTTTTGGTTGCAACCACCGCAACTCCTATGTATTAAGGGTTTGTGCTTTCTTTGCAACTCACAGTTGCGCAAATATTAGTTGATTCGGGCGGAATTTATCACTTTGTTTGCGTGCCTTCTGCTAGGTTTGCGAGCATAATCAATCCTGAAAGAACAGAGAGGAGATTTCATCATGAAATTTGCAGAACAGCTTAAAGCATTACGCTCGGAATTGCATTTGTCACAAGACAACCTGGCATCTCAACTTTTCGTCTCTCGCCAGGCAGTCTCAAAATGGGAAAACGGCGATGGCACACCGGATCTGAAAACACTAGTCAAGCTAGCTGAAATCTTGCACGTTAGTTTAGACACTTTGGTGCTTGGAACCAAACCAGCAACTGGTGATCACATTGACTCGTCAGTTTTCGTCTACAATCCAACAACTGGTGAATACGAACGTCGCCGTGGTGGGATGAATTTTTGGGACTTCCTGGCCGAGTACTGGTGGACAGTTATCGCACTGGTTACGACTATTGGCATCTTTTTCTTTTAACACTAACATTAAAAAATTCTGTGAAAACTGTTTAATTTTCTAATAATGTGTGCTATTATCTATCATAACTTAATACGAACTGCAATGAAGAGAAGAGTAGAAAGATCAGTAAGGTTGAACAGCGACCATCGTTGGTGAAAGGATGGGCCAAAACGTCTTTTGAAGATGAGCTCTGAGCAATTATCAAAAGTGAAAGCTTGCGATACGTGGGAAACACGATAAAATTCCGGGCATGTATGTGCCTTAGAGGTAGCGGTGGTGACAACACTACGAACGATGGGTGGTAACACGATGAAAAGTCGTCCCTGTACAGAACATTCTGTGCGGGGACGACTTTTTGCTTAGAAAGTGGGCGATTACATGTTGAAATTCAATTTAAAAACAATTCAGGGTGATGCCGCCAACATTTTGTGTTGGGGTACTTGAACAGGTACCACTTACCAAGTTATTTAAAGAATAAACAGTAGTGATTAATCAGTGGCTAAGGAGGTAACATATGTTGAAACCAGAGAAAATTCAAATCAACAAGGATGGGACGCGTCGTGGCCTGTCCAACGTCGCAGTTCAAATGATTGCGTTTGGTGGCTCCATTGGAACCGGGCTCTTTCTGGGTGCTGGGAGTACGATTCACAGAACCGGCCCTTCGATTCTATTAGTTTATTTAATCATCGGTGGCTTCTTCTTTTTGATGATGCGGGCAATTGGTGAAATGATGTACTCCGACCCGGACCAGCACACTTTCGTCTCGTTTATCCGGAAATACGTTGGTCCAAGATTGGGTAAGTTCTCCGAATGGAGTTATTGGCTAGAATTAATTTTGGTGGCCAACGCCGAATTAATCGCATTGTCGACCTACGTCAAATTTTGGTTCCCCCACATTTCTGCCGCATGGGTGCAACTTGGATTTTGGGTCGTTTTGACTGGCGTCAACATTGCCATGGTCAGCTCATTTGGCCACTCCGAAACGTTCTTATCAGGAATTAAAATTCTCGCAATCATTGTATTGATATTGGTGGGTATCTATTTGGTCTTCACTCAGCACCAAAACCCTGCCGGCACCCGCGCTTCTTGGGGTAATTTAACTAACAACTTCACGATGTTTCCAAACGGCTTCCACCAGTTCATCATGGCCTTTCCAATGGTCTTCTTCGCCTTTCAAGGAATGGAATTCGTTGGAATTACCACTGCTGAAACCAAAGATCCAAAACACGTTTTGCCGAAAGCAGTCAACCAAATTATTTTCAGAATTCTGCTATTTTATATCGGTTCACTGGTGGTCATCATGGCCATTACGCCTTGGCGATCACTGGATCCTTCTCAAAGTCCATTCGTACAAATCTTTACGCTAGCTGGCTTGCCAGCCGCTTCTCAGGTGATCAACGTGGTGGTTATCGCCGCTGCCATGTCGACATTGAACAGCTCCATTTTCTCAACCGGTCGTCACTTGTATCAACTGGCATTAGAATCACACTCGAAACAGATGAAGGCATTCACTAAAGTATCCACCAACGGGATTCCAATCTATGCCGTCCTCTTCTCAGCAGCCTGCATGTTGTTTGCCCCCATCATCAGCTCATTTAACGCGTTGAGTACGGCATTTACCTTCATTGCGTCAGTCTCCAGCGATATCTATATTCTGGTCTGCATTTTAACCATGGTGGCGCATTACAAGTATCGCCGTTCCGCTGATTTCCAGAAGAACGGCTTCAAGATGCCCGAATATAAATGGACCAACCCACTGACGGTTGTCTTCTTTATCGCGATTTTTGTGAGTTTGTTCTTCAGCCATGAATCGATGCTACCAGCAATCGGCGCCATTATTTGGGCGGTTGCCTTCAACCTGCTACTCAAACGTGATGACGGCCTGAGCGTGAAGTATCAGTAAACTGGCATGAATTTCCAGGCAACTAAATCTGTTTTGTCGATCACAATTATTGTTCAAGTTTAGTTCAAACAACCATTTAATCTATAATGGTTTGTGCAAAAACGTCCCGGTCATATCAACTGGGACGTTTTTTACTGTTAACAGTTACCTATTTGCTTTTACGGTGGTTCCACAGCATAGACACCAATTCCATGATGCCAAAAAATATAGCTGAACCAAATAATTCATAAATCAGTGATGTGGTGTATCTCCAAAAGTGAAGTTGCCCGCTAGTGATTAAATCGTAGGCGCCTTTGCCGATAGTGAGAACAACGAGTAAGACGAATATGATTAAAAGATCAGACAAAACTTCGCCGATATATTTGCGCCACATAGATAGCTACCCTCCAAATTGGACTTTCTTTATAACTATAATATCATACTAAAGCCTGGGAATAAAAAAATTCAGTCCCCAGATTAAAACGTGGAACCGAAACATTGTTCAATATTAATTTTTAAATGTTTTAGCATTAATTTGCACACTAAAATCTCTCTGTAAAAGAGCCCCAAACCAAAAGTTGTAGTTGAAAACGTGCATACAAGTTGTTGGTATGAAAGTAAGTTCAGATAGAGCGTTGAGTTGCCTACGCGCGTTTATCTCATGGTTTAAGTTCTTTCCAGAGGGATTTCACAAATACCAAGCGCTTCAACTATATAAAGCGCTTACATTTTAATTATAACACCACTCTTAAAATAAATTTTAAACGTTATATTATCGGATCTATTAGAAAATATGTTATTATCAGCACTCAATCTTTAAAAATAACGATAAACGGTAAATAATCCGCTTTTATCGGATCAAAAAACATTATTGCATTCATAAGTATCTTCTTTGTGAGATAAGAAATTATTCAATTTTTACCGGAAAATAACGTTATTGATTCCCATGATATTCATCACATATAACACCAGTACCAGCGCATTAACAGCTGCAGAAATCAAAATGATTCCGTAAGAAATCGTTGCTGTGAAGAACCCAAATATTATTGGATTACGGTATTTTTTGCGATGATACGTAAAGGTCCAAACAATCAACATCAACGTTGCAACAGCCTGAATGATAATCCCCAACGAGTAAATTGGTAGTGAGCCTGCTCTAATCTGGAAAAAATAGGCGGCAGCGGTAATGATATCAATAATAATGGCTAATAGTGGCATGGTCGACTCCCCCCATTTAATTAGTAACCTTATTATACACAACTATTGTTGATTACTCTTAGTTTCTGACTTCGTTTGTTAATGAAAAAGGTGCTATCCCTTGAGTTTATACTGGCAAGTATTTTCATACACTCATATCCGTAATATTACTTATAAATTAGCCTTTCGTTCAATAATCCAATATAGTCCAATCGCGCTCCCAAACTCAGATTCCGGCCATGTAACGCAAATAATGCCAGCTCCGGGGATTTCACCGGAACCGGCATTATTTGCGTTACATTCTGGAATCTACCGAGTTTCGTCACTCACTCTCCGTATCATGTTCCTTATGCCAAGCCTTGATCTGCGCAAGCCGTTCCTTAAACCGGTCTTCATGGCCTTGGCTCGTTGGCAGATAATACTCATGACCATCCACGGAAGGTGGCATGGTCTTCATAGTAGTCAGTTTATCTTTGTAATTTTGCGCTAATTCATAGCCCTCGCCATACCCCAAGTCCTTCATCAACTTGGTTGGCGCATTCCGGATCTGCAATGGTACTGGATCATTGGCAGTTTGTTTCACATCCTTGGCCGCAGCCAACCGTGCTTTATAAATCGCGTTGGATTTGGGGGCTAATGATAGGTAAGTCACTGCCTCTACCAAATGAACGTCACACTCTGGCATCCCAAGAAATTGGCAAGCCTGAAAAACGTTGATTGCTACGTTCAGTGCGTTCGTATCTGCTAGACCCACATCCTCACTGGCAAAGCGCACCAACCGTCTGGCGATGTACAGTGGATCTTCGCCGCCTTCCAGCATCCGTGACAGCCAGTAAATAGCGGCATCCACGTCACTATTACGCATGGATTTGTGTAATGCTGAAATAATGTTGTAGTGCTCTTCGCCATTCTTGTCATAAAGCGAGAACTTCCGGGTGATCAACTGACTGAGATCATCCATGGTGACAGTGGTGCCATCTTCCTGCTTATCGCCGTTCAGTATTGCCATCTCCAAAGTATTGAGAGCGGTTCGGGCATCACCATCGGCAAAATTAGCAATCGCTTGAATCTCATCCGCGGTAATCTTGATCGATTCTTTACCGTAACCAGCGGGATTGCTGAGAGCATTATTGAGTAACGTGATAATATCATCTTGCTTCAACTCATGCAGCACGAAAACCTTACAGCGAGAGAGCAGGGCGGAATTAATTTCAAAGGACGGATTTTCAGTGGTGGCACCAATTAAAATGATGCTGCCCCGTTCCACATAGGGCAAGAACGCGTCCTGCTGAGCCTTATTGAACCGGTGTATTTCATCGACAAATACAGTCGTACGCTGACCAATCTCCCGGTCTAATTCGGCCTGTTTCATAATTTTCTTAATTTTACTGATACTGCTATCAACGGCACTGAAACTTAAGAAGCTGGAGTTTGTCTTGTGAGCAATAATTTCAGCTAAGGTCGTTTTGCCAACACCCGGTGGTCCCCAAAAAATCATGGAGGAGACTTGATCGGATTCGATAATTTCCCGTAAAATTTTCCCCTTGCCAAGAAGGTGTTGTTGGCCAACGAATTGGTCTAAATCTTTGGGGCGCACCCTGCTGGCAAGTGGGTCATTTTGCGACTGGTTTGAAAAAAGTGATTCTTGATGCATCATTCATCCACCCACCTTTATTTTCTCTGCCTTTACTTTAATTATACGCTTAACCCCAAATTGATATCATTTCTCAACCTTTCTACAGAACACAAAAAGGAGTCAGCTAACGCCAACTCCCTCTGAACATAACAATAAATGTGAATTAGTGATTGTGAACTTCTTGTGATGCAACACTACGACGTGCAGCAAATACTGGACGTAATACGTGTACACCCAATCCGAGTGCCAAACCAACTACAGCTGGAACGACCCAGTCCATGCCAAGATTTGCGAAAGGCAAAACGCTTTGCTGGAACGTCGCAACGGCTTTACCAAAACCACTCTGGCTAACAACGGCTGGGAAAGCATCTACCATGTCGAAGAAGGCTGGTACAGCGGTGAAGGCAACGACGAATGCGTAAACGACACCGTCACGATGGAATAGTGGTGAGAAGACTGACAACAAGATCAGTACCATGGCAAATGGGTAGAGGAACATCAGCATTGGCGTTGACCATGCGATGATGGTATCCAAGCCGAAGTTAGCTGTCAAAAACGATGCCGCACACATGAAACCTAGCCATTGACGGTAGCTCACACGACTGAAGTGCTTGTGGAAATCTTGTGCAAAGGCTGCAACCAAACCGATAGCAGTGGTTAAGCAGGTCACTGTCAGCAACGTGGCCAGCAATGCGTGACCCAAAGTACCCATGTAGTAAGTGACTAACTGGTTGAAGGCAACCCCGCCATCTGCAGAAACTTTGTACTTACCTAATGTCGTTGCGCCTAATAAGATTAAACCAACGTAGATCACACCGATCATGCTTGTGGCAAGAACGCCTGCACGGGCAGTGACTTTAGCATTGCTCTTGGGCGTCGTTTTACCAAGTTGATTAACAGCGGTAACAACTGTAACCCCAAAGGCTAAGCCAGCTAGTGCGTCCATTGTGTTGTAACCTTGTAAGAACCCATTGAAGAATGATGCGTGCTGGTATGCTGTAGTAGCAGCCATTTTACCAACACTGCCCATTGGATGAGCAAAACCCATGGCGAAGACTGCGAAAAGCATTAGCAGAAATACTGGGTTCAAAACCTTACCAACACTGGTCATGATGTTCGATTCCTTGTACGAAACAAGGAATGCGGTCCCAAAGAACAGCACTGAGAAAACCAGTAGACCAACGTGTGTCCAGCTTGCAGGAAGTAGCGGTTGGACGCCAACTGAAAATGGAATCGTGGCCGTTCTTGGTGTCCCGAATAATGGCCCGATGGTAGCGTGAATCATAACCATAAACGCCAGTGCGAATGCTGGACCCAGAGGACGGCCAATGTCATAGACACCCTTTGACCGGGTAACGGCAACGGCCAGCACTGAAAGCATTGGCAACAGCACCGCGGTAACTAGAAAACCAACCGTTGCCATTCCCCAGTGAGCGCCGGCTAACTGCCCAAGATGAATTGGGAAAATCAAGTTCCCAGCACCGAAGAAGAGTCCGAATAGCATTGAGCTGACGACTAAATATTGTTTAACTGATAACGGTTTTGGATTTAAATCTTTGACCTGTTCCATGATTGAAGACCTCCGTAATATGTGTATGATTGCTAAATAATTGAAAATTCATTTGGTTCTGACTAATATGACTAATCTGATCTTCCACGGAAACCACCACCTTTATATGTTTGATACGCTATGTAAACTAAAAAGCACCCTCCGTCCACATTCTGTGTGAACTAAGGGTGCTTCTGCACTGTACCACCTTATTTTGTTATTTTATCGCTAAAATAACCTCTTCACGTACGGTCGCTAGGACGATACGCTAACTCGATAATGGGAGTGCCCAACGTACGTTACTAAAATTCGGTACGTCGCTCAAAAGGGATGTTCACTGTTCAACTCTGGCTTCCTCTCACCAACCGAAGCTCGCTTACAGGTGCTGAACAGCTACTTAACTTTCTCATAGCGTTTGTAATTGATTTAACACTGCCAATCTTAACATTTAAAATGAGAATGTCAACATTAATCTCTAATCTTTTTGCCACTAGGTTTAGCCTAATCTCATTTGCGAACCATCGCCGGCCGTTTAGGATCAAATTGCCAACCTGGAATCAAATACTGCATGGTTGCAGCATCATCACGGGCACCCAGCTGATTTTCAACGTAAAGCCGGTTGGCCTCCTTGATAGCATTCAGATTGACTTCAATGCCCAATCCTTCATTAGTTTTAGGAACAGCCACTGCCCCATCATGAATTTCGTAAGGGTTCTTAGTGAGGTACTGACCGTCTTGCCAGATCCAGTGGGTATCAATGTCAAAGATTTTTCCCGGCGCTGCCGCAGCGGCATTCACTGCCATTGCCAGTGAAATATCAAAGTGGTTATTAGAATGAATTCCCCAGTTCAGCCCGAAAGCATCGCAAAGTTGTGCCACTCGAACTGATCCAGCCATGGTCCAGAAATGCGGATCAGCCAGTGGAATAGACACGGCATGCAGTTCCAGTGCATGCGCCATTTGTCGCCAATCAGTATCAACCATGTTGGTGGCAGTTGGCATATGTGTGCGCTGTTGAAACTCTGATAAAATTTCACGACCAGAAAACCCGTCTTCCGCACCGCAAGGGTTCTCAATATAGTGGAGCACATCTTTCAACTCATCCGCGTAATGCAGGGCATCTTTCAACGACCAGCCACCGTTTGGATCAAGGTCCAGCTTAGCCTTCGGAAAGGCTTGGTGCAAAGCTTTCATGGTCTGTACTTCAGTTTCACCATCAAAGACGCCGCCCTTTAGTTTGAAAGTCTTAAAACCATAACGATTATAAGCTGCCTGCGCCAGTTTCACTATATCTTCAGCGGTTGTGGCTGGCTGCCGACGTAATTTGCCCCAATCATCGCTTTGATCATCGTCAGTTAAATAAGGCAAGTCCGTTTTTTGACTATCACCAATATAAAACAGGTAACCTAACACGCCAACGGATTCACGTTGCTGGCCATCACCTAACAACTGCGCCACTGGTACGTGGAAATACTGACCAATGAGATCTAGAAAGGCCGTCTCCACACCAGTGATTGCATGAATCGTTGTTCGCTGGTCGAAGGTCTGCTGACCACGACCGCCGGCATCAAGGTAACCAAATTGACGCTTCATTTTCTGCAGAACTTGCTTATATTCGCCCAAGGTGGATCCAACGACTAAATCTTTGGATTGATTCAAAATCTCGGTAATGGCGGTGCCACCCGGAACCTCACCTACCCCAACCTGGTCAGTATTCGTCGTTAAAAGCACGATGTTACGGGTGAAAAATGGCCCGTGTGCCCCGCTTAGATTAAGAAGCATACTGTCACGGCCAGCAACTGGATACACCGTCATTTGACTAATTTTTACGTTCATTTTTGAAAGACCTGCCTATTTTCAAACTAAAAAGCAGGGAAAATCGTTACCGATCGCCCTGCTTTAATTAAGACTTTTATTTAATATCACCAGTTAATTCGCGAACAAGTGGTTTGCCAGCAACGATGTTCTTCACATCGGAGACACACTTCTCACCCATACCGTGCAGACACTCGTAAGTGTATGCGGAAGTATGTGGTGTAATCAAGAAGTGGCTGTTCTTCAGGAATGGGTGGTTGGCGCGAACTGGTTCAACTTCCATCGTATCAGCAGCGTAACCAGACACTTGACCACTTTCAACAGCAGCCAACATCGCCTTTTCATCAATTAAAGCACCACGGGCATGGTTCACGAAGTAAACGCCCTTCTTGGCCTTTTTTAATGCTTCAGCATTGATCATGTGGGTGTCGCCCTCATTCAGTGAAGCGTTCAATGAGATGTAGTCACACTTGCTGAGTAATTCGTCTAATTCAACCCGCTTAACAGATGGGTTGGCTTCGAACCAGCCTTCTGGTGCATGTGGTTCTGGATCGTTGATCATCACAGTGCCGCCAAAGACTTGGAATAATTCGGCCACACGGCTACCAATATTACCACAGCCAATGACACCAAAGGTTTTACCACTGAATTCGTTACCCATGAATTGAGCACGATCTTCATAGTGGTCAGCTTTGATTCGTTCTGAAGATGCCACTGCTTGACGGGTCAGCGCCATTAAGTTAGCAAAGGCGTTTTCAGCAACGGCATTTCGCTCAACCAATGGTGGAACGATGGTAACCTTTGTACCGTGCTTTTTGGCAGCAGCTAAGTCAATGTTGTTGTAGCCAATCCCGTGACGAGAGATCAAAAGCAATTCATCCTTGTTCTCAAAGAAATCTTCCTTGAAAAATGGGGTCACACTTGAAATGATTACGTTGTAGCCCTTTAATTTTTCAGCTAATTCAGGACCTGGAATATCAGGATCAACCATAAAACGATCAACTTTTCCAATCTGTTCCAATTCCTGCCAGTGTTCTTTGAAAACTTGTCCAAAACTACTTGAGTTAACTACCGCAATGTTATATTCCGTCATCAGTGAATTCTCCTTCAAATATTAATTAGTCAGTTTTTTGAGCTTTTGCTGCTAAAGTATCTTCCAAGGTCTTAACAATAGCACCTTCACCTGCAAGCATTTGCTTGAAGTAAGCTTCAACTTTGTCGCCCAAACCAACTTTGTAAAGATCGAGGCCGAAGATACCAGTGTTGCTCAAAATGCCCTTAACAGCATCGTGAACGTCAACGTCACTGCTACCTAGTTTAAAGCCGGCAACCTTTTCGTGCAACTCGTCAAACATTGGATCTGGACTTGGTTCAAATGTCTCACCCTTATCGTTGATACCCATCAGGTAACGTAACCATGTAGCGATAACCAGTGGAATGAAGTTCAAGCTCTTAGGGTCGCGGTTGGCGTCATCAACGTAGTGTTGAATCGTTACCCCATAACGAACACTTAACTTCTGAGAAGTATCAGTAGCAATCCGTTGTGGTGTATCTGGAATATAAGGGTTAGGCAGACGCTTAGTCACTAATTCGTCAATAAACTTCTGTGGGTTGATAACCTTTGGATCCTTAACAACAGGTAAGCCTTCAACGTAACCAATTTGCTTGATCAAAGCAACAAGATCCTTGTTTTGTAATTCTGAAGAAATTGACTTAAAGCCTAAGATACTACCATAAATAGCTAATGCAGTGTGCAGAGGGTTCAAGCAGGTTGTCACTTTCATTTCATCAGCTGCGTTAACTGTATCACGATCAGTCATGATCACACCGTCAGCCTCGAATGCAGGACGACCGTTTGGAAAATCATCTTCAACAACTAAGTAGTGAGCTTCTTCAGTGTTAGTGAAAGCTGCAATATTAGTGTGCTTTTCTGTGTGGGTAATATCAGCATCTTCAAAGCCATCTTTCTTCAATGAATCAGAAATGCTATCAGATGGGTTTGGTGTGATCCGGTCGATCATTGAAAGTGGGAAACCAACCTTCTTGGGATCAGAGATGTAATCAATGAAGTCTTGACCAACAAAGCCCTTGTCTTGCCAAGCTTTAGCAATCGTCATAACACTTTCCTTTAAACGGTCACCGTTTTGCGAGAAGTTATCGGTACTCATCATCGTAATTGGAGTTGCCCCGGCATTAAACCGTGCAAACAATAAGCTAACAAGCAACGACATGTTGTTTTCTGGCTTAGCTGGGCCGTTTTCAAGGTCACGGGCAACTGGTGGGAAGAATTCGCCGGCACCATTCTTTAAATGATAACCCTTTTCAGTAATTGAGAAGGAAGCAACTTGTAAGCTGTCCTTTTCAAAAATGGCCTTTAATGCTTCGAAACCTGAAGCATCTTGAGTAGCTGGACCAGCGTAAATTGCCTTGGCAACTGAGCCAAACAATTCGCGGTCTTGGGTGCCATCAGCCTTAGTGATCACACGAAGGATCCGGTTGTCATATTTACCGTAAATATCTGATACAACAGCATCATCGTATGTTTCAGCAACAATAATACCCGTGTCAGCTTTACCGGCATCAATTAAATGGCTAGCAATTCCAGCATGAAATGCACGGAAAAGATTCCCACCACCAAAGTGAACCCAGTGTGGTGACTCTAATGTTTTTGCCGTAACATCTTTTTGATTGTAACTCGGAACCTTAATAGCTGCCTTATCGAAGGCTGCTTTATCAGTTGAATAATCGTCGGTAATTTTAACCATAATTTACTTTTCCTCCATTTAAACTGAATTCATAAAGTACTAACTGATATACTAGTATGCCTGAATACGCTTTCAGTTTACCATAAATTGCTTATCTGTCAAACAATAATCTACTCATTCTGCCCTAAAATCATCATTTTAACCAAAAAATTATCGAATTACCGCACTGATTAGATTCTGATGATGACTGATATGCCGTTAATCGTGCGCTTAGCGATCGTCTTTGAATTGAATTCGCTTTCATTTTCTTCAACTGGTATACTTACTCAGTAATCCGAATTAGTCCAATACTAATTAAGCAAACTAATATATTTTAGGATGGTGATGGTTTTGTCGCAGAACAATGACTTAACTCAGGGCGCACCCCTAAGAAAAATTATTCAGTTCTCAATTCCACTGGTTGGCGGCAGCATTTTCCAGCAATTTTATAATTTCATTGATACGCTCATTATTGGTCGACTACTTGGTATCGATGCCCTAGCAGCGATTGGCGCTTATTACCCGCTCAGCTTTTTGATTCTTGGCTTTGTACAGGGTAGCTGTATTGGCTTTAGTATTCCTTTAGCTCAAAGTGTCGGTGAAGAAAACCCAAGACATATCCAGCGTTATTTAGTAGGTGGGTATCTAATTTGTCTGGTGCTGGCAATTATCATAACGCCAATTATGATCGTCTCGACTCATTCAATACTCACGCTGCTTAGCACGCCACACCAAATCCTACAACTAGCAACCGGTTTTACCATGATTGCTTTTGCAGGGATCCCAGCAAATATTTTGTATAACTATTCAGCCAGCGCGTTACGAGCTTTTGGTGATTCCAACCATCCCTTCTATTTCCTTGTGATGTCGCTTTTCTTAAACATCGCCCTAGCACTTTTCATGATTCTTTATTTGCATTTAGGCCTGTTAAGTGTGGCCATCGCAACAGTAATTAGTGAATTCTTTGCTGGCATACTAAACGTGATCTTTTTCATATATAGTGGCCGCTTTCCAAAGATTAAAGTGACAACAGACGGTTTGAATCGGCGGATACTGGGACATATCTGTATGATTGGCTTCCCTATGGGGCTTGAGTATTCCGTATCAGCAATCGGTGCTGTCATCATGCAAGACGCTATTAATCTCTTGGGTGTCACTGCAGTGGCCGCTCAATCTGCCGGTGACAAAATCCGTCAGTTGTTTACTTTGCCAATGGAAAGCGTCGGCATGGCGATTGCCACTTACATGGCGCAAAATTACGGTGCTCGCAAACCGCAACGGATTAAACAAGGAATCAAAAGTGGATCACTCATCCAACTTTCCTGGTCATTCGCAGCCTTTGTGCTGGTCATGATTTTCAAAAAAACGTTGATTGGGCTAGTCTTAGGCACCACCCATGGTCAAACTTTCCACCTCACAGATATCTACCTCACAACGATCAGTTTCTTCTTCATCGTCCACGGGCTGCTCATGATCTTTAGAAATACGCTGCAAGGTTTAGGTCATAGCATGTACGCCATTGTTTCCGGACTGGGTGAGTTAGTCGGTCGTGGTATTGCGAGCTTGGTGGCGATGACTTCAATTGGCTACACCGCAATCTGTTACGCCAATCAGTTAGCCTGGGGGCTGTCACTGTGCTACTGTGTCTTCATGGTTTGGTGGGTGTTCAAGAAGGATAATCATTTAAAACCAAATACAACGCCCTTGTAGATCAATAAACAGAAAAGAGTCTCTTAATATCGATTCTTTTTAGAATACGACATTAAGAAACTCTTCTTTATACCTTATAGATTACTGTTCCTGCCCCGGCGCAACATCCGTCCGGTGATCTGGTGATGGATTCAGTTTAAATTCATCATCAGCAGGAATACCTGATTCATTAATCAGACTATTTGATTTATGCAAAGTTACTGTTCCCCAAGCGGGTACAGTCACGTTTTGCCATTGATCACCAAGACCGTTAATGGTAACAGCAGCCTTGATTGGTTCACCCGTTGGATTGTACAAATGGGCCGCAATAGCACCATCTGGGGCTAGAAACGCAACGGAACCGAGACCACCAGAATAACCGTCTGGCGTATAGTTGGTTGACTTGATGACTTTAGAACCAACTGGCACATCTTGCCCAAAGTTACGTAGCATGTAATACTCCAAGTTACGCTGAACTTTACCCGTTGTATGGTCAATCGTGATGACACCACGCCGGCCAGT
Source organism: Secundilactobacillus angelensis (assembly GCF_012641075.1). GTDB lineage: Bacteria > Bacillota > Bacilli > Lactobacillales > Lactobacillaceae > Secundilactobacillus > Secundilactobacillus angelensis. The sequence goes on along the minus strand of NZ_JAAXLJ010000001.1, from coordinate 110,218 downwards.
TGAGTCAGCAGCGTTAGGTAAGCCCCGTTCATCCAGTGCCAAATTCCACAACGTCACCATACCAAGGCCATTATGAACTAACCAGTTGCCAATCACACCAAACATGATGTGGGCCGCATTTTCCGGTGTTTCTCGCATCATGCATCGGCGCTCAGTCATCAGCAATGACCAGTTTGGAAATGCCCGGTTGGCGTTATACAAGCGATCATACGGCTCCATATAGGTATGCACTGCCATACCATCAAACGCCATTGCCTGTTCGAATGGCACCTCTTCGCTGATAGGCTTCGTCAACGCGTGGGGACTATCATCAAGGAAGTACATCTTAGTATCTGGGAAGGAATGGTTCAGTGCTGGCCGTAAGAAATGATAGCCAAAATCAGCTAATTGTGCGGGCGTCCAAATCATGGCTGGCCAGTGAGCCGCGTTAGAAGGTTCGTTTTGAATCGTAACGCCATAGATTGGAATACCCAGCTTCTGATATGCTTCGATGTAACGTACGAAGTATTGCGCATAAATATATTCAAAACGGTCCTTGTCAGTGTAGCCATTACCAGTATATTCACCAAAGCGCAGATGCCCGCCATGGGTCAAATGATCCGTATTCTTCATCCATGCTGGTGATGACCAAGGCGAAGCAATCACCTTCACTGCTGGATTAATTTTAAGAATTTCTTGCAACACTGGCACGATATACTTCAAGTCCTTGGTGGCATCTGGCGCACCTGGTGTCCCTTCGCCAATGGAGAACTTTTCTAAATCAGCATCGTGTTCACCCGCTGGCACGTCATCATACGTGTAGTAGGTTTGACTCTGGAAATCACACGAACCAAGTGGTACACGAACCGCTGAGTAGCCACCCTGTTCTGGGTCAAATAATTCATGCAGTAGTTGATCTCTGTGACTGGCATCCATTGCGCCCCAAATCAGCGAAGCAGCTGAATCAGTAATTGCTGCGCCGGCACCAAGCCAATCTTGATGCTTCTCGCTAGGATCAAGCATGATTTTTACCGCATCATCCGCTAACGTGCCCTTCTTTGGTGTTTCAATATGCTCACGTTTCTGCTTTAAATCACCAGAAGTAGCCGTCCAAAATTCATTTTGAAATTGAGTGGAACTAACATCGTTCGACATAACCCATTTTCCCCTTTTCATTAATGGCAAAAATTACTTCAAAGTCAACGTATAGTTCAGCGTCTTAGTCTCGCCGGCAGCTAGCTTATTGTTAGCTTCCTTATCCAGTAATTCAACTTCATGACCACTCACATCTGGCAGTCCTGAGAAAGGCTCGATGCATAAGAATGGTGCGTTAGCGCCCTCCTTAGTCCAAATGCAGACGTAGCGGAAGTCTTCGAGGTTAAGCGAAACACTGTGACTAGTTGCGCTGGAACTCAACGTCACCTTGTCGATGCCATCATTTTCAATAATGACTAATCCTTTTTCAAACATGTCGTGATTGAGCTTGATTTGACTGCCATCTGCAGCTGTTAATGGCACAACTTTGCCATCCCGATATGGGTTTGGTGTTTTGACGATTTCGAATTGCTTGAGATCCAGACCAGCTGGTTCGAAGTCCAATTGATAATCGTCAAATGAGCCTTCACCATTGATTGGCACGTTCAATGCAGGGTGTGAACCCAGTGAGAAGGCCAGCGTCTTATCATCCGTGTTTTCAACTTCAAAATTAAAGTTCAAACCAGCATCCGTCAAACTAAACGTGATGGCTAACTTGAAGGCAAACGGATAAAACTTACGGGTGGCATCGTTATCAGTTAACGTCAGGGCTAACTTGTCACCATCATTCGCTGTCACAGTAAAGTCTTGATCGCCAGCAAAACCATGTTGTGGCATTTCATATTCCTTGCCGTTATAGAAGTACGAATCCTTTTCCGAACGGCCAATAGCTGGGAATAAGACAGGCGCGTGCTTTGGCCATAAATCGTTATTCCACATGTAGTCAAAGTTGCCGTCTTTGTTGATCAAATGAGTCAATTCAGCACCATGTTCATTAATTTCAGCTTTAAACTTTGCATTTTCGATTGTTTGCATAATAAGATTAAACTCCTTTATTTAAAAGGGCCAACCGGTTCATTACCGGCCGGCCCTTTTTGACTTAGTACACTATTTACTTTTCATCGTTCTCGAAGAACTTGAAGTAGTTGTAGGCGTTGTTGTAAGAAATATCTTCAACGATCTTGCCCAAGTATTCTTCGTCGTCAGGTGCTTGGCCCCGTTCCACTAATTCACCGAAGAAGTTGCATAATACGCGGCGGAAGTATTCATGACGAGGGTATGACAGGAAGCTCCGTGAATCAGTCAGCATACCAACAAAGTTTGGTAACAGACTTTGTTGTGCCATGATCCGTAACTGTTCTTCCATGCCTTCACGGGTATCGTTGAACCACCATGCACAGCCGAGTTGTAACTTCTGTTCGATACCTTTACCAGTACCGTCGCCATAGAAGTCACCCATCCCGGTTGCTAATTGCATCCAGTCGTTAGGATTCAACGAGTAGAGAATGGTACGAGGAATACTATTTTCGTTTTGCATATCTCTCAATAGGTTCATCAATTGGGCAGCCATATCTGGTTGAGTCCCCATTGAATCCAAACCAGCATCGGCACCTAATTGTTTGTACATTGGGCCATTTTGGTTTCTCAATGCGTTAACGTGGAATTGCATCGTCCAATTGAACTTGTGGTTCAAGCGCATCAAGGCTTCAATCAAGGCAGTTGAGTAAATGTCAATTTCGTGATCAGTTAACTGTTCGTTCTGACGACCCTTAGCCAAAACAGCATCAACTTCAGCTTCCGAAGCTTTAGCAAAGTGGAAGGAGTTCAAACCGTGATCAGATAGACGACCACCCAGGCTGGTGAAGTATTCAAAACGTTGTTCAAAGGCCTTGGTCAGTGATGCAAAATCAGTGATCTTGACACCCGAAACGTCTTCAAAGCCCTTCAGGTATTCGTCAAAGCTATCAGCAGCAATGTTGAAGGCTTTGTCAGGACGCATAGCAGGTAACACTTTAAAACCGTTTTCTTTTTCTTCGTCCTTCAATAACTTGTGATACTTCAAGTCTGAAGCTGGGTCATCGGTGGTGCAGACAGCTTTAACATTGGAATTCTTGATCAAGTTGCGTGGCTTAAAGTCGTCAGTTGCTAACAAAGCGTTGGCCTTGTCCCAGACTTCTTTAACGTTCTTGGTTGTAAATTGATCTTTAATACCAAAGAAACGTTGCAGTTCCAAGTGAGTCCATTCGAACAGTGGGTTCCCAACAGCCTTTTCAATCGTACCAGCCCAAGCAACTAACTTCTGATATTCGTCACCATCACCAGTGATCAAATCTTCAGGAACACCATTAGCACGCATCAAACGCCACTTGTAGTGATCACCGAATGACCCATCATTGATCCAGATCCGGGTTAAATTAGGATAGTTCTTGTTCTCATAAATTTCCTTAGGATCCAAATGACAGTGATAATCAATGATTGGCATGCCTTCAGCATGATTGTGGAACAGTTTCTTTGCCATATCGTTCGTAAGTAAAAAGTCTTTATCTATTAATGTCATTTTTAATGACTCCTTTTCTTAAATCGAAATCAAATCTTGTTGGTTAAAGTTAATATCCACTTTGTAATCTGTTGCTACCGGGTTCGCGTAACGAACTTCAACTTGGCGCTTTTCACCATTGAAGTACCAGCCAGAAGTTGCAGTTTCGAACTTTTCTGAGTTCAGGTACCGTGGTAAAACTTGGTCACCCAAGCTGACCGTTAATGGTGCTAATTTGGGACAGCACACCGACAGTTCAACCGTTTTTACTTTGGTCTGGTAATCACCAGTACGCCCAAAGGAAACAACGACACCATCTTCACTACTTTCAGAAGTGACTTGTGTCCGCAAAGAAAGTCCCTTGAGATAATCGTTAGAAACACCATCATCTTCGTACACGGTAAAACTGGAATCCGTACTTGGCTCAATCAAGAAGTTGAGTTTTTCGATGACCTCATTGTGAATATTCATTAACCCTAAACTACGAGGAATAATGCTCCCAGTTCTCAAGAACATTGGAATACTGCTTAAATCAACGGGGATTGAGATCGTTTGTCCACCCACGTAATAAGTGTTGGTGGTCAAATCTAACCAGTCAGCACCCTTAGGCAAATAGACATCCTTTTGTGTTTGCCCCTTATCCAAGACATTGGCCACTAGAAGTGAACTTCCAAGCATAAACTCAAAGCTTTCTTCTGAAACTGCGGGGTCGTCTTGAAATTCATATACTAACGGTCTCATAATCGGTGAACCCTTGGTAGAAGCTTCGTATAGTAATGAATAGAAGTATGGCACCAGAGAATAGCGCAATTGAATTGCTGCTCCAATGTACTTCGTGTAACTTGGATACGTCCAAGGTTCAGTCACCGTGTTGTCGTTATTGCTGGAATGAATTGAGAACCGCGGTTGGAAAATGCCATTTTGAACCCAACGAACGAATAGTTCAGGTTCTGGTAAGGGCCCATCAAAACCACCAATATCGCAACCTTGGTTAGCGACACCCGATAGTCCCATTCCCAAGATAGTTGGAACATTATACTTAACGTTAGTCCAGCTCGTGTAATTATCACCGGCCCAGGTTTGAGAATATCTTTGAATACCCGCAAAGCCTGCACGGTTAATGAGATATGGCCGGACATTTGGATCATGTTTATGAACCGCTTCTTTAGCTGCTTTGGCCATCATCGTTGGCATCACTGGCTTTAAAGCACCAATTGGCTCTTTCAAACCTTCTGCATCAACTTTAGCTTGCGTATTATTAATTTCATATTCATTGTTATCGTTCCAAATGGAAGTAATCCCAAGGGAAACTAAAGCATCAATCATCTTTTGTTCCCAGGTATCACGACCGTGTGGATTGGTAAAGTCAACAAAGTGCGCATCGCCACCCCAATACTGATCCACTTGGTCATCGGATCCGTCTGGAGTCTTGATGTAGGCATCCTTATCACTAAATTCCTTTGCTAGAGGATGAGTAACTAACATGCCCGGTTTAACGTTTGGTGCCAACAGCACGCCACGCTTTTTGAGCTCATCCACAAATTGCTTGGGATTGGGAAAACGATCCTTATTCCAGTTGAAGACATAACGTTTGCCATCGTCACCGGTGGTATAACCGGAAGACAGGAAGAACCCATCACAGGGAATACCATTCTTCTTACAGGTATCCACGAAATCTAAGATTGCTTTATCCGAATCCTTTTCAAGCTCGGTATAAAACATCGTTGAACCCATGTATCCTAGTGAAGCCATTGGCATCATTGCAGATTTACCAGTCAAATCAGTGTAGTGCTCAACAACGTCCTTAATAGTGGGACCGCCAATGAAGAAGACGTCTAAATCGCCAGCATCACATTGGAAGTAACTGTAGCGTTTCCAATAATTACTGTGCTCACAGTCCATGTCAAAAACAGAGTCGTGAGCATTGTTGTAAAACAGCCCGCTAGCCAGATCATCTTCAGTATTAAAATCAATGTAAAACGGAATCATCTTATACAGTGGGTCTGATTTGGCAGCATTCCAACCCAGTGAGTCGGTATTGTGCATCCGCATGTGACGTTTAAACTTATTGAGTTTTCCTGACTTTTCGCCAAAACCATAAAACTTATTGTGGTCGCCCATACTACTGTAGTGGTAGTTTCTGCCAAGATCATCCTGCAGAAACGAACGCTTAGGTAAATCCTTGTGCAGAACATGTCCCGCTTTATCAGTAATCTCAAAATAAAACGGATCAGCGTTGATCTGCAACGTGTACTCGCCGTTCGAAACTGCATAACCCGTATCAGTCTGCTGAAGATCAACATTAATAGGGGTAACGCGCTGACGCTCATCAGCTAATAAGTCATCAGTTTGATCAGACCAGGCTGTCTTCACTAACGCATACGAAGCTTCTGGCGCAAACTGCTCATCAAAAGTACCGCGAATTCGGATGATATTGTCGTCAAGCAGATAAATTTGAAATTTGGCTCCGTCGGTTGTCAAATTCAAATGATCATGCTGATTATCAACATCAAGGAGTTTAGAACTCGTTTTCATAGCACACCTCCATCGGTGATGAAATTTTTTCTCTTGTTGAAAAATTAACAAGGAGCCGCTGATATACAATTGATTTGCCAAATCAAGTAATATACCAGATTGTTAATACATCACTACTTTAAAACGTTTGGTAAGCGCTGTCAATACTATTTAGATAAACTTTTTTCAAACACGAAAATCTAACCAAAAAGTTTGCTAAAGCCTTATAATACACATGTGATTGAGAATATCTGAACTTTTATTTTTTGATATAGGAAATATATTTTTTCACAAAAAACTCTTGAAAGCGTTCTCTTTTGATGTTATTCTTTTGGCAACTTATATATCAGCTTGGGAGGTTAAATTAAGACTGAATTTGACGGGTTCAGTTTTAGATATAATAGCTGATAATTTTTAGGGGTTCTTTTTATTTTGTCGCTTAATTGAACCTTTGTTGTTTCTGGCAATCATAATTTTATAACTTGGGAGTGAAATATTTTGGATAAGACACAGAAAACTATCACTGTTTCTGCTGCCCCGTTTGGTATTAAAGATAAAGTCGGGTATATGTTCGGTGATATTGGTAACAATTTCTCGTTTAACGTTGTCAACTCGTTCTTAATGATTTTTTACACCAACGTTTTAGGTTTGACGGGTGCTCAAGTTGGGGTATTGTTCCTAACAGCTCGTTTCATTGATGCATTCGCCGATATTACTGTTGGGCGTTTGGTTGATAATAGTAAACTTCATAAAAATGGTCGTTTCCAACCTTGGATGAACCGGATGCGTTACCCACTGGTAATCTTCTTCATCTTAACTTTCGTACCGATCGTTAAAGACTGGGCAATGCCAGCTCGTTTAGTTTATGTCTTCATTACCTACTTAGGTTGGGGCATTTTCTACTCATCTGTCAACATCCCTTATGGTTCAATGGCATCCGCTATCAGTAGTAAGCCAGATGATAAAACATCGCTCTCTACATTCCGTGCCGTTGGTTCTGCCTTAGGTTCAGCAATCACAAGTTACATCTTACCAATGTTCATTTACATTGGCGCTTCACAAAAGATTTCTGGTAGCCGTTTCTTCTGGGTTATCGTTGCCTGTGGTGTTCTTGCGTGGATCTGCTATCAATTAACCACAAGTTTAACTACTGAACGTGTTCGTACTGAAAAGAGTGAAAAGGTTCCTATGGGTCGCTTGGTGAAGGGCCTGTTCGAAAACAAAGCATTAGTTGTCTTAGTTCTTGTTGATATTATGATCGTTATTAACCAAAACCTTTCAGGTACAATGATTTCTTACCTGTTTAACGATTACTTCAAGAATAAGACTGCGATGTCAATTGCCTTGATCTTCAACTTTGCGACTGTTATTCTACTGGCTCCATTCAGTACTTGGATTACCAACAAGTTTGGTCGTAAGGAAAGTTCCATTGTTGCATTGATTTTTGGTGCTGCTGTTTATGGCATCTTGTTCGTGGTTCACACTCACAGTGTTATCTTCTACTTGGTAATGTTGTTCTTCGGTTCATTGGGTGCTGGTATGTTTAACCTGATGGTCTGGGCCTTCATCACCGATGTTATCGATAACCATGAAGTGTTAACGGGTACCCGTGAAGATGGTGTCGTTTATGGTGTGAACTCCTTCGCCCGTAAAGTTGCTCAAGCTATCGCCGGTGGCTTTGGTGGTTTCATGTTAACCTTCATTGGGTACCAATCATCTACTGCTGGTGGTGTGACTCAAACCACGGCTGTTATTGATAAGATTTATCACTTAGCAACTGGTATTCCAACTGTTTGTCTGTTGGTAGCGGCACTGCTCTTAATCATCTTCTATCCTTTGAACAAGAAGCGGGTTAAGCAAAACGCTGCAACCTTAGCTAAGATTCATGCTGAAAACACTGAAGAAGAAAAAGAAGAGGCTGCTCCACAAAACTAAAACTTCAAAATTCCATGAGTTGTTTTCATGAATTTTCATATAAAAAGAATGCCTTCCGATTTCTCGGAAGGCATTCTTTTTATATCATCTAATTTAGTGATTACTTAGTTGTTGCAGTAGTAGTTGCAACGAAGGCGTGTGCCAAAGCACTGCCATCGTTCGCAGCAGACATACCACCCAGAATTAAGCTACCTAGTACAATGATGCTGATTAAAGCAACATTCAGGTTACGAACAAGATGACTTGTTTTGGCTGGACGTACGACTGATTCTTCAACAACTGAATGGTTATTTTCTTTAACGTTTGAGTATGAGTTGATCATGGCAAATGCCTCCTATATGGTTGTTTTCTCTTTTCGACAACTCATATACTAGCACGTCATGAAAATAATGCAATGCTTTTTCATAATTAAAACGTTTTCTTGAAATAAGTTATGATTGTGTTTCATTGCGCAAGTCTTGTACGGAGGCACGAACCACTAGTGCAGGGGGAAATACACACTTTGGCGTCTCAATTGAAAGTCCCTCTAATAAATTAGTTAAGGCCGACACCCCCGCCTCAACCAGTGATGGCGTGGGCTTTCTAACGGTTGTTAACCTTGGCACTAAGTATTTAGTGTAATCCATATCATCAAAACCAAGGATTGAAATGTCTTCTGGTACCCCGTATCCAAGATCATTACAAGCCCGAATAGCACCAATTGCCATATCATCATTAGTCACAAAAACGCAGGTCGGCGCCTGGGAAACCGTTAGCATTTCTTTCATTTCTAAATAACCACTCTCAGGCAAATAGTTACCGCTCTTAATATGATCATTCGAAACCGCTAAATGGTTTTCACTCATGACATCATCAAAAGCACGGCGTCTTTCAACCGTGGACATAAACCTAGACTGGCCTTCAATGATACCAAAGTGTCGATGACCCATCCGTACAGCGTATCGAAGCAGCATTTGTGCCCCTAAATAATCATCTGTAGCGTAATTGACAATATCATCTCGCTCTAACTTCCGGTTCAGCACGACTAAGGGAATCTTCCGACTAGCCAAAGTTTCAATAAACGCATCATCATCCGTTGACTGACTCACGACAATGACGCCATCGTAGCGGTTAATGGGTAACGATTGTTCATTGTAATTATCCATACTGTCAACTGAGATAATGTAACCCTTGGGCAATGTGTCGCGAGCTTTGTTCATAACATCGACCAGGAAACTTGGTGACGTACCTGTTTTCATTTCCGAAAAGAAGATACCAATTAAAAAGGACTGGTTTTTTACTAATCCCTTTGCGTTTAGATTAGGAACATAGCCTAGATCATTAGCAATCTGGCGAATTTTCTGTTTCGTTTTCTCTTTAACGAGCGGACTATCGTTTAAAGCACGCGACACCGTTGTATGAGAAACGCCTGCCATCTTTGCGATCGTCATAATGGTGATATTCTCCAAGCCTGGTCATCTCCCTGTTATACCCTACTTAGGCTGATTTAAAAAAGTTAGATTTACACTGTGCTGGTTAACAAAAACTGTTACTTCTATTTTACCGCAATGGTCCCCAATCTGGTACGATTAATTAACCCTTTAATCACACACTAAAAGGAACTGGAATATGATCCCAGTTCCTTATTTTCACACGACAAATATTTCTGGCAAAAATATTTTTTGGAGTGTGCTAAAACTTGAGTTAATCGAAGAAACCAAAGTAATGATAAGCGTTATTGTAAGAAATATCTTGAATAATCTTACCCAATGATTCTTCGTCATCTGGTACACGGCCTTGCTCTACTAAGTTCCCATAGAAGTTACACAATACCCGACGGAAGTATTCGTGTCTTGGATAGGAGAGGAAGCTCCGTGAATCAGTTAGCATCCCAACAAAGTTAGGTAAGAGACTTTCTTGAGCAAAGATTCTTAACTGCTCATTCATCCCTTCCGCTGTATCGTTGAACCACCAGCCGGCACCCAATTGAAGGCGTTGCTTGCCGCCTTCTTGGAAGGCACCCATCAAAGTGGCTAATTGCATCCAATCATTTGGATTCAATGAATAAAAGATGGTCTTTGGAATATCATTGGTATCCCGCATCTTCGTGTACAGTTGTTGCAAGTGTGCCACGATATCTGGTTGTGTCCCAACTGCATCGTAGCCGGTATCAGGGCCTAATTGATCAAACATTGGATGGTTCAAATCACGAATTGAGTTAACGTGGAATTGCATCGTCCAGTTGTACTTGGTGTTAAGGTGCATCAAGTTCTCTAACAATATGGTCAAATACTGATCGTGCTCTTTAGGTGTTAATTCTTGATTAGCAACCGCCTTGTTAACGATGGCGTCAAGTTCAGCATCCGTAGCTTCAGCAAAATGATAGGTTAACAATGAATGGTCTGATAAACGACCGCCCATTTCGTTAAAGAATTCAAATCGTTGATCAAGAGCAGTAATAATATCTTTAAATGAACTGATTTTGACACCTGAAACGTCAGACAACTGCTTCAGATAGTCACCAAAACCATCACTTTCAATCTGAATCAATTTATCAGGACGCATTGCTGGTAAAGTCTTGAAGCCGTTTTCAGCTTCATCCTTCTTCAACAATTTATGATAATGTAAGTCAGAAGCTGGGTCATCAGTGGTGCAGACAACTTTGACGTTCATATTCTTAATCAGATTACGGGGCTTGAAGGCATCCGTTTGAAGTAATTCATTGGCTTTCTTCCAAATAGCAGGTGCGCTCTTTCGAGTAAACACATCGTCAATGTGGAAGAACCGCTTCAATTCGAGGTGAGTCCATTCGTATAGTGGGTTACCATATGACTTCTCAATGGTATCTGCCCATGCCAGGAACTTCTGATATTCATCCCCATCACCGGTAATCAGTTCTTCTGGCACACCGTTGGCACGCATTAGACGCCACTTGTAGTGGTCACCATATGTGCCTTCGTTCAGCCAAATCCGAGTGATGTTAGGATAATTCTTGTTTTCGTAAATTTCTTCTGGGTTTAAATGGCAATGAAAGTCAATGATAGGCATATCTTTAGCGTATTTGTTAAAGAGTGTCTTAGCTGTTTGATTGCCAAGTAAGAAATCGTCATCTAATAGTGCCATTTACTTGTTCCTCCACGTCATTAATAGTTCTTTGAGATGTCAGTCTTAGGCTCGTTCTTTTCACGTGCTTCAGCCTTAGTCTTAACAACACCTTGTAATAAGTCCAAATGTTCAGCAATGTGAATGTTCAGATACTTATCGTACAGTGCTTGGTTCTTCAACAAGATGTCCCAAAGCTTATCACGGTAAACATAGTGGTAGTTCTTCTTCAAGTTCATGATAGAACCATACATTGTGTGCAATACCTGACGGGCATCATCGTTGTCCAAGAGATCCATAACGTTGCTTTCGTTCATATCTGCTGGCTTTGGTGCAGTACCATCGGTTTGAGCGTTAAAGACATAGAATGCTTTAACATCATCAAGATTTTCATAAGAGAACTTGTAGAGTTCAAGCATGAATTTAGGATCCTTGTGTGCAATGACACGGAGAGCTTCCAACCAGTTAGTACCGGCAGTCTTAACGTGCCAGCCATGCTGTTTAGACAAGCGACCAATGATTTCGTAAACTGAGAGCTTATCTGAACCTGAGTGGATACTCAACTTGTAGCCAAAGTGTTCAGCAATTGATTCGTGAACAACATACTCACGTTCGAAGCGATCAGTGTCACCGATGTAATCAATGGCTTTCTGGAATTCGCCGTAGAAACGTGGTGCCATCGTAACTGGTGTAATACCCTTACGGTGTAACTCATTTGCAAAGAAGAAGTGGTTTTCTGGCGTTGTTTGATATGGTGTTTCATCCATTGAGATTTCAAAGTCCAAGTTATATGGCACAACGAATTTGTCGTGAATACCAATGGCAAACAAGATAGCGTCATAGAAAGTCAATACTGATTCTTCAACGTCTTTCTTAGTAAAGTGAACCTTTACACCATCAGCAACTTCAAAGTCTTTGTTGAGATAAGTATCATTGAAGTACTTGATCTGGTCTGGATCCAAAGCGTTAAAGCGCTTGTCCAATGCAGCTTCGTCCAAGTTAACAACATCGTTATGAATTTCTTCCGTGCAGTCCAAAGTGATCATTGAGCAGCCAATCTTAACGGCATAGTCAACTTCGTATGGTGTTTTAACGTGGTCACCATCAGCGCCCCAGCCATAAGTGAAGCCTTCTTCGAATACAGCCCAAGATGCTGATTGGAAAACATCCGTGTTTGTACGGTGCATCAGAGTTAATTCACGAATAGATTGTTGAGCCAAAACTGGCATGATGCCGCGGCCCTTGAACAAACGTAGATGTGCGTTAGAAGCATTTCCAAGACGATCGCCTAAACCAAAGGTGTACTTGTAGTTACGACGAGAAACTGGACGCATCCATTGAAATCTCTTGGCTAAAGCAACGTTATTGTGTTCGTTCAGTTCCCCAACTAACAGAACAGAATCTTTGTCGTCTAAGCTTTCGACAGCTTCAAAATCACCAGCAGTTAAACGATTTTCGTATACAACTAGGCACTTTTCGATGTAGCCTTTTTCATTCGTATTGTGCAAAATAAAGTAAACGTTACGACGATCAACTTGAATTGAAGGTGCGTATACGGCCTTGTCGCTCAAATCTTTATAATCGCCATTCTTGTCATAAATCTCATGAACATCTTGTAACAACTTATTTAAATCCATCGTATAAACCTCCAAATTTTTATATGTTCAAAAACAAATTATTTAGTTTCACCAATCGTACCGTTTTCCCACTTACCATGATCAAGATCATCGGCAATCTTGGCGAAATTGTCATCATCCAGTTTGTAGAACAAGCCGAAGATGATTGCTGCAAGAACTAAGCAAACCCCTGGATAAAGTGTCATAGCGGCTTTAATACCGTTCAATGCACCTGGTGTTTGATGTGCGTTAGCAACGTAACCAGTCAAAGCAAGAACACCCGCACTGACTAAAGCAGCAAGTGATTGGGCAATCTTACGAGAGAAGTTAAACGCTGCGTAAGTAATTGCTTCCTTACGAATACCAGTGTGCCATTCGCCATAATCAATGGCGTTGGAAACCATGGCCCAAGTAATCCCATTAGGAATTGCTAAAGCAATGTAGCCAATCGACACAAGGACGATAAACGTGATGATATTCGTTGGCAGAAAGTAGTTAGCAATGTTGGCAACGGCACCAATCGCGAAACTAACAAGTGCCGTTTTCTTTTGACCAAAGTGCTTGGTCAAGGTTGGGATCATGAAGACCCCAATGATTGAAGTCCCCATCATAATCGCGTTGATCACAGGTTGTAGGCCAATGTTACCTAGATTATATTGTGCGTAGAACACCATCATTTGGTTGTTAGTGTTCATTGCTGAAATGGTAAACAACGTCATCAAAATCAAAGCGCCTAGAGGGCCATTGTGGAAGACAACTCGTAGATAATCCTTGAAGCCTTCTTTGGTTTCACTCTTGCGGTTAACCTTGACATTTTCACGTGTCCCAAAGTAACAAACGGCAAACATCAAAACACCGATAACAGCAAAGATTGCAGCTGCAATAAAGTACCCGTGGGTCTCGTGACCATCACTGAACAGGCCCATCAATGGGATAAAAGCAACACCGGCGATAAACTGAGCACTGACTGACCCAACTTGACGCGTGGTTGCCATGAAACTTCTATCCTGAGAATTACGTGACATCACAGAAGCAAGTGACCCATATGGATCGTTGGTGAATGAATAAGCAACTCCCCAAATCATATAAGCAGCATAAGCATAAATGATCTTTTGGGTCATCGACAATCCCATCGGCATGGTAAACGTAACAACCGTCATAATCCCTAGGATAATAGCTGAAATCATCATCACTGGACGGAACTTACCGCGTGAACTGATATTTCTTCGATTATCAATAAATGACCCTGCAATCGGATCCATGAATGCATCGAAAATTTTAGTAAATGCAAAGATTCCTGCGACAACGCCAGCACCAATACCAACGCCATCAATCCAGAACTTGGTTAAATAGGCTTGCCCTAAATCAAACATGAACCCATTACCAAAATCTCCAAAACCATAAGCAACCTTTTCGCGGGTTGGAATTCGCTTAGAAGAATCATTCATCAAACCGGTTTCTTTGCCGGTGTTCCCCGATGATTTCTTCGCAGTTGACTCATCCATAACACAACCTCCTAAACTGACAAGACATAAACAATAACCTCGATTCGAAAGCGCTTTCTTAAGACCACTGATTATAATAGCACATTTTTTTGCACACGTGAAGATTTTATTATGTTATTTTTCTCTTAAAACTTACTTTGTGCACAACTAATGCCTTGGTATAGGCATTTATATCGGTAAATATTTAGTTAAAATAATTTTCTCCTGAACATTTATCGGCAAATAAATAACAGTTTTGCCCGTTAATTAGCTGTATTTAAAGTGATGTTCAGCTATTTTGTGCACTATAATGTTCACGAGAACATTTTTAACCCACAATGAGTAGCGCCAACCCTCTCAACACCGTAGCGACACTGAGTTCAGACGGCCACTTATTTATCCCACGACCAATTTATGTTAAACTTTTAACGCATTCTAGATCTAGAACTTAGGGAGGGTAATTTTGTCACGACTAAATATGAGTTTTCGGTGGTTTGGACCACACGATAGCATTACACTTTCTCAAATTAAACAAATTCCAATGACCAAACAAATTGTTGGGATGTTACCAGACATTCCTGTTGGCGAAGTTTGGCCTACTGACGCCATTCAAGCACTTAAAGACCAGATCAATCAAGCCGGCCTTAAATTTGAAGTAGTCGAATCCGTTAATATCCATGATGATATTAAAATCGGTCTGCCAACTCGGGACCGGTACATTGAAAATTACTGTCAGACAATTAGAAATCTGGCAGCTTGTGGTGTGAAGGTTATTTGTTACAACTTTATGCCCATTTTTGATTGGATCAGAACTAACCTGCGTTATCCTTTGAGTGACGGTTCTACCGCCATGCAATTTAAGCGAGCAGACTTGCCGCAAGATCCGCAAGCTTTGTTTGATCAAATTACGCAGTCTTCCAACCACTTTGAGCTGCCGGGATGGGAACCCGAGCGTCTGAGCCATTTAAAGCAGTTATTTAAGGCATATTCTAACGTTGACGAAGAACAATTAAGAGAAAACCTGAAGTACTTCTTAGATGCCGTTATTCCCGTCTGTGAGCAAGTTGGCGTTCAGATGGCAATGCACCCGGATGATCCGCCAATGGCATTGTTTGGGCTGCCAAGAATTTACAAAAATATTGAAGATATGAGACAAATTGAGAGCCTTTATTCTTCGAAAATGAATGGCTTTACGATCTGCACAGGCAGTTTAGGCGAGAATCCAGATAATGACGTACCCGCTATTATTTCAGAATTTGTCAGCAAAGGCAAGGCACCGTTCATTCACCTGCGTAACATCAAGCACGACCCGACTCACCCGCAGGATTTCCGTGAATCGGCACACGAATCTAGCGAGGGCTCACTAGATATGTTCGCAATTCTAAAAGCCCTTGATGATAACCATTTTGACGGTTACGTTAGACCGGATCATGGTCGTGATATTTGGGATGAACACGGCCGCCCTGGGTATGGGTTATACGACCGCGCTTTAGGGATTACTTATTTATTAGGATTATGGGAAGGCATACAAAAAGCTCGGCATTAAGCCGAGCTTTTTTGATATTGTCTCAGTTCATCAATCGTTGGATAACCATCATTATCCCCAGCAGATTGAATAGCCAAGGCACCAATCGCATTGCCACGCCGGACAGCTTCTTCTAAAGATAAGCCATCCAAGCAGCCAGTGATAAAGCCGGTGGTAAAGCCATCGCCTGCCCCAACCGTATCGACAATTTGATTAACTTTGTATCCATTAACGTGCAAGACGTTTCCATTGCGTTCCTTAACAAACGCACCCTTCGCACCAAGCTTAATAATGACCAGTTCAGTTCTCTGACTGTGATCAAAGTAGAAGTCTGCCATTTGGTTTAAATCCGAAAGACCCGTCAACTGTTCAGCTTCATGAATCCCTGGCAGAACAACATCCGCTTGAAAAGCCAATTGATTAATCGTTTCAATCATGATTTCCTTGCTAGGCCACAAAGATGGTCGCAGGTTGGGATCAAAAGTGAGCTTAACACCCCGTTTAGCCTGAACTCGGCTAATCAGCGATTGAGTTGCTAAAAGCGCCTGCTGAGAAATGGCGGGGAAGATCCCCGTGTAATGAAAGAATTTGACATCATTTAAATCAATTTTGGTTATTTGGCTACTATCAATGTGTGCGGCAGCCGAACCACTTCTGAAGTAGTGAGTCTGTGGATCACCCTGTGACACCCGTTCCTTCATCTGAAAGCCGGTCCAGTATGCTGAAGTCTGATCGATATAGGAAATTCCCACTCCAGCACTCTGCAACTGCTTTTTGATAAAATCGCCAAGCGGGTCTTGTCCTAAACGCGTGATGTATTGCGTTTGGTGACCCAAACGGGAAACACCGATAGAGACGTTCAGTTCCGCACCAGCCGCAAATTTTTGAAAATGGGTGGCATCAACTAACGATTGGTCAGTATCAGTGGACGCGAAAAGCGCCAAGGGTTCACCGATTGTTAAAAATTCACTCATCACGTAGCACTTCCTTAATCACACACGGATTACTTCTGATCATCAATAGATTCTGGGAATTCTCGTTGATAATCAGCGATACTCTTGTATTCCTTTGAAAGTTCCCGACTTAAACGAATATAAATTGGGATCAAAGCACGATATTTTGCATAGTTTTCTTCATTAGGATGATAAACGTTCTTAGCACCAATATACTTGCTGATATCCTCTAACTTATCCTCAAGACCTAGGCTCATTTTAGCTAAGAACATGGCAGCTAAACTACCACTTTCATACGATTCTGGAATAGTCACATCGTTTTCGTAAACGTCGGCCAAAATCTGACGGCCAAGAGACGACTGCACGAACCCACCGGCAGCTAAAATGGCCTTAGGTTTCCCAGTAACTTCTCGCAGCGCCAAGGTAACTGAATATAGATTATAAACAATGCCTTCGAGCACGGCACGAATCATGTGTGCGCGAGTGTGAGAACGATTGAGTCCGAAGAATGAACCACGGGCATTGGCATCCCATAATGGTGCCCGTTCCCCACCTAGATATGGATGGAAAATAAGCCCATTAGAGCCAGCGGGAACCTTCTTAGCAATTTCAGTCAGCATATCAAAGGAATTCATCTTCAACATCTTAGCGGTTTCCAGTTCAGAACCAAATAAGGCATCATGCGCCCAACTGAAGACAATTCCCCCGTTGTTAATAGGACCACCAACGAGATACTTGCCCTTCATGATCAGGTAGCAGTAAAGCCGGCCCTTTGGATCAATAACCGGTTTGTCCACAAAACTACGGACAGCGGCAGAAGTCCCAATGTTAATGGCGAGAACACCGGTTTCAATGGCACCGACACCGATGGTTGAAAGTGCACCATCAGTCGCACCCATCACGAAGTAAACGTCATCGTCAATGCCCATCACCTTAGCGTACTCAGAACGAATACCCTTGATCTTATAGGTGGTGTCGACAAGTTCAGGCAGCTGTTCGCGTTTAACGCCAGCTTCCTTCATTGCTTCGTCATCCCAATCGGCCGTCTTCATGTTCATCAGACCAGTTGCGGCACCCATCGAAATCTCTTCTTTGAGCACGTTCGTATAGCGCCAAATGATGTATTCCTTGATGCCGACCCAGTAGGCTGCATTCTTGAAAATATCAGGTTCTTCGTTCTTCAACCACAGTAACTTATAAAACGGTCCCATGGGGTGAATTGGCAGACCTGTACGCTTGTACATTTCCATTCCGCGACCGTTTTCGCGGTATTCATCTGCGTATTTACCAGCTCGGTTATCCGCCCAAGTAATTGCCTTAGTAATTGGCTTATAATCCTTATCGAGCGCAATCAAACTGTGCTGTTGTGCTGACCAGGAGACCGCAACAACTTTGCCATCCTTTAACTGGGCCTTTGCCACAACTTCTTGAATGGCTTGTAACGTTGCATTAAAAATGTCTTCTGGATCTTCTTCTGCCATATCAGGTACACTTTGATACAACGTGTAGCCCTTATTTGCTTTAGCGTAAATTTTACCGTTTAAATCATAGAGTAACGCCTTGGTACTCGTAGTACCGACGTCGATTCCAATAATGTAATCCATCACTATCCCGTCCTCACTTAAACTAATATACAAGAATTGTACTTCTGATATACCAGTTTGTCAATAGCGCTTACATTGCCGTCACATGGGTAATTACATTCTATAAAATTAGAGAGAAAAAGCAACAAATATCACTTAATAACCACTTTTGAGTCAAGAAATAAGCTGATTTATCTGATTTTTCAACAATTTTTTACATTTTAATGGTATAACTAATCTATGGTATTGCGAATTGCTAAATACCATAGTTTCTGCAGGAGGTTCCTTGATGGACAATACACGAGACAATATGCGTAAAGACGCTTACGATCAGATTAAATATCGCATCATTCACTTTGAATACATTCCCGGACAAAAGATTTCGGAAAAACTGATTTCTACCGAACTGAACTTAGGCCGGACACCAATTCGTGAAGCCCTTATCCGAATTGAGCGTGAGGAATTAATTGAAGTCATCCCTCAAAGTGGTACCTATATCACCAGAATTGATTTACAAGAAGCCGAAGATGGCCGCTTTGTGCGTGAATCCATTGAGCCGAGAATCATGCTTCAAGCCGCCACGATGATGACGCCTGAAACGAAGGCCAAAATTCAAGACAATTTGAAAGAACAGGAAAAAACGGCCAAACTAAACCAACCAGATAGTTTCTTTGATTTGGATCAGGATTTCCATCACCTCTTTTACTCACTGGACAATAAGGATACCGTTTGGTCTTGGCTGCAAATGAACAACACGCAGCTGAACCGATTCCGCCGACTTCGTTTGAAGGAAACGGATCTGAATTGGCAAACGCTGACCAAGCAACACCGTTTGATCTATGATGCGGTTATTAATAAAGATCTCGATACCATTGACTACTTAATTAAAGAACACCTACACCTAATGCTTGAAGAAAAAGGAACCGTGCTGAATGCCTATCCTGATTACTTCAAGGTCAACGATGACGACCAGGTATCATAACAGTTAAAACTGTTTGAGTTACATAGGCGAATAAAATGGCTCCCAGCCAACGTTGGGAACCATTTTTTTGATGATTAAAATTGTGGCATTTTTGCCTCGTAAGCTTCGATTTGATCCTCATATTGCATCGTAATGGCAATATCGTCCAAACCATTAATAAACTTGTGCTTCCATAGCGGATCAATCTCAAATTTAAATTGGTGCCTATCGTAACGTACTTCCTGATTAGGCAGATCAACGGTAATTTTAGCATCCGCTGGTGCAGCTGCTAGGATTTCCCGTTGATCCCGGGGTAAGGTGATTGCTAGAAAACCATTCTTAGTACTATTCATGTAGAAAATATCACTGAAGCCACCGGCAATCACGGCTTTAAATCCGTAATCTTTTAGTGCCCAAACCGCGTGTTCACGAGAAGACCCGCAGCCAAAATTATCACCGGCGACTAAGATCTCGGCACCCTGGCGTTCAGGCTTATTCAAAATAAAGTCAGGATTTGGCTTACCGTCTTTTTCGTAGCGCCAGTCAAAGAACAGGTGCCGGCCGTAACCCACTTTCAGGATATTCTTCAAAAATTGCTTTGGAATCAGTTGGTCGGTATCGATATTATCCTTCATGATTGGTACTGAAGTACTCGTAATTGTTGTAATGGGTTCCATTATGCGATGCCTGCCTTTCTGATATCTACAAAATGACCGTTAATAGCCGCTGCAGCAACCATTGCCGGACTCGCTAAGTGCGTCCGTGACCCAGCACCTTGGCGGCCTTCAAAATTTCGGTTAGAAGTTGAAGCACAGTGAACACCAGCCGGAACTTGATCGGGATTCATACCCAGACAAGCTGAACAACCGGGTTCGCGCCAGTCACAACCGGCATCCTTGAAAATCTTATCAATTCCCTGCTTCTCAGCTTCTTCCTTAATAGTACGAGAACCAGGTACCACCAGTGCCGTAACTTGCGGGGCAATGTGATGCCCCTTTAAAACAGAGGCTGCAATCTTCAGGTCGGACAAACGGCCATTGGTGCAGGAACCAAAGAAGGCAAATTCAATTGGAATCTCCGGTGCGGTTTGGCCCGGCTTAAGCCCAACGTAGTCATAGGCTTTTTGATCGTCAGCATTCTTGATTTCTGGAAACGACTGGTCAACCGGTACGGCCATACCAGGATTAGTTCCCCATGAAACGAACGGTGCTAAATCACTCACGTCAAAGTCAACGATTCGATCAAAGGTGGATTCGTCATCCGTGTAAAACTGCTTCCAGTATTCGATTGCTTTAGCCATGTTCTTAGGTGCGTACTTCCGGCCGGCAACGTAGTCAAAGGTTGTTTGGTCAGGGCGAATTATCCCAACCTTAGCGCCACCTTCAATGGCCATATTGCTTAACGTCATCCGTTCTTCCATGCTCATCCGTTCAATGGTATCGCCGTAGAATTCAGCCGCATATCCAGTTCCAAACGAAACCCCTTCGCGGGCAATCAGCCCCATAATGATGTCCTTAGCATACACGCCCTTAGATAATTCACCATGAATGTGGATGCCCATGGTCTTGGGCTTCGTCTGCCAAATGGTTTGAGTGGCTAAGACGTGTTCCACTTCTGAAGTTCCGATACCAAACGCAATTGAACCGAACGCCCCGTGAGTAGCAGTATGCGAGTCCCCGCAAACGATGACCATTCCGGGTTGAGTTAGGCCTAATTGAGGACCAATGACGTGGATAATACCTTGATCTTCATCCCCCATACCGGCTAACCGAACGCCGAATTCCTTGGCATTCTTGCCCAAAGTATCGATCTGCTTACGTGAAATTTCATCTTTAATGTTAAAAATATCCTTTGTCGGCACGTTATGATCCATGGTTGCAAAAGTTTTGTCGGTTCGGCGCACTTTCCGGTGATTTTCACGTAATCCTTCAAACGCTTGCGGTGACGTTACTTCGTGAAGTAAGTGCAAATCAACGTACAGCAGTTGCGGATCGCCAACCTTCCCCGTAATCACGTGCTTACTCCAAATTTTATCAAACATGGTCTGGCTCATATGAATGCCTGCTTTCCTTAATATGGTTAATAATTGTCTTTGTCATTTCTTCAGTAGTTGCTTGCCCGCCTAAATCCGGCGTAACGATACCAGCTGCTACCGTCTGGTTAATTGCATCGCTAATTTCCGTTGCCATGTCAGCCCGATTAAACGAGTGGGTCAGCATCATGGCAACTGAACGGATCATCGAGATTGGGTCGGCAATTCCTTTACCGGCAATGTCAGGTGCTGAACCGTGAATCGGCTCATAGAGTGATGGCCCATCTGTCCCACGGCTCATGGATGGAATCGTACCAAGCGAACCCGTAGTCTGAGCAGCCTCATCACTGAGAATGTCGCCAAAGAGATTTTCGGTCAGAATCACATCGAACTGGCCTGGTGAAGCAATAATCTTCATGGAAGCTGCGTCTACATAGCTAGTATCATAGGTAACTTGAGGATATTCCGTTGCAATCTGAGCAACGATTTTCCGCCATAGTTTACTGGTATCCAGTACGTTAGCTTTATCCACCAGTGTGACGTGTTTGCGCCGTTTCATAGCCATATCAAAAGCCACCCGAGTAATCCGTTCGATTTCTTCGTTGGTGTAACGCATCGTGTCTAAAGCGTAAGTGTCAGTTGTTTCTCGTGGGGTACCAAAGTAAATCCCGCTGGTCAACTCACGGACAATCACAAAATCCACTGGTTCAGTGTTTTTAAGTGGTGAATACTTCTGCATAGCAGAACTAATTTCCGTTGGTCGAATATTTGCGAACAAATTCAGTGCTTTGCGAATTGCCAATAGTCCTTGCTCAGGTGTCTTTGGCGCACCGTCCCACTTAGGACCGCCGATGGCAGCCAGTAGAACCGCGTCACTTTGCTGTGCAGCCTTCAACGTTTCAGCAGGTAATGGCTCTCCTGTCTGATCGATACCAGCACCACCAAAAGGCATCTCATGAAGCCGATAGTCGAAGTCCTGATCTTCACTAACGGCGGCTAATACTTTTAAACCCGCTGCCATAATTTCTGGCCCGATATAATCACCGGCAAGAACTGTAATATTGGCTGTCATTATGCGCTCACCTCACTAAATTTGTTCATAATCACTCGAAGATCATCGTCAGAAACAATGTCGGTATGATCCGCCCTGTCTTTAAAGTGTGGGAAAATAACCTTCATATCATCGCGGTTAACCTCGTAACCCATCTCATTTAGCTTAGTCATCACGGCATGTGAGCCGGAAAGCTTACCAAGTGGCAACGTGGTCTTATGAGCGCCAACGCATTCAGGAGTTAGGATCTCGTAAGTTTGCGGATTCTTCAGCATGCCGTCTTGGTGAATCCCAGATTCGTGAGCAAATGCGTTCGCCCCAACTACGGCCTTATTATGCGGTACCGGCATCTTAGCAAATTTGCTGATCATGTCACTGGTACGCTTGGTTTCTTTCATATTAATGTTGTTCGTCGCATCGTAGTAATCCTTGCGAACGTACATTGCTGCGGCAACTTCTTCCAACGCTGCGTTGCCGGCCCGTTCACCGATTCCGTTGATGGTCCCTTCAATTCGAGTAGCACCGTTTTCAATGGAAGCAAGGCTGTTAGCAACCGCCATACCAAGATCATCGTGACAGTGCACTGAAAAGGTGTACTTATCAAAATCGTTGACGTTTTCGCGAAGGTTCTTAAAGAGCGCTGCGAATTCAGCTGGATTGGTGTAACCCACCGTATCCGGAATGTTGATCACGGTTGCTCCTGCAGCCGTTGCCGCGTTGATTGATTCAACCAGGAAGTCGGGTTCTGTTCGAGTGGCATCTTCTGGTGAAAATTCCACGATATCGAAGAACTGATGCGCGTATGACACGCAGTCGGTAATGGTATCAATGACTTCTTGCTTCGTCATATGTAATTTGGAGTCACGGTGAATGGGACTGGTTGCAATGAAGACATGAACTTGTTTATGTACGGCATCTGCAGTCGCCTTTACACAGGCATCAATATCACCTTTTCGGGCTCGCGCCAAACCAGTAACGCAGGCCTTCTTCACGGCACGTGAAACTGCTTGAACCGCTTCAAAATCGCCCTTAGAAGCTACTGGAAATCCTGCTTCGATTACATCAACACCCCATGCTTCAAGCTGTTTTGCAATTGCAACTTTCTCATCAATACTGAAGTTGACGCTAATTGTCTGTTCACCATCGCGAAGCGTGGTATCAAAAAACTGAATCTGTTTACTCATAATAATCATCCCTTCAAATTTGAGTTTTAACCAAAAACAACACCCCATTCGCATTGAATGGGGTGTTGTTTCGACAAGCCCCATTCCATAACGCAAACAGGACTTGACGTGTTACATTGTCAAATCCTAGGTCATAATAATAAGGCTAATAAAGAGGTTGCAAGTGTTGAGTTGTTATTGAATTGAACAGTCATCAGATGTACCTCCTTATCTCTTTGTCGTTTTTAGTATGCTCACACACTAGCATACCAAATGAGAGCTGACAAACCGTTTTCTAATATTCCTGACAACTATTTTCCCTAATAATTACCTGGCTTGCCGTCCTCAAAGGAATAGAAAAGATACAGCAATTTCCAATATTCTTTTCTCTCAGAAATATATTCCAATGCCACTAATATTATATTGGAATATTAAAGCAACCTGACTATTTTGCCATGATTGGATAGACCAAATATGCTATACTACTTCTAAGAAATCATGAATTTGTTATAACGAAAGGATAAATTTGGACTCATGAATGAAATTAAATCACAACGCCAAATCATTCAAGTTGGCAATTCATTAGCAATTACAATCCCAGCAAATATTGCTCGGAAATTAGCGGTCCAAAAAGGCGACGAAATTGACGTCTCTTTCCGAAACGACACTCAGCTCGATGCACAATTTTTCCAAAGTATGGAAACTGTCATCGATCAATTTGAAAGTGCATTGAATCAAATAGGAGGCAAGTAATGCGTTATCTAACAGCTGACGAATTAGCCGCCATTAATAGTCGCCTCGCTATTAGGGCTGGTCAACAACCTGGTATCAAGAATGCGGAACAACTTGATAAAATCATTGCTGTTCCGCAATCTAATTTTTACGATCAAAGCTTACATGAAATGGTAGCGAATAAAACCGGTTTCCTGATGGATTCAATTATTTCAGGAAAACCATTTGTGCACATGAATCTGCAAACAGCCGCTGTTGCTGTGGCGGCGCTAGCTGATTTAAACGATTATCAGCTAACTTTCACTGATGATGAACTGATTAATCTGGTCAAACGTGTTAACCAGCATGAAGTTGGTGCCACCGATCTATTCGTCATTTTCAACAGTCATTTAAAACAAAAATAGGCGATAGGCACACTACTAAAAAACGAATTTCCGACATCGGAAATTCGTTTTTTTCTCTATTTACTGACTTTGCGGGATCTTTAACTGCTTTAGTTCCTCAATAAAATGCTTCTCTTCTGCCGTCAATACGTAACCTTGACGAATGACAATCGAGACGTTAAACCGTTCAGCAACGGGATCCAAAATTTGCAAGCAGGATAGCTCTGATTCATCACTAGAGCTCACGACGTCGCGAACCAATAAACTGACACCTAAGTTTTCCTTAACTAAACTCGTAATCCACGAGATATCTGGGGTCCGATAAATGACCGGGGGATTGACACCGGCAAATTGGCTGTATGCTTTGAACGCTTTAGGATGAACAAACTTGCGGTTCAGCATAATGAACTCTTCGTTGGCTAACTCTTTAAAGAAAACACTCCCTCGATTAGCCAACCGATGGCGACGACTAACTACCGCCACAAATGGCCGGCTTCCAATGTGAATCACGTTCAGCGAGGGATCGTGCAACGGTAACACCGAAGCCAATAGGGCAATATCGATTTCTCCTTCTTTGACGGCGCTTAGCAGGCCACCAGACCCAGTCTCTACCAGGTCTAACCGCTGTAGTAGGCCGTCTTTTAGCAGCTGACCAGCTAGTGCGGGAAAGTACAATGTGCCGATAATGGGTGGTAAGCCAAACCTGATTCGTGATAATTTGGCGTTTTCGATCTCTTGATGAGCTAAATTGAGGCTAGCAGCCACTGTGCTAGCTTTTTCGTAGAGTAATAATCCTGACCGCGTGATTTCAGTTCGATTGTGTGCGCGATCAACGTGAACGAGTTCGTCTTCGAATTCCCGTTCTAGACGTTTAACTGCCTGCGTAACAGTGGGCTGTGAGACGTTAAAGGCCTTTGCGACAGCCGTGAAATTTCGCTTTTCAACCAATGCTTTAAAATAAGCTAAGTCTTTCGTGTTCATCCTAATGCTCCTTAGAATAGATCATTCACCATAGCTTATCACAAATTAAAAAGTTGCGCCTGCTTAGTTAGCAAGTGCAACTTTTAGTATCTAAATTAAATTCGTTTTTACCACATACCGAGAACTTTCATCCAGAGTGAACCAACACCGCCCCAAATAACGATGTAAACCAGGCCCAAGACGAAGTTCAAACGCCACCAGTCGCTCTGCTTGTTATAACCAGCACCGAACAATGCTGAAGCAGGACCGTTAGCATATTGAGTAGTTGAACCGAAGATTGCTCCGGTGAAACCTAAAATCATAGCCGCAAAGGTTGCTGGTGCACCAGCTGAAATAGCAACGGCCAACAAAGCACCGTACATTGCAGTAACGTGCGCAGTACCTGATGCAAATAAGTAATGGCTGTAGAAGTAGAACAGAACCAATACCACCAGGACAATTTCCCAACTCATACCGTGAAGACTTGTACCCAAGGCCTTTGATAACCAAGGAATAAAGCCTAAAACGTTTAATTCGTTGGCCATGAAGATCAGAATTGAGAACCAAATAATCGTGTTCCATGCACCAGTTTCATTCAAAATATCCTTAGTGCTTAAAACGCCAGTCAATAGCAGTAAGACAACGGCTAAGAACGCAACCGTAGAAGCTTCCAAACCAATAAAACTAGAAATCATCCAGAGAAGCAAGGCAACAACGAAAACTGAAGCCATGATCTTTTCAGGCAACGACATTTTACCCATTTCGGCTAACTCTTTGTCAGCCCATTCTTTGGCATTTGGTGTTTCCTTGATTTCTGGTGGATACATCTTGTAAATCAACCATGGAACCAAGAGCAAGCAAATAATACCAGGAACAAGTGCGGCAATGAACCAGCCCATCCATGAAATCTGAACGTGCATCCCTTTAGCTAAAGCAACGGCAACCAAGTTAGGTGCCATAGCAGTCATAAACATACCAGAAGTGATAATGTCACCATGGAATTCAGTAAACATCAGGTATGAACCAATCTTGCTTTGCGTACCATCTTTAGGTGATGAACCAAAAGTCTCAGATAGAGATTCGATGATAGGCATAACAATCCCACCGGCACGAGCAGTGTTACTTGGTGTAGCTGGCGCAGTAACCAGATCCACACCAATCAAGGCGTATGATAAGCCCAGTGTTCGTTTACCAAATAGACGGACGAAAATCAATGCAATTCGACGCCCCAGACCCGTGTTGATAAATCCACGTGACAGGAAGTATGCCATCCCAATCATCCAAACAGTGTCGTTCCCAAAACCTGAAGCCGCGTCTTCCATCTTAACAACGCCAAGCAAAACGGATAAAGTAATTCCAATAAGTGCTGACCCTGCGATAGGCAAGGGTTGAGTAATACATGCAAGAATAGTTGCGAT
The DNA here is from genome assembly GCF_012641075.1 of Secundilactobacillus angelensis. GTDB lineage: Bacteria > Bacillota > Bacilli > Lactobacillales > Lactobacillaceae > Secundilactobacillus > Secundilactobacillus angelensis. The sequence goes on along the minus strand of NZ_JAAXLJ010000001.1, from coordinate 83,277 downwards.
AAAAATAGCTAACATATGCCAGGCTACAAGTGAAACAGCAGCTGGCTTAATTGGTGCCAAGAACCAGATAATCAAGCCGACCACTATCGGCAAGATAAATTTCTTATAATTAACCTTATTGAGTGTCATTTTCCATGCTCTCCTATATAAAATGCATTATTTTTCATTAATGTAGTTGAATACTTGTTCACCGGCTTGACGACCAAAGATAACTGTTTCAGCGATTGAATTACCGCCAATTCGGTTATTCCCGTGAAGCCCCCCAACAATTTCACCAGCAGCATAAAGACCCTTGATTGCTTTACCATCTTCGTTAAGCACTTCAGTCTTATGATTGATGGCAATCCCACCCATTGTGTAATGGATGGCTGGTGCAATGTGAATGGCGAAGAATGGTGCTGTTGAAATGTCTCGATCCATCCCTGTGGTTCGGTTAAAGGCTGAATCGTTTTGGTCAGCAACGGCGGTATTCCAGTCGCTAACAGTCTGCTTCAACGTAGCAGCATCAAACCCGAGCTGACTAGCCAAATCATCCAGTGATTGACCAGTGTGAACTAAACCAATTGAATCGTAAAATTCAACGGCCTTGGCACGGTCGCGGATGCCCTGATCAAAGATCAGGTAAGCACCGTTCTCGTTTAAACCATCAATTGCTGCAGTAACGTTCTTACGGGTATCCAATTCGTTCACAAAACGGTCACCATGCTTATTAACTAAGATGGCACCTTCGCCACGAACCGCTTCACCAATCAGGTAAGCATGTGGTGTATCTTGCTGAACTGTTGGGTGGACTTGAACCTGATCCATATCGACTAGTTTTGCACCTAACGCTTGAGCCAGCTTGATGCCATCACCAGTTGCGCCTGGTTGGTTAGTCGTCTCCATGCCCTTTAAATCAGGACGATACTTTGCCAGCATGTCTTGGTTAGCACCGAAACCACCAGCGGCCAGAATAACAGCATCCGCGGTCAATGGACCGCTTTGCTTACCAGTTGTGGCACGCACACCGGTGACCTTACCGTCATCATCTGTAGTTAGCTCGGTGACCTTTAAACCAGAGAATAGTGGAATACGGGCTTTTTGAACTTGCTTCAACAATTCAGTAACCAGGAACCCGCCAATTGCAGCCAATGAGTGGGGCCGGTGAGTCCGCATCTTACTCATCCCACCCGTGATCGTGATTTCATCCAATTGAATATCATGATCAGCCAACCAGTCAATGGCTAAAGCAGCGTGTTCAGAGAAGTACTTCAGTAGTTCGGTGTTGTTTTGGCCACCGCCACCCTTTAAAGTTTCATCGTAGAATTCTTGGAAACTATCGACCACGTGATGCTTTAATTGGACATTAGTTTCGGCGGCGTTCATCCCTGATGAAGCCCGGTTAGTGTTACCACCCAATTTGTCCATTTTTTCAAGGATAACTGGTGACAGGCCTAGCTCATGTGCCTGAATGGCGGCCGTCATACCAGCTGCGCCAGAACCAATCACAATCACATCATAGTGCTTGCGTAATCGTGTGAGTGGGGTTGGTTGGAAATGAAATTTTTCAGCCATGTTATTACTCCTATTCTTAATTGTGTATCACTGTGTTTAATTTACTTTTGATCGATGTTAGTCATGTTAATCGGCACAACCCACTTGTCGTACTCTTCTTCTGTCAGCAAGCCAGACTTCAAAGCAGCTTCCTTCAGTAAAGTACCTTCCTTTAATGCTTCTTGAGCAATAGTGGCACTTTCGTGATAGCCAATGTGTGGTGATAATGCAGTAACAGTCATTAATGAACGGTCAACTAATTCTTCCATCCGTTCTGAGTTAACAGACAGACCGTGAATCATCTTGTCGGCAAAGCCACGCATCGTACCTTCAAGTAATTCAGCTGATTCAAGGAAAGCAGAAATCAGAACTGGCTTGTAAACGTTCATTTCAAAGTTACCTTGGCTTGAAGCTAGGTCAACGACTACATCGTTACCCATTACCCGAACAGCGGCCATGGTGATGGCTTCAGCTTGAGTTGGGTTAACCTTACCAGGCATGATTGAAGAACCAGGTTCGTTAGCAGGAATGTTCAATTCACCGTAACCGGCACGAGGACCAGAAGCTAAGAAACGAACATCGTTAGCAATCTTCATCAAATCGGCAGCTAACGTCTTGATAGCACCGTGGACGACATTTAAGCCTGAGTGGTGAGCCAAGCCATAGAATTTGTTGGTGTCAGCAGTAAAGTGTAGGTCGTACACTTCGCCCATCTTGTCAGCAATAATACCAGCAAAACCAGGTGCGGCGTTTAAACCAGTACCAACAGCGGTACCACCCATTGCTAATTCACTCAGTGTCTTACCTAACGTTTGCAGGTAATCCAAATCATGTTCCAAAGCACTGACCCAGCCAGAAACTTCTTGGCCAAAGGTTAATGGTGTTGCATCTTGTAAGTGGGTCCGGCCAATCTTAACGGTCTTCCAGTATTTTTCTTGTTTAACTTTTAATTCATCAATTAAGTGTTGAGTTGATTCTTCCAAATGGCTAACAGCCTTAGCAGCGGTAATGTTCATGGCCGTTGGGAAGATATCATTAGAACTTTGACCCTTGTTAACATCATCATTAGGTAAGATTTCAATGTCAGCATTGATTTTAGCTGCTTGGTGAGCAACGACTTCGTTGACGTTCATGTTGGTTTGAGTACCTGAACCAGTTTGGTACACAACCAGTGGGAAATCTTTACGCAAGTCTTCATCGTCAAGTGCAAGCAGCGTATCGATTGCTTCGACAATCAAGTCTGCTTTGGCACCATCAATGTTCTTTAATTCTTTATTAGCGGTAGCTGCAGCTTTCTTGATCTGTAATAACGCTTTGATAATCTCAAGCGGCATTTTTTCACCAGTTGGGAAGTTGTTACGACTTCTTTCAGTTTGAGCACCCCAGAGTGCGTTAGAAGGGATCTTAACTTCACCAATCGTATCTGATTCAATTCTGTAATCTGCCATTGTTTTGACCTCCATTGATTTGTGAATAATGTATACTACCAACAAGTATCGTTTAGTGATGTTATTCACTAACAACTGTACAATACTTCCTGTTTTCCGTTATAGTCAAACGCTTACCAAGCCATTATATTTTCTTATGAGGTTGATATACTGGGCATTGCTAGCTTATATAAGGCTTAATTTGATTTTGCACAATTTAAATGAATATTTTTTTGTATCGTTTACACTTTCACACAGATTATTTGAAAGCGATTTCGTAACTAAATCAGACTGTTTCCTTTCATTATTTAATCAGGTTCATATGATTATTTCCCGTTTTATAGTAGAATGGAATTCTACTTAGATTAGGTCTTTTCTGTCAGACATAGGAGGCAGTCCATTGTTTCGCTTTAAACATTTTTTATTCAGCATTTTAATTCTACTCGCAGGCGCCCTATTGACCGCTTGTGGCAATCAACAAAAGCAAACCCAACCCGTCAATAAGCTGGCCTTAGTTAAATCAGGGCAAGGTCATCAGGCACGGGTTTGGTATCATTTTTCTCAGGATCAAACTCAAGTCACGAGAAATAGTGCTGTAAATGGTATTTTCATCCTTAAAAACGGCAAAGCCACCACTTACATGCTACCAACTGGTAAGAATAAGGTAACCCTACGTCAGGTATCCAAAATGCCCACACCAACACTACTCAAATGGGCGAAGAATCAGGATCGCAAAGCATTTCAGACTGGTGTTAGCGCCCAGCAAACTAAGGTGAAAGATAGTATTGATGGTATTAAGACCGACTTAAAACGGCTACAAGCCTCTAAAAGTGACCCGACACAAGTCAAAGCGTTACAGCAGTACTTAAAAATCAACGAGGCCATTCACGATAATCCCAGCAACTATGCAGCACCTAGTGCCTATCCATTAACGGCCAACCAACAAGCTCGCGGTGAACAGTTTGGCCTGAAACTCTACCCCGTAAAAACCGTTCAGTACGGTGATGCCAACGTTATTATGGCCAGCGAGCTTTCACTATCTAATTACACCTTCAATAAACGCATCCAGCCAACTCATATTGATGGCCACTATTATGGGGGCTACAGTTCGACCGTGAATGACGATCACTACTTAATTCTGACACGGGTCACTAAACATACTCGAATTGTTTACGACCAGCAAAAAACAGCTGGCGTTTCAAAACCAACTGCCGCGGAATAGTCCAATATCAAAAGCAGCCTCGGTCCGTTAGTTATCGGATCAAGGCTGCTTTTATTATCTACTAATTTTGCTGACTCTCATGCAGAAGCGTTACTTTGCCATTTTTCACTGACAAAATCACTGGTCCAGTCTTTGATTTCTTCACCTGGAACGTATAACTACCATTCAATGACTTATCGATTGATTTAGACATCTTCAAATAGTTATCTGACATTGATTTGATTGATTTTGCATTGGTCTTGGGATACTTCCACATTGTGTTAATCGCTTTGACGTACTTGGTGTTGGTTGGCGTGATTGTAAACGTCTTGTTATCCTGATTAAAAGTCACATCACCAACGCTATTCTGATACGATTTCTGTAGTTGCTGCAGCACGTTTTGTTCATTCTTATGAAGCTGCACAAGCGAAGCTGATTCTGAGCTTTTCTGCTCAAAATATTGATTGGAACGAACATTACGTCTTTGTGACGTTTGGGTCGGTCTTGGCTTTATCCAGCCATTTTTATACACGTACCCGAAACTAAATAACAGCCCCAATACACTGATGATCGTTAGGATTCGCGTAGTACCGACTAACCCGTTATAGTGAGCAGCATACCACCATGAAAATCCCCCCATAATAGTCATGAGAGTAAAGATAAACACTAAAATGATCCCCATTACATATTGCCCCCTGTTATAATATCGAATAAAAATCGAGCCGAATTGCTTAATTACCTATCTATTATAATCCTTTTAGGCGATGTAAGACTAGGGGTAAGAAGCCATTCAACCTATCAGTAATAACGCCTAAACTATTCTTGCCATTTCATTGTTAATTCAACTTCATCCGTATCCGGATCCACGCCACGCTTGTTTTCCACAAAATCATGTCGCTGGTAGAAGCGGATCGCCTTAGGATTCTTTTCATAAACGTTCAGCCGAACCTGCTTGTAGTCTGATTTCAATGCAAACAACAGTAGGCTGCCAATCCCATTATCGCGAAACCCTGGTTTAACAAACATTCCTGCCAAATAATGCGTCTGCATCCCAGCAAAGCCAACGATTTGATGATCCTGTTTAACCACATAAATGCTTGCCTGGGCTAACTGATCAGCAACTTTGGCGGCCTGCCCGTGCCAATAACTGGCCGCAATAAACGGGTGAGCATCTAAATTACCTGCGAGCCAAATGGCCATCAACGACTTTCTATCTGCTTCAGTCAAGTTGTCCAGTTTTTCAACTTTCAATTTTTGACCCTCTCTTCTCTTTTCTCTTCATACATCATTTAAGTTACGCCGCTCAGAATTAAATGGCAAGCTCAGAGAAAGATAGGAAAAGTTGCAATTTATCAATTTAATCTGTTTTTAATATTGAACTCATTTGATTTTAATGTTATAGTAACTGCAACTTATCAAAGGGAGCAATTAGGGGGCTCCCTTTGACTTTGGGAGGTGACAGTTACCAGCTTAAAATTGCATACATATGTCTCTGTCAAAACTAGATATGGAGGGCTTGCGTATGGAAGAAACTACTACATAATGGTTATGGCTACACGTCTACTGACAAGTTTTGCTCATCAAGCAACGGCAATTCTGTATGGCATAATCAAGGCATCTAACCGAACGATAGAAGCGCAAATTTCATTCTCATCATTTAGACGATTTATGATTAGCCACGAGGCTGACAACGTTGATGCCGATTGATGATAATTTGGCAAATAAAATCGTCCTAGCCTAATGATCACTCAGTCAATCAATGTCAGAATTGAACTGCTAGTCATTCAGCACAAAGAGTCCCATTTCGATAATTTCGAAATGGGGCCTTTTTGGTTCCCAAAATCAACCAAGTTAGGCCGCCTACTGATTTTGTGTTATCTTAAAATCACAAGCATTTTATGGAAGGCGTGACCCTAGATGATTCAAAAACAATATTATGGCTTAGGCACAGCAATTACGCTCTCGGTGAATGAACCAGCAACAACGGCTGACTTAGACGCGGGTAACGAATTAATCAAGCACTACGAAGATATTCTAACGGTTAATCGTCCAGTCTCTGAAGTGATGTCGATTAACCACGCGGCAGGGCACAAAGCCATCCAAGTGTCAGATATTACTTACCAACTGATCAAACGAGCAGTTGAAGTCAGTCAATGGCAGTTAGGCTTTAACACCGCCATTGGCCCCCTGGTAAAATTATGGAAAATTGGCTTTGATGGCGCTAATTTGCCCGCGGATGAAGACATTAAGAAACGGCTCCAACTCATTGACCCAACGGATATCAAATTAGACGATGATAGCCACTCGGTATTTTTGACCAAAGCTGGCATGGAGATCGACCTTGGCGCCATCGCCAAGGGTTATATTGCTGATGCTATCAAGGATCTGTGGGTTTCCCGCGGCGTTCAAAGCGGCATTGTCGACCTTGGTGGTAACATTTTGTTAGTCGGTGATAGTACCCGTCCTAATGGCCTGTGGCGTATTGGGATACAAAACCCTTTGCAGCAGCGTCATGTCGCCTTAGGGGTTCTCACCACACCTGCTAAATCGGTTGTAACCTCTGGCATCTATGAACGTTATCTTGTCATTAACGGGCACAATTACCATCACATGTTTGACTCTAAAACGGGCTACCCCATTCAAAACGATTTGGAGAGTGTCACCATTGTGAGTGACCTATCTATCGATGGTGATATCTGGACCACTGAAGCTTTCTATCAAGATATTGATAAGGGAATGCCATTAATTGAAAAGCAGCCTGGTTTAGACGCCATTTTCGTTACGCGCGATTTCAAAGTCGCTATCACTTCTGGCATCAAGGACAGCTTCGTTTTAACGGATAGCGATTACCATATCATTTAAAACAATAACGTAAAACCAGTTCAACTATCAGTCATCCGACTGGTAATTGAACTGGTTTTTCTAATCTGTGATTAACGGATACTTTTTCGTCACTAATCCGGTCAGGTAAACGCCCAGACCCAGAACTAATAACAAAAAGAACGTGGTGCCTAAGAAAAAGTCCAGCTTCTGTAGCCAGGAATAGCCAATCACGCCAACGAACCACCAAATAAAGTTAAGCGGTAGTGACAGGCGTTGATGCATTAAGAAGACGCTGACAAACAGAATCGCGAATAACGGTGTGAACACCGCACCAATCGCGTACAGAAAATTTTGGTAGTAAGACATTGAAACAAACAGCGCGATCAGTAACCCTAAAACCGTTACGCCAATCGCAATGAAATTCACTGCTTTAGTCTTAACCAAATTAGCAATATTCGTCGCAGCTGAATAGGCATCCATAAAGGTTGTGGTTACGGTTGAGAACACGATGACCAAGAGAGCGATCATTCCCAAACTGGAATGAGATAAAACCGTTGTAAAGTCTGACTGCCCCGTCAAAATAACAGTGAACATGCCCAGTGAGAACATGGCAACACTAGCAATAAAATACCCACTCACGCTGGCCATCGACGTTTGAAATGGGCGTTCAGTATGCCGAGTATAATCACCAATCAGTGGTAACCAGGACAGTGCCATCGTCACGTTTAGTTCAACTGCGCTGCCAAAACTGAGTGGTGCCAAGTTAGCACTACTTTGCAACCGACCCTCTTTAATGATTGTCCACAACATCAATACCATCCCCAGGGCTAAGAGCACAACAATGACGTTATTGACTTTAAAAAGCCAATCGTGATCCATTAATAGCCAAAGAATAATCAAAACCGCAACAATTAGTGACATCACTATCACTGATTGGTAGTTAAACAGTACCTTCGACAACCCGTTCATCGCCAATTGAGCATTAACGATCATCACAGCTGTCCATCCCAGCAATTGCAATGCATTTAACCCTGAAAACAACCAAACACCTGGCTGACCAAATACCGTTTGAGTCGTTTGAATAGCTGTTCGATTCTGTTGTGCTGACAAATAGCCGGCTGGCAGCAAGAAAACAAAACAGCCAATGACATGACCAATTAAAATCGCTAGTAGTCCACTCTTCCAGCCCAGTGGCGCAATAAGCGTTCCCGTAACAATTTCAGCAATCGAAATCGCCGCACCCATCCACAGCAAAAATAAGCCGCTTGGTTTAGTATGACCCACTTTAAAACTCCTCTCTCCAGGTGCCCTTGCAGCACCTCAAATAACTAAAGTTAATTTTAACATACTTGGTTTCATGAAATCGTTCATGTAAAGAGTAATTATTACAGTTTAGTTACGTTAAGACAAATTAGTGGCATTTTCTACTAATTATTGGTAAGTTAATAACATTGTTGTGACGAAATAAAGGGTTACTAACACCGTTGACCTAGCAATTACTTAATGAGTTTGGTACACCTACATCACTAAGTCATTGGAGGAAAATATGGCAAAAAAATCTAAGATTGCAAAGTATAACAAGCAACGCGAATTGATTGCTAAGTACGCAACCATTCGCCAGGAACTGAAGGCTCAGGGTGACTATGAAGCTTTGGCGCGCTTGCCGAAGGATTCTAACCCTAACCGGCTACGTAATCGTGACGGCTTAGACGGTCGTCCACGGGGTTATATGCGTAAGTTTAATATGTCCCGTCTGAATTTCCGGAAGTACGCGCATCTAGGTCAAATTCCTGGTGTCCGTAAAGCTTCTTGGTAGAAAACAAGGAGATCTATGATGGAAAAAACCGATATGGCTAGCGCTTACCGTCGACTTAAGAGTCCCAGTCTAAAGACTCGTAAGCGGGCGATGAAAATCATCCGTGATGCGAAGCGCAATGCAAGTAATACGAAAAAATAATTTTTAAGTCAACTTAATATGAAAGGCGCCTAGGTTTGTCCAATGATTGATTATTGGATAAATCTAGGCGCCTTTGCGTTATATTTAATTATTCATCATTAGCGGAGGAAACCTTAAAGTGAACCAGACTACGATCGTCAAACGAACGGTTCCCCTTCTTCAATCCCTTAGTTGAACGGTATTCATGGCTGCAGCTGGGATCATTTTCCAAGACATTGGCGAGGGCGGCTTCGGAGTCCGCTAAATTTTCCGCCAACTTCGGATAGCCGTCACTGGCAAGCACAATTTGATGAGATTCCGCCGATAAGTGATAAATTTTCAGCAAGGATTCCGGTATTGGTTGCCCATTAAAAATGGCATACCCCCACTCACGATCAGTCGAATTCGCAAACTGCGTGGCCTGTAAAATCCAGGGTAGAATGGCTTGACGACCGGGATCTAACTCATCGTTACTGTTAGGAGACAGCCGTAAAATCAAACTGCGCATATTCGATAAAACTAAGTCACTGGCTTTAGGATTGGTGAGCAACCGCCCATCCAGATTGATTTGAGCGTCACCAACCTGCCACAATTCGTTACGAAACCGCGAATAGATGACCGCCACGGCCTGCAATCCTTGGCTAGCACGGTCAGCAGTGAACTTAACGCGATTATAAAAATCAGCGAACTGTTGGTTCACTCGTTCAATCAGCGACGATAAAGTTGCCTCTTTTGGCAACCGTTCTAAAACACCCGCAATCATTGTCGAAGCTAATTTTCCAGTCGTTTGTCCCTGATACATAAACTGGGATTTACTCGTAACACCGTCAATGACGCCGATAAACTCTGGCGTGACCACAATGGTATCTTCACATTTCTCATCGTTCACTTTTCCTTGAATAAACGTTTCTAGAACTTGAACTGCTGTCAAATTACCGCCTCCAGTGATAGCTTCTGAGTCTATCATAGCGACAACAAGGTGAATTTGTAAAATATTGCGGTTGAACTGATTGCTTTAACCTAGCCGAATCGTGTTCGGCAACTCAAATTCCGGCCCTATAACGCCAATAACGCCATCCCGATAAGACCATCGGAATGACGTTATATTCTGGCATCTACCGGGTTGTGTCACAGCCTCTATACTTTGAAACTTAACCGAGTTGCTTCACACCGGTCTTTTTCTCATCAGCATCATAAATATACTGACGGGTCATTGGCAGACCAGTACCACTTGGTGCTTTAACCAATAGGTACTGCATCACATCAATGTTGCCACCTTCAAATGAACCGGCGCAAGCTTGGAGATACATATCCCACATCCGAGCAAATTCCTTACCGTACTTTTCGGCAGCCTTATCTTGAACCTTCATGTAGTTTTCATGCCACATCTCAAGCGTCTTTTGATAATGACGTCGCAATGGTTCGAGGTCGGAAAATTGCAGTTTCGCATCCATAATGTGCTTTAAGTTTTCGGCAACGTTAGGAATGTAGCCACCAGGGAAAACGTACTTCGTAATAAATGGATCTACACCAGCACCAACGTGTTGACCAGTAATACCGTGGATCAATGCACGGCCATTGGGCTTCATAAAGTCGGCAACTTTCTGGAAGTAAAGGCCAAGGTTTTCCTTACCAACGTGTTCGAACATCCCAACGGAAGTGACGTAATCAAATTGATCGTCCACTTCACGATAGTCTTCTAGTAATACGTCGACCTTACCTTCCAGGTGACGGTCTTTGATCTGTTGCTGGGTATAGTCATATTGTTCCTGACTAAGTGTAATGCCAGTAGCGTACAGACCATATTCTTCAGCCGCCATGAATAATAGCGTACCCCAACCACTACCAATATCTAACAAGCGCTTACCAGGTTCTGGCTTCAGCTTGTTTAAAATATGGTGCATCTTGTTCAATTGGGCTTCTTCCAAGGTATCGTCGTCATGTACGAAGTAGGCACATGAGTATGTCATGGTCTTATCCAGCCACATTTCATAGAAGTCATTACCAATATCATAGTGACTCTGAACGTCCTTTTGACTGCTCTTTTCGGAATGTGAACGCTTTGGAAAATGCTTGATAAATGGATTATTAGTTAAAAAACTGTGATCCGTGCGGAATGCCGAAGCAACTAGTTCTTCAATGCTGCCATCAATTTCAATAGCACCCTTCATGTAATCTTCGGCTAGTGTCAAAGTCGGCTCGTCAGTGAAGCTCTTCAAAGGAAGTTCCTCATTAAACCGGATTTTAACAACCGGTTCACCGTCACCATAAGTTTCCTCTTTACCATCCCAGTAGGTTACTGAAATAGTGATATCAAATGCACGGCTCAATAATTGTCGATACACGGTTTTCTCTAACACGAAAATGCCTTCTCTCTTACAAATTTAATGCTGAATAATTAGTTAAACCTGTTAACTTAATTGACAACATTTACTAACTAATTGGTTAGATTACAAGTCATACGCGATTTTGTCAACGATTCTTGTTCCTAACCACTAACGGATATATACACTGAATCTGTCCAATATAGTTGGCTCACATCCAACATGATGGGGAACGAATAATTGCGTCAATCACCGATGAAAATTTCGATTCTAATTAACTTTTTACTAGTCTCAAAGAGAACCATTTCGTAAATCTAGCATTAGATTAATCTAGTATATCACCTTATAGTTACTGTAATGCAACCCCTAACATCTACGTGCGTTGTAAAGATACCTGCAGTATGGCGGGCGATAAGCACCAAAAATTATTTTAAATTTCCCTTGCCTTATACTTGGTCGAACATCTATGATGGAGATATTTTTAACACACCGGTCAACAACACCAGAGACTTATTTAGCTTAAGAAAGGAACTCACAAATGACTTATTCTGTTCAAGAAGTGGCCCAAAAGATGGGATTAACAACTTACACCGTTCGTTACTACCACGATCACGGCTTATTGCCGTTCGTTAAACGGGATAAAAATAATCACCGGGTTTTCGACGACGCTGACTTGGAATGGATGCATCTCATCACATGTTTACGCTCAACCGGCATGCCGCTTCATGAAATCAAGCACTATTTTGACCTCGTCATTCAAGGCGAATCCACGGTACCAGAACGTTACGAGATTATGCTTGCTCAGCAGCAGCGAACTCTAGATGAAATTGCTGAACTTAATGCCCACCTCGATACGATCAATATCAAGGTAGCTCACTACGCAGATATCCTAATTAATAAGAAGCAAGACAGCTATGTGCCTTCTAACATTGCAAACCGAAAGAAAACCTCGAACTCCGTTTCTTCTAAATAGTTAGCGAGCGGGTTTAAGCTAGATTATAGTACTGGACAAAAAGGGGCTGTTTGGGATGTTCCAGTTGAGAAAGTAGATGAAATTTTCATCGCTATCGACAGAGTATTTTGGCGTTAAAAAAGACGACATCGTCACAATGCCGTCTCTCGTCATTATTCATTTAGTTATGAATCAATTAGCCACGCAAATTAATCATTAAATCAACTTGACCTTGATCACGTGATTTAATCTTCAATTCATTCTGGGCATTAGCCGTTGCCAGCTTACCCTTCTTAATCAAGTTTTGAATCAATCGTTGACCAAAATTAGCGCTCATTCCAGTAATCATCCAAGTTCGTTTCATATGCCCAGGCTCCCTTCAAGCTGCATTGATTGCCCAATATATTACGCCTAATTCCCATAAAGTCAAGCTTAAGAGGTCATTTTCAAAACAACCTAATCTGTTTAATACCGCTACTTGAACAGTTTTACTGGTCACCTTGAGACTAAGAGGCTTAAAGGGACGCTCAACATGAAGAAAGTGACTCAATGTTACCATGTGTACTTTAAGAATTGGTACCGTTTCTTTGCATCGCTGTTAAGTGCTAAAATAATAGCATTATCACCAAAGGAGAAACACTATGATTTTGCAACGGAATAACGTTCCTAACATCAACCAGATTTCTGATGAAATGAGTCGAATTCTAGGAGATTATGACACGACTGATTTACGGCGATTTTTTGTTTATTATCAACAGTGTCAGGCTGGTGCGAAGGAGTTTGGTGCTAAACTAGAAAACCTCGACAGTGAATTTGAGATACTAACCAACCATAATCCCATCCATCATATGGAAACCCGCATGAAGGCGCCTCAAAGCCTAATGCGCAAATTAAGAAAAAAGGGTTATGATTTCAGCTTCGACGCCATTAAAAACAATATCTTTGATATTGCTGGCATCCGTGTGATTACCAATTACATTGAAGACATCAATACTGTGGAAGAAGCACTCACTAAACAAACTGATGTGACATTGTTAAAAAGAAAAGATTACATTTCACACCCCAAGCCCAGTGGTTACCGAAGTCTGCACTTAGTAGTTTCAGTACCCGTCTTTCGCCGTAGCGGACCGGTTTCAACACCCGTTGAAATTCAGCTGCGTACGGTTGGAATGGACATGTGGGCAAGCCTGGAGCACAAGTTACGATACAAAACCAATGTTGATCAGCAAAAAGTTGAAAAATATGGTGATCAACTAAAGGGTTACTCCGCGGAACTAAATCAGATTGAGACCAATATGCAGGCTATTTTTAACGATTTGCAAAAGGACCAATCATAACTTTGAACAAAAATGTTTCATGTGAAACATTTAAAATGTGTGATACATCTTGGTAGGTTCCAGAAGTTAACACAAAAAATACGCATCCCGAGAAAGCGACAGAATACGTATTTTTGTATTAAGCAGCTTAAATCTGTTTCTCCAAATTGATCATCTCAATCAAACCATCTGCACAATCGGCTCCCTTATTGCCGCCCTTACCACCAGCTCGACTAATCGCCTGATCCAGGGTATCGGTGGTTAAGACACCAAACATCACCGGAACCGGCCCATTCAAAGACACGTTAGCTAAACCGCTAGCGGTCTCAGAGCAAACATAATCGTAATGGGAAGTTTCACCGCGAATAACTGCTCCCAAGGCAATTATGCCGTCGACTTTACCGCTATTAGCTAACAATTTCGTAACTCGCGGTAATTCCAACGCCCCTGGAACGGCAGCAATCGTCATATCTGCACTGTTCACACCATACTTTTCTAATTGTGATACCGCTCCCTGCTGTAGTCTATCAGTGACGATTTCATTGAATTGTGCCACTACGATACCGACTCGAACACCATTACCATTTCTTGAATGTGATAGGACTTGCACTTAATTTACCTCCTTTAATAAGTGGTGAAACTTTTCCTTCTTGGTTTTCAAATAGCCCTCGTTTTCACGTGTCAGACCAGTTTCAAGCGGAACTCGATGATTGACCCGAATACCATATTGTTCCAGTTGGCTAATTTTATCAGGGTTATTGGTCATTAGATTAACGGTTGTCACACCTTCCTGACGGAGAATTGCAGCTGCTAAACCATAGTTTCGTTCATCAGCGGGCAAGCCCAAATGCAAGTTGGCTTCTACCGTATCGAATCCCTGCTCCTGCAACTCATAAGCTTTTAACTTGTTGGCTAAGCCGATTCCTCGACCTTCTTGGCGTAAGTATAAAACCGCGCCACGGCCAGCTAGTTCGATTCTTTTTAGAGATTCAGCTAGTTGGGCACCGCAGTCACAGCGTTTAGAGCCGAATACGTCACCCGTCAGACATTCGGAATGTAGTCGGAGCAATAAGGGGGCGGAACCAGCGATGTGCCCTTTCGTGATGAGTAAGGTTGGTTCGCTATCAGGGCTGGTTTTAAAAGCTTTCATTTGAAACTCACCATACTTGGTTGGTAATTTTACGTCAGCAATCACTTCAATCGCTTTTAGTTGACGATATTGCTGAAGTTCCTCAATCGTGATCAGTGGCGTCTGAGTTCCCTCTGCATAGGCCTTTAAATCTTTTCGCCGTGCCATGGTGCCATCTTTTTTAAGAATCTCACAAATGTAAGCAACCGGCTGTGCTCCTGCTAATTTAGCCAAATCCACCGCGGCTTCCGTATGACCATCCCGTTCTAACACGCCGTTATCCTTGGCAATTAAAGGGAAGGTGTGCCCCGGATGATAAAAATCATCGAACTGACTGTTAGGTTTAGCCAATGCTGCAATCGTGGCTGCGCGATCGAACGCTGAAATCCCAGTGGTCGTTGTCCTGAGGTCAGTACTGATTGTGAAGGCCGTTCCGTAAGCATCCGTTGCATCAGTCACCATGGGTCTGAGCCCCAATCGCTCAGCTATCTCCGCACTCATCGGTACACAGAGGAGACCACGAGCTTTAGTGACCATCGTATTCACATTTTCAGGTGAAACGTATTCTGCCAGTCCTACCATGTCGCCTTCAGCTTCACGGTCCAGTGAATCTGCCACAATGATCAATTTCCCCTGTTTAAGAATATTAATAGCTGCTTCAATTTTTGGAGTTAATGCTTGATTTGTCATTGGACTGCTTCCTTTCGCTGTGCGCCCACAATGTACTTACCCAATACGTCCGTTTCAATATTCACTAAATCGCCAACTTGCCGACTACCCAACGTTGTCTGGTTTTGGGTGTAAGGAATAAGACTAACAGAAAACTGTCCCGGTCCTGCTTGCGTAACCGTTAAACTGACACCGTCAATCGCAATCGAGCCCTTTTTGACAATATAGTCGTCATATTCTGGAGCAATTTTAAAGGTTAGAACAGTGGCATTTTGATCCTCAACTCGCTGCACTAATTCAGCCGTAGTATCCACGTGGCCTAAGACAAAATGACCATCCAGACGAGCTGTTGCACCAAGAGCTGGCTCTAAATTAACCAGCTCACCGGTTTTCAATTGTCCCAGATTTGTTAGCCGTGTGGTCTCTGGCATGACCTCAACGGAGAGTTGCTTATCTGCCACGCCGGTTGCTGTTAGACAAATCCCATTAATGGCAAAACTATCGCCAAGTTGGGGATTAATTTCGGTAAACAACGGCGACGAAATTGTTAATTTAGCAGTTTCTGCTTGGCGCTGGATTGCCACAACGTGACCAATCCCCTTGATAATACCTGTAAACATCCTTACGCCCTCCTTGTCGACACTCGAATATCCGGACCTAGCGTCGTAATCACTGGTTTTTCAAATTGTATTTGACTGGTCGCTGGCAGACCCATGGCTGCTGGTAATCCAGTGCCACCTAACATCATTGGTGCAATGTACATGACCGCTTTGTCCACCAAATCGGCAGCAATAAAGGCCGCCTGAAGATGACTGCCGCCCTCAACTAATAGCGACTGAATCCCTTCATCAGCTAACTGGTGAACAATCGCTGATGGTGTCCAATGTGGGCTTACAAAAACGCGCACATTTTCGGGTAATTGTTTAGTAGCTGCCGTTTCGCTAAATATCCACGTTGGCGCAGACCAATCCAATAGATGGCTCTCTGGATTCACCTCATCTACACTGCGTACCAACGCTGCTCGAATTGGTGGAAACACCATGGTTGAGGTCCTCACTGTCAGTCGCGGATTATCAATCGAGAGAGTATGCTCCCCCACTAAGATGACCTGTTGACGGCTTCGTAACTGTTGTGCATCTCGTTGGGCCGCAGTCTGTGTCAGCATGGTGCGTTCCTTTTTGCCACCATTGATTTTGCCATCCAACGACATCGCATATTTTAGGGTTACTAGTGGTCTGCCATGTTGATAATAGAAGTTGTAAGCTTCATTTAGTCCCTGACTCTCCCCCAGTACCTCTACGTTGATGCCGTGATCCTTTAAAATGGCGACACCCTTACCACTTACTATCGGATTAGGATCAAGCTGGCCAATCATCACCTGGGAGATACCCACTTCCGTCAATCGCTTCGCACAGGGCGGTGTTTTACCATAATGACTACAAGGTTCTAACGTGACGTACATTGTTGCACCCTTAGCCTGGTTAATATCATCCAGCTGTTCCAGCGCGTCGATTTCGGCATGATGATGCCCATACTGATGATGATAACCAACGGCTAACACCTGATGATCTTTCACAATCACGGCACCGACTTGCGGGTTCGTCCAGGTATCCTTACCCCGTTTTGCAGCCGCAACTGCTAATTGAAAATACTTTGGTTCAATCAAACCTTATTCACCTCACAAAAAGGGCCTCGCAATTTAAAATGCGGGGCCCAATTAATTGATAAGCTAAACAAGATTTCATACGGTTATGGTACACAAAAAAGTGTACACCAATGGTACGAAATAGTTCTTTTCTTCTCCCATCCAGACTTTAACTGTCGGTCCCAGACTCTCACTGGGTCAACCACGAATAACGTGGGTCACGGACTTCAGCCATGTTACGATTGCTTGTTCAATCTAACTGTCACCATCGGTCGGGAATTACACCCTGCCCCGAAGAAATCTATTCAGTTTTCAGCAGTTATCGTACAATGAATTCCTTCTGATTGCAAGCGCTAGCATTACACTGATTAGTTTAACTTGGCTATTGTAATACTGCGAGCCCTTAATGCCCAAAGGATAGTGACTGTATCCACGACTTCTTGTAGCAGTGCGCCAAAGATTGCTGGAATCACGCCGAAACTGGCAATCAGCATCAGCATGGTGCAGATAATGATACCTACCATTACCGACTGTCGAGCCACGTGCATTGTTGCCCTAGAAATTTGGACTGCAACCACCGTCCGCTGCAGATCATCCTTCAAAATGACTGCATCTGCCGACTCACTAGCCGTCGTTGCACCGCTAGCACCCATGGCAATACCTACGTCGGCAGTCACCAGCGAAGGCGCATCATTGACCCCATCACCGACCATGGCAAATGGCTTTTGATCATCAGGCACTTGTTTAAGCACTGCAATTTTTTCGCCGGGTAAACATTCCGCGTGAACCCGATCAATTCCAACCGCTTTAGCGATTTTTTGGGCAATAGCAGTTCTATCTCCTGAAATCATCATTAAATTCTTGATTCCCAGCTTGTGCAGTTCAGTCATGGTTGTTGCCGCTTCGGGCCGTAGCTCATCCGTAAAGGTCACACAACCCAAATAGTGATGATCGGCCGAAACATACACTGCAGTATCATTGACCTTGTCAATCGACCCATCAGGCATTGCAAAATCGGCTTTGCCGACCCGAATAAGTTGACCGTCAATTTGGGCCTGAACTCCGCCACCAGTGGTTTCTTTCACATTACTAACCGAAGGCAATTGATCTGGTGCCGCCTGCATCAACGAACGCGCCAAAATATGATTAGACTGCTGCTCTGTCGCGGCAGCGAGTGTTAATAGGCGAGTCTTATCAATGTTTGGCTGGGTCATAATCTCATTAACTTGTAAATGTCCTTGGGTAATTGTACCCGTTTTATCAAATGCCATCGTTTTTACTTTGGCAAGTTGCTCAAGTGTTGTCCCCGTTTTAACGATAATCCCACTTTGACTCGCCCGACTCATGCCAGCCACCAAAGCAATAGGCGCAGCGAGTATGAGTGGACACGGTGATGCCACAACCAGTACTTCAGCAAACCGAACTGGATCTCCGGAAATAATCCAAGCCGCACCAGCAATCACGTACGCTAAAATGGTAAACGGGACAGCATACCGATCCGCCATTCGGACAAAATGTGCGGGTTGTGCCTCAGCTTGTTTCACTAACCGAACAATATTTTGAAACTGACTGTCAGCGGCCCTTTGGTCGGCTACGATTTGAATAGAAGCATCACCGTTGACCGATCCTGACATCACGGTATCACTAACGACTTTATCAACTGGACGGGATTCACCGGTCAGTGATGATTCGTCTAAAGTCGTACTACCTAAAACAATGGTGCCATCCACAGGGATCACTTCTCCCGGCTTAACTAGCAACCAATCGCCAACATCAACCTGGTCAACGGCGATAGCTTTGATGTTGCCGTTGACCATTAAATGAGCATTTTGCGGTGATTTATCTAGGAGGGATTGTAGATCTGCATTTGCTTTGTGAGCAGCGTAGTCTTCCAAGGCGTCACCACCAGTCAGCATCAGCAACACAATCAGTGCAGCCCAATACTCACCAATAGCTAAGGTGGCAATCACAGCAGTAATGGCCAGTAAATCAACTCCGAACTTCCCAGAACGCAATGTTTTAACCATGTCAATGAACATGAGCAACGCAATCAAAGATCCTAAAACGGTCACTAATGTTTGTGCCCAAAATGGTTGATTAAAGACAAATGTCGTTACTAAAGAAACTACACCAACCCCTAATACCGCCCATAATCGTCGATAATTCGAAAGTTTTTGCATGATATCACCTCCATTATGATGCTTTTCTTCATTATACAATTAGTCTACTTGGATATTATGAAGACTTAGACAACATTTCGTGATTATTCGCCGAAAATATCCATGGTAGAAGGAGGCCATGGTAGAGGGAGGCCATGGTGACTTAAGACGATATTGATAACAATTTTATCCAACACTTTGATCTAGCCCCAACCTCTGATATAACTGATATTCCGATCATTTAAGGCAAATAAGCCCACCCCGATAAAAATCGGAATGGGCTTATTTGTCTTAAACTCTGGAAACTACCATATTATTTCACACACGTGCTCCGCCTAATTCACAGTTTTAGCGAATCACCAAAACTGAAATGGGGGCGTATTTTGCCATATAGGCGGCTTGTGAACCGAACCGACGTTTGAATCCTTTTTTTGCAATTGATCCGATTACAAGAACGTCTGGTTTTGCGTGAGGAATAACATCTTTGACCATCACTTCACCCGGTTTCCCCTCTGAAACCAGTGCGTTAACCTTTTCGACACCAGCATCCATCG
This sequence comes from Secundilactobacillus angelensis, assembly GCF_012641075.1. Classification (GTDB taxonomy): domain Bacteria; phylum Bacillota; class Bacilli; order Lactobacillales; family Lactobacillaceae; genus Secundilactobacillus; species Secundilactobacillus angelensis. Next base: position 63,609 of record NZ_JAAXLJ010000001.1, on the reverse strand, counting down.
CTTGCTTAACGTACGTTTTAATATGTTCGTCAAGTTCGCTGCGCTCACCATGGATGTAGTCTTTATCAAGTGCCTCATAAACACTCAGTTCATGACTTTCAAGAATTGAGACAATGGTCAATTCAGCATGACGTCGTTTAGCCATGTCAATTGCATACTGGAAGGCTAACAGTGCGTCCTCAGAGTCATCCACACCTACTAAAATATGCTTAAATTCAGTCTTTTTTGTCATTACAAGCCTCCATCTACTCTGCTACACCAAGCTTAGCCTTGAGCAACTTGTTACCTCTATGCAAATCGATGATCATCCAAACAAGCAAGGCAACAACACATGCAATCAGGAAGTAAGCAATATCGTCAGCCATTGCAAAATCTGCAGCAGAGGCATTTGCAGGTAAGAAGGCTTCGATGTTATTGGGTAGGCCTTTCATGTTCAGAACGGTTAAAGCGATAACTGAGAACCAGCCTAGAATCTTGATAACCAAGGTGTTCTTGAACCGGTCACCCATCTCAAGCTTGCTGTCTGTCATCATTAACAATGGCAGCATTGAGAATGGTAAGGCGAACGCCAAGAAGACTTGAGAGTTGTTCATCAGCGTGTTAAGCGCCTCGTGTTGCTGAATAGGCGTTTCACCGCTGGTCATCCCAACACAGATCAGAACAGGAATCACTGAAATCAAACGGGTAACTAACCGACGAGCCCAAAGAGGCATCTTCATGTGAATGAAACCTTCCATGATGACTTGACCAGTTAAAGTCCCGGTAATCGTAGAATTTTGACCTGAAGCAAGCAGTGCAACGGCAAACAGTACTGACAATGCACCAGACTTAGCAACACTGATTAGAATTGGATTGCTAAGCATTGATGAATTAGATAAAGCTTGGAACAAACCGAAGAATGAAGGATCCTTAACAGCACCAGTCTTAAAGACGGCAACACCCATCACTAGCAACAAAGAGTTAACAACGAATGCCAACGATAGTTGAATGTTTGAATCCCAAGTGGTAAAACGAACGGTCCGCGCCACATCATCTTCATCAGTGTGATCAATTTTACGAGTTTGTGAAATGGCAGAGTGCAAGTACAAGTTATGCGGCATAACAGTAGCACCAATGATACCTAAGGCGCCAGTCAAAGGTGTACTGCCACCAGTCTTAATTGAACTTGAGAAGGTATCTTTAGTAGGAATTAAGCCACCAAAAACACCGGCCCAGTTAGGGTTTGACAAAGCAACTTCATATGCGAAAACCAGTAAAATAACCAGAATCAAGCAAACAACAATTGCTTCGATCTTACGAAACCCAATTTTGGTTAATAATAGCAATATCAAAACATCAAAAACGGTAATGAAAACCGCGTATACAAGTGGAATATGGAATAATAGATAAAGCGCGATGGCAGCACCGATAACTTCCGCAATATCAGTCGCCATAATCGCAAATTCAGTTAGGAGCCAAAGAACGATCCCTAATGACTTACTCGTACGAGCCCGAATGGCTTGTGCTAAATCCATCTGCGTCACGATGCCAAGTTTAGCCGCCATGTATTGTAGTAACATCGCAATCAAACTTGACATCAAGATAACAGACATCAGCAAGTACTGGAAGTTTTGACCACCGGTGATTGATGTTGACCAGTTACCTGGATCCATATAACCAACCGCGACTAGTGCGCCAGGCCCTGAGTACATAAATAACGTTTTCCAAAAGCCTTTCCCTTTTGGAACATCGATTGATCCATTGATCTCTTCCAATGATTTCCCATTGGCGTATTCGATCAAATGGTGCTTACGTGGTGTTTTTTGATCTTTCAAGATAAATACCACCCTTCTTAAATTTGTTAAGCATCTACATTGTACATTTTATTTTGAATTTGTAAATTAAAGTTTAGGTACTCCTTAACAAATTTTTGATGATGTTTCCGCTTTCATGTGCGACCTTAAGTCGTTCAGTCTTAACGAAAAAAATTATTTAGTTGTTTTTTACCACCAAATTGCGAAAATGTTTAAATTTCAGACGATTTTCCTTGTATTTCTCATTATTAATATTTAATCTAATACATAACAATATAGAAAGAAGGGATTAAATTGAGGGACTTGTTAATCAATTTGGTATTTCCAGACCGCTAATCACACGTTAAACACGAAAGGATGATTCATTAATGGCAACACACTCAGATAAGCAACAGGTAACACCTGCGGCCACCGACGATAACAAAGACGCTGGCCCCAGTCAGCAACAAGTTTGGCGCCAATCGACTTCTGAACTAGAACACCAATGGCAGACCAACTGCGAAGACGGACTCAGCACAGCTGAAGCAAAAAAACGTTTCGCAGAACATGGTCCCAACGAGTTGGAAGCCAAGAAAGTTTCAAATTTGTTGCGATTCTTAAAGCAATTTAACAACAGTATCATCTACATCTTATTAGCAGCAGCCATTATCACATTCGTGCTGCATCGCTACTCAGATTCAATCGTTATTGGGCTAGTGATTATTGCTAATGCATTGATAGGCTATTTTCAAGAGATTTCTGCTGACAATGCGCTAGCAAAAATCAAGGACCTCTTAGTTTCCGAGAGTTTCGTAATCCGCGATGGGCAAAAATTCACCTTGCCATCCCGCGAACTGGTCCCTGGAGATATCGTCAGACTTGAAGCTGGCGATTCCGTACCCGCTGATTTACGACTGGTTGAAGCTGATAACTTAAAAATTCAGGAGTCTGTGTTAACTGGTGAAACTGATTCAGTTGAAAAAATTGAGGAACCCATTGACACAGATACTGTTCCCTTAGCAGAACGCCAAAACCAAGCGTTTGCGTCAACTGCAGTAACTAGCGGTTCTGGTTTAGGGATCGTGATTGCAACGGGTGTTGACACTGAAATCGGTAAGATTCAGCAAGATGTGGCTGATGTTAAAGCTCAGCCCACCCCATTGATGCAGAACTTAAATCGATTGGGTGTAGGTCTCTCGGCTGCCATTGTGGTGGCGGCTATTCTCCTGTTCATTTTAGGGGCAGCCATTCACGTTTACAGTCTCCCAACCCTTTTGATTGCGGTCATCACGATGGTCGTTGGATCCATGCCAGAAGGGTTACCCGCCAGTACCTCAGTTGTTTTGGCCATGGGAACCCGGCAACTCACTAAACAAAACGCCATCGTCAAGACGCTTCCAGCCGTTGAAACACTTGGCGCAGTTGATATCGTCAACACGGATAAAACCGGTACGTTGACCAAAAACGAGATGACCGTCACCGATATTTTGACACCCGAGCACCAATATACCGTCTCAGGGGTCGGCTATGATTCCGAAGGCCAGATTCAAGACAGTACGGGCGAAGCTGTTAACTGGGAACAAAACGAACATTTAAACTGGTTGGTACAGATTGCCGGACAGACCTCTGATGCCGTCTTTAATGAAGAAGACGGTCAATGGGTCTTGACTGGAGAACCAACCGATGGTGCCTTAACAGCACTATTCCACAAGCTAAATCACTCGGAACCTACCGTTAACGAAATTGATTCACTGCCATTCGACTCAGCCTTTAGATATTCCGCTCGGTTAGTCGACTATAACGGCCAACGCATATTAATGGTCAAAGGTGCACCACAGACGCTTGCTAAGTTAATTGAACAACAAGGTGGCGAAGTTAATGCCGGTGTGATGGCAGAACAGATGAGCCAACTCACACGCCAGGGTAAGCGAGTGGTAGCGTTAGGTTATCAAGTTATTTCCCGGGAAATTAATGAAATTGATCCGGAAATAATTGGTAAAAACTTAACTCTAGTCGGGCTAGTCGGCATCATTGACCCACCACGACCGGAAGTCGCCGAGGCAGTTAAAAAATTACGTTATGCCGGCATTCAGGTCAAAATGATTACGGGTGATGACCCAGACACAGCAACAGCAATTGCTCAGCAGCTAAACTTAGCTGACTCCCCTAAAGCGATTACTGGGCCTGAATTAAATCAGCTTTCAGATGAGAAGTTGGCGGCGGTTATCGATAACTATACCGTGTTTGCTAGAACGACTCCTGCCGATAAGCTGCGGATTGTTAGAGCTCAACAATCACTTGGTCACGTGGTTTCAATGACCGGTGATGGTGTTAATGACGCACCAGCCTTGAAGCAAGCTGATATTGGTGTGGCAATGGGTATCAAAGGTACCGACGTCGCCAAAGGTGCTGCCGACATGGTTCTTGCCGATGACGACTTCACCACCATTTTGGCAGCCGTTAAAGAAGGCCGTCACGTATTCGATAATATTCGAAAAACGATTCGGTTCCTTTTACCTACGAGTTTTGCTGAAGGCCTCATCGTGGTCTTAAGTATCGTTCTTGATCAATCGCTGCCGCTATTTCCCACTCAGTTACTGTGGATCAACATGGTTTCCGCGCTAACAATTCAATTTGCGTTTATCTTTGAACCGGTTGAGTCGGGCATCATGTTACGCGGACCTCGAGATGTTAAGACTGGTATCTTATCCAAAATGGATGTCTTAGAAGTCATCTACGTTTCAGTGTTGATCTCCGGTTTAGGCATTTTTGCTTACGACCAGCTGGTTGGTCATGGCATAAGTGCGTTAATGGGTAGCACCATGACACTGAACATCGTGATTTTTGGAAAAATCTTCTACCTGTTTAATCTACGAAATAATCATCCGGTTATTTCAAAGTATTTCTTCCAAAACAAGATGGCCTTTTACATTATCGGCCTACTCATACTCTTGCAAATGGCGATTATCTATCTGCCATTCATGCAAGGGGTCTTCCACACAACTGCAATTAATTTCCATTATGGTTGGGGAATCCCGATTATCATGGGCTTCATTGTGCTAGTTGTGACCGAAGTTGTAAAACTGTTCCGTTTACGTTGGAATCAGTTGCATAAGGACCGAATTAGCTAAATTGAGTCATCAAAAGGGCGTGAGAACAGCGAAATTACTGTTCTCACGCCTTTTCAATTTCTCAGACGAGTATTTACAAATTGGATAACTGCATGCCACGAACACTCCGAATTTGATCCGTCACAACCAGTGCTTTAGGATCAATTGACATAATAATTGGCATAACGACTGTCCAATCTTGATTGCTGCAAACATAAAACAAAACATCCGTATCTTGTTGGTGATAAAAGCCAGTGGCCTTTAACATCGTGACACCCTGCCCTAAGTTACTGGTCAACGCTTCACCAATTGCTTGATTTTGCGTTGAGAAAACTAAGACTGACCGTTTTGCCCCAAAGGCTTCCAAATATTTATTGAGTACAACTGCCGAAATGTATAATTCTAGTACCGTTAACAGCATATTTTGGAAGCCAATTATTAATCCGGATGGTATCGCCACAGTTAAATCGAAAAACAGCATCGCTGATCCGTTCCGGATACCATAATAACGGTTAATAATCTTAGCAAGGATCGTGCTACCAGCAATGGTCCCCTTGGCACGAAAAATCAGTCCCATGGCAATACCCATTAAAACGCCCCCAGAAATTGCAGCAATCACAGTCTGGTCGGTGTGATATGGGAAAAATACGGGTATCCTCAGAAAAAGACTAATCCAAAGTATTGCCCAAAGCGTATAGAACCCCGTTTCACGTTTTAGAAATTTGAACCCAATCAAGATTAAAATGCCGTTTAGCACAACGTTCGTTAATGCTGGCGGAATGCTGAAAGTATAATACCCTAATGCCGTTAAACCGGTAACACCGCCCTCACCAATTCGATTGGGGATCAAAAAATAGTTGATTGCGACAGCGTAAATCAAAGCGCCAATCATAATTTGTATGCCATTTTTAATAATCGATTTCACTTAGAGTTCTCCTCAATCAAATTTACTATATACACTCTACGCTATAAAGATAAGTCAAATCAACCCTGTTAGTTTACCTTCAGCAGGCTAATTGTTTCACGTGAAACATTCTAATCTCAGGCAGTCATAATCGAACGTGATACAATGTAATGGTAACCAAATTAAAGGGAGTGTTTGCATGACTAAACGAATCAAAGGCTCTTGTACCACGATGTTAGTGGGTAAAAAAGCCTCCATTGATGGTTCTACTATTATTGCAAGAAATGAAGATGGCGCTGGCCCATTAAACCCACAAAAATTTGTCGTGGTTAACCCTGAAGACCAACCTCGCCATTACAAGGCAGTTCTCAGTAAAGTTGAAATGGATTTACCAGATAATCCATTACGCTATACGTCAACTCCAGATGCCACTGACGGACACGGCACATGGGCAGCAGCTGGTATTAACAGTGCCAACGTTGCCATGACAGCTACTGAAACTATTACATCAAATTCTCGTATTTTGGGGGTTGATCCTCTCGTAGCTGATGGCATTGGTGAGGAAGATATCACCACCTTAACACTGCCTTACAGCCATTCAGCTCGGGAAGGTGTCGAACGCTTGGGTAGCTTGTTAGAGAAATACGGCACTTATGAAATGAACGCAATGGCTTTCTCCGACAAAAATGAAGTTTGGTACTTTGAATCAATTGGCGGCCATCACTGGGCAGCTATTCGGATACCTGACGACGCCTACGTCATTGCACCCAACCGATTGAACATTGATCAATTTGACTTTGATTCGGACGATACTTTATTTGCTAAAGATTTGCCTGACATGATTGAAAAGTATCATATGAATCCAGATAAAGGTCAAGTCAACCTCCGTCATATTTTTGGTAGTGCCACCATTAAAGATACCCGATATAACAATCCACGGGCATGGTATGGTCAGAAATACTTCAATCCTGAATTTGATACCACGCCAGTCGATCAGGATCTGCCATTCATTTGCCGAACTGACAAAAAGATCTCAATTGAGGATATGAAATTCGTTTTAAGTTCTCATTATCAAAATACACCATATGATCCTTACGGTACTGGTACTGATGCTCAAAAGAAGCAGTTCCGGCCAATTGGGATTAACCGTAATCAAGAACTGCATATTCTACAAATTCGAAATGACGTTCCTGATGAAATCGCCGGCATCCATTGGTTGGCATTTGGCCCCAACACTTTCAACTCAGTTGTTCCCTTCTACGCTAACGTTACTGACACGCCAGAAGCGTATAATAGCACTACAGGTGCCTGTGATCCCACCAATATGTACTGGCTACCAAACGTTCTAGCTCTGATTGGGGATAACAATTTCGCCCTTTATGAAGATCAAGAAAATCTCTTCGAAGAGCACACTGTTGCAGAATGCCGAAATCTGCAAATCAAGACAGATCAAGCAGTGGCCAACCAATCCGATTTGCCTGCTTACTTAGAACAAGTCAACGCACAGATGGCTGAAATTGCCCAAAAGAACTCTAATGTGTTGCTTGGTCAAATGTTAGCGCTGGGTGAACCACAAATGAAATTAAAGTTTCAATTGAACGACTAAACACTAAAGTTGATAACCACCCTTATCAAAAAATAGTCTGATTTTCTACCCTTGAAGTAGAAGTCAGACTATTTTTTGGCTTGATTCAAATTATTCACATTCTCAATCGGGCTTCTTTAGGCGAGAACCGACTCACTAGAAAAAGAACTGAAACGACACCTAGCACCATGCAGTACCAGCTATACGGCACAATTGACGCAGCTGAAACCTGGGCAATAGCACCAGCCATTAATAATTGCCCACCGTAGGGAATCAACCCTTGCCCCACACAGGAGAATACGTCTAAAATACTGGCCGTATACGACTTAGAAATGTGATAAGTATCGGAGAGGTCTTTGGATATTGGTCCCGCGATCATAATTGAAACGGTATTATTGGTGGTAATCAAATCTAACAGCAGAATCAAAAAGGCAATGGCAAACTTGCCACCGAATGCGCCATTTGCATGCTTCGTGATTTTATTAAGTAGCCACTGAATGCCACCCATGTGCGTCATTAAGGCCGCCAGACCACCAACAACAATGGAAATCAGGGAAATATCCGCCATGGATAACATCCCTTTGTGAATAGAATCCAGTGCACCTATCATGTCAAAGGTTCCCGCACTCACTCCAATCACTGTTGCCGTGATAATTCCCATTAACAGTACGAGCAACACATTAATATTCATAAAGGATAGTGCGATCACAACGATGTACGGCAATATGTTGAGCCAATGAATAGTGTCCAAACTACCAACATCGGCGTGACCAACGTGCACGGTCATTAACAGCGCAATAGTAATCAGCACTGCAGGAACAACCATGACCGCATTGGTTTTAAATTTATCAAAAATCGTCACGCCCTGAGTCTTAGCGGACACAATGGCGGATCCGGAAATCAGCGATAGATCATCGCCAAACATGGCGCCACTAACCACGACACCCGCCATGAGCGGCATACTAATATGTGCCATTTGCGCAATACTAGCTGCAATCGGCATCAAAGCTGCTACGGTTCCCATTGAAGTTCCCATTGCGAAACTCAGGATACACCCAAGAATGAAAACGCCAGGGACTAAAAATGACTTAGGTAAATAAGTTAAGCCAATATCAGTGATTGTTTCTACCGCATGCATCGATTTAGTCACGTAGTAAAACGCCCCAGCTAACAGGAAAATAATAATCATGAGGATCATCGTTTCCTGGCCAGCACCCTTAAAAAAAACGGTTAATTTATCGTTGAAGTTATCCTTACGATTATCACCTTTCAGTAGGAAGGCAACGATGCTCGCTAGCATCATGGCAACCAGCAATGGCATATTGTCAAAGCTGCCGGTGAGAATTCCGGAACTAATGTAAAGGATCAGAAAGAAAATTAGTGGCAATAGACCAATAAAGTTTCCCTTTGGTGATGGTTCATTTGATTTCAAAATCAATTCCTACTTTCAACAGTTTACTCGAAACATTATACCGGTCTGTATTTTGAGAAAAATGGGAAATTACTGAGAGTTATCACATTGTTTATATCAAAAAAAGCAATCTAAGTACAGTTAGATTGCTTCGATGAGAACGTTACTTTAAGCGATTTCTGAAACGTTAGTCGTAATCTTAGCACGGTTCAGGAGTACTGAGCTAGTGACAACTGACAGTGAGCTAAATGCCATTGCCAGGCCGGCTAATTCAGGACTCAGTGTTAGACCAATAGCGTAGAACACACCTGCAGCTACCGGGATCCCCAACACATTATAAACAAACGCCCAGAATAGATTCAATTTAATTCTACTGAATGTTTTGCGACTCATAGCTAACGCCAGATCGACGTCACGTAAATCATTCTTAACTAGGACGATACCGCCAGATTCAATGGCAATATCAGTCCCAGAACCCATGGCAATACCAACATCCGCTACTGTCAATGCCGGTGCATCATTGATACCATCACCAACAAAAGCAACCTTACCCGATTTCTGCAACGCCTTTACATGATCAGCTTTATCTGCAGGCAAGACATCCGCAATAACTGAATCAATACCGACCTGATCAGCAATGGCTTTTGCTACCCGCTCGTTGTCCCCGGTTAGCATGACGGTTTTAAGTCCCCGTGTCTTCAACGCGGCAATCGCTTCCTTGGAAGTGGCTTTTGGGGTATCTTGAATCGCAATCAATCCAATCACCTGAGTACCTAGGCCCACGTAAACAACCGTTTTAGCGGCCGTTTGCAATTTGACTGCTGTCCGCTTTAATTCAGCGGTAATTGCATGATCCGCTAAGAGCTTATCATTGCCGACAAATGCCATTTGATCATTAACCAATGCTTGCACGCCCTTACCTTCAATGGCTTGAAATTCAGTTACAGGTGTGACTTTAACACCGGCAGCTTTCGCCTTAGTCAAGACCGCGGCAGCTAACGGATGTTCCGAGTTGGATTCCAAACTAGCAGCCAATGGTAAGATCTGTTTTTGATCACCCACAATATCGGTCACTTCCGGTTTCCCCATCGTAATCGTACCAGTTTTGTCAAAAACTACCGTAGTAATATCGTTAACTGCTTCAAGTACTTCACCATTTTTAATAAGAATACCCATTTTAGCAGAACGACCGGTTCCTACCATTAAGGCAGTGGGAGTTGCTAGCCCTAAAGCACATGGGCAAGCAATCACCACTACAGAAACAGCAAAAATTAGTGCGTTTGCCACACTGGCGCCAAGTAAAACGTACCAAACCAAAAAGGTTAAAATCGAAATAATCAGGACAATGGGAACAAAAATATTGGAAACTTGATCCGTTAATTTTTGAATCGGTGCGTGACTATTCTGTGCCTTTTTTACTAATTCAACAATTTGAGACAGCATCGTATCACTGCCGACTTTTTCAGCCTTAAACATGAAGGTCCCGTTGCTATTAAGCGTCGAACCAATCACGCGATCACCCTTACCTTTTTCAACGGGCATACTTTCGCCGGTCACCATGGATTCGTCGATGGCCGAACTACCCTCGGTAATGACACCATCAACAGCAATCTTTTCACCTGGCTTAACCCGGATCAAGTCGCCAACTGTCACTTCGCTGAGAGGAATCTTGACCAATTCACCGTTTTTCAAAACCTCAGCTTCTTTGGCCTGCAGATTAACGAGTTTATCCACGGCATTAGAAGCGTTATTGCGCATCCGCTCTTCGAATACTTGTCCCAGCAGTACGAAAGTGGTGACAAAGGCCGCACTTTCAAAGAAAACTGCTTGGTGGGTCATCATGGCATAGATACTGTAAAAATACGCCGTTGCCGTCCCAATAGCGACTAACGTATCCATATTAGAATGATGCTTTTGAAACGACGCCCAAGCACTTTGCCAAAATGGCCCAGCTGAAACGGCCATAATAATTGTGGTTAGCACCAGCATGGTCCATTCGCCACCAGGTAACATCCAGCCAAACGGGTGAAAAATCATTTCTGCTAACATTGGCAACGACAGGATCAACGAGATCCAAAACCGACTTGCGATTGACATCCTTGTTCACCACTTTCCCCAAATTTTGTTCCGAACCTAGACAGCTTAATAAACGTGGCCGTATATGGACTATTTAATGATTAATTTACCGTGAAACATATCCATTCCGCAGGCCCACTGGAACTCGCCAGGATGACTAGTGTCAATCTGAATCGCCTGTTTCTCACCCTTTGGCAACTCACGGTTGATTCCAAAATCAGGGAAAACTACCCGGTCCAAACAAGTTGAAGGATCCCGACGCGTGAAGTTCAACACAGCCGGAACGCCCTTCTTCAAAACAACTTTTTCGGGTGAATAGCCACCATTAACATCCACATCAATCTCCTGTACATCATTGGTAACACTAGCTGTTTCGGTTGCTACGGCATGTTTACCAAAGAACCACCAAGCAATGAACCCAATCAGTAGTAAACCAACTATTAAGACTAGAATTCTAATCATTTTAAAGGCCTCCGTATTTTTAATTTTACGTTTACACTTGTAAACCTTGACTATATGATAAGAGCTTCGTTTACATTTGTCAACAACAAAATATCGATTACTTAGCAACCAGCAGGTAATTGATTCAACTCCGTTTTCATTCTTTTAGTTGTAGATTAATGCTCGAAAACATGGGCCTTTACCTGATCAATAATAAACAGCCTTGAATCAAACTCGATAACAAGTCGCTATCGGTCTTGATTCAAGGCTGTTTTTGTCTTTAAAAAATGAGTCGAAACGCATTGATGATTAGTAGAACACCATAGCCCAGCACAATGACACCTGAAATAATGTTGATCCACATCAAAATTCGCTTAGGCAATCGATTCTTCAAAATACCGATAATCAGGGTAATCGCAAAGAACCAAATCGCTGTGGCTAGAATAATGCCACCCAGGAAGGGTAGTACTTGATCATTGGTCAACGTCCCTCTTAACGCACCCATCGTGACACCAGTATCAATAATCGCCTGAGGATTGGCAAACGTCACTATCCAGGCACTGGCAAATGCGTCTTTTAACGGCATCTGCGAATCGTTTTTCCCGAGTTCAATTTGACTAGCAGACCGTAAGACACCGAAGCCCATCCACACGACAATCACGCCACCCAGCAGCATGATCAGAATTTTAAGCCACAGGTAACGGCTCACCAATGCACCCATTCCCAGAAAAGCCACGGTGGTTAAAGAAGTATCCGCCACCCACACAAAAGTACAAATCAACAGTGCCCGCCGCATACGGTTTCCCATGGCACTGTTAAAAACAAAGAGGTTCTGCATACCTATTGATGAAACCAGTGCAAAACTGATCAGCATACCTCGCAAAACAACTGACAGCATAATAAACTCCCCTTCAATTCGCATAGAAAAAGGCACCCGCTCTAGTCTTCAACGTCTCTAAACGTTGCATCTGCGACTAAGAGTAGCTGCCTATCATGACCACCCGATGATGATCAAGCTATTAGCGATTAATTAACTTCAATCAGCATACGGGAACTGAATGAACTTGTCAATAGACCTTATTTAACAAAGTATGCTGTGTAGAATAAGTAGCCAGATAAGCCGAATGCCGCAATTGTAATTAGGCCACGGAGTAGTTTAACCGGGACGTGGCGAATAACGACTGGACCCACGTACCCGCCAATAAACATGCCTGCAGCAAGGGGAACCGCCATTAGCCAATAAACCTTAATTGTAAAAGCATAAATGACCAATGAAATGACATTCGTGAGCAACGATGAAAAGTTCTTAATAGCATTGCTGACCACAAAGGGTTTGGTGAGTGTCACAGTCAAAATGGCGAGTAGGAAAATTCCTGCTGCAGCACCAAAATAACCAATATAAATACCCACCAAAAAAATGGCGATATTTCTGGCTATTTGAATCCATAATTTCGTCGGTTGCGCTGCTTTAACAGTGGCTTTCTCTTTACCAGAAACCATCATCATCACTGCCGCTAGTAAAATCAGAAAAGGCACCACATGTTCAAAACTCGATGATGGTAGAAAAGCTAAAATCAAACAGCCAACAATGCCTCCCAGTGCCGTTAAAAGCCCAACGTGCCACATTGTTGTACGATTCCCTTTGAGTTCCTTAGTAGAAGACATCGTCGAGCCCAACCCAGTAAAAATGAGGGCTGCAGTATTCGTTACATCTGCACTTACCGGTGGCACACCTACACTTAACAAAACCGGATATGAGACTAAGGAAGCAAGACCAGCTACAGAACTCAAAAAACCGGCAATGGCACCAGCTAAAATTAAATAAACTGTGATTAAAATAGTATGTAACATGTTAGCCTCCTTAGCACAATCACATTCTAGTATACCAGTCTGACACAAAAAAATGCAAAAGAGCATGCTCTTAGACAATCCCTAAGAATCATGCTCTCATTAACCTATTCACAGTTAAAGTACCACACTTAACTGAGGTTTAATCTGATCTCTCATTTGCTGAGTTAACTGTCGGTTGTTTTTAATCAGCAGTTCATCATAAATAACTTTTTGAAAAATCGACACAATCACACGTGCTAATGGTCCGAACTGGCTATCTGGTCTTGACTGTAATACTGGCGCAGCTTTTAACTGTTTAGCAATCTCGTCAACGAGTCCCTCCAAAACTTGAAGCAACCAATCTGCTTGATCATTAGACAGTAACGTTCGTTCATGAATTGTAATCACAAATGACTGATAATTCTCTTCATCTTGGAAAACTTGCCAGATATTATCAAACATCAGCATCAATTCCTCTTCAAGATCAGTCTTCGTACTACACTCACTGAACTCCGCCTGTAACTCACTGACCCGATTAATAATGCCTTGATGAACAATGGTATCTAATATTTCATGCTTCCCATGTGGAAAATAATAATACATTAACCCCTCTGCCGTTCCCGCTGCTTGGTTAATCATCCGGGTGGTGGTTGCTTCATAACCATTTTGGGCAAACATTTCCCGGGAAATATTTAAGATTCTCTCTTTGTGCTGATCGCTCTTGGTCTCATTTTTACTCATCGTTTAATCCCCACTTTGTCACCTTTTTCGGTATTAAAAAGAGACAGACTCTCAATTGATCACTGAAATCTGCCTCTAGAGTTTTAACCAATCATTTCACCAATTTGCTGTCCGAGAAGATAGATATCCAATACAATCAAAACAGCTGTTACTAGCCAAGCCAAGTATTTTACCCATGCCCGGTTAGCAAACTCACCCATGATTTTTTTACTGCTAGTGAACATTACGAGTGGAATGACCGCAAACGGCAATGCAATACTGAGGAAAACTTGTGAAACTGTTAGTAAATCCTCAATCTTAGCTTCGTTACTGTGGTAGATAATCGCAAAGATCAGTACTGGTGTGACTGATAGTAAACGCGTAATTAATCTTTGAGCCCATAACGGAATACGCAGACGAATGAAACCTTCCATGATAATCTGTCCAGCTAACGTCCCGGTAATCGTGGAGCTTTGACCTGAAGCCAACAGTGCCACAGCGAATAACATACTGAGCATTGGACTAGCGATTGCACCAACAATTTGGCTGTTGCTTAAAGCATTGAATAAATCAACGAAGTGCCCCAATGAGCTGTTCGTACCAAAGAACAGCGCTGCACCAAGAATCAACAGTAAACTGTTAACGATGAAGGCGATGAACAACTGCAGGTTAGAATCAATCGTTGAAAATCTAATTGCACGCGCAATATCGTTTGGTTTTGAACGGTCAAGCTGCCGGGTTTGCGAAATTGATGACCCCAAATATAAATCATGGGGCATAACCGTCGCACCAACTATCCCTAAGGACAGGTATAGCATCGAATGATTAGTCACGATGTCAGTTTGGGGGATATAGCCACCAAGAATTCCAGCAATGCTAGGATCCGACAAAGCAACTTCATAAGCGAACACTAGTAGAATAACAGCTACTAACGTGGCCACGATGGCTTCAATCTTTCTAAAGCCTAACTTCATCAGTAACAGTAAAATCAAAACGTCAGCAGCTGTAATCAGGATACCAACAACTAACGGAATCTTAAACAGCAGCTTAAGGGCAATCCCGGAACCAATAATCTCGGCAATATCCGTTGCCATAATTGCGGATTCAGCAATCAGCCATAGAATAAAACCGCCAGCCTTACTGGTATGCTCACGAGTCAATTGAGCTAAGTCCTTACCCGTGACAATCCCCAATTTAGCTGACATGGCCTGCAATAGCATTGCAATCAAGCTAGAAATTAAAATAACTGCTAATAGCTTGTACTTAAACTGTGCACCACCAGCAATTGACGTGATCCAGTTACCTGGATCCATGTAACCAACGGCAATCAGGATACCAGGTCCCGTATAAGCCATCAATGTTTTCCAGAAGCCCCCGTTCGTCGGGACTTCAACTGATCCATTCACTTCATCAAGGCTCTTGCCTTCACTGTTAACACCTTGGACGAAGTTATGTTTCTCTGTATCTTTCATCATTAAAAACCTCTTTTCTATTGGCTTAGAAATTCGGTTGGTCATTGAAATCCAAATTTGATATAAAATTAAGCAGCTGTGTTTAAGCCCATATCAAGTTATCATTTCCTTGATCCAAACATTCAAAGCAGTTCATTTATTATTGTTGAGCACCCGCTCAATTACCAGAACTTATATTACCACCATAAATAAAAAATACAAGTAAAAGTTAGATGAGTAAAAGAAATAATTTGGAGAACCTAAAATAAAACACCAAGTTCGACTGTTTTCACAGTATAACTTGGTGTTTTGTGCTAATTGAAATATTGGTGTGCTACCAAGTATTGTCGGGCAACCACAGACGCCTTCCGATGCTTAACTGTCACTTGGTAATTCATGGATTGCATATCCGACACTGAAATTTTACCGCTTAACCGGTTTAGTTGTTTCACAATACGAGGGTGCCGCTTAGCAAAGCTATTTTTCATTAACGGCGCCCCTTGATAGGTTGGAAAGAAGCTCTTGTTGTCCTTGAGAACAACGAGGTGGTACTCCTTAATTTGCGGGTCAGTAGTGTAACCATCCGTCACGTCCACCCGCTTATTCGCCAGCGCTTCATAACGCAGTGACGGTTCCATTGTCTTGGCAGACTTAAGGTGCAATCCGTACGTATTTTTTAGTCCAGGATAGCCATTACTCTCCTGATAAAAGTCCGGATCAAACGCACCAGAAAGCTGTCCGGCAACCTGCGTTAAGTCTGAAATAGTTTTCAAATGATACCGCGTTGCCGTATCCTGTCGAACGGTAACCGCATAGTTATTTTGATATGCCATTGGTTTCAGATAAGTCATCCCAAATTGTGTGTCAACTTCATCTCTGGCATTTTGATACGCAGTCTGAGGGTTCCGATTAACTTCTTTGTTACCCTTGACTAGAGTTTGCAATATTGTGCCGGTAAACTCCGGATAGATTTCAATCTTGCCGCTTTGAAGCCCCTTAAAGAGAAAGCTCGTGCCACCAAAATTTGGTTTCAACGTTACTTTGACATTCGAATCATTTTGTTCGATAAGATCCTTATACATGTTGATCAAGACTTCCGGTTCGCCGCCTAGTTTACCGGCTATAACAACCGTTTCGGTCTGTGGTTTTAATAGTTTATTTCCTAAGGTTCCACCAAGCCCGATAATCACTAAGACTAACGTGCCAATGCCAAGACGCTTTAACGGCACTTTGGCTAAAACTTCAATCAACCAATTGGCAAGTAGCGCCAGAACTGCTGACAAAATTGCACCTACCAAAAGCGCGGTATTATTATTCGTCTGAATACCAAGTAAAATATAGGTACCCAGTCCACCGCCACCGATTAAAGCGGCTAAAGTTGCCGTTCCAATGACTAATACGGTGGCGATTCTAATACCAGACAAAATCATCGGCATCGCTAAGGGCAGTTCGACCTTAAACAATTTGAATCTCGGTGTGACACCAAGAGCTTCAGCGGCTTCTAATAATACTGGATCAATATTGGTCAGCCCAGCATAAGTATTTTGAAAAACGGGCATAATAGCATATAAAACTAAAGCGATAATCGCAGGAACAGTCCCAATCCCCACAAACGGAATCAGAATTCCCAATACCGCCAAACTAGGAATGGTTTGAATAATACCGGTAATTTGCAGGAAAAACTCACCAATCCGCCGATGGTTGATCAGTGCTACCGCAAGTGGAATGGCAATCAGAATTGTAATCAACATACTGATAATAGAAATTGAGATATGTTGCCACAAAGCCTGCAATAAGTCACTGTGGTTCTTATTGACATAACTTATGAGTTGACTAATGACTGTCACCTTCCGTTTCAAGCGATGCTAAATAATCGATTAAATCATGATCAGTCAGCACTTTGTTATCTACAATAACTTGGTCTAACTGTGAACTTTGCAGTGTGGTTGCCCATTCAAAAATACTCTGACCTTTCACCATCTTCTTGCCAAGATCACCCGGCTGAACTGGCCGACCAAAACCAGCTGCCAAAACTTGCCCTAACAGCTGATCAGTCTGCTGTTCATCCGCAAAGAAGTTGCTGACAAACGCATTGGCTGGTTCAGATAGTATTTCAGTGGGAGTACCCACCTGCTGTAACCTGCCATCATGAACGACAGCAATGCGGTCCGCTAATCGTAACGCCTCATGCATATCATGGGTCACGAACACAATGGTACTATCTAAATTTTGATGTAGATTGATCACAATTTGCTGTAACTGCCGACGTGATACTGGGTCCAGTGCACTAAACGGTTCATCCATCAAAACAAGCCCCGGCTTGCTGGCTAATGCCCGAACGATTCCAACTCGCTGGGCTTCACCCCCTGAAAGCTCGCTGGGCATCCGACCGAGAAAATGATCTGGATCAAGTCCAACGGCAGTCATTAATTCCGCGATTCTTACCCGCTTTTTCTCTACTGGCCACTTCAAATTATCCAATTGAACACTGGCGTTTTCTGCCACCGTCATATTAGGGAAAAGCGCGCCAGTCTGCAACACGTACCCAATCTCTCGTCGCAATTCCTGGACGTTGGTATCAGCAACGTCCTTACCATCAATTTTCACCTGTCCGGAAGTTGGTACAACTAACCGGTTAATGGTTTTTAACAGGGTTGTTTTCCCACTACCAGAAGGTCCAACTAGCACAAACAATTCACCATCATTAATGGTGAGACTTAGGTGATCAAGTGCATGTTGATCTTGATATTCCTTATTTACATTAATCAATTCAATCACTAGTACCACCCCGGTTTAACTCATTATCAATCATCTTAAATTTGATGAAGAAAGAGGTACTTTGATACAGTACGCCTTACCTTCGTTCACCCAATAACTTCGCCACTTCAGCTGGCAGCTCTTCAGGGGTAGATACTAGTGCCGAAGCATTTGAGGCTCTAAGTTCAGCTGCATCACCAAACCCGTACGTTACCCCCAGCGTCTTCACATGGTTGTCGTTACCACCCTTCATGTCAGTATAACGATCGCCCACCATAACACTCTGATCCCGCTGTGCGTGACTTGTTTCTATCGCATAAGCCAATATATCAGTCTTTTTTATCCGCTTGATTTTGCCCTCACTTGCACCATAAATACCATCAAAATAATGATTTAGCTGAAATTCATCAATAATCTTTCGCAAGACGCTTTCAGGCTTTGCTGATGCAATATTCAACTGATACCCAGCTGCTCTCATAGTAGTCAGTGCATCTTCTATTCCAGGATAAATTTCCAAATCAAATAAACCCGAAGATTCGTAATTTTTCTTATAAGCTTTAACCGCTGTACTAACCTGTTTCTCAGTCAGTGAAGGAAAAAACTTTTTTAAGCTATCGGTAATCGTTGGCCCAATGAATAAACGGTACTGTACATCCGACAAATGAGGTAAATTCAGTTCATCCACCATGCTTTTAACAGCGTGAATAATACCGCGTTCGGAATTGGCAATCGTACCATCGAAGTCGAAGAAAACTTGATTGTTCATTCTGTGCTCCATTTCTAGTAATTGTGGCATATAGACTACCGTATATATGCCCAATATTCAAGTAAATCACGAAAAATACTTACTTTTAATCAAGGATAATAACCAGCTTTCCAGCCGCAATCGATCTACGCTTTCAGTAAGCGTCTAACCTCAGCCTGCAATTCTGGTACAACTTCATCTTCAAACCAAGAGTGCTGGTGCATCCAGCCATAATTTAGTGGGGAAGGGTGCACAATTGGAAAGTATTCTGGCAGATAGTCTTTATAGTGGGCCACCGTTTCAGTTAACGTTTTTTGCCGCCACTTTTGAAGATAATATTTCTGCGCATACGCACCAATTAATAGTGTTAAGGAAACGTTAGGCATGAGCTCGAGAACGGGTTGATGCCACTTCTCAGCAAAACCCTTTCGTGGTGGTAAATCTCCCTGTTTACCTTTTCCCGGGAAATAAAAATCTAAAGGAACCACACCTAATTTCCCAGAATGGTAAAACTCATCGCGGCTCATTCCCATCCATGCTCTCAATCGATCACCACTTGGGTCATCCCAATAAGTCATTGATTCTTGCCCTTTACGACTGGGTGCCTGACTAATGATCAAAATTCTTGCTTCTGGCTCCACATGGTACAACGGCTCGATTCCCTGTCGCGTAAATTCAGCGTTTTGTGGGTCTGCCATGATTTTTTTGTAAATATCTTCTGCTTTCCCCATCGTTCCACTTCCCATTTCATAATGCTCTATTTTAACATGATAAACCCCTCGTACGCATAACGCATACAAGGGGCCGTTTGCTGTATAAATTTAATAAAAGTAGCCTAAATCACTGGAGACGCTAGGATAAATGGGCGTCCAATCGGTTGCCTCTTCAGCTGGTGTTCCGTGCGTAATCAGCTCCGAAAAATCGTTGATCAATTCTTCGGCGTTAACAGCCAAAACAACTGCCCCGACCAATTTTCCAGATGGTTTATCAACGATAGTAGTTACGTGTGCATCCTTATCTCGAAGCCGGTTATAGGTATACCATGAGCCAACTGATTGATCACTAATTGTATAGTGGTCTGGGTCCTTCGTTGCTGCCTCAAGAGTGACGCCAACTTGGGCAAGTTCTGGTCCCGCAAACACCGTATGGGGAATCGCTGGATATTGGATCGGCACATCGGTTTCACCCGCAATTAGTGAGGCAACGTAGCGTCCCTCAATTCCAGAAACTGGGGTTAATTTAGGAACTGATTTAGCCACAGCATCACCAATGGCGTAGATGGATGGAATACTGGTTCTAAGATGATCGTCTACTTTCACACCCTGCGACTCAACTGCAACCCCAATCCCCGTCAAATTAAGCTGATCTAAATTAGGGCGCCGTCCTGCTGCAGCAAATATCGCGTTTAACTTAATAGAATCGCCATTATCAGTTGCAGCTTCAACTTGACTGCCTTCTTTGTTCAACGCAATCACATTGGTGTTCATATGGAAATGAACGCCCTTTTTAGCCAGAATATCTTTTAATCGTTCAGTATATTCTTGTGGAAAATGACGTAATACTCGGTCGTTATGCTGAAAAACGTGGACTTCTGCGCCAGCTTCTACCGCAATATTGGCAAGTTCGATCGCCACGTAGCCAGCACCAACGAAACCAATTTTTTGAGGTAAATGTGCTAAGTTAAGAAAATCAGTACTTGTTTTAAACGCGTCTTTTCCTGTTATGTCGGGGATAGTTGGTGTAGCACCCGTGGCGATGACAATTTGTTTTCCACTCACTTGCTTATCACCAACGCGTAAAGTATGTGCATCAACGAAGGCCGCAGTACCATGCAAATGATCGATTCCAGCACGTTTTAATCCCGATTCGGTACCAGTTGGAACTTTTTCGGTGTAACCACGCTTGAAGGCCATCATTTTTGACCAGTCAATATTGGGTGCAGCTGGTAGGCCGCTCTCTTGATAACGGATGACCTGTCTTTTGGCTTCAACGACACCGTACAGCATCTTCTTGGGATCGCAGCCAAAGTTTGGGCAAGTGCCACCCCATAGATTCCCCTCAATCACCAGAACCTTTTGACTGGCATTTAAACCATATGCAACCGCCAAGCCGCCTGGGCCACCACCAATAACAACCGTATCGTAATCGAATGCCATAATGAGTCCTCCTATTTGCTATTTATCTCTTATTCTCCAACATACTACTAAGTGTACCACGACACCAAAATTCTGTTTTCGGTGCACGCACAATACCATTTCCGTTCTTATTTACCAAATGTTTACACGTTATTTATAAATATTTACGAAGGATTTATGTTGTATTTACAATCACCCGTTAATATTAAGCCTATCAAATTAGATAGGGGTTATTAACATGAATATTTTTAAAACAAGTTTATTTGCTGCTGGTATTATCGGTTTATCACTGGCTGCTGCTGGGTGTAGTTCATCAAACGCTACGGGAGGCAACCAGAAGTCTAAAGCCCTCACCGTCGTTTTCCTGCCTGGTGATTCAGCTAAGGAAGCTGGTCCTGCCAGAACTGCACTGGCAAATGAGATTCATAAAGCAACTGGGAAGAAAGTTGACGTTAAAACCACTACTGACTATAACGTTGCCATTCAAGCAATCTCATCTGGCAAAGCCCAAATCGCACTGATGGGTCCGGATAGCTACATTCAGGCGCATAAGCAAAACGCTTCAGTCGAACCAATTTTAACTTATTCCGGCAAATCAGGAACATTGAAGGACGCTCAATATCATAGTTACATCATGGTGCCTAAAGATAAGGCAAACCAATACAAAGTTAACGGTAAATACAGTCTTGAAAAAATTAAGGGCAAGAAAATGTCATTCGTATCTAACACCTCGACCTCTGGTTTTGCCATCCCAGCAGGTGCCATTCAAACCAGCTTCAAGCTGAAAAACAAAGATGATTTACAGCAAAGCGGGAAGTTCTTCTCAAAGGTTCTATTTGGTGGCTCACATCAAGGATCAGCCGTTAACTTGCTTAAGGGTGATGCCGATGTAGCAGCCTTTGATGACATGGATCTGGTTTCATATGGTAAGTTTACCAACGATTCAACCAAAGCAGGTGCTGACTTCAAGATCAACGCCAATGCGCCGGCACCATTTAACAGCGTCCGTGGTAAAGAGAGCATCGCTCTAGCTGCCTATCCAGTCCAAAACGAACCCATTGCAGTGAACTCAAAAATGATCAGCAAATCAGACACCAAAAAAATCATTGCTGCATTAACTTCATCTCGGATTGCTAAGGACAAGAAATTCTTCGCGCCTGCTAATGCTAAGGTTCACAGTCTACTACCTAAAGATGGTGATACCCAATTTATCGCCATTTCTGATAAATGGTACGCTCCTACGCATAAAGTGCTTGGTGAATAGACACTGACGAAAGGAAGGCCTCTATGTTAACTGTAAATCACTTAGCTAAGAGTTATGACGGCGAAAAAAAATCACTGACCGACGTTTCCTTTAGTATCCGACCAGGTGAAGTAACCGTGATTATCGGGCCTTCTGGTGCCGGTAAAACAACTATTTTACGGAGTATCAATCAGCTCATCCGTGATGATGATGGTGAAATTCTCTTTGATGATACCAATATGCGTGATTTAAACCGGGCGCAGTTGCGCCGAGCTCGCTGCCGAATTGGTATGATCTTTCAGAACTATAATTTAATCGAACCCCTAACGGCGATTGAAAACGTGTTGCATGGCTGTTTAGGAACTAAATCGAACTTAACGGGAATCTTTTCAATTTACTCTAACCAAGAAAAAGAGGAAGCCTTAAAACTTCTACAAAAAGTAGGTCTTGAAGACTTTGCCTATCAGCAATGTCGTAATCTTAGTGGCGGTCAAAAGCAGCGAGTTGGCATAGCAAGGGCATTAATGCAGCACCCCAAAATCATTCTATGCGATGAACCGATCGCATCGTTGGATCCGAGATCAACCATTACTGTCATGGACATTCTTCGAGATCTGGCCATTAATGACGGTATCTCGGTTCTGATCAACTTACATCAGGTGGACATTGCTCGCAACTACGCTGATCACGTTATTGGCATCAATAATGGTCAAGTCGTTTTCGATGATCGCATCGCGGCACTCTCTGACACAGCAATTGCTCGAATTTACCAAAAAGATGCCAATCTTGAAGGGAGTGCAATCCATGAATTCTGACGTTCAACAAGTCAACAATTTCTTCAACAACAAACGTTTCCGACTATCCGTAATCTTAGTCATTCTTGGACTTGCCTACCTTGGTGCCTCGATTGGATTGGGCTTTCAAACCCGCTCACTGTTAAACGTTCAGAACGGAGTTATCTGGTTGATCCAGAATTTCATCCCCAATGAAGCATCAAAAGGCTACTGGAACGAGATTATTAAGCAACTGTTCCGCACATTTTTGGTAGCTGTTGCTTCAACGACTTGTGCCGCTGTGGCTTCCCTTTTCTTATCTATCATCGGGGCTAAGACTTTGACGCCAGCCATTACGATTAGTTGGGTCATCCGTGCTTTTTCATCACTCTTACGTAACATTCCAATCGTGGCTTGGGCAATGATTTTGCTGTTTTCGTTCAAACAAAATGATTTAACTGGTTTTCTAGCACTATTTTTCATGACACTGGGCTTTTTAACCCGTGCTTTTATGGAAACTATCGAGGACTTTGGTACTGAGAAAATTCAGGCACTACAAGCAACTGGTGCTACTTACTTACAAGTTATTTTTCAAGGATTGCTACCAGAGGTCGCCGTTGCCCTCATGTCTTGGGTGCTCTACATGATTGAAAACAACGTTCGCGACGCCACCTTGGTTGGTCTGCTAACCGGTACTGGAATCGGCTTTATTTTCAACCTCTACTTCAAAAGCTTAAGGTATGGTGCTGCTGGCTTGGTCGTTTTGTCTGTCATCATCTTAGTGGTCGCAGTTGAATTGATTTCCAACCTGATTGGGAGGTTATTGTCATGATCAAACCTGAGAATCAAATTTCAATTCCAACACAAGTTCCAGTTGGGCCTAAATTCTCAATTCCACTACGGTTTCGAGATCGACGTCGATTAACAATTCTGCTAACGATCATTGTGCTGACTTATCTCACAATAATCACGCTACCAACCATGGTCCCGAATCAATTTAAATTAGGCGCCGCTCTCATGAGTTTTGCCGAAAATATTAAAATCATGTTCCTGCAACCACACCTTGCCAATACCACCTTTGTTGCGCTCTTAGCAGCGTTAGGACAGAGCATTCTGTTGGCTTTCTTAACCACATTAATAGGGTCGATGCTAGCATTCTTCTTCGCTTTAGCTAGTACTAGGCGACTAGCTCCCACCTGGTTAGTGCTGGGAATTCAAAGCGTGATGGCTGTTATTCGAGCCATTCCAACCGTTCTTTGGGTTTTGATCTACAGTGTCGTCTTTGGTTTGGGAGCCAATGCTGCAGTAATTGGCATTACCTTCCACAGCGTTGCATATTTGACTAAAGTCTATGCAGATAGCATGGATGAACTTTCGCCAGAGATTATCGAAACAATGCAGGCGATGGGACTTAAAAAAAGCGCGATTATCCGCCAAGCCGTTATCCCCTACATGATCCCAAGTTACCTGAGTTGGACGTTCATCCGCTTTGAAATCAACTTTGCCGATGCCATCGCAGTTGGGGCGGCAGCTGGTGCAGGTGGTATCGGTTATCAGCTTTTCATGTCAAGCAGCTTCTATTTCAATTTTCATGAAGTCGGCGTCATGGTTTACCTGATCTTGGCATTTGCGCTGGTGCTAGAAATCATTTCTTACCGACTGCGTACCCTTACTCATCAATAACAATTAAACTTTCAAAAATCAAGCTGGAGGATTACTTTATGATTGAAGCCATTGTATTAGACTGGGCTGGTACGACTGTTGATTATGGCAGTCGCGCTCCCATCATTGCCTTTCAAAAAGCTTTTGCTCAATTCGATATTGAGTTAACCGAAGACACGATTCGTCAAGACGTTGGCTTGGATAAAATGACCCACGTTCGAAAAATTTTACAAACACCTGAAATTGCAAATTCTTGGGAGACTAAACACCCAACTGTTCCGCTGGCAAAAGCTGCAGAAGAAATTTACGCTCAGTTCCAAGTTGAAATTAACCGGGTATTAGCAGAAACGGCACAACTTAAACCAGGGATGACAGAATTAATCAAGTTTGCCAAGGCTCATCATATTCAACTAGCAACGACTACCGGCTACACTCAAGCAATGCTTGATCGAATTTTACCGTTAGCGTCAAAACAAGGATATGCCCCTCTCTATAACATCACATCAGAACAAACTAACCTCATAGGTCGCCCCAAGCCCGATATGGTTGAACTTGCAATGAAAAAGATGGGAATCTCCGACCCTTCTCACGTCATTAAAGTCGGTGATACAGTTAATGATATATTAGAAGGAAAAAGCGCTGGTACCATCTCGATTGGCGTTGTCGACGGTGGTAATCTCATCGGCCTATCCCAACAAGAAGTTGCTCACCTTAGCATTGAACAACGGGATCGTTATCATGCCCGAGCTACTGCAATTCTAAAAGAAGCTGGTGCTGACGAGATCATCAATAACATCGCTGACTTAATTCCCTTGATTGAATCAATTGATGATCAACAACACGAAATGCCGCTGTTACTTACGCCTGGCCCACTAACAACGAGTTTCACCGTTAAAGAGACGATGTTAGTTGATCACGGTACTTGGGATGACGATTACAAAGAACTGACACAATGGGTCCGTCGTGAGTTGGTTACTGTTGGTCATGCTTCAGAAGACGATTACACGGCCGTTTTAATGCAAGGGAGTGGTAGTTTCGGCGTAGAAGCTGCAATCGGTACTGCGGTTCCGAAAGAAAATGCCACCCTGCTCATTGCTGCCAATGGTGCATACGGTGAGCGGATGATTGAAATTGCTGATTATCTAGCTATTCCACACGTTGACCTCAAGGTAGACGAGGACCAGACAGTAACCTTAGATGCAGTTGAAAAAGCCTTAGCTGCCCACCCTGAAGTCACGCACTTCGCAATGGTTCATTGTGAAACCACTACTGGCATTTTAAATCCAATTGAATCCATCATCCCTGTACTTGCTGACAAAGGCATCATCACTTTAGTTGATGCGATGTCTAGTTTCGGCGGTGTCCCAATCGATTTAACCCAATTTAAAGTCGACTACCTGATTACCAGTTCTAATAAGTGTGTTCAAGGAGTCCCCGGTTTCAGCATTGTGTTAGCAAAAAAAAATACCCTGAGCACTACGGAGGGGAACGCCCGATCCTTAGCACTGGATCTATACGCACAATACCGTACCTTTGAAGATCATGATGGAAAATGGCGGTTTACTTCCCCAACTCACGTAGTTTACGCCTTTGCTGAAGCACTTCGCGAACTTGAACAAGAAGGTGGCGTTACAGCACGGACTCATCGATACCAGACAAACGAGACTCTCCTGCGTGAAGGCATGCAGAATCTTGGTTACGAATTAGTCATCGATAAGACCGTTCAATCGCCAATTATCACATCATTTAAGTTTCCAACCACTGACTTTAACTTCCGAGCATTTTATGAATACCTAAAAGATCGTGGCTTTATCATTTATCCCGGTAAGGTTTCCAAATGCGATAGTTTTAGGATTGGTAATATTGGTGAAGTTTCAGCAGATGATATCAGTCGGCTCCTTAACTTGATTAAAACTTATACTGAGGAAGAATTAAAAATACCAGTTAGTCGTTAACAAGGTGCCTAAGCAGAATAGCGATACTTGGTCTTAGAATGAATGGCCAACATTTTTTAAATTTTTAGACTAACTTATCAAAACACCGCCAATCTTTAATCCAGATTGGCGGTGTTTTCAGCTTTTTATGATTTATACTCTCCCTTGAGATCATGATTAGCAATCAACCTAATTCAACGTTAGGTCTGTTATAAAATTGTAAATCCTGAAAAAATTCAAAAAAATATTTCTGGGGTATACCAATTAGTACTTTTCTAACTTATAGTAACCATACCCAAAAAGTCAAACGTCGACTTGTGAACTTAACTCAGTTCATGGCAACTTATGTGACCAAGTTAACATGATTTCTCGGGCTTTTAACTTGATATAACTGTCACCCTATCCAAACTATGAAATCGCTTTAAATTCTAATTTATAGGCAATGTAAACGTTTGTGTTTTGTTGATAAAAGTTTACAATTGGGACTGTCAAAAAGCTATTATCATAAGTTAGGAGAGATTATCGTGCGTGTACGTCATTTGAGTACTTATTTTATTTTTACATTCGGCGCACTGGGTGGACTCTTATTTGGCTTTGATACCGGGATCATTTCGGGTGCTTCATCACTGATTGAGTCCGATTTCAGTCTAAACATTGAACAGACGGGTTTCATTACTTCATCTGTTTTGATTGGTTCCTCAGTTGGTGCATTGTCAATTGGATCTTTGTCGGATAAATTCGGGCGGAAGCGGCTTTTGCTAGTTGCTTCTATCCTATTCCTACTTGGTTCAGGACTATCAATGACTGCTTCAGGATTCGTCTCAATGATTGTCGCTCGAATCATTCTAGGGTTTGCCGTTGGTTCTGCTTCGGCATTAACACCAGCCTACCTAGCTGAACTCGCTGATGCGCCTCACCGTGGTTCACTTGGGACCATGTTCCAACTGATGGTTACTTTAGGTATCCTATTAGCCTACGTCTCAAACTTAGGTTTTCTCGGGCATAATTTGTTAGGAATCCGTGACTGGCGGTGGATGTTAGGGTCAGCATTGATCCCTGCTATCTGTTTGTTTGTCGGTTCATTAGTCTTACCAGAATCACCAAGATACTTGGTTGAAATGGGTAAAGTTGATGAAGCTAAAGAAGTCCTGCACGACTTACGTGCTAAGACTGATGAAGATCCTGATAAAGAATTAGCTGATATTCAAGCGGTTGCTAATCAACCAAAGGGCGGTCTTCACGAATTAATGACCTTCGCTCGTCCAGCTGTTTTAGTTGCCATTGGTTTAATGCTGTTGCAGCAATTAGTTGGGATTAACTCGGTTATCTACTTCTTACCACAAGTCTTCATTAAGGGATTTGGCTTTGCAGATGGCGACGCAATTTGGATCTCCGTCGGTATTGGTATCGTTAACTTCTTGTGCACGGTGCTTGCTTACAACATCATGGATAAGTTCAACCGTCGAACTATCTTGCTGTTTGGCTCGGTCGTCATGGCTGTTTCAATCATTGTACTTTCATTCTTAAACTTCACTTTAAGTGTGAAGGCAGCCGCTGTCCCTACCATGATTCTGATTGCAATCTACATTTTTGGCTTCGCGGTATCATGGGGCCCAATCTGCTGGTTAATGATTGGTGAAATTTTCCCACTGAACGTCCGTGGAGTTGGTAACTCAATTGGTTCAGCTGCTAACTGGATTGGTAACTTTATTGTTTCGCAATTCTTCTTAGTTCTGCTGGGCGCTTTCCACAACAATGTCGGTGGTCCGTTTGCTGTCTTTGGTTTCTTTGCCATCCTTTCAATCTTCTTCGTTATCTTTGCTGTTCCCGAAACCCGTGGG
Organism: Secundilactobacillus angelensis; assembly: GCF_012641075.1. Classification (GTDB taxonomy): domain Bacteria; phylum Bacillota; class Bacilli; order Lactobacillales; family Lactobacillaceae; genus Secundilactobacillus; species Secundilactobacillus angelensis. Next base: position 35,219 of record NZ_JAAXLJ010000001.1, on the reverse strand, counting down.
AAGTCCTTGGAAGAGATTGAAATGGAAATGCGGCATAAGGAAGCTGACAAAGAAGCTGCTAAAAAAACTGCAGATTAATTACCTCTTAAATTAAATATCGTGCACTCCCAGACGTATCAATCTAGGGGTGCTTTTTTGAGCAATAAGTATATTTCCCACCACTCTTAGATGGAAACTACCCAATAAATCTGATACTATATAGAAACTGATTCTCATTTCCCGATTTCGACAATAAAAAAGTGAGGTACTAACTTGTTAACTGTAACCAATGTGTCCATGAGTTTCTCGGACCGCAAACTGTATGATGACGTTAATTTAAAGTTTACTCCTGGCAACTGTTACGGCATTATTGGTGCTAACGGGGCCGGCAAGTCAACTTTTCTTAAAATTTTAGAGGGTCAATTGACACCCACTACTGGGACAATCTCAATGGGACCTAATGAGCGGATGAGTAGTTTAAAGCAAGATCACTTTGCTTTTGACGATCAAACCATCCTAAATACCGTGCTTCAGGGGCATGAACACCTGTACCAGGTCATGACTGAAAAGGACGCACTGTATGCAAAACCCGATTTTAGCGACGAAGATGGTATCAAAGCCGCTGAACTTGAAGGTGAATTTGCTGAAATGGACGGCTGGAACGCTGAAAGTGATGCTAGTCAATTACTACAATCCATGGGCATTCCAGAAGATCAACATCAATCATTAATGAAAGATCTGCCAGAAAGTCAAAAAATCAAAGTATTACTGGCACAGGCGTTGTTTGGTAAGCCAGATGTATTGCTGTTAGACGAACCTACCAACGGTCTGGATCCAATTACTATCAGCTGGTTAGAAAACTTTCTTGCTGACTATGAAAACACCGTCTTAGTTGTCAGCCATGACCGACACTTCTTGAACGCTGTATGTACGCACATGTGTGATGTGGACTTCGGTAAAATCCAACTCTTTGTTGGTAATTATGACTTCTGGCTGCAAAGTTCAGAACTAGCATTAAAACTACGAAACCAAGCTAATTCTAAGAAGGAAGAACAAATCAAACAGCTGCAAGACTTTATCGCCCGTTTCTCAGCAAACGCCTCAAAGTCGAAACAAGCGACTTCTCGGAAAAAGCAACTTGATAAGATTACCCTAGACGACATTAAACCTAGTTCACGGAAGTATCCATTTATCAAATTCACACCCGAACGTGAACTTGGAAACGACTTTTTACGGGTCGAAAACGTCAGCAAAGCTATTGATGGTCATCAAATCTTGAAAAACGTCAGCTTCATTCTCCGTCCTGGTGATAAAGCTGCCCTGATTTCTCGTTCTGATGTTACCACTAGCGTTCTGATGCAATTGCTGGCCGGTACCCTGGAACCTGATACAGGTTCAATCACTTGGGGTGTCACCACTAACCGTGCTTACATGCCTAAGGACTTAAACCCAGAGTTTAGTAACGATAAATTAAATATCCTGGAATGGCTTCGTCAATATGCCAGCAAAGAAGAAAGTGATAACACCTTCCTTCGTGGCTTCCTTGGTCAAATGCTCTTCAAAGGTGACGAAGTTCTAAAAGAAGTTCCCGTTCTTTCTGGTGGTGAGAAGGTTCGTAGCTATCTCTCCAAGCTGATGCTTAGCAAAGCCAACGTCCTTTTACTGGATGATCCCACCAATCATTTAGACTTGGAAAGTATCACGAGTTTAAACGATGCGTTGATTGATTTTAGTGGCTCTATGGTCTTTACCAGCCATGACCACGAGTTCATTCAAACCATTGCCAACCACATTGTAGAAGTTGGTCCTAAAGGTGTCGTTGACCGTGCCGATACCACCTACGATGACTTCATGGCCCACGAAGTCGCCCAAGCACAGGTAGCGGATATTTATTAATAAAATGAGCCCAATCACAGTTTTAGTGGTTGGGCTTGTTTGCGTCTAAAAATCATTTTGACTGGGCCCTAATTAAAGCTTCCTCAAGCCACCCTCACCCATCCGTATGACTGGGTTTGATCAGGTACCATATCACAGAGTTGATAACAACGGTGGTCTTGCAGGTTTAAGTATCTAAAATCACACTTGAATATTGCACTTATTCTATAAATCAGCTAAAAAACTACTAAACTCATACAGCGCTTTTACAATTATCACTCAAATTTTTACACGCGATTGATAATCTAATTTCGTAACGTTGTGTTACAAAATTAGAGATGGAGTTGATTGATTTGAAACCCCGAGTTATTGCGAGTGTCCTATTATGTTCAGCAACATTAATGTCAGTTGCCGTTCCTTCAGTTACAGCAGCCGCTGCAACTGATCCGGTAACAACAGCTAGCCGAGCTGTGCAGCCAACTGACTTACCAAAAAGCTATGCTGATTTTAGCTTTGAAGGTCTCGGCGTACTGGATACACAAGGCCAATTTAAATCCTTTGATATGGTTGGCCGCCCTATCATTGCCAACAGTCCAGATATTAAAGGAAATGTGGCGATAATGACTGGTTCCACAGCTTTTAAAACACCAGTGTCAGCTGATCAATATAAAGATTTAGAAAATGGACTCACAATGGAAGCCTTCTTCAAATATAACCAGAATGCACCCCTTTCAGGTGAGCGAGATATTTTCTCCAACCAACAAGGTGGCGGTGTCGGCATTGGGGTCGATAATGGTAAATTAACCTTCTTCGCCCATGTAGACGGTACTTATCGTCAACCTAGCACTCCTCTGAAAACGGGTAAGTGGATCCACGCCGTTGGGGTATTCGATAAAAAAGGCCACGCCGTTAAACTTTACGTGAACGGAAAACTGATCGATCAAAAGCCAATCACGAATGGCGATATTAAATGGGCCCAAGGAGATAAAGCCCATAATTTGGTTATCGGCGGTGACAGTAAATCCGACGGTGGCGTGGAATCATTTATGAACGGTCGAGTCCGGACTGCACGCCTTTATGACCACGCTTTGAGTGATAGTGAAGTCGCTAATTTAAACAACACCGCTCAATCTCTTGTCACCAAAACATCTGAAAATGTAGAACAGTCCTTTGAATCACGTCTTGTCGGTCCCGCCGAAGTGGTTGCTGGTCATGCCTACGACTTAAACGTGCATACGAAACAGAATAGCACCGGCGATATTGATACGGTCAGTTACGATGTTGCTTACGACGCAGATAAATTTGACTATGTTGATATTTTGAACGGTCAAAGGTCCACTGTGAAGAAAGTTAAAGATGGTCTGTTACACTTTGAAACTAACCGGGATCTATCAACAGCAGACTTTAAAAATTACGGTCAAACCCGATTAGCTAATATCAAGTTCAAAGCTAAATCTTTAGCCCCAGGCCAATCAACCACTGCTCAATTTAAAATTCAAAACATCAAAGCCTCTATGAATGGCAAACCAGTTTCTAACGTCCAAATGTCTAGTAACACCCAATCCGTCAACATCCACAGCCAGGAAACCAATGACTACAACGGTGACGGGATCATTGGGGCTGGAGATATCGCCTTAGCCCCCGCCGACAAAAGAGCAGAAGTTGCGAAAGATGCGGTTATCCGGCCCTATAAGCACGTGATTGTTTTGACTACTGATGGCGGTGGCAACCCTTGGGATCCAAATGGGATGTACTATGCTAAGGATAACAACACCGATCCCCAATGGACGACTAACCCTGCTATCCTCAAGAAGCGGCAAAATACTTACACGATGGATCTATTCAATAAGCGTTTTGCAATGAGCACAACAGCCGAGGCGGTAGTACCAACGATTTCGGCCCAAAACTACATCTCCATGCTTCATGGCCTCCCTTGGAAGGACTTACCAACGGATTATCAATACACCAACGCCTCTTCAGGGCAGTATTATTTCAATGACTTTGGGAAAGCAACACCTCAATTTCCATCCGTTTTCAAGGTATTACAAGCGGCAAATCCCAACCAGAGTGCTGCAGCATTTTCTGAATGGGGTAACATTTTAAACGGGATCACAGAACCAGACGCCACAGTGGATAAAAATGGTTCAGTCGCTTGGAAGTCATTTGACGATGTCGCTAACTACATTGGAACAAATGACTTCAATAACACTGCCCTCACTTACATGCAGAGTGATCAAATGGATCACCAGGGACATGGTAACGGCTGGTTCAATGATGCTTACTGGGCAAATTACGCCAAGTACGATGACCTGTTCAAAAAAGTCATGGACAAGCTGGAAGCTACCGGACACTCACACGATACCTTAGTGATTGCTAATGCCGATCATGGTGGTTGGAAAACTGATCATGGTCAAAATACAGAGGCTCCGAATACCAACATTTTTATTGGTCTTGGTGGTGAAACCATTGATAGTGGCCGACGTCTCCATGGTGGTAGCAATGCCGATATTAGCTCATTGATCTTACATGCGCTTCAAGTTCAACAGCCAAAATCAATGACTGGTAAAGTTTTCGATTCTTCAGCATTTCTGGCACAAACTGAGCTTGCTAAAAAACACCGAAATGTTGAAACAGTTACCTTGAAATCAACACCTAATCAAGCACAAATTTTGTTGAAAACTAAAGCAGAAAATCAACTACGATCAGCAGACTTACGAATCAATTTAGCAGGTCGAACTGTCGACAAGATTGTGACACAAAAAGGAACTTCGATTCTCCGCCAAACCGTTGAGAATGGGGTTCTCACACTCACTTTAGGGTTTGAAAATCAGCCTAAAAATGGCCCACTAGCGCACATTAAATTTAACAAAGCTAGCAAGTCCACTACCCCAGTGAAAATCGCCGAAGCAATGGTCGGGAGCGATAAGGGTAAAGAAATTCTGGTTGATTTAATTAATAAAACCGCTGGCCAAGATGATGCCGATGCAAGCAATAATACTGGATCTGATAACGGCAATCACTCAGATGGAAACAAGCCTAACCAACCAGGTAACTCCGATGGTACTCAGCCGGGAACGGGCCAGGGTGACACTAACAGTAACAGCAACAGCAACCATGACAATCACCAGTCGACTAACTCTGAAGATGGCAATCACTCTGACGTGAACAAACCTGACCAATCTGGAAACTCCAATAACACTGCTCCAGGAACTGATAAACCAGATCATGGTCACAGCAGCCTCAAAACCGAGGTTAAGGGACACAAGTGGTATGCCATGAAGAAAATTGGTTTCTACAAAAATACTACCTTTGCCAAAAGGAATCGACTAAATTGGTTTAAAACTGTGAAACAGCAAAAATGGGCGCAATTTAGTTTCCTAAAGCGGGTTAATACCAAGCAAGGTTACCGTTATAAAGTAAAAGATATAAATAAAAAGTCCGCTACGTTTAACCAGGTTGGTTATATCACCGGCAACAAACACTATGTTACAGCTGCTGAGTACACAACTAAGCCCCATCAAGTTAAAGTCATTAATTCCCATGGGATTAATGCGTACCGTGACTTCAACGCCACACACAAGTCTAAACACTATCGAGCAAAGAAAGTTTTGAAAATTAAAACTATCTCAATTCGAGGAAATAAAGTGCGTTTGCAACTAGCAAACGGGACCTTTATCACCGCAGACAAACATGATGTTCAAGCAATAAAGTAATACCAAAAAACGTCAATTCAGGTTGAACCTGAGTTGACGTTTTATTAATGCTCTTGTTTAATTTTAAAATAACTCCCACGAATAGTCCCTGCTAGCTTGGACCGCTGACGTGCAAATTTAAATTTATCAGCTAGTTCTTCCGGTACTTCCATACCATCCGAAAGTTTAAACCCAACCGCACGCTTACCGTCTGGATCTAAAGCATACATCACGTTAATAGCTAACCCACTTTCGTAGAAAACATAGGTCCACTTAGTTCCCTCAACTTCAAACTGCGCGACTTCCAGTGGCTTAGATTGGATCTTTAAATCTCGTTCTGCTAGGACGTCATTCACATATGCCACTAGTTCTGGATGATCTCGTGCTGGTTCAGTCACGTATTCATGTTTATACTTGTTCCAAAAATAGCGCGCTTCATTGGCTCGTAAACCTGCTAACGCTGGTGCGACTGGTGACGTTTCTAAACCAACTTGCTCGACATTTTTAAAATCAACTTTATAACTCATTATTGATACCCCATTTATCTAATTTTCATTCAATCAGGCAACGAAATCACCCCAAAGTATAAAGGTTTTAACTTAAAATTGCTATCTCATAATCAAAAATGTTCCACATGAAACATTTTATAACAACAACTCTGTTTTCTTCATATCAAGGGGCTTTCTCCAAATTAGAATATGTTAATTACGTTAAATCCCTACTATTTCCGCGTTTTAAGGTCGATAATAAAACTAGAGACTTTTTTCGAGGACTGACGACATGACATTAGATGACAGAGTCACAATTAAAGACATTGCTAAAACGACCCAACTCTCTGTTGCGACAGTCTCACGAATCCTTCATAAGAAAGGTCAGCACAGCAGTCAGACCGTTAAACGGGTCACTGAAACTGCTAATAAAATGGGCTATGTCCGCAATACCTCCGCCGCTGACTTAGTCAATCAGAAAAGCCGCATTGTTGCAGTTATCGTATCTAACACTAAATCCAACTTTAGCGAGCATATCATTGATGCCATTGAATCAACAGCTGATGAAGATGACCTTAACGTATTTATCCTTCATGCAGGAACTCGCAATGAACAGTCACAGCTTAAAGCCATTAGAACCGTGATTGAACGTGCGGTAATGGGTATTATTCTGGTCTCATTGGAACTTGATGATGAAGTCCTGTCAATTCTTGATAGCACCAGTATCCCCAGCATTTGTCTGTCCACCTCTGTTAAGGACGGTGTCATCCCCTTCGTCACTTCTGACAACTATCAAATGGGCTACTCAGCGACTCAACTCATGATTGATAAAGGCCACACAAAAATCGGAATAGCGGGAGTCCCTTCAAATGGTGCGATTAGCCAGCGGATTGCAGGCTATTTGCAGTGCATGGCCGATCATCATTTAAAAGTAAGCCAAACCTGGATTCAATACGGAACCTGTACCTATGCCGATGGTGACAGCGCTTGGAAACTTTTTGCTAAGAATCGAGAAATTACCTGTGTAATTTGCGCCAGCGACCTCACAGCAATTAGCATGCTCAACGCCATTACGGAATCCGGCCTCAAAGTTCCAGATGATATTAGTCTTGTCAGTTTCGACGGAACAGAACTGGTAGATATGGTTCGACCGCGAATTACCAGTATTAGCCAATCCTTTTATGAAATGGGATTAGCTGGTATCAAGTATCTGACAGATGGTAAACCAATTCAGAGGGAATACCTTCCATTTAAGACAGTTGAACGCGAATCTACACGTCGCCTGCGCAACTAATTACGACAAGATTGTAAAAACACCGCTATTTTTAATAAATGACGGTGTTTTTGTGTCTCGTAAATTCAATGTAGAAATGGAAGTTTCAGCACTTATATCGGCAAATATCACTCAGCTTTGCTGAACGACTTCAAGACGATGTTTTGCCATTCTAACGATTAACTGCTCAGGTAGCGGCTCATCATAGCTCAAATGCCAACTTCCCTTTGTGGTAACATAGTTCGTCAGCTCGGCAGCAAAGTAGGAAATTCCTTCATTGGTGGGATAAATGCCAATGTGGTGCTTACTGGCTCCAAAATAAATTACCGGTTTAGGCTGGAAAAAAGTGGGCATCCCGTAAGAAATTCTCTCCTCAGCATCTGGCAGAACCTGTTTCAATAGATCGTACAAGTTCATTAATTGTGGTTGTATTTCTTGTGGCTGTTTCTGAATATAATCGACAATCACACTCATTACGTATCCCCTATTCCATTACTTGTAATTCCATATCAATGTGTGGAATTCCATCTTCTAAATAGACGTCTGAAGTTGGTTTAAACCCAAAGGATTCATAAAACTTTTGCAGATAGCTCTGACCAGCAATTTTGATATTATTTCCCGGGAAATCTTCCTTGATTTCTTCAATTGTGGCGCTGACAATTTCACGACCAAGATGCTGCTTGCGAAATTCTTTGACCACTAGTACCCTACCAAAATTGATATAATTACGATTAGGATTTCGATAGATACGGGTGTAAGCTGCCAACTTCCCATCCACACGCAGAATCATGTGAATGGCGTTATCATCTTGATCATCAATTTCTTGATAATAACATTCCTGTTCAACCACGAAGACCTTAACACGGGCTTTCATGATCTCAAGCAGTTCCGGTACTGATAATTCTGAGGTCTTCTTGACACTTAGTTTCACAATGGTCCCTCCATTCCACTCTCAATCTAATGGCCATAACTTTCGAACTTGAATTTTAATGGCATTATAGCATAGTAAGTGTATCTAGCTTAGCACTTAATGCCCTAGATTGTCGGATTTCGACTCAACAAAAAAACGTACCATTAGAGTATTCATCCAATGATACGTCGTCCTTATTTCAAGTTCAATTATGGCTCTGACACCAACCAATCATCATCCGTTTGTGGCTCTGCAACCAGCCATCCGTTATCCAGTAACTGATGGTACCGTCGCCCAACTGGTACCCATATTCTTGCATTCAATATACTTCGCAATTCGTCCCAAAATAAAGGATCGTCGCGTTCGTTATCAGAGAGATTGATATGGAGATAGTCGCCGTTTTCGGTTTTCGCGATTACAAAGGGATAGAAGACCTTCGTAATCTGTGCCGCAACAATGTTAATCATTTTAGAATCGTGGTCAAGTAGCATATACTTCACACTCCTTATCTTTGAAACTAAAATCAGTATAAAATCTAGAACTTAATTAAAGCCAAAAAGAAAGTTGAGAAAGGTTTAAGAAGAGATTGAATTAAATCGTCCCATATAAAAAACACGTCTGCATCCATCTACAGACGTGCATTAGCTTAATAGGCTTCATCCCAGCTACCAGCAAATTCAGCGAACAGTCCATTAATATTTCTGGCGTTGAACGCCCTACCGCGATCTCCGGTTGCTTCGATTCGCTCTGGGCCACGCCCAGCTATCACCACTGGTAATTGATGATGCTTAGCATGGATAAATTCTGCCATTGTCACCATTTTTTCTAGTTCAATTTGATGTGTCCAGCTAGCACCAAAATCGTAAATGTATGTCACATTCCCTTTCTCAAGATCTGGATAGGCAAAGTGTTCATTTTCATTCAACATGCCATCACCCATATCAAGATCAGGCATGATGATGCCATATTCGGTTGCGGGTTCATTGACCGGCGTGAAGCTGTGTAAGTGACTGTTTGTCCACCCAAATAAAACCTGGATAATGGCGTGAAGCTGATCATAGCGAATACTGGTCGGAACAAAAATCCGCCGCCAAGTATCGGGCTTCACGTCCTTCAGTGTAACTCTTAGTTGCATGATACTACTCTCTGTCATGGGACACCTCCAGTCATACCTCGACAGTTATAGTTGCCTTCCCATTTGATAAATACGCTGGAATACTTGCTCTTCAACTCGCCTGTCTGAGAAACTTCGCGAACGCAGCGTGCTATTTGGACGATTGATCTTAGTATACCTGATCGCTGGATCATACACATAAATACCCGGGTTATTCGCCACAAAACTAGCTGTAAACAAGTAATCTTCTGCAATCGATAAGGATTCATCAAACCGCAATTGTCGACGCTCAATTGCAGCTAAAGAATAAGCCTTATTCCAAATGTATCCACCGATCTCGGACCCACGTTGACTGGCTTGCTGAAACATGGTTTGTTGTGACAGCGTCTCATAATGATCTCGGGGATCCATCGGTGTATGCCACCACTCATAGCCAACAGTTACTGCCGGTGTATCCTGATCAAAACCATTGACAAGCGTCTTGACGAAATCTGGGTGTAACCGATCATCACCGTCAGCAAAAGCCACCACATCACCAGAAGCGTGGTCGATACCAAAGTTCCGTGCCACTGAAACTCCTCGATGGCGATCAAATTGTTCCACGTGAAACATCGGTACTCCCCTAACGAATTCAGCGGCCCTTTCTGCTGTACCATCCGTTGAATGATCATCAACCAGCCATAGCTCGAAGTCAGCAGTCTGATCAGAAATTGTTTTCAGCATCGCATTGAAATATTGACCCAAATTATAGGTGGGAACCACCAACGTCAATTTAGTCATCGTATTCACCTCACGGCTTTGTATTTGCTGTCATTATGGCAGGATACAAGACATAGTCAACTATTTTCACTCGTTTTTGGATTCCGTCAACCACTCCTAAACTTATTTTCTCTTCCACCTGTATCACCTAAAAAAGCCAATCAAACAATGATTGGCTTCAATCCATATCTCAAATTTAAAAATCCTCACCATCTGCAATCTTACCAAGAACAGTGAATGATGGGATAAAGAATACTTCACCAGTTTCGGGAGTTGAAAAGTCTAAAAGCCGATCCGACTTGGTAAACATATTTGTCAGCATCCGTTTGGTAACCGTCCAGTGACGGGCATAGCCGATAAAGTAGGTCCCGTTAACCCCCTCAGTAGGGTTAGAAAACGGCACGTTCATCCGCACAATCTTATGCTCAACACCGCCCTCATTATCTTGAGAAGCGATGTTGTGGGCATTTGGTGCCTTTTGTTCGTCTTCAAGCTCCACGTCATTAAACTTCTTGCGTCCAATGGCTTGTTCCTGCTGTTCCGTTTTCAGCTTGTTCCATGCTTCCATGTCATGCGCATATTTTTGAGCAAAAGCGTAGGAACCATTAATGAAATCAGGATCCTCATCACCAATCACCGCATAGTCAGGTGTGTCTAAGGCACTTGGATTTTCCGTCCCATCCACGAAACCAATAATCGCGCGCCCTTCAAAATAACGGAAACCGTGTGTTTCATCGAGTACCGTTACATTATCTTGAATCCGTTCCATGACCATGGTCATTAACTCAAATGGAACCGCGGAATCCTTTGCTCGCACGTGGAAGAAGAGATCCGCTGGCGTTGCTGGTGCAGTATACTTTGGTCCCACTACCGGTTCGAACTCTTCTAATTCCTTAGGTCGCTTGGCGTTTGGAAAAAGATAATCCCAAGCCTTACGTGACAATCCAAATGCCACTGCCAACCCAGCATCGGGATATCGAATGTTCAGTGAGTTTTCAAATGCAGGCAGGTGCTCGGCAAGATCTTGAATCATTTCCAAATCAGCATCGTGATCTTGACGCTTCATATCCATCGTCGAAAAAATTATATTACTACCTGCATCCTTATATACGGCCTGAACATCTTTCAAATCAATTGCCATACCAGAAATCCCCCTTATATATGTGAGATATAATATACTTTAGAATAATTCTTATTTGTTTTAATTTTAACACATTTGTATTGTAATTAAAGCGTTTTCTTAAAATTAATAATTTCTCAATACTTCATTAATAAATAGTGTAAAAAACCACTGTATGATACGCTACGATACAAAGGAGTGCAACGATGACCACATACATTCTCGTATTTACATTAATTATGCTAGTAATGATACATCTTGGCCACCGAGCTGAAAACAAGGCTCTATTTTGGACAGCCTCCATTATTTTGATCCTAATCTTTTGCTTTGCTACCTGGCTTTTATTAATACTAATTCCTTCAATGTAAGGATATTGGCCAATGTGCGAATCCCATCTCCCGAAATCCCCTTTAAAATTCAAAAAACACCCCTAAGCGTCATTACCGCTTAAGGGCGTCTTCCTTCTAATCATTTTTTTGCGTATGGATAATGTGCCATTACTGGCAACTGGTCCCACTTCACGGGATAACCAGCACCGTGCGCACAAAAAACAGAGTCTGGTGTATTTTCTAAATCAGCCACTGGATCATATCCGGCTGCCGAAATAACATCATCGGCGTTATAGCAGGGTTGATACCCATCAAATACACACTCTAGCTCGCCCTGCCCATGAGTATAAGCGTTCACCGTTTGAGCGTAACCCTGCATCTCGGCAACCGGCGCGGTACCAGTTAATGTGACTACGTTTCCACCTGTGTCATCAGGACTTTCAAACTCACCGCTCATACGCTGGATATCATTCATAGCACGACCAACTTGATCTGAAGTGACCGTTAACCGAAATTGATACCAGGGCTCTAACAACTGTGCCTTCCCTTGCTGCTTCGTCATCATGAGCCCTTGGCGAACAGCTCGCCACGTTGCTTGTCTAAAATCGCCACCAACCGTGTGCACAATACTACCTCGTCCGCCAATTAAGGTGATGTTGATGTCAGTAATCGGTGCACCGATTAAAACACCTAAATGCTGTTTTGCTGCTAAATTAGTCATAATTTGGTGCTGCCAGTTTTTATCCAGAACTTCTAGTGAGCAGTTAGTCGCAAAAGTAACGCCACTACCCAATTCAGCGGGTTCCATGAGCAAATGAACCTCAGCGTAGTGCCGTAAAGGTTCAAAATGCCCAACTCCTTCTACTGAATCAGTAATTGTTTCCTTATAGAGAATGCTGCCTTCATCAAATGACACGTCCAAGTTGAACTGGTGCTGCAGCAACTGTTGAATCACTTCTAGCTGCATCATACCCATCAACTGTACCCGAATCTCCTGCAACTGACTAGACCAAGTCACATGCAACTGCGGGTCTTCGTCTCCCAGTTGACGTAAAGCCTCCAAACAAGCATGAAGATCGTTACCTTTTGGATCGACTTTATACGTTAATACTGGCTGTAACACTGGTGGTTCGCTCTCGGCTAGATTACCTAAGCCTTGACCTGGGCGGGTCCCAGTTAAACCCGTTATAGCACAAACTTCGCCAGCAGTAACGGACTGACTAACGCTGTATTTAACGCCGTTATACAGACGTAACTGGTTGATCTTTTGATCCGGCAAAACTTCATCACGGGGATGAAGCGCACCACCAGTGACGCGAACCCAAGTCAGACGTTCACCTTTCTCATCGTGGGATACTTTAAAAATCCGAGCACCAAACTTGTCATCTCTGGGTCTTTCGTTAGTCCAGCGTTGCAAGCCAGACATGAGCGTTTCAACTCCGGTTAGCTTGAGGGCCGCACCAAAATAAGTCGGAAAAACTTTTCGCTGGCTGATCAACTGTCGGATCACATCATCACTTAATGTGTCTGATTCCACGTAACTATCTAATACCGCATCATCTTGCAAAGCGATATCTTCGTAATTGTCAGCAATATTGTCACCGCCAAAAGCCAGACAGCCAGGTGATAATTCTGTCTGTAGCTGAGTCAGCAACTCTTCTTGTTCCACCCCTGGCGCATCCATCTTGTTCACAAAGATAAAGGTTGGAATGTGATACCGGTCTAGTAAACGCCACAGTGTCCGCGTGTATCCTTGAACGCCATCAGTGGCCGATACAACTAAGATGGCATAATCCAATACACTGAGTACCTGTTCCGTCTGTGCACCGAAATCGGCGTGTCCTGGAGTATCCAGCAAGGTGAGATTCAGTTGTTGATATTGTAAATTAGCTTCGTGAGAAAAAATCGTTATGCCACGTTTTTTCTCCAAATCATCAGGATCAAGAAACGCATCCCCATTATCAACCCTACCCAGTTGCGAAAGAGCACCTGCTTTATAGAGCAATGCTTCAGATAAGGTCGTCTTGCCTGCATCTACATGGGCAATAATTCCCGTAACGATGTGTTTCATGAGCGTTCCTCCCGTAGTTATTCAATACTCCCATTATTCCACGTTATCACTAATAATCAACCCACCGTCGTGCCACCAAATGATTATTTCCTGGGTAACATCAGTCGAATAACCAGTTCATAATTCCCAAATAGTCTGTCATTCCTAACATAGTAAAAGCGGTCTCCACTGAAATAGTAGAGACCGCTTTCATTTATGTTAAATGTGTTAAATCAATTTCAATTCTATGACTGCTCTGGAACTGCACCACCATCTGTGTTTGCATCACCATCAGCATCGTCATTTGCATCCAATTTAGTTTCAAGCTTATGAACAATCTGAGCATGTTTTGTCTCAGATAACTTAACTTTGCTAAAGAAGATCAAAGCTGAAATAACCAACAATACCATTGGAATGTAGAACATGAACGTGTTGAAATGAAGCACACCATCTGATGAAATATCACCTGGTTTGGCGTTCCCTGTCATTCCAGCTGCAACGGCAACCAGACCGACAACACCATTTGAAATAGCACCTGACAACTTATCAATTAACGGACGAATGGATAATGTAACTGATTCGTTACGATGACCACTCTTTAATTGACCGTATTCAACACTATCAGTGATTGCCATTAACGTTGCTAAGAAGATCAATGGGTATGGGAAGAATAACAACCCAATTGCAACCAGTGCCAGTGGTAAACTGGTGCCGGCGAATAGGAAGAGAATGTAACCCAATAGCATCACGCCAATACCACCACAGAAGATTGCTTTACGGTGAATCCATGTTTCAAGTCTTGGGAACGAAGCAACTGAGATAACACCTAAGATACATGTAATCACACCAACCCAGCTATAAGCTCCTGCATTGCCTAATCGGTAACGGAAGTAATACATCAGAAGTGAGTTGTTAACAACGTAGCTAAATGCGAATAGGAAGTAAGCTAAAGCAATCCATAATAACTGGTCATTTTGAGCAATAACTTTAAAGACTTCAACAATACCAGTGTGTTTCGTGTTGCTACGAATCTTGTTGTGTTGTTCATTGGTGTTGAGGCAAGTCAATGTCGCACCACCGACACACAGGACCGCAACAACAATTGCGTAACCTAACCAACCAGCTGCGGTCTGTTGACCATTTTTAGCACCGGAAAATAGCTGAGAGAATACGATAATAGCTGGCGTGATAATGATAATAACACCTTGAGCACCAAGAGTTGAACCAAAACGGGCAAAGGTCGCAAACTTGGTCCGTTCATCAGCCTTCATGCTCAGTGCTGGTAGCATTGACCAAAATGAAATGTCAGCGAATGAATAACTACCATCCAACAAAATGAAAACAATCCCAAACAGAATGAGATATAACATCGGGTTGCTAGTCGTCAAACCAAAGAAATCAGAGAAAATCATGATTAACCCAATGGATGCAACCAGTGAGCCACCAATGAGCCAAGGCTTGAATTTTCCCCAGCGAGTATTGGTGTTATCAACAATCCCACCGATGATTGGATCAAACATAATTTCACCGACCCGAATCACCACGATTAAAGTTGTAACGAAACCAACCATCTTGGCATCACCAGCGTTTGTAAACAACTGACTGGTAACAAACATCATGAAGTAGATACTGAGCGTATTGTAAAACGCATCATGGCCGAAAGCACCAAGGGCGTAGGAAATATACTTTTTCAATGGAAACCCTCCTAAATGTACTTGAATTAGCAAAATAATTGCAGCAACCTAATTAAATAAACCATTTTATAAAACTAGATTACTTATTGCTGTACATTATAGTTGTAACCGGTTTCAAATCGCAAGTTAGATTTTTTCTTCACTTGTGATAAATAACGGTAATCCAGGAATGAAACCGCTTAACAGTAGGGTATTTGTTCTGTTGAAAAAATTTAGTAAATTTCTTAAATTAATTTGATTGTGAGTAAATGAACTTAAAAGATCACACAAAAAAGTCCTTTCTATCATTAGAAAGGACATCTTAAATGATTAGATATTATCTAAAACCGTTTTTATAATTGGCAACGAAGCACCATATGAAACTGCTCGTGCCTCTACTGTCCCACGTTCAACGTAGGGCTGATCCTCTGGAAAAGCCGTAATAGTCTTAATGCGGTCATTGATAAACTCGACTGCACCATCGTCAAGATATCTGACCAGCACCCCAGCTATAACTAACCGGTTATCAACAAACATATGGAGGTTATTGATAACTTCTGCCAAGTTAGTCAGATAATTTCGCCAACGCTGAACCGTTTCCCGATCGTTTTGCGCAACTTGTTCCATAAAACTTTGAATCGTTTCGTTTTCTTTTAGCAGTGCGCTCAAAGAACTGTATGTTTCCAGACATCCACGGCGCCCGCAATAACACTTATGGCCGTTTTGACTGTTCAGCGTGATATGTTCCATTGTCCCACTGCGGCCATTTTCACCCGTATAGATATGGTCATCAATCACAATAGCCGTGCCTAAATGTTCACCAATTGATAAGTAGATGGCGTCTTTATGGTTATGTGACAAAGTCTGTTCCGCCAATGCAACACAGTCCGCATCGTGAAATAAGGTTACAGGCAAACCAATGGCACGCTCGAATTGCCCACTAGTTAAACCCGTACAATTCAGAATCTTACCGTATAGCACCGTCTTGCCGTCTGAAGATATCAATCCTTGAATGCCAATACCCACACCCCGAACTTTATCTAGCGGGACTTTTTGAGCATTTATGAAACCGCGTAGCCAATCACCTAATTGTTGGAAATACCCTAGCTCAATTGTGAAGGGCAAATTAATCGTGGCTGACGCTAAATCGTCGTACAATACGTTTACCAACGTGGCAGTCACATGATTGGCAAATAATTCTAAGCCAACAGCGTAAGCTTTGTTATTGTTTGGTGAATACACAACGGCCCGCCGTCCGACGCTTGAAGTAAATTTCCCGTCAGTCACAATTTGGTCATCTTCCATCAACTGGTGTAAGGTGGCAGTCACAGTTGGTAAGCTCAGATCCATTTCCTTTGCAATCTCTTGTTTAGAAATTTTTTCTGATTCATAAATTAATTTATACATCGCCCGGTAATGCCCGGACGGTCTGCTATTATCGCGTTTCATTCGTTCATCCCCCCGTTAAGTCATATTTAAAACCTACCATCATAATGCATAAATTGCAATTTTAAAAACGTTTTCAAAAAGTGTTGACATTTATTTTGGAAGGGGTTACATTAGTCGTGAATTAAATAAAGCGCTTTTACAAAATGAATTTGTTTAATAGTTTTCGTTTTTAAATCCGCGAAATTTTAATCACACTATATTTTCCTGAGGAGGAACAGATATGGGTATTTTAGATCGTATGGCCCTGACCGGTAAGAAAGCTTACGTTACCGGCGGCGCACAAGGATTAGGAAAGGCAATGGCAACTGCCTTAGCAGAAGCCGGTGCTGATGTTGCTATTGTTGATATTAACGAAGACAAGGCAAAAGCAACTGCTGAAGAAATTGCAAAGAACACTGGTCGTAAGACAATCGCTGTTAAGACCGATGTTACCGATCCTGACCAAGTTAAAAAGATGGTTGAAACGGTTGTTTCAGAATTGGGTGGCCTTGATGCCGCATTTAACAACGCCGGCATGTGCTTAAACATTCCAGCTGAAGAAATGTCATATGAAGACTGGTTGAAGGTTGTTAACTTGAACTTAAACTCCGTCTTCCTTTGCTCACAAGCTGCTGGCCGTTACATGATCAAGCAAGGCAAGGGTTCAATCGTGAACACCGCTTCAATGTCTGCTCACATTGTTAACCGTCCACAACCACAATGTTCTTACAATGCTACTAAGAACGGTGTTATTCAATTGTCGAAGTCACTGGCTATTGAATGGGCTAAAAAGGGCGTTCGTGTTAACACCATCAGCCCAGGTTACATGGGTACTGACTTGACTTTGAGCTCCGAATCATTGAAGCCATTGATCAAGACTTGGAACGATTGGGCACCACTTGGTCGCTTAGGTCGTCCAGATGAATTACAAGGCATGGCTGTTTACCTGGCCGGCGATACCAGCAGCTTCTCAACTGGTGACGATTACCTGGTTGACGGTGCCTTCACTGCTTGGTAATAAGAACGATTTTTTTAACAGGGCGCTTAGAGACCGAAATATAAGGTGCTCGCGTCGGCAGCATCCCAGCAATGGGGTGTTTCTGCCGGAAGTACCTTATGTGTGCGTCTTAGCCTGGCGGAACATGTTAAGTTAAATGAATAGTGATGGCTGTCGGCCTCACTTGCCCAACCGTTTAACAAGACGTGTTCCCTACTCCATCAAATATGATCGAACGAAAGGAAGCATTCCCATGAAATACTTAATCGGTACAGATATTGGGACTTCAGGTACTAAGAGTATCTTAATGGATACAACTGGTAAACTGATTGCTCAAGATCTTGAAGAATATGATGTTTTAACACCAAAGCCTCTCTGGGCTGAACAATGGCCAGACGTTTGGGTTAAAGGCGTTAAAGATTCAATCCGCACTGTTGTTAAAAAAGCTGGTGTCGCTCCCGAGGATATTAAGGGTTTAGGTATCAGCGGTTTATACGGTGGCTCAGGTGTCCCCGTTGACAAGGACATGAACCCTGTTCGCCCTGATTTAATTTGGATGGACCGTCGTGCTGAAGAAGAAACTGAATGGGTTAAGGCCAACATCTCTACTGAAAAGTTGACAGAGATCACTGGTGACGATGTGGTTGACCCATACTATGGCTACACGAAGATTCTCTGGATCAAGAACCACGAACCAGAAAACTGGCGTAAGATCCACATGTTCCTGCCACCAAGCAACTATGCCATCTATAAGTTAACTGGTGCTGTTTCCATCGACCATACTGCTGCTGGTAATTTAGGTGGCTTATATGATATCAACACTCACACATGGTCAAAGGAATTGCTTAACGCAATGGACATTCCTGAGAGCATGATGCCAGAACCAATCGTTGATTCAACGACCATCGTTGGTAAAATTACCGACGATGCAGCTGCCGACTTAGGTCTGAAGGCTGGCACGCCAGTTGTTTCTGGTGGTGTTGATGTTGGTGCTGCTAACGTTGGGATGGGTGTCTTTGAACCCGGCCGTTACGTTGCCGCTATTGGTTCATCAATGAACGCAGCGCTTGTCAGCAAGACTCCTATTAAGGGTAAAGGTTTGATTGTATGGCCATATCCTTATAAGTCTAAGGACTTAGTTTACAACTTCTCCGGTTCAGCTACTGCTGGTGCCATTACCAAGTGGTTCCGTGATGTCTTTAGTGGCGAAGAAGTTGCTGCTCAAAATGCTGGTGGCGATAACGCCTACGTTGCATTAGGCAAAGAAGCCCATGATATCCCTGTTGGTAGCGAAGGCTTAGTTGTCTTACCATACTTCATGGGTGAACGAGCACCTGTCTGGAACTCTGACGCTAAAGGAACAATCTTTGGTCTGTCACTAGTTCACACCAAGGGTCACTTGTTCCACGCCTTCCAAGAAGCTGTTTGCTACGCTTTACGTCACAGTATGGAAGCAACCGGCCGCGACCTTGGCGACTACATCGTCATTGCGGGTGGGGTTACTAACTCACCTGACTGGGTTCAAATGTTTGCTGATGTTACTGGCTATGCCGTTCGGACACCAATCGAAAACGCTGAAGCCAACTTAGGTGACGTCATGCTGGCAGGCCTTGGCACTGGTATCTTGGATGTCAATGACGTTCAAAAATGGCAAGTTCTTGGTGACAAGATTGAACCAGATCCAAAGAAGCATGAAGCTTACAACAAATTCTACAAGCTTTATCGTCAACTTTACAAGGATCTTGAAGGTGACATGCACACCCTCACTCAGATCACTAAAGAATCTGAAGAACTGCTCAAAAAAGTCAAAGAAACTGTTTAATGATTCAACACAACTAACACAATAACCTCAACTAACACAACTATTAAAAAATATCGGAAGCCCTTTGGACTTTCGATATTTTTTTGAATACATCTATCTTTGATTTCAGTTAATGGCTAACTTCCCCAGGATCCGGAACCGCTTGCGTGGTAACATCAAAAATCTGAAATTGTCGTTCCAACTGCTTCTCAATCCGCTCTGTTAGGTCATAAAGCGTCATCACATCCATATTGGCATCAACCATAATCAGCATTTCAACAATTAACACATCACCGTTGTAACGACTTCTGAATGCCATGATCTGGTGTACTTCATCAAACTGAATAATCGCTGTCTTGATTCGCTGCTCTAAATCAGGGTCTACGTAATCGGCCAGGTTCAAGGTGCATTCCTGAAAAATCACTAATCCCGACCAGAGGACAAAGAAGCCAATAATGATACTGACGGTACTATCAATCCATGGAACCTTAAAGCCAAAAGCCATCAAAACCGTAACTAAGGTGCCAAAACTAGTCACCACGTCGCCCATACTATCCTTTGCGGCCGCTGATAGTACTGCATTATTAAGCCGCTTACCGTTGTGATAATTGAAGTAACAGACAACCGCCATGAGTACTGTTGCAATCCCTGCACCAAGCGCAGAATAGCGGTTGGGATGATGACTAATGCCAGCAGTATACATGTCACGGGCGCCTTGGAAAATAATTTGACCAGCTATAAAGATAATGATGAAACTGGTAATCAGCGTAAAGATTGTCGCCATCCGAAACCGTGAAAGCTGCATCCGATCATCGTTGCGACCATTCAATAATGGAATCCGTTTACCAACGAGAAAATGGTCGTCTGAGTCCGTCGCTGTGTGCAGCCCAACGATCAGAAATAATGTGGAGATCACACCGGACAGATTATTCATCGCATCCGCTCGTAGCGCCTGAGAATGCCCGATGGCAGCCAGCCAGTATTCAATGAGGGTAATCAGTAAGTAGATGGCAATATTCACCCACAACGACTTCAGTGCCGTCTGAAGCTTCTTGATTTCTTGCTCTTCGATTACTGATAAATGAGCACCTTCGCGTTTTAGATATTGTGCGAGATTATTCACGCTGTTCACCTCCCCTATAATTACTCAGATTATAGCGCCAAATGAAGGAAATGACGGTTGGAAAGGCTCCACAAAAATGTTCTACATGAAACATCTGTTCTACTACAAATTTAAAAGGCGTTCCAGCTATGAAATTCATAGCTGAAACGTCTTTGTGATTTCTTTAGAGAAAGTCATGACTTACCCGAACAATTTTTAAACCCAATTACCACGGTAAAGTCCCTGCATTTTCCGTAAATGTCCCTGTCGTAGTATCATCCATCGGCAAACTAGCCATCTTAATGATTTGTGCAGCACCGATAGCAACATCCTGCATTCCTGTTGGTACAGGTGCATCCTCTGGCCGGCCGCCAAAACCAGTAGCGGTCCAGCCTGGATTAACTGAATTAACCGTAATACCTTCATCTGCTAACTCCTTGCTGAAGATAATCGTAGCAAAGTTAACTGAGGCCTTCGATGACTGGTATCCCAGTGAATTAACCTTGTAGAACCGGGAATTAGGATCGCTGGCTAAGCCCATGGAGCCCATGTTGCTGGAAACGTTAATAATCTTAGCTGGGCGACCAGCCTTTAATAGCGGAACCATCGCTTGGGTCACATCGATCAGGCCAAAATAGTTCACGTCAAAGTCCTGACGAATAGTGTCCGTACTGAGTTCTGAAGCAGGCTGGTGGTGGTCCATTGCGATTCCCGCATTATTGATCAGGATACTAAGATAACCGTACTCAGCCTTAATTTTAGCCGCTGCAGCCTTGATCTGTGCCTTATCAGTAACGTCTAACTGAATGAAATCAGCTTTAATTCCTCCATCCTTAAGCTGTTTAACAGCTTTTTCGCCACGTTCTTGGTTACGGGCACCAATTAAAACGTGCTGACCCCTTTTACCGAGTTCTTGGGCGGTAGCAAAACCGATACCTTTATCAGCACCGCTAATCAGTGTCAAAGTTGTTTTTTCTTCTGCCATAATGATTCTCCTTCTATAATTAATTAATCGTTTTCGTGAAGCCAATTTTCTGCTTTTTGATAGAGTCCATCTTCATCGACTTTTCGGTCAGTACCCATGAGGTCTTGACTGATCTTGCCACCGGCTTTTATGCGGCCATAGGCTAAGAACCGATAGCTGCGGCGTAACTTAGCAATGTCGTCCGGATTAACCTTGAGGTCTTGACCTGGGATTGCCGGTTGCATTTTATCGGCTTCATCGATTGAAGTTAAGTTAACAATTTTCCATTCATTGTTCTGCTTCTCAACGCGGTAGATCAAGCGCATATAGGATTCAATAACCGCTTCAACGTCATTGATCATCTGCCGGTGATTGGTAGTTGATGAAAGTTCAACGTAGGCCCGGTTCCCGTTTTGGTGTACGATAGGTGTGCCAAAACGCCCCACGATGGGTAATGAATTGGCAAAATCTGCCGGCTGTTTCCCTAAAAAGGTTGAAACCGGCCCGCTTTGCCAGCTAGTCGTAACAGTAGCATCTGGAAAATAACAATTGGCAGCTTCCTTAACGTGTCGACCACGATACATCCGTTCCTTCAATACAAGTTGACTAATTGCTTCAAAATCGTTCATGATTACCCACGTTCCTTTCAATCAAACATTAACTTCACTATCATTAAATTTAAAATATCAAGTAGTCTATAATTGACAAGAATCTACTTTATACTTACAATTGATAATTGTCAATTGTTTATAATCAGTTTACTATTTATTAATTTTAAAACCTCACTAAGGAAGTAATGAAATGGCAGCTAACACTAATAATGCATTAGAACTCGAACAGCTATTTACCGATTTGACTCAAGCTATCACTCAAAATCGAACGTTAGACGAATTTGGACTCACACGGCTCCAAGCCATTACCTTAAAGAATGTCTATACCCGAATTGGCATCAGTATGAGTCAACTGGCTGATACTACGGGCATTTCGCGTGCGCAACTCACTCGCCTGATAACCACGTTAGAAAAACGCGACTTGGTCGAACGCCGTCACAACGAAGATAACCGCCGGGTGGTTAACGTGTACGGCACTGAGCATGGTAAAACCGTGATCCACGAACACAGTCAGCTGATTGCTAACCGCATCCAATCGCATACCCAAAACTTATCAGCAACCGAACAAACTGCTCTGACCCATCACTTGCGAGAAGCAATTCGGCTAATGATCAAAGCGGGAATCATTACCCCAGATGATCAATCACCACTGAATCAAATTCGTAAAGGTAAGTAATCTAAATAGCGTTAGAGGAAAATTTTCCTCTAACGCTATTTTTGACACTAATGTCAGTTAACATCTCATAAATTATTGGGAATCAACAATCGAAAATGTTTCACATGAAACATTTTCAAATTAATTTGTGAAAAGGCGCCTCTTCCAACAAGCGCTAGCCTATTAGAAGAGACGTCTGTTTTACTTAAAAATCTAAATAACGTCATCACACCGTTGCATTATAACTACCCTCGATCAAATCAGCCAGTTCGTCCACACTATTAAACTCATCTAACCGGGCACTGATCCAGTGTACTTTGGACATATGATACCCTGGCAAGAATCCTGGCTGAACCTGTAAAATGGAGTTCAACTCTGAATCAACCTTTAAATCAACAACATCGATTTCATCCGTACCCGACAGGCCTAATTTATTGGCTGGAACGTTCATGACTAAGCCGAACCACTTGCCATTAGGATACCGAATGGCCACGTAGCCTGGAAGTATTTAAAGGGTTTATCAACTTCTGAATTGTATTCATTTTTACAGTCTCAAGGTCAATTATAGCTAATCCATCACCCTAGAGAAATCCCCAAAATACCAACTGGAATTACCTCAAGATTAAGCAGTATAATGTTAGGGCAATTGTTTTTCATAAAATGAAACCATAATATTTAACCAACTAGGAGTTTTCTAATGACCAAACCAATGAACAAAGTTTTAAAAGCACAATTTTTTGTGGATGACCTATCCGATGATCAAAAAAACGTGATTACTAATATTAACGATTATATCAAACAAGGGCTCACCGGCAAGACATCTTCAGTTGCCATCATCGAAGGTGCTGCGGGTACGGGTAAATCAGTTGTCCTAATGGAATTAGTGCGTCAGTATATGACGGATAAGCGCTACAAAACCTCGCTGGTAGTCAACCATCCCGAGCTCTATAAAGCCTACCGAGAAATGGGTTCGGCTATTCCTAACATGAACGTTAACACCATCCGCCGCCCCACCTCTTTAATCAACTATGCGCAAAAGAATCACGAAAAATACGACATTATTTTTGTGGACGAAGCGCACTTACTCTATTCCAAATCAGAACCCTACGCCCATTACCGCGGTCAAAACCAACTAACTGATTTAATGAATCTAGCTAAAGTAGTTGTCGTTGTGTACGACTTCGATCAGGTCTTCCAATCAAAAATGTACTGGGACAAGAAGCTACTCTTTAAAACTATCGGCAACCACCCTTACAAACAGTTCGACATGAACTTCCAGTACCGAATGGTAGCTAGTGACGAACAAGTTAAATGGATGAATGATTTAACCGAAAAAAAACCAATCAAACCATTCCCAGATAACAGCGATTTCGAATTCAAAGTATTCGACAAAGCTGGTGAGATGTTTGAAAAGATTAAGGCACAAAACAAGAAATATGGCATGAGCCGAATGGTCGCTACATCAGGTTTTCCACGGATCGATGGCCGGCATAACGTTGAAATGGATACCTTTAACCTGCCATGGGACGAATGGGATCCGCAACGCACACCATGGGCTAAGCGTGAAGGCTCCATTACCCAAGTTGGAACTATTTATACCTTACAAGGCTTTGATTTAAACTACGTCGGCATGGTGATTGGACCATCATTTGGTTATGACAAAGAAACCGACACAATGACTGTCATTCCAGAAAAATACTCCCACAAGGAAGTGTTTAAGAAGCGGAAAGACATGAAGTTCAGCCGTGATGAGTATAAGGCTTTTATCGCCAATGTTTTGAACGTGTTGATCAAGCGCGGAAAGTACGGTTTGTATCTGACGGCTTATGATGATGCTTTGCGGGCACGGTTGTTAGAATTGAATGAAACGGAAAAATAAATTTGCTCCACAAACTAAACTACCTGCAGAATAGAAAACAGACCAAGATAATACTTTTCTCGGTCTGTTTTTAAATCCACCAATAAAATTTATCGTCGCCTATTTTTCAATAGTTTACGTGCCTGTTTCATAGAAATCACCTTACCACCTGTCACTTTGGTTGGTGCTTGATTTTTGACAACTGTTTTCCCCAGGATTGCAGCAGCTAACTGTTGAGCCTTTTTAGCGCTAATAATGTCAGCCTCACCTAATACCCTGGCCAGCTCTGCCAACATATTAGCCTGTCTGATACCACGATTATCTTCCTTTGAATATTTATGAAGCCAATCACCAAATTCATACCATGCTGCAGCTGTCCACTCACTTGGCTTTTGAAGATTTTGAGCATACATCACATCAACAAATTCGCACACGAGACCAACCGTTGTTGCTGCATCCATTTTATTTTCCAATGCAGCATCTTTCTTGGTCAGCCACAACCGTAGACCAAACTGAACAGCTTTTTGATGGACCTCAATCGCTGTCTTTTTACGCCATTTATGACCATCAAGTTCAGGTAGGTGATCATTCTTCAAAAATTGCTGCTGTGAATCTGGGTCATAAAGCTGAGCAACTTCAGCAAGTTGCTGGGGATTATCCAACATAGCCAAAAAGTCATCACCATCTAATGGGTCATCGTCTTCATCCAAGTACTCGTTAAACTTATCGTCATACAACGCATCAACGCCACCCCGTGCATTTAAATCTTTAATAAATTTATCGACTGCCGGGCGATCATTAATATCAATCCCTTGGCGCCGCATCTCTAACGCAATGGTCTTAGATGGTCCAAAGTTGGTTTCATCTTGAGCAAAATCTATCATATCAGGTTCAATAGCAGCCATGTAGCGTTGATAATTGGCGGCCTTTTTATCATTTAACCACCCACGCTTCACAATATAATCCAGAAACTCACTAACTTCAGGCACTAAATTCTGATAATCGTCATCAGAAAGGTCAACATTGCCGACAAGATAGGTGCACATCACATCTCGTAACGCTTTTTTAGTCCAAGTTTTCGGTGTTTTGCGATGGTAATCATAGATTTTTTCAGCTAAAGTTGTCACAACGAGTTCCAATATATCTTGGTCTACTTGATGTTGTTTTCGCTGCCACTCTGGGCTTTCAAAATACGCCTCTAGCCACTGTGCCACATAATTATTGATATCACGTGCTACATATTCACGCCATTCTGGTAATCCAGGTTTATTAAAAACAGGTTCACTACCTAGTGGAGGCACATTCGCCTCGGGTACTAACAAATCCAAATTTTCCTCTTCAAATCGAAACAAAAGTTCACTCATCTCATCAGCGGTTAATTGCAATTTCCCCTGTGCCGCTAAATACTCAAAAAAATAACGATTAGCATCATAAATTAAAGACGCTAAAAGCTCACCATCTGGATCCTGATCTGCATAACTCATCATTAATAACTGACTAAAGACATCATAAATTTGCTGACCAGTCCATTTACTGCTGTCACTGCCATGTTCTTCAATCAGTACCTGATAAAAACCTTCGATACTGTCAATAACTACTGATTTCGGATACATCTCTAATTCCGTAAAATCATCGGTTTTGGTGAAATCATTTATTAATGTACCAATATTCATCTGTGTTCCTCCACGGTTATTTGCCAGTAATCAATACAGCCAATTTATTTCTCTTAGTTTAGCATAGGCTGCATTCAATTAATTGCAGATTTTAGATGCCAAAATGACCACAGCAATTCACTTATGATACGGACTCCCCTCATTAATCATAAACGCCCGGTAAATCTGTTCTGTGAGTACCAGCCGCATCAACTGGTGTGGCAGCGTAAACCGCCCAAACGAAATCTGGGTGTCCGCACGCTTCAATACTTCTGGCGCCAGTCCTAATGATCCACCGATCACAAAGGTAATATCCGAATGGCCGTAAGTAGTCAGGTCCTTGATTTCTTTAGCAAATTCTTCCGATGAGCGCTCTTTCCCTAAAATGGCCAGCGCATAAACGTATTCCCGGTCTTTAATCTTAGAAAGAATCCGTTCACCTTCTTTTTGCATCACCTGATCCATCTCAGAATCACTCAAACTTTCCGGCGCTTTTTCGTCGGGAACTTCCACAATTTCAAATTTGCAAAATCGCGACAGCCGTTTTGCGTATTCTGCAATGCCCTGCTTAAAATATTTTTCCTTTAATTTACCCACTACCACCAGTTTAATGTTCATAACTGCTCTCCTCATTTTAAGTTGTCCACAAAGTTATCCACAAGCTAAATCACCGTTTTTGCTTGCCCTTGTGGACAGTACATCACTTGCTAAAAATGAATATTCATTTTCAATGCATACTGCTCTCTAGCTCCTATTGTACCAATGTAAATGCCGTCACATCAACGTTTTATTAAAAAATAATTAACCCCGTTTTAGAGTTATCCACAGTCTGTTAATAGTTTTAGTGACACGCCTGGAGAAAATGAGTAATCACGGCTTTTATACCGAATTAAAGGTTATCCACAAAGTTATCCACAATTTCCTGTGGATTACTCACACTTCCGAATTTTCTACAGCAATAACGCTTTCGTTATTCGACTACGCCCTCGTTGCATGCCTACTAAACTGTATTTATCCTAGTCTAACTAACTCGAACATTCGTCTTTTTCAGGATAATTGAAAAGGCTGAAACCTGATCAATCGGGTTTCAGCCTTTTCTTCACATACATTCTTTTCTGATTATTGATTCAACTGTGACGTGGTTTCAGTCAATTTTACTTTGGTTGTCTTCTGATTACCATTGTGATAGTACGTCACAGTGACTGTATCATTGACTTTGTACTTGTACAACAGGTCTCTCAAGGTTGAATTAGTACTGATTTTCTTGCCATCTAAGGCAGTAATGACATCGTATTTACCGATTCCTGCACGGCCTGCTGGTGTTGAAGAACTTGGTTTTGCCATAACGACAACCCCGTTTTCAACACTGGATGGCAACTTCAGAATTGACTTTTGTTGCGTCTTTGAAATTTCTGAAAGATCCACATACTTGATTCCCAGTGCTGGTCGAACAATCTTACCGTTCTTGATCAGTTGATTGATAACCGAAACGACTTCGTTACTTGGGATAGCAAAGCCCATTCCTTCAACACTGGTTCCTGAATTGTCGCTAGCAAGTTTCATGGAATTGATCCCGACAACTTGGCCGGCAAGGTTAATCAGCGGACCACCCGAATTCCCTGGGTTGATAGCTGCATCCGTTTGAATAACGGTTGCGTTACCGGTTTGCTGGTTAGTCGTTTCATCCGTCGTAGCGACCGTCCGCTTCTTGGCTGAAATAATCCCTTCAGTCAATGAAGTAGCGTACTGCGAACCCAGCGGTGAACCAATAGCAAGTGCAGTTTCGCCGACCTTGATATTATCTGAATTGGCAAAGCTAGCCACTTTAGAAACATCAGCACTGTTAACTTTCAATACCGCTAAATCAGTCACGGCATCCTTACCAACCAGTTTGGCATCGATTTTCTTGCCATTACTCAAAATCACTTCAAGAGCGTTAGATCCAGAAACAACGTGGTTATTAGTGACGATATAAGCCGCGTTACCCGCCTTCTTGTAAATCACACCTGAACCCTCTGAACTAGTTTGTAAACTGCCACTAGAAGATGAGCTGCTGCTAGAACCTCCACCGCCTAAAATACCATTTAAAGTGCTAGACGACTGGTTTTGTTTCTGTAAATTAATCACGGAAACCACTGAATTCTTCACGTTTGAGAAGGCTTTAGACGCTTGCGAGCTAACGTTGACCTTCATGTTACTAGTGGTTGCAGTGCCTGATTTATTGGATCCCGTTGGAACCGACGTGGTATCACGATTACTGATGTAATTAGCACCACCATAGGCAATACCTCCACCAAGTAAACCGGCCACAAGTGCCGTTACGGCAACTTTGATAAGCAGGCTACGATTATTATTTGATCCTGGTTGTTGTTGATTATCCATACTTCCGCGCGAATCGCGCTTCCCTCCTTGTATGTCATCACAATTTAGGCAAAGTGATGAACCCGTTATTTAGGTCTTGATAGAACCCCTAAACTTGCTCAACCTACTTACTTATGAACCTATTTTACAGATGAGATGTGAAAAATGTTTGAAGCTTTATCCGAAAAAAGTATAAGCTTTTTCTAAGAAAAACTTAAGTGTTTAAAGAGTGATTAACCCACTGGCCTTTTCTGGGTCGGTATCTAAAATCTTAAAGTCATGGTTAACTCCGAAATCATGGTCCTCCATGATTGAAGCAACGGTCAAATGGGCCAACGACTTCATGTTATTTTCCTGGCTCAAATGACCAAGAAAAATCCGCTTCGTGTGATTCCCTAAAACGTCCATCATCACATCAGCGCCGTCTTCATTACTTAAATGCCCGGTATCGCTGAGAATCCGTTGCTTCAAAGGCCACGAATAACTGCCCATCCGTAACATTTCCACGTCATGGTTGCATTCCATAAGATAAGCATCGGCGTCTTTAATAACACCCTCTACATGCTCTGAAACGTAGCCTGTGTCTGTGAGTACCACAAAGCTCTTTCCGCCGCTGTGAACAGCATAAAATTGAGGTTCAGCAGCATCGTGAGAAACTGTGAAACTCTCAACATCTAAATCACCCATGCTGAGGACGGAATCTGGTGCAATAATATTTTTTTGTTCCGTTGGGATATTCCCGATTTTACTAGCCATAGCATCCCAAGTGCCCTGGTTAGCATAAACATCCATACCATAACGCCGAGCTAAGACTCCCACACCCTTGCGATGATCTGAGTGCTCATGCGTTACGAAAAGTGAATCAACGTCGCTTAAATCACGGCCGATGGATTGCATGAGATTTTCGATTTTTTTACCACTTAAACCGGCATCAATTAGAATCTTGTGATCAGCCGTTTCGATGTACGTACAGTTACCCGTACTGCCACTGGCTAGAACACTCACCTTTAAGCCATCATTTTGCTCTTGCATAAACCGACCAACTTCCCTTTATTTAAATACAAAAACCCTGCCAACATGGTCATTGGTAGGGTCGTGAATAATCTTACTTACTCACTTCTCAATGATTGTTCGTCGTTACTATTACAACGCATTTCACGTCGAAACGCAATCATTAAATACTGCTTATAAGTGATTATGTGAGTGTAAATATTTCTGAATTAGCATTGCTATTTTGATTATTTTCACCGGTTTTGATGACTTCACCGTTATAAGCGTTCACCCGTTTTAAAATAACTGATGAAGAGCTATTGATCTTAACGGCAAATACCCAAGTTGGTAAAAAGACGTACTGTCCCCGAGCGGTTAAGAGACGGGTATAAGCCATGTGGGCCCATGAAATCTTGGCGCCGTTTGGAATTTCATTATACTGGTATAACCAGGTTAACGCCCGTTCCTCGCTAATCGTCTCAGAGGCTTCCTTCAAAGTCTTAATGCCTTGTAAGTAATTTTGACTATACCCAATGACTCGACGCCGACTGTCTAAGTCAAAACGAATCTGACCAAAATGGGAATATACCGGCTGATCTTCCACCTGCTGCACGTAAATAATTTCACTACTGCTAGAAAGTTGCTTACTATAGCGATAATCCTTACCTTCAGCAATGATCCCTGGATTGGCCACAACCTTATTTAACGTTTGCTTAACCGACCCGTTAGTGACTTTAAGGGGTTGTTTAAACTGACTGACCAATTCGGCACCATTAAAACGAAGATTCTGCTGTTGCAAGTCAGGAGCGGCTTGCCGCAACGCCTCGCCGTTATTTCCTGAGAAATAATAGCCTTCTTGTTTTGTGGTAGTCGGCTTGCTATACGAAATTTGATCCTTACGCATTTCTTCCAAGATGTTATTACTTCCCGTAGCAGTAGAATCACCAACGCTACTGCGGTTATAAGCTAGAAACAACATAATATCCATCGCAATAAAGATCGCTAAAAAAATGAATTGAATTCGCTTAAAATTCACTTCCGGCTACCCCCTTTCACTGTTGGCCAACTAGAGACCGATAATTTTGCCATTGATTACCAATTTCAACATACCAAGTTGGTGATAGATTAACTGCGTTGGACAGTGACTTATCCCGGCTCCATTCGTAGCCAAGCTGAACATCTTGAATTTTACTCTCTTTAATGCCAGCGTTCTTCAATTGTTTCAACAGGTCATTAGTCGACATAATCGTTGCCGAGCTCTGTACTGGTGGAAGTGGCACCTGCAAACTATCCAGAGAGAACTTCATGCGGTATGAAGACTGGTCTAGTACCTTCATTTGGATGGCACCAAAATCACTTTGATCAAAGACTGGTAGTCCACCGACGTAAGTCCGAAAGACAGCTGTATCACTGCCTGAATCATATGAGTAAAAGCGCACGTTATTCAATGGTATCCCCACCATAACGAGCTGTTCATAGACGTGATTCATTGTTTGCAGAAAGCTGCTGCCCTTAACTTGTGAATTATAGTCGGTAAAGTTCACCGTATCCGTCTTCTTATCAACGGACATATGCCGGAAACCGTGGTCATCGTAGTCGGTACTGTTAGCGTGCCGTTTGATTTGTACATTGCTATTCGAATTAGTTGTCATGACTCGATTAGCGTAGTAGTCTGCCGTTTGTTGCGTCAATTGGTAACTGTAAGTATTCAATTTAACACTCTTAGACGAACTCAACATGATTTTACCGTGAAATAATTTGAAAGAAACGGGATGTTTCACCATTGTATTGGTGGAACTATTTTTCAGCTTACTTGCTTTATAGTTCTTTAGCGTGACTCGCACAACCCGATAGCCGTGATCATTTAACAGATAAAGGTGGTTGGGATCGTTAAACATGATCTGCAACCGATTAAACTTCTGATTAGGAATCTTGATCTGATTATTAAACGCCTTTTGAAAGAAATCGACGGAAATAGCGGAATTATAGCTCATTAAGATAGTGCCTTTTCGCTTTAATTGGGCAAGATACTTCTTAGAATTACCTTGCGTGGTTGTCTCCGCCTTTTCAGCGGTAAAATGACTCATCCGATCACGTAAATCGGTCGCCACGTTAACCCGACTGTTAGTCAGTAACGCCTGCTTTCCGGAATTACTGGTGGAAACAAGCTGTGAAGGCAAATAGATATCTTGAAAAGTCGTATTGGTACTATTATCCGAATTCTTGGTAACTTTTGTGCGATTGCTGATGTTCGAGTGAGCTGGATTAGTCCACATCATACCTGAAAGGCCAAGACTGATTAGTATTGCAACCGTTAGACTGCCTGGCAGCCACAAATTTCTAAGCTTCATCCCAGAGATCATCCCCCTCATCGTAAGGTTCGTATGGCAGTGAAATATAGAAAGTCGACCCGTGACCTTCACGACTCTCTACCCAAATCTTGCCACCCAATGACTGGATAACCTCTTTGGAAATCGCCAGACCCAGGCCAGTACCACCCTGTGCACGAGAACGGGCTTTATCAACCCGATAAAATCGATCGAACACGTGAGGAATATCTGCTCGGGGAATACCAAGTCCTTGATCAGCAACGCTTAAGATCACGTTATTATTTGTTTCAATCAAACGACAAGTGATGACACCACCATCCGGCGAGTACTTAATCGCATTATTCATAATATTATCAATCACTTGTGTGAAGCGGTCCGTATCAATTTCGACCCAAAGATCGCGCTTAGTAAACTCTCGCTTAATCGTGTAATGCTTATCAGATCGGTCTTTTTGCTCATCACTATCAATGATCATGTCAAACCGATTTAAAATATAGTTATACAACTCATTCAAATTAACCAGTTCCAAATTCAGCTTTTGCGTGCCTGAATCCATTCGAGACAGTGTCAACAAGTCATTGATCATTCGAATCATTCGATCCGTTTCCTCTTGCGTGACTTTCAGGAATTTCGGTGCAATCTTAGGATCTTTCCAAGCACCATCAGATAAAGCTTCAACGTAAGACCGGACACTAGTAAGCGGCGTCCGCAATTCGTGTGACACGTTTGATACGAATTGGCGACGATCTTTATCAATCTTTTGCTGTTCAGTAACGTCATGAAGCACACAGGCCAAACCACTAATAAACCCTGACTCACGTTGAATCAGTGAGAAATAGGCCTGTAAAATTAAGTCGTGATCCTCAGTAGAGAAGTCCAGCATGATTTCATCCGGGTCTTCTAACAAATCACGGAGGGTATACTGATTCCGGATGTTTAAAATATCCAAAATTGATTGCCCAATTGCCTGATTGGAATCAACATCCAAGAATTCCACGGCTGTTTCATTAATAATCGTGACATTTCCTCGCCGATCAGTCGCAATAACACCATCGGTCATATGCGCCAGAACAGAGTTCAGCCGTCTTCGCTCAGATTCAGTAGACTCTTGGGCTTCTTCCACACGAACAGAAAGGTTATTAACCGCACTGGCTAACTGACCCAACTCATCGTTTCCATATACTTGAACCTGTCCAGAGTAATCTCCTCTGGCGATTCGTTGTGTTTGTTCCTTCATTTCAGTAATTGGCACAGTAATTGCCCGGGAAATAACGATAGACAGTATTAACCCCATGACAATCGCAGTGATGGCAGCAACAAGGTATAAAGCTGTCACTTTGCTGATACTGTCATACACACTTTCCAAGCTAGCACGAATATACACAACTCCAACGGGCGTACTACTCCCGCTGCTTTGCTTGATCAGTGGTGTGACCTTAGTGTAATAGTATTGATTTGTCGACGCGTCAAACGTCGTAGTTTCACTGCCGGCACTGTTATTATAAATGACCTTTTTAACGGTGTCGTCAGTGGTTTTTTGACCAACAATCTGCTGATTGTTGGCCTCATTTGTCCCCCGAATGGTGCCCTTATTGTCGATGACGCGGATTTGCGCGTTCGCCGTGCTAGGAATATTGGCATCAGACAGAAGAATCCGAATCTGTCGGTTAGAAGCGTCTGTATTCGACCGTGAAAGTTGCGTGGTTAAGTTTGTACTGACGTAACGTTGCAGCGAAATTTGGCTTTTAAATTGCCGCAAGTTTTGCGTCTCAAGCTGCTGTACAAACACGGCTCCGACAATTTCCAATGTAATAATGAGCATCATCGCGAATACGAACGCGATTTTAAATTGTATCGAATGATACCATTTTAATTTTCGTTTCACGCTACCGTTTACCCCTTAAACGCCTTGCACGCGTAGAATTACGCCTGACCTGACTCGCTTTCTGTATTCCGTAAATAATACCCCACACCACGACGGGTAACTAACCAGGTTGGGTGACTGGGATTATCTTCAATTTTTTCACGAAGCCGACGTACGGTAACATCGACCGTTCGAACATCACCGAAATAATCGTAACCCCATACCGTCTGAAGTAAGTGCTCACGGGTCATAACTTGACCAATATGCTGGGCTAAGTAATGAAGTAACTCAAATTCACGGTGAGTGAGTTCAATGTTTTGGCCACGTTTCGTGACAGAATAGGCATCTGGATGAATAACCAAATCGCCAATTTCAATATCTTTATTTTCCTCTTCTTCGGGCTGAGCTGCGTTAACCGTATTTTGACGACGCAAATTAGCCTTCACTCGAGCAACCAATTCACGGTTGGAGAAAGGTTTAGTGACATAGTCATCAGCACCCAATTCCAAACCCAGAACCTTGTCTAGTTCAGAGTCTTTGGCCGTAACCATAATGATCGGCATATCGTGTTTCATCCGTACCTGACGGGCAACTTCCAGCCCATCAATCTTAGGTAACATTAAGTCCAGGATAATCAAATCTGGATTAACTTCTTCAACTTGTTTAAGTGCTTCTTCACCATCATGGGCGACGACCACTTCGTATCCTTCTTTAGTTAGGTTAAATTTTACAATATCAGTAATTGGTTTTTCATCATCGACAACGAGAATAACTTTTTTCATCTGAAATGTCCTCCTTCAGATAACGATTCGTTCAAGTATTAGTTTTAGTATTAGGTGCTTATCGGTCATTCCAACGCAGTAGCACGGGCCGCGCAGGAGCATTCAAGTAAGTGGTAGGTACATTTGGATCATACCTGCACAACTTTCATTATATCACAGTATTTTACATTACGCGAAAGGGGCAAAACTGTTGCGTGCCTTGCGTTTATCGCGTAAAAGTGAAAAAGATTGTATAGTACAATCGTTTTCTTAGCCACAGGCAGATTCTTGCAACTTATTCATTAAGTTAAATATTCTGCCATTTTTTTATAAAAAATAGTTGCCAAGTACTTTTTATCATGATATATTAGTAAACGTTGATTAAGACAGATACTTAATCACAAGGCTTTAAACAAGCCATTATGGGCAGTTAGCTCAGCTGGCAGAGCAACGGACTCTTAATCCGTGGGTCCAGGGTTCGATCCCCTGACTGCCCATCGAACAACACTAATCAGCTTCCATGCAGCGTTAAATCGCCGTGGTTGCTGGTTTTTTTCTTTTCTAGATTTTTATCAATACCCTT